>JBJOQO010000072.1:0-15916 GCA_046049865.1 Pseudomonadota bacterium | reverse complement strand
CACTGGGCTTTGGCGAAATCATTCGCATCTTTTTGAATAACCTAGACCACCCCGTTAACGTCACGAACGGGCCCAAAGGTTTGGCGCAAATTGATTCGATGAAAATTTTCGGTTTCGATTTCGGTACGCCCACCCAAATTTTTGGATGGACGATCCCCAGCGTCACGAACTATTACTACTTGTTCTTAGCTCTGGCGGTGTTGTCGGTCATTATTTGTTATCGCTTGGAGAGCAGCCGCGTAGGACGTGCCTGGATGGCAATTCGTGAAGACGAAATTGCTGCCAAGGCCATGGGTATCAACACCCGCAACCTGAAGCTGCTCGCATTCGGAATGGGTGCCACATTTGGCGGTGTGTCTGGTGTGATGTTTGCCTCTTTTCAAGGTTTTGTATCCCCCGAGTCGTTTTCACTTCATGAGTCGGTCATGATCGTCGCGATGGTGGTGCTTGGTGGGATCGGACATATCCCCGGTGTGATCGTGGGTGCATTGTTGTTGGCGGCTCTTCCTGAGGTGCTGCGTTATGTGGCGGGGCCACTGCAACAAATGACTGATGGACGACTCGACGCATCGATCCTGCGACAGTTGCTGGTGGCGTTGGCCATGATTGCCATCATGTTGGCTCGTCCGCGTGGTTTGTGGCCGGCGCCAGAGCACGGCAAAGCTGCGCCCACACCCGTTCAGCCTACAGCTTGAAGGATCGCGACATGACAGAAACCGTACTCAAAGTTGCCGGCATCTCCAAACGTTTTGGCGGCCTTCAGGCCTTGTCTGATGTGGGCATCACCATCAACAAAGGCCAGGTTTATGGCCTGATTGGTCCCAACGGCGCTGGAAAAACCACCTTCTTTAACGTCATCACCGGCCTTTACACGCCTGACTCAGGGAGTTTTGAGCTGGGCGGTGCGCCCTACAAGCCCACCGCAGTGCACGAAGTGGCCAAGGCGGGCATCGCACGCACATTCCAGAATATTCGCCTTTTCTCCGACATGACAGCCCTTGAGAACGTGATGGTGGGCCGCCATGTGCGAGCCCATTCGGGTTTGCTTGGTGCTATTTTTCAGACCAAGAGTTTCCTGGCCGAAGAAGCGGCGATCACCAAACGTGCACAAGAGCTGCTCGACTATGTGGGCATCGGCAAGTTTTCTGAGTACAAAGCCCGCACTCTCAGTTATGGCGACCAGCGCCGACTGGAAATTGCGCGCGCTTTGGCCACCGATCCCAAGTTGATCGCTTTGGATGAGCCTGCCGCTGGAATGAATGCCACAGAAAAAGTGGTGCTGCGTGAACTCATCGACCGCATCCGCAATGACGGCCGCACCATTTTGTTGATCGAACACGATGTGAAACTCGTCATGGGCTTGTGCGACCGCGTCACGGTGCTGGACTACGGCAAACAAATTGCCGAAGGCACGCCGTTTGATGTGCAGCGTAACGACAAAGTGATCGAGGCCTATCTGGGCGCCGGTCATAAAGCCCACTGAGCCCACTGATTCAAGGACTCCACAAAATGAGTAAAACATTGTTGAAAGTCAGCGGCCTCAAAGTGGCTTATGGCGGCATTCAAGCCGTCAAGGGCGTGAGTTTTGAGGTCCGTGAAGGGGAGTTGGTCAGCTTGATTGGTGCCAACGGGGCCGGTAAAACCACCACGCTCAAGGCCATTACCGGCACGCAGCCAGCGGCCTCGGGCGACATTGAATTCATGGGCCACTCCATCAAAGGGCAGGGGCCCTGGGATTTGGTCAAACAGGGCTTGGTCATGGTTCCGGAAGGGCGGGGCACCTTCACCCGCATGACCATCACCGAAAACCTGCAAATGGGCGCTTTCGTTCGCAACGACAACCAAGTGGAAGCGGACATCGAAAAGGTCTTTGCCATCTTCCCGCGTTTGAAAGAGCGTCGCAACCAGCTGGCGGGCACCATGTCCGGTGGCGAACAACAAATGCTGGCCATGGGCCGGGCACTGATGGCCAAACCCAAGGTGCTGCTCTTGGACGAACCCTCCATGGGTTTGTCACCCATCATGGTCGACAAAATCTTCGAGGTGGTGGATCAAATTCACCGCGAAGGCACCACGGTGCTTTTGGTGGAACAAAACGCCAGCCGAGCCCTTGGTTTGGCCAGCCGTGGTTATGTGATGGATTCCGGCGAGGTCACCATGAGCGGGGACGCCAAGGTATTGCTCGACGATCCCAAGGTGAGGGCGGCCTACCTGGGCGAGTAACAGTCAGGGTGTTACTGGTCTGACCTGAAGACGTCTCAACTTCCGTTCGGCCTGACCCTGAGACCTCAGGAGTGATCGCAAGGCCATGCCTTGTCGAAGGCCCGGTGATGCGAGCCAGCCTTCGACACGTCAGGGCGAATGGTTCGGAGTTCATGGGGCCAGAGCGATAGCCGGTGCGGCCGTGATCCAGGCAAGTCCGCGGCTCGCGGCAGTTCTTATTGGGTTTGCGTGCAAATTGCACGTTCTTTGCTTGGTATGGCCCGTGAATGCGGGGTATCCCCAATAGAT
The DNA here is from genome assembly GCA_046049865.1 of Pseudomonadota bacterium. Taxonomy (GTDB): domain Bacteria; phylum Pseudomonadota; class Gammaproteobacteria; order Burkholderiales; family Burkholderiaceae_C; genus JANPCX01. The sequence goes on along the minus strand of JBJOQO010000072.1, from coordinate 13,405 downwards.
TCGGATTGCTACACTTTTTTCGTTTGCTGGTCAGGTGATCTGCTCGGCGACAAAATCGTATGTCGCCAGGACGACTGACCAGCTCATTTGGGCCCAGGGTTGCTGCTGTCGACATGTCCGCTGAATGCGGATTCTCGACACACCAATTGCTGTCTCGGCATTGCCACCGTCCTGACAACGGATCTCGCGGTGGTGTCCGAGCCAGTTCACTGCGGACGAAAAGCCATGTTGGATTCTTTGTTGACCCCGTTGGCGGACAAGCCAGACGGCAGGCAAAACCCCATCGTCATTGACGCTGCCGACCTCATCGTCCAAGCGCTGGAGTCGCTTGGTGTGGAGTACGTCTTTGGCGTGCCGGGTGGCGCCATAGAACCCCTTTACAACGCTCTGGCACGCAGCGCTCGCCGGGGTGGGCCACAAGCTGTTGTCGCACGCCATGAGTGCGGTGCAGCCTACATGGCCGACGGTTATGCCCGAGAGACCGGGCGCATCGGTGTGTGCATTGCCACGTCAGGCCCTGGCGCCACCAATCTCATCACAGGGGTGGCCTGCGCCTACGACAACAATGTGCCCATGCTGGTCATCACCGGCCAACCGCCGATTCATTCATTCGGCAAAGGTGCCTTGCAGGAATCCAGTTGTACCGGCATCAACACCATAGGCATGTTCCGCCACTGCACGCGCTACAACTCGCTGGTGTCGCATGTGGATCAGGTCGGCACCAAGTTGTTCAATGCGTTGATGCAGGCGCACCAGGCGCCTATGGGGCCCAGCCACTTGTCGATTCCGGTTGACATCCTGCGCCAGAACGTCACGCCGTCGCAGGAAGAGCCCGACTTCGCGGGGTTGTTGAACCGCAACTCGTCGCTGGTTGATTTGAATGCCACACAGACCCTCGCGTCTTTGTTGACCCAGGCGCAGCGGCCCGTGTGGTTGATCGGCGATGGCTGCGGCGAAGCCATCGACACACTCATGCAGTTGGTCGAATTGACCGACGCGCATTTCATCACCACACCCGATGGCAAAGGTTTCATCAACGCCCGGCACCCCCGCTTTTGTGGCGTGTTTGGTTTTGGCGGTCACACCCTGGCGCGCGAGATTCTGGCCAGTGAGCCTGATCTCGTCATTGCGCTGGGCACCGGTTTCGGCGAATTCAACAGCGGGGGCTGGTCGGCCAGCTTGCTCAACAGCCGCCTGGTGCATGTCGATTGTTGCGACGACAACCTGATGCGCTCCCCCATGGCCCGGCTGCATGTGCGAGGCCGCATCAGCGCGGTGTGCGAGCAGTTACTGAACTCACTCAATCGCCTCGCCAAAAAGGCCAACAGCCAACCTGCCACCGTGCTGCCGTTTCGCCAGCCCCAGGTTGAGCAAGCCAGCTATGAGGCCATGCTTGACCAGCCTGAAGCCATCGGCAGTGACAGCACGCCGGTCAAACCGCAGCGCTTGATGGCGACCTTGGCCCGCCGTTGCCCACCACACACACGCTTTGTGGCCGACGCTGGCAACAGCGCAGCCTGGGCCGTGCACTACCTGGCCCCCGGCGACCGGCGCAACCGTGCCAAGCCCGACACCGAGCGCAACGAGCAGCGCACCAGCCGCTCCAGTTGGCTGCGCGTCACCATGGACTTTGCCCCCATGGGCTGGGCCATAGGCTCTGCCGTGGGCATTGCCCTGGGCAACCCGCGTTGCCCCGTGGTGTGCTTCACGGGCGACGGCAGCTACTTGATGAGTGGGCAAGAAATTACCGTCGCCGCCGAGCTGGGCCTGTCCGTGGTGTACGTGGTGCTCAACGACGGCGCACTCGGCATGGTCAAACACGGCCAGCGGCTTGCCAAAGCCGAGCCCATCGGATTTGAGTTGCCTCAAGTGGACTACGCTGCAATGGCCCATTCCATGGGCATCCATGGACAAGTCATCCGCACGCCCGAGGATTTGGATGCTCTGGACTTCAACGCTCTGCTCACCCGGCGCGGCCCCACGCTGCTGGATGTGCGCATTGATGGTGAACAGGTGCCGCCGATGAATGTGCGGATGAAAACTTTGGGAACTTTGGGAGATTGATGATGGCTGCAACGAAAAAACTGGCAGGAAAAAGCGTACTCATTACCGGTGGCACCAGTGGCATTGGCTTGGCCACGGCCAAGTTGTTTGTGGAGCAGGGCGCGCGTGTGGCCATCACCGGACGTGATGCGGTGACCCTTGAATCGGCGCGATCTGTTCTGGGCGGGGAGGTTCTGGCCTTACAAAGCGACGCCAGCCGCATCTCCGACATCGAAGGTCTGATGGCTGACATCAAGAGCCGCTGGGGCCAGTTGGATGTGCTGTTCGTCAACGCTGGAGTTCCGGGTCCGGCGCCGTTCGAATCAGTGACCGAAGCGCACTTCGACCAAGTGGTGACAACCAACTTCAAAGGCGCTTTCTTCACCATTCAGAAAGCACTGGCTCTGCTTGCTCCTGGCGCGTCCGTGATTCTGACCACCTCTATTGCCAACCAAATGGGGTCTCCCAATTTCAGCGTCTACGCAGCATCTAAGGCGGCACTGCGATCGTTGACGCAGACGCTGGCGCTTGAACTGATCGGACGAGGTATCCGTGTGAACGCGATCAGCCCCGGCCCGATCGCCACGCCCATTTGGGGCAAATTCGGTTTGCCAAGCAACGTTGAAAACGCGGTCAAAGAGGAAATTCAAAGTAAATCACCGTCCAAGCGATTCGGTGAATCCGAGGAGGTGGCGAGGGTGGCGTTGTTTTTGGCTTGTGACGATGCTTCGTACGTCGTTGGTCAAGAGATCGCTGTTGATGGTGGTATGAGCCTGCTGTGAGACGCGCGGAGACATCACATGAGCAGCGATACGACAGTAGAGCGCGTCCAGACGCACATCTGGCAGGAGATTCCTGAGCCGGATAACCCCTTCGCTACCCAGCAGGCCCGCTGTCACGGGTTTGACGTGTACGGAGAGATGCTCGGACAAGCGCGCTGGGTGGACATGTTTTACTTGCTGTTCCGGGGCGAACCGCCGAGTCCAGATCAGGCGAGGTTGTTGGAGACGTTGGCCGTCGCGCTCATGAATCCAGGGCCACGCGATCCGTCTGTGCATGCCGCGATGTGCGGGGGGGGTGGCGGCTCGACGGCTGCCGCATGTCTCATGGCTGCTTTGGCCGTGGGCGCAGGCCAATACACCGGTGCACGCGAAGTTTTTCTCGCGATGGAGTTGTGGCGTTCATGTGAAACCGATTTTGATCAATGGCGAGATGCGCTCATCAATACGTCTAGCAATCAACCAACAGATGTTTGGCCCGCTGTAGAGCGGCCACCCGGCTTTGACCCATACGGCACATCGACGTCGACCGTCGTCAAAAAAACCTTAGAACAATTGGCCGATTGCAGCGGCGCCGGAAAAGTCCGTTGGCTTCAAAGCCAACTTGACTCGCTTGAAACGGCTGCGGGTTGCCCGCTGGCCATGTCGGGCGTCGCCGCCGCAGCTCTCTCTGAGTTGGAGTTTTCACCGGAAGAGGGCGAAATGTTCTACCTCTTGTTGCGACTACCGGGGGCAGCTGCGCATGCGTTGGAACAACGTCGATTTGGGCACAAGACATTTCCTTTCTTTGGGCTTGAGTTGGATCCGGCTGAGAAGGACGCGCAATGAAGAAGCATGCTTTGCTTGAGGGTGCAACCGATCGTGTCCGCAGTCGGGTGGGAGGCTGGCTCGGCACTAAAGCCATATTTCGCGGGCATGATTTGCATCGTGACCTCAAAGACATGGACTGGTTTGAACTCAATGTCTTCGGTATCACGAACCGTCGTTTCTCGACAAACCAGTTGCGTGTGCTTCAGGCGATCTGGACTTGCACCAGCTATCCCGACTCACGGATATGGAACAACCGCGTGGCGGCATTGAGTGGTACGACCAGGAGCACCGGTGCTCTTGGTATGGCTGCAGCGGTTGCGGTTTCCGAGGCTCGCATCTATGGACTTGGCCCGGGATTGAGTGCCTATGATTTTTTTGTCAAGGCACTCGATAGAACGGCGGAAGGCTTATCTTTGGAGGTGGTGGTTAAGGAGCACCTGGCGATTTCTAGGGGGATTGGTGGATACGGCCGGCCTCTGACATCCGAAGACGAGCGAATTGAACCACTGATGTCGTTGGTACGAGAACTTGGACTGGATCAGGGAAAACATCTCCAACTTGCCTTTCGGGTCGATGATGTACTGCGGGAAGGCCGTTGGCGTCTCAAGATCAACTACGCAGCGTTGGCCGCCGCCATATCGTTGGATATGGGCTTTAGCCGACAGGAGTTTTACCTCTATGTGGTGCACCTATTTTTGGCAGGTATGACTCCCTGCTACATCAATGCCAGTGACGAACCAGAGGGAACCCTACTTCCCTTGTCATGTGCCCACATCAACTACCTCGGCCATGAAAAAAGATCTTGGGGCGACTACAAGACCGGAACAAAATGAACAGCGTGTTCCTTGTTTGACACAGCCCGCTCGTTGTGATGTTGGCGATACGCTAAAAGCGATAACTCGCTGACAAATTGAGTGCGCGCGGCGCCATAGGCAAATCCCCTGGAATAGAGGTGCCAGGTGCCAAACTGGGCTCACGCACATCGGCGTTGAATATATTGCGCGCGACAAGGCTGAAATTCCAACCCGCTGAGCGTTGCCGCGAGCGCAAGACCAAATCCACCGTGGTGTAGTCTGCAATGGGTGCCCTGGTGTCGCCAGCGGGTCTAGCACGGTCACCCACATGTTTGAACTGGGAGCTCAAGACCCAGCCCTCCGATGCCGTCCAGTCGATGCGCCCAAACAGTTGGTGGTGTGGAGCATAGCCCGCGTCACCACCGCTGGTTTTGTCAGTTGAACGCTGGTAGGCATAGTGCCCTGCAATTCGCAGGTTGCGATTGATGTCCTGGGTTGCTTCTAGTTCAAAGCCATGACCGTTTTGCCTGCCGGTATTGGCGTACTGCTGGGTGCCTCCGCCAGCAGTGATGGCGCGGATGATGTCCTTCATCTCGTAATTGAAAAAACTCAGTTGGATGTGGCTGTCCCGGCTCGCCTGCCAGGCGAGGACCGCCTCTGTGGTGCTGATGGTTTCGGGTTTTAGCGCTGGGTTGCCACGCAGCACCGGGTTGTTGATGCTGTACTGTTCTGAGAACGAGGGGGCACGGAAAGCCCGACCGAATAACAGCTTGGCGGTGATGTTCACGCCGGCATCCCACACGACGGCGAGCCGTGGATTGGTGGTGCCACCAAAGTCCGAATATCGGTCGTGGCGCACGCCACCTGTCAGGGTCCAGTCGCGAGCAAAACTCCATTCGTTCTGGATGTAGCCATAAATCACTTTGCGCCGTTGCGGGGTGGAGAAGGACTCGACTACTGGAAATTCGCTAATCTGTGCACCCGGGGTTGGCGTAGGTAGACCGGTCAAGGGGCCAGACGGAATGAGCCTGAAGTTCTTGAACTCCTGAGTCCGATACATATTGACATCGTCCGCGCCCAATCCCAAACGCAGACGATGGCCTTGCCAGCCACCGTAGGTGGCGGCCAGCGCCAGCCGCAGCTGTTTTTCCCAGGTGTTCGGTGCACCAAACGCGCCGTTGGGGAAGCCGCCACCGAACGCGCCCGGTGGGAAAAGTTGAAGAGGCGAGGGGAACTCGTTGGAATAACGAAACAAGCTGCCTGTAAGTCCCAGCTTCCAATCTGATGTCAGTTCAATATCATTCCAACTGAAGTCGATATTGCTGCGTACTGTGCGGCCCTTTCCAACAGGATCGAGCGCGGAAGCAGCCCCCGCACCTGTGCCCACGTTGTCACGTAGTTTGTACCCGGCGCGCAGCCGGGCATTGCCCAGTGCAAGCTCGATGTTGGCATCGACAGCCTCGTGTCCCGTGTTGACGGACCCAGGTGCCAGACTCGCTTGGGTTCCAAAGAGGCCGTCCAGTTGAGTTTGGGCATCGGCGTTGATCGTCCGTTTGAAGCCATCGGTGCGCTCAATCCGCAGATATCCGGCGATGTCGACCGCACCCAGTTTCCCGCCATGCTGCGCCCATGCTTCACGGCTTGAAAACGAGCCAACTCGCAGTCCGACCTCACTGCCTCGCATATCGGCAGCCGACTTGGTGACAACATTAATGACGCCTGCGTAGGCGTCAGCGCCATAAAGTGCAGAGCCCGGGCCACGAATGATTTCGATGCGTGCGATGTTGGCGACGGGTAGCCCGGCCCATAGAAGGCCGCGGTTGCCGATGAACATGGTCGTCATCGGCACACCATTGTGCAAAACAAGTGTCTGCGCGTTGAACTCGCTGTAAATACCACGGATCACATACAACGGGTTGTAGCCCGCATTGTTCCGCCCCACATGAATCCCTGGCACCGTCTCCAGCACCTCATCCAAATCCTTAGCCCCCATTGCGGCGATGTCTTGCGCGGTGATCACCGTGGCCACGGCAGGCGCTCGGCGTAGTGGTTGCCGGTTGCCGGTGACCAGGCTGATGGTGGATTTGTCGCCGTAGATCGAAGCCAGATCGTCCTCGTCGCTGCGGGGCGCTGTTTGGCCCCAGACGTTTTGCAAGCACAGCAGTGTGGCGATGGTGCCGGTGGCCCAGCGGATGCATGTCACGCGTTGCAAGTCAGGCTCCTCGTCGGTTGAGTTCGCGATTGTGCGTCAGCGCAAGACAGTTCCGGAAGTGGTTTTTTCACTGCTTGAGTGGGACGGGTTTTGGGTACAGTAGCGCAGTTTCTTGGGGCTAAACCGGCATCAATGAGTAGCAACCCAGGCGCAGGGCTGTCTTATTGACGGATAGGTTCCAAACCCCTCAAACCGCCCAATTTCATACTGGCCCGTTTTGACCTCACAGCGCTCCCCTTACTCGATCACACGTCGGCACCTGGCTGGCTGTGCGTTGGTCGGTTTTGCAGCCTCCTTGGGTCTTCGAGCGCAACCGGCAGCGGGTATGGTGGCGGTTCTTTTCCCGGACGTGGACGAGCCGTTTCGCAGCGTATTCGGTCAAATCGTGGACGGCATAGAAGACCGTTTGCCCGGCCGCGTCGTTCGCGTGGCACTGGTTGCACGGCGGACCCCCGTTGAGGTGTCGGACGAGCTACAACGGCGTGATGTGCGCTTGGTCATTGCACTGGGCCGACAAGGCCTCAATATGGCGGCTCGGCTGGACGAGCGGCTTGCGGTGGTATTGGGTGGTGTGTTGGGTGTGCCGGAGACCACGTCCCGCGTTTTTGCGACTCACTCGCTGGCTCCTTATCCTGGTGTAATTTTCAGCAATTGGCGTCGGGTGATGCCGATGGCGCAGCGTGTGCATGTGGTGTTTGATCCGCGACAAAATGCCTGGCTGATCAAACTGGCGCGTGAGTCCGCGCGTCAGCTGGGGTTGGAGTTGAATGCCCTTGAAGCATTGGACTTGACCACGTCGCTGCGTCAGCACGAACAGACCTTGGCCGCTATGGATCCCAAACGCGATGCGCTTTGGCTGGCGCAGGACACGACCACTGTGGAAGACAGCGCTGTATTGCCGCTGGTCTTGAGCGAGGCTTGGAAACGTCAGTTGGTGCTGCTGTCCAGCACCTTGGCCCATGTCAAACGAGGCGTCTTGATGGCCCCATTTCCCGACAACAGAGGGATGGGCCGCGCATTGGCGGAATCTGCGCTGCGCCAGATGGCAGGAGGAAAAGCCTTTGACGGTGTACTGGCCTTGCGCGAGTTGCGCAGCGCGGTGAACTCACGCACGGCCTCGCATTTGGGGTTGGACCTCTCTGTGGGTCGTTTCGACCTGGTGCTTCCGGAGTCATGAATGACCACATTCGAAGCAAAACTTTGGGCATCGTGCGCGTCATGACAGACCGACCTCTCACCACTGTCGTCGATGCTGCGGAGGTGCCACTGGCTGGGCAGCGTTGGCACCAACGTTGGTGGAGGCGTTTCGCGCGCACCGCCACATTCAGGCGGCAGTTGAGCGCCGGGGTGGCGCTCGGGTCGGTGGCCTTGGTCTTGTCGATTTCATTGTTGACCAGTTGGTTGAGCGGTCAACACCTGCGCCGCGTATTGGTGGACCAGGGGGAACGTATCACGGCCTCGCTGGCTGCCAACAGTTCGCTGGCACTGGTTTATGCGGCGCCAGACAATGCGGCAGACGCAGTGCGTTCAACCTTGTCGTTCCCCGACGTCATTGGGGTTGAGGTGCGCAGCGCGGATGGACGTCTCCTGTCGGATAAGTTGCCACCTGATGCCGCTGAGCGCGTTCAACAGCCGCCCACCTTTGCACCCGCCGAAGGGGCTCGCACCGAACGTGAGACATCCCGTGATTGGTCGTTCGTCGCACCGGTTTGGACCAGGCCAGAGACCAGCCCATTTGACGTGCAAGAGCGTCCACCTGAATTGTTGGGATATGTGCGGGTGTTGCTGAGCAAAGCAACCCTGCAGCGCACCCAGCGAGAACTGTTTCTTTGGAGCTTGGGGACGGCCATTCTTTTTGCGCTGTGCTTTTTCGTGGCCGTGCGTGCGCTGTCTCGACGGTTGACCGCGCCGCTGGCCGCGCTCTCAGGGGCCATGGAGCGTACTGAGCGCGGCGAGCCGAACGTGATTGCCCAGGTGCATGGCCCCCGCGACATTGCCGCCATGGCAAATGCATTCAACCGCATGATCAGTGTGTTGAATGAGCGCGAGTCCGAGCTGGCTAACCACCGCGACCATTTGGAAGATGTTGTGCGTGAGCGCACCGGTGAGTTGCGCCTGGCCAAAGAAAAAGCCGAAGACGCCAGCAACGCGAAGTCGCAGTTCCTCGCTCGCATGAGCCACGAGTTGCGCACACCGCTCAATGCCATCATGGGATACGCGCAACTGCTGAGGTTGGACCGAACACTCACGCCGAAACAAGAGACGGGCCTGGACACCATCTACAAGGCAGGCGAACACCTGCTCACCCTGATCGTGGACATCCTCGATCTGGCGCGCATCGAGGCCGGCAAAGCGGAGCTGTACACCCAGCCGATGTCTGTGCCAAATTGTTTGCATGAGGTGATCAACATCCTGAGCATTCAGGCCCAAGACAAGGGCCTTGCGCTGCTACTTGACGTGGCACCCGATTTGCCTGACTGCTTGGTAGCGGACGAAAAGCGACTGCGTCAAATCCTGATCAACCTGCTGGGCAACGCGATCAAATTCACCGACGAGGGGCGTGTTGTATTGGCTGTTCGAACCACGCGCTCGCAAGAGCTCAGGGTGTGTGTGCGCTTTGAGGTCCGCGACACCGGCATCGGCATTGCGTCCCATCAGATGGAACGCTTGTTTAGCGTTTTCGAGCAAGGTGGTGGGGCACGCCACCGCGAAGGAGGTACCGGGCTTGGGCTGGCCATCAGTCGGCAATTGGTGCGCCTGATGGGTGGAGACATTCAAGTGCAAAGCGCACCGGGCCTAGGCAGCACCTTCTGGTTTGAACTGGACTTGCCGCTGGGCGGTGTGGTGCTGTCGCAAGGCGCACCGCTGGCTGTCGGATATGTGGGACAAGCGCGGCGGGTGTTGGTAGTCGACGATGTTCCAGGCAATTGCGAGATACTGTCCAGCATCCTGGCTGGTCTCGGTTTTGTGGTGCACGCAGCCGGCAATGGGCAAGCAGCGCTGGTGCATTTGGCCGCAAACCCCTGTAACCTCGTGCTGATGGATGTGATGATGCCCGTGATGGATGGCTTGGAAGCCACGCGCCGCATTCGTTTGCAGCCGTCTCTGAGCCAGCTTCGGGTGGTGGTGGCTTCGGCGAACGCGACGGCCAACGACCGTGCACTCAGTCTGGCTGCTGGGGCCAATGCTTTTTTGGCCAAACCCCTAGACCCAGCTGAATTGATGGCGGTGCTGGCCGAACAGTTGGGGCTACGCTGGATCATGCCGCCCGTGAGGACTGCGCTTTGATTTGCGCAAATTAGTTTGCGTAAATCTACGTAGGTGTCACGCCCAGTGGGGTCGTCGAGGTTGTGTTTAAGCGTCCGTGGACTTAGTCTCGGCTGAAATTATTTCAATCGGATTCCCATGAAATCACACCAAATTTTCACTTGGGTTGCTGCCAGCGTTTTGTTGTTGCCCTTGGCTGCGTTGAGTCAACCGGCTCCTGCTGGGTTGCAAGGGGCTCCGGTGCGCGTCGGTTTGATCGCGCCGCTCACTGGGGGGTCGGCTGACTTTGGCAACAGTGTTCGTTTGGGGGCAGAACTGGCGGTCAAGGAAATCAACGAGTCAGGCGGTTTGTTGGGACGGCCGCTGGAGTTGGTGATTCGTGACGACAAAGCCAATCCCGATGAAGGACGCAAAGTCTCCGAAGACTTGGTGCTCAAGGAAAAAGTGACCTTCACCATTGGGTTTTGTAACACCGGGGTGGCGATGAAGTCCCTTGATGTGTTTCAAACCAACAAGCACCTGTTGATGGTGCCGTGCTCTCAGGGGACAGCGGTGACCACCAAGTACCCACCAGCCGAGAGTTACATCTTTCGGGTGGCTCCGCCAGACAACATCAACGCACGCTTTCTCATCAACGAGATTGTTGAAAGACGCAAGATTAAACGTGTGGCTATTTTTGCCGACACCACTGGTTATGGAGAGGGCGGTGTGAAAGACCTGACCGCCGAGTTAAGCAAACACAGCGTCACCCCGGTGGCGGTGATTCGTTTTGCGCTGGGCGTCACCACGCTAACTGACGAGATGCGTAAGGCCCGCGATGCGGGTGCCGAAGCCATCGTGGTGTACACCGTGGGTCCGGAGCAAGCCGTGGCGGCGAAGAGTCGTGTCGAAGCAGGTTGGAAAGTGCCCTATTTCGCACCCTGGCCCTTGTCGTTTCGCAGTGTTTTGGAGAAAGCCGGTAGCGATGTGCTGGAGGGCACCATGATGGCGCAAACCGTCATTCAAGATGCCGCCAATGAGCGCCGCTCTTCGTTCCTGCTGCGTTACTTCAAGTACTCCAAAGAAAAACGCATTGGTTCCTTGATGGCAGCAGCCCAAACCTATGACGCGGTGCACCTGATGTTGTTCGCCGCCTTTCAAACCAAGGGCACCATCAATGGCGACACGCTCAAACATGCGCTGGAGAACAAAGAGCGTCCCTACCAAGGCGTGGTCACCACTTACACCAATCCGTTCAGTGCCAAAGACCACGACGCCTTCACCGCCAACATGGTCTGGCTGGGCACCTGGCGGCGTGGGCAGGTGGAGTTTTTCTACGCGGACGACGCCAAACAATCCAGTTTCATTCGACGCCAAGAGTGACTTTTTACCGGCCCAGGCCCGGGCCAGCCTGAAATCGCGCGTCTGTCAGCCTGCAACCAGTGCAGTGTCCGCAGCGGTTGTGAACGAGTCAGCGAAAAACTCTGACGCGGGCAGTCCGCAGCGCTCTACCAAGTCGTGCTTGGCCGCGTCAACCATCACTGGCGCACCGCAGGCGTAAACCTGGTGCTGCGACAGGTCTGGCCAATCCTGCATCACCGCTTGGTGGACGAAGCCTGTGCGGCCTGACCAATCATCGCTGGCTTTCGGTTCGGACAACACGGGTACATAGGTCAAATTCGGCATCTGCGACGCCGCGTTCAAGGCCCACTCGTGCAAATACAGGTCGGCTTTGCTGCGGCAGCCCCAATAGAGCACCGCAGGCCGCTGGATGTTGTGGTGCTGCATGTGTTCAATCAATGCCTTGATCGGCGCGAAGCCTGTTCCAGAGGCCAACAGGACCATGGGCTTGCTGCTGTCCTCACGCAAGTAAAAACTGCCAAAAGGGCCTTCAACTCGAAGGATGTCTTTTTCTTTCAGTGTGCTGAACACCGCGTCAGTGAATTTGCCTCCAGGCATGTGGCGGATGTGCAATTCAATGCCCGGTTGACCGGTGCCCAACACCTCGGCTTGGCGTTGCGGTGCATTGGCCATGGAATAGCTGCGTTTGGCACCGTCACGCAGCAAGACGTCAATGTACTGACCCGCCTTGTAAACGAAGGCCTCGGTCGCTGGCATCTGCAAACGTAGCACCGCCACATCGGCGGTGGGCTTTTCCAAGCTGCCGACTCGCGCCGGCATTTTTCGGGGAGCGACCTCACCTGCACCCACCACGGTGCGGGCTTCTAGGGTGACATCGGTTTGTGCGGCGGCGCGGCATGTCAACGTCCAGCCCGCGTCTTCTTCCGCTGCACTCAAGGCTTTGCTCTGGTGCGCACCGTGGATCACACGGCCTTCGATCAGTTTGCTTTTGCACGATCCACAAGCGCCATCTTTGCAGCCATAGGGCAGGCCCACGCCCTGGCGGATGGCCGCGAGCAAAATGGCTTCGTCGCGTTCGACGGTGAATTGGCGACCACTGGGGGAGAGGGTGACGGTGAAGGTCATGGTTTGTGGGGTTTGTCTCGGAGACAGTCTTTTCTGTACGGATCGGGATTTTCCCGCACTTTCACCCAGCGTCGTTCTCGCGGTGAAGAACGCAGAGGTTATTCTGCCGACCGATGTCGCCTGCAACCACCCGTCCGTCCTCCAGAACCTTGCTCATCATCGGCTGCGGTGATGTGGGCATGCGTGTGGTCAAGTTGCTCAACAGCGAAGTGCGTGTGCTGGCCTTGACCTCCAGTCCCGAGCGCTGCGAGATGCTTCGGGCGGCGGGTGTGGTCCCGCTGCTGGGCAATTTGGACGCCCCCCATAGCTTGGCTCGGCTGGCCGGTTTGGCCGACGCCGTATTGCATCTGGCTCCACCCCCCAATGCGGGGACGCATGACACCCGCACCACCAACTTACTCAGCGCTTTGGCGCGCCGCCCCAATCGGTTGCAGCATCTGGTTTATGGGAGCACCACAGGCGTCTACGGCCACTGCCATGGCGAACGGTTTGATGAAGCGCGCACCGTGAATCCACAAACACCTCGCGCTGTGAGGCGGGTGGATGCCGAGCAGCAAATCCGCTGGTTTGGCCGCAAACATGGCGTGGTCACCACCGTGCTGCGCATTCCTGGAATTTATGCCACCGACAGGGTGGGTGGCCATCCGCGTGAACGGCTGGAGCGGGGAACCCCCGTGCTGCAAGCGCAGGACGACGTCTATACCAACCACATTCACGCCGACGATCTGGCCCGCGCCTGCATTGCTGCGCTGTTCCGTGGCCGTGCACAGCGTGCAGTACATGTGTGTGACGACACCGAACTCACGATGGGTGACTATTTCGACTTGGCTGCCGACATGGTTGGGCTGCCTCGCCCTCACCGAATCTCCAGGGAGCAAGCACAGGCTCAACTCTCGCCCATGATGCTGAGCTTTATGAGCGAATCGAGACGTCTGCGCAATGACAGGCTCAAAAACGAACTGCGCCTGAAATTGCGTTACCCGACGGTGTGCGACGGGCTGGTGGGGTGACCTAGTGTCGCGAGTCAGAAATAT
>JBJOQO010000071.1:0-16119 GCA_046049865.1 Pseudomonadota bacterium | reverse complement strand
ACACCATTGCCAACCTCTCGGCCATGCATGCCGACATGTTCGTGGTGCGCCACAGCGAAAGCGGTGCGCCTTATTTGATCGCGCAGCACTGCGCGCCCCATGTGCATGTGGTCAACGCGGGTGATGGCCGCCATGCCCACCCCACCCAGGGGCTGCTCGACATGTACACCATCCGCCACTACAAGAAGGACTTCACCCAGCTGCGTGTGGCCATCGTGGGCGACCTGGTGCACTCGCGCGTGGCGCGATCCGACATCCATGCGCTCACCACCCTCGGCGTGCCCGAGATCCGCGCTGTGGGCCCCAAAACATTGGTGCCGGGTGATTTAAAAGAGATGGGTGTGCGCGTGTGCCACGACATGGTGGAGGGCATCAAAGACGTGGACGTCATCATCATGCTGCGCTTGCAAAACGAACGCATGAGCGGGGCCATGCTGCCCAGCGCAGGCGAGTTCTTCAAGAACTACGGACTCACGCCGGAAAAGCTGCAACACGCCAAATCGGACGCCATCGTCATGCACCCTGGCCCCATCAACCGGGGCGTGGAGATTGATTCGCGTGTGGCCGATGGCAGCCAAAGTGTCATCCTGCCCCAGGTGACCTTCGGCATTGCGGTGCGCATGGCGGTGATGTCCATCATTGCGGGGAACGAGGCTTGACATGAAACTGCTCATCAAAAACGGCCGCTTGATCGACCCCGCCTCTGGGCTGGACTCCATCGGCGACGTGGCCATCGCGGCCGGCCGCATCGTCGCCATCGGCAAGAGCCACCCGGACTTTTCTCCGCAGCGCACCTTGGACGCCTCCGGCCTCATCGTGGCCCCGGGGTTGGTGGACCTGGCCGCCCGATTGCGCGAGCCTGGTCATGAACACGAAGGCATGCTGGAAAGCGAAATGGCCGCGGCGCTGGCTGGCGGGGTGACCAGTTTGGTCTGCCCGCCCGACACCGACCCGCCGCTGGACGAGCCCGGCCTTGTGGAGATGCTGAAATTCCGCGCTCGGAACCTCAACCAAGCCCGTGTCTATCCGCTGGGCGCACTCACGCGCGGCCTGGCCGGCGACACTCTCACCGAGATGGCCGAGCTTTCTGAGGCCGGTTGTGTGGGTTTCTCGCAAGCCGAGGTGCAAATTCCTGACACCCTGGTGATGCAGCGCGCCTTGCAGTACGCCGCCACGTTTGACTACACCGTGTGGTTACGTCCGCAAGACCCCTACCTGGGCAAAGGGGTGGCGGCCAGCGGCCCACTGGCCACCCGTTTGGGTTTGTCTGGCGTGCCCGTCATCGCCGAAACCGTGGCCTTGCACACCTTGTTTGAGCTGGTGCGTGTCACGGGTGCCCGGGTCCATTTGTGCCGCTTGAGCAGTGCCGCCGGGGTGAATTTAGTGCGTGCGGCCAAGTTGGAAGGTTTGCCCATCTCCTGCGACGTCAGCATCAACCAATTGCACCTCACCGAGATGGACATTGGTTACTTCAACGCCGACATGCGCCTGACCCCCGTGCTGCGCCAGCAGCGCGACCGCGACGCCATACGCCAAGGTTTGATGGACGGCACCATCGATGCGCTGGTCAGCGACCACACGCCGGTCGATGAAGACGCGAAAAACCTGCCCTTCGCTGAAGCGGAACCCGGTGCCACCGGCCTGGAGTTGCTGCTGAGTTTGGCTCTCAAATGGGGGCAAGAGCAGTCACTGCCGCTGCACCAAACCCTGGCCACGGTCACGAGTTCGCCCGTGAAAGTCATCGGTGCCGCCTTGGGTTCACTGGCGAGCAGCGCGGGCCGCCTCACAGAGGGCGGCATGGCCGACCTGTGTTTGTTCGACGCCAACGCCCGCTGGGTGGTCGCACCCTCTGAGCTGCGCAGCCAAGGCAAACATTCCCCCTTCTCCGGCTACGAAGTGCCGGGCCGCGTGCGCTACACGGTGGTGGCGGGGCAGGTGGCGTTTGAACTGGCTGAATCCGCGGGTGGTGCCGCGCTTTGAACCTGCATAACAACGTTGAGGCAATTGACCGCAGTTTGCGCCAACCCTCATGATTGTTTTTCTGAAAGCCCTCTGGCGCTTGTTCCGCGTCTTGCTGCACATCGTGCAAGCCGTCTTGCGCTGCGGCTTGTTGTTTCCCTTCCTGGGTGGTCCCGCGCGGCTGCAACAAGTGCAGCGTTGGTGCGTCGGCCTGCTGCATTGTTTGGGCATCTCGGTGCACACCACCGGCAGCGTGCGCAGTGGCCCGGTGCTGGTGGTGGCCAATCACATTTCGTGGCTGGACATCATGGCCATCATCGCCGCGCACCCGGTGCGGTTTGTCTCCAAGTCTGACGTCAAGCATTGGCCTGTGCTCGGCTGGATCGTGGCCTGCGGTGGCACCCTCTTCATCGAACGCGAAAAAAAGCGCGATGCGCTGCGTGTGGTGCACCACATCGCCGAGGCATTAAAAGCCGGTGATGCCGTGGCCATCTTCCCCGAAGGCACCACCGCCGACGGCCACGCCCTGTTGCCCTTCCACGCCAATTTGCTGCAAGCCGCCATCGCCACCGAAACGCCGGTGCAACCCATCGCCTTGCGTTATTCGGACGCCACGTCAACCATCAGCGCGGCTGCAGCTTATGTGGGCGACACCACCTTGTTGCAGTCGCTCTGGATGGTGGCCTCGGCGTCCAAGCTGCGCGTGTCCGTGCGGGTGCTCCCCCCGGAAGGCACTCGTCACTTGGATAGACGGGCACTCACCGAGAAGGTGAGGGAGGAGATTGAGGGAGCGTTGGGGTAAAAAGCTGGTGCGCGTATGATGTGCAAAATTCTGTACGTCATAAGCGCATTTCGGAGCTGCCATGGCCTTCTCAATCAACGACGTCATCCCCTTGTCCCAAGCGCGGGCCAACCTCTCCGAGCTGGCTGACCAAGTCAAAGCCGGGGCGGAAAAAATCATCACCAAAAACGGTGAGAGTTATGTCGCCCTGATCGACGCGCATCGGCTGCACTACTACCACCAGTTGGAACGCGAGCGCATTCACCTGCGGCTGATTGACGATGCCGCTCAAGGGCTGGCCGATGTGGCTGCGGGCCATGTCAAAGAGGCGCGGGTGGCTTTGGCGGCTTTGAAGCGCCGCCGTGCAGCAAAAAAGATGGGTTGATTGCGAGCGCGACGTGGCAAGCCGGCACACCGTCAAATTCACTGCCAACTTTGAGCGCAATCTCCAAGAGGTAGCAAGTTTCTTGCTGGAGGCCGAAGCGTCCCAGGCGTTCGATGCATTGCTCGACGAACTGAGTGACACCGTCATCCCGAACTTGGAACGTTTCCCTGGCATGGGACGCCTTTTTTTTGAACGTCCCATTCTGTCCATCGAAGCCAGCAATGGGTTGAATCGCTTGCGCAGCCAACTTCGCTCCATCCGCAAAGACGGTGACATTCGCGAGTACGTGATGTCAAACTACCTCTTGCTGTACGCGTTCATCGACGACAAGGTTTACCTGCTGTCCATTCGACATCACCGACAGTTGTCGTTTGATTTTGAGGCCCTGTGGGTAGACCCGCGCTGAGTTTGTCGATCACGCCGCACGGACTGCCCTTGCGCCACCTTTGTTCACAGGAGAACCAACATGACCTACGTCGATGGATTCGTCGCTGCCGTGCCCACGGCAGACCGTGATGCTTACGTGAAACATTGCCAAGTGGCGGGTTCGGTGTTCAAGGAACACGGCGCCCTGTCCGTGGTGGACTGTTGGGGCGACGATGTGCCAGAAGGCAAACTCACCTCGTTCCCGATGGCGGTGAAGTGCCAAGCCGACGAGACCGTGGTGTTGGGCTGGATCACCTGGCCCTCGCGGGCGGTGCGGGATGAGGGCATGAAGCGAGCAATGGAAGACCCACGGCTGCAATCGGTGGACATGCCCTTTGACGGCAAGCGGATGATTTTTGGTGGGTTTGAGGTGATTGCCAGCGCTTAGGGAACCTCTGCAAAACCCCTCGCGGTGCCGAATCGTTCGGTCTCGGGCGGTCTGCTGCGTTGATTTTCTTGCCAATAGCGGGGCTATTGGCTGCAAAACTCGCCTTACAGCCCATCCCGATCCGAACGCTCGGCATCCACGAGGGGTTTTGCAGAGGTTCCATAGCCCGCCGATTTCGCGAGGGCCGCGCCGCACTCACCCCGCCACGTTCACCGCGTGTTGGCAGATGGCACCTGGCGTGCTCAACCACAGCTTGCCAGCGTCGCGTGCGGCGGCCAGGTGTTGCAGGGCGCGGCGCAGGTGGCGCAGCCGGTAGGGCTGGCCGACGATGTAGGGGTGCAGGGCGATGCCCATCACCAAGGGCGGCGCGTTGGGCGGGCGGGTTTGGTCCAGCATTTCATCGAGGTGGTCGATGATCATTTGCGCGAAATCTTTGCCGTCCATTTGCCGCGCGATCACCATGGGAATGTCGTTCAGCTCTTGCGGGTAGGGCACGGCCCACAGGGGCTGGCCACTGCGGGTGCGCATGGGCAGGGGTTGGTCGTCGTGGCACCAGTTCAGCGTGTAGCGGTAACCCGTTTCAGCGAGCAGGTCGGGGGTGTGCAGGCTCTCAGAAATCCAGGGGGACAACCACCCCGCTGGGGTTTGGCCGCTGTGGGTTTGTATTTGCTCTCGGCAGTGCAACAGCAGCGCACGCTCGCTGCTTTCGTCCAGCGCGCCTTGCCGTTCGGCGTTGCTGTGGCCGTGGCCCACCAGTTCGTCGCCGCGAGCAACACAAGCGGCCACGAGGTCAGGGCAGTGGTCGTAGAGCGCGGTGTTGATCAGGCTGGCCGCAGGCAACCCGAGGCTGTCGAACAACTCCAAGCAGCGCCAGGCACCCACGCGGTTGCCATACTCGCGCCAGCTGTAGTTGAGCACATCGGGCTGCGGGCTCACGGGGCCAATGTTGGCGCCCAAACCTTCACCGAAAGCAAAGTGTTCAATGTTGAAGGCGATGTAGACGGCCAGGCCCGCACCGTTGGGCCAGCGGTAGTGCGCTCGCTTGGAGATGGCCTGGTAGTCGAAACGGCCGTGCGTGGGTAACGGGCCGGTGTAGAGGGCGGGCATCGGTCACCCTAGAAGCGGCAGTTGGGCGCGCCCGAGTGGGCTGTGGCGCGGTGGGCTGGCAAGGCGAGACAACGCGGCGGGCTCGTGCCCGCAAGGAGGAGCAACGCCGCTAGCGCGCCGCGCCGCAGCTCAATCGGGCGTGTAGCGCTTTCACGCAAGAGGTGAGGGCTGTCGTATGAAGAAAACTCAATGTTCATCAGGTGTTTCCAGCGGAATGAAGCGGTCAACCGCCGTTTCTAGGGTCAGAGTGTGGCCAGGCCGGCGCGTACCAGCAGCCATTCGGCGCTGTCGTTCCACACATCCATGTGGGTGATCAAGCCGTGGCGCACCACATAACGGTCGACGTAACGGTTGCCTTCAAAAGGCGTGCCGTCGGGCCACTCGCCGTAAAGGGTCCCGAGGCTGTACACCACGGTTTCGCCGCGCGCCACTTCTTCGGCGTTCGCCAACACTGTTTCGGTGCGCTCGATCCGTTTTTTCACCCACTTGTAGCGCGAGGCATTGAATTTGGTGCACTCGGCGGGCGCTTTCATGGCCCGCCCGCCGGTGAACAAAATTTTCATGTCCGGGGCGGTGTAACGGCTGGCCGCCACCGGGTCGGGCAGCATGATCAGCCGCAGGAACTCGTTGACCACCTCGGCTGCTGAACGGGGTGATAGCGGAGGAATAGGTTCTGGTTTCAAACGAAGTGCTCCTGCGGTTGAACGGGGCCTCAGGCTATCACTTCAACATTGGCCAGTTTGGCCACGCCGCGCCAGGTGTCAATTTGCGAGCGAATTACCTGCACAAACTCATCGCCCACCACACCACCCTTGCGCGGCAGGGTTTGCAATTCTTCCAGCCGGGCCACCACATCAGGCTTGGCGAGTATTTCGGGAATCAGCGCGGTCAGGCGCTGCGCGATGGGTGCGGGCAGGCCCTTGGGCGCCGACAGACCCAGCCACTGCGAACCCGTGAGCTTGGGGAAACCCAGTTCAGCAAAGGTGGGAATGTTGGGCAGCGCAGGCAAACGGTTGGGGGTGGACACTGCCAGGGCTCGCAGCGTGCCTCCCTTCAACTGGGCCACGTTGGTGGTGACGGGGTCAAACACACTGTCAATGGAGCCGCCCAGCAAGTCTTGCATGGCGGGGGCGCTGCCTTGATAGGGGATGTGGTCGTGGTTGGGCGCCTTGCCTTCAATTTTCAGCAGCTCGCCGTACAGGTGGTTGGCCGAGCCAATGCCCGAGGTGCCGTAACGCACCGGTTTGGTTTTGGCAGCCGCCAGGTACTGCTCCAGCGTTTGATAGGGCGACTGTCCGCGCACCAACAACACCATGGGCGCCTCGACCAACATGCCCATGTGGGTGAAATCGGCCACTGCATCGAAGGGCATGGTGCGCCGCGTGGCAGTGGCGTAAATGTGCACGCTGGCATGGCTCACCAGCAAGGTGTAGCCGTCTGCTGCTTGTTTAGAAACAAAGTCCGTGCCGAGCAGCCCGCCCGCGCCAGGTTTGTTCTCCACCACCACCGACTGTCCCAGGGCCTGAGACAAATGTGGCGCCATCAAACGCGACACGGTATCGACCAAACCACCCGGCGGAAACTGGGCAATCAGCTTGATCGGCCCCCGCGAGGGCCAGGCACCGCCTTGGGCACTGGCCAGGGTAGGGGCCGCCAACAGGGCAGCCCCGGCGGTCAACAGTTCGCGTCTTTTCATCATGAGGTACTCCTTGGACGCACCGACGGGCCAGCGGCGCAGGGTGGGTGGGGTAGGCAATCAAAAGCCCACCACGCTGTCGCAAGTCGTGTGCCAGCTTCATGCTGGGCGTCAGGGATCTACAGCGGAGAACGAACCCCGTGAGGGTTGAAGGCCAGTTTTCCAAGCATGGATGCCGCTTGTGCCGTCACGGCAACTTGGATTCGACTTGGAACTGAATGGCACCGCAATGGCAACTGCCTTTGTAAATCGCCAGGTGTCGGCTGCTCGTGGAAGTGCTCATCAACTGCTTGAATCTCGGTATGCCACCGAGGCCTGTGCCTGTGACGCCCGCGCCAGTCCTGTTGGCGAGATGTGCCAGCAGGTTGATCGCCAGGGGGGAGAAGGAGAAATGGGTGACACCGAACTTTGGACACCGAACTCCGTGACACCGAACTCCCGCGTGCTGCCCGATTGGGCGTCAGTGCTTGTCTTTCACAGAAGCACGCCCCACAGGGAACAGCCACCCCGAGATAGCGCCACATATTACCGCCGCTATCGCGGCCCAGGGTGAGATCTCGTTGATGCGCATTTCTCTCACTGACGGAATCGAGATTAACAGATGCGCCCATGTGAGGATTGCCAGCGGCGCGACACAAGCACCAAGTAGCGCGCCAATGAAACCGTTGACAACTATCCGCTTAACCACGAACACTAGCGCCACGCAAGCGAGAGAATAGAACAGGCCAGCCAACAAGGCGGGATACCCCCCGATAACGTACGCGCCAATGAGCCCAAAAGGTACAACGAATTCAAAAACTGACTGGTTGCTAGTCGGTTGTTCCAGCAGAAATGCAAATAGCCCAATAGCAGGGCCTAGGACGACGAAAACCAGAAAGCTAGGTAGTGCGTGACCGAGGCGCGCCAATTTCGGTTTCGAAACTGCTGCCTGAGTAGAAATGCTGTTAATGACCGGGACATCTGCACCACGCTCCAGGCCGCATTTCCAACAAGCACCGATTTCTGCCTTTGTGAGGGCAGTGCATGCTTTGCATTCCCAGTATTCCACTCTCGGTTTTCTCGTGACGCTCAACAAATGAAAGGGACTTCCCCGTCCCAAGTGAGCCGCGGCCCGAAGGGGATGCGGTTGTCGACACAGCAGCGCCCTGACGGAGGGGCGAATCTTTTGACATGCCGCAATTTGATTGCCATCAACTCATTTCTTCTGGAAGGAGAAGTCATGGCAATCGTAACGGTTGGAATTGATCTGGCCAATCCGGCGGGGCTGTCGGCGGGGTATTGGGGTTTTGACACAAAGACCTACTTGCCAAAAGTACTAACAAAGTCGTGAACAGCAGCAGCAGCTCCCCCTCACCCCTTCCCCTGATTCGCCACCGCAGCCGCCGCCTTGGCCGCAGCCTCCGCATCGCCCAAGTAATAACTCTTGATCGGCTTCAAGTTCGCGTCCAACTCATACACCAGCGGAATCCCGTTTGGAATGTTGACGCCGACGATGGCGTCGTCGGAGGTGCCGTCGAGGTATTTCACCAAGGCGCGGATGCTGTTGCCGTGGGCGGCGATGACCAGGCGCTGGCCCGCCTTGATGGCCGGGGCCAGTTCTTCATTCCACAATGGCAGCACGCGGGCCACGGTGTCTTTGAGGCATTCGGTCAGGGGCACGTCTGTGGGTTTGAGCTTGGCGTAACGCGGGTCTTGGCGTTGGCCGCGTGGGTCATCAAAGCTGAGAACGGGAGGCGGCGTGTCGTAGCTGCGGCGCCAGACCAGCACTTGTTCGTCGCCATATTGTTTGGCGGTTTCGGCTTTGTTCAGGCCTTGCAGGGCACCGTAGTGGCGCTCGTTGAGTTGCCAGCGGTTTTGCACGGGCAACCAGGTGCGGTCCATGTTGTCCAGGCAGTGCCACAAGGTCCAGATGGCGCGCTTGAGCACCGAGGTGTAGGCCACATCAAATTCATAACCGGCTTCTTTGAGCAGGCGACCGGCCTGTTTGGCTTGCTCCACACCCAGCGGGGTGAGTTCCACATCGGTCCAGCCGGTGAAGCGGTTTTCCAGGTTCCAGGTGGATTCGCCGTGGCGAATCAGGACGAGTTTGTACATGGCAGACGGGATTTGATGAAGTGATGGGGCGGGATGGGAACACCCCGGGTCGGTCCAGGGGCATGGTCAGTACAAGAGCCGCCTTGGAGGGGCGAATTCTATAATCCGCGACTTTGCCGGGCTCTTCCGGTGCGCCTTGGATTTTCACGTGGATAAGTTTCTTGTCGATAACTTTGTTTTGATTTTGCTGGCCGTGGTGTCGGGCGGCATGCTGTTTTGGCCCATGTTCAGCAAACGCGCGGGCGAGAGCCGGGTGAATACCACCGAAGCTGTGATGCTGATCAACCGCGAAAAAGCGGTGCTCATCGACGTGAGCGAAGCCAAGGAATACGCCGAAGGCCATGCGGCGGGTGCCAAGAGCGTGCCTTTGGCCGGCTTGGAAACCGCGACCGACCTGCCCAAAAACAAAACCTTGCCGCTGGTGGTGCTGTGCCCCACAGGCAGCCGTGCCAACCGTGCTGTTGCCACGCTAAAGAAGCTGGGCTATGAAAACAGCCGCGCGTTGGTGGGTGGTACGTCGGCCTGGCGCGAGGCCAGTTTGCCCATTGAAAAAGCCAGTGCTTGATTGATTCCTGTAGAAAGCCCGCCACCATGCAAGCCGTCAAGATGTACACCACCCAGGTCTGCCCCTACTGCGTCCGTGCCAAACAGTTGCTGACGCAGCGTGGCGTGACCACCATCGAAGAAATTCGCGTGGACCTGGACCCTGCCCAGCGACAAACCATGATGGATATCACCGGCCAGCGCACCGTGCCGCAGATTTTCATAGGCCACACCCACGTGGGTGGCTGCGACGACTTGGTGGCGTTGGACAAACGTGGCGAGCTGTTGCCGCTGTTGGCCGCCTGATCGTGGGGCCTGTGTCACCGGATTGTTACGGCGCTCAGACATAATCCGCGCCCTGTAGGAATTGCTTTCCTTCGCCCCGCAGCAGCTGTTGCCGGGGTTTATTTTTATAAATGTCCTCATTCAAGATTGCGAGATTTCCATGGCCGAGTCCACACCCGTTACCGCCGCTGACAACAACGCGCCGGTGTTTCAAATTCAGCGCGTTTACCTGAAAGACTTGTCGCTGGAGCAACCCAACTCGCCACAAATTTTGTTGGAGCAAACCCAGCCTCAAGTTGAAATCAACCTGGCGGTGGGTGCGGCCGGGGTGGTCGATGGCATTTACGAGGTGTCCGTCACCGCCACCGTCACCACCAAAGTGGGCGAAAAAACCATGTTCCTCATTGAAGCCAAACAAGCCGGCATCTTTGAAATTCGCAACATTCCGGAAGACCAACTGCAAGCCATCATTGGCATTGCTTGCCCCGGCATCATTTACCCCTATTTGCGCGCCATTGTTTCTGACGTGTGCACGCGCGCTGGTTTCCCGCCCGTCATCCTGAGCGAAGTGAACTTCCAGGCCATGTTCGAGGCCCAGCGTGCGCAAGCCGGTGCGCCTAACGGTGCTGCCGCTCCCACGCTGAACTAATCAATGTCATGAACGTCACCGTGCTTGGCGCTGGCGCGTGGGGCACGGCGCTGGCTGTGGCTGCGGCCCACCGAGGGCCGGTGAGTTTGTGGGCGCGTGACACCGATCAAGCGCAGGCCCTGCAACTGACGCGGCGTAATGCCCGCTATTTGCCTGATGCGGTGTTGCCGCCCGCTCTTCAAGTCACGTCTGATTTGAACGCGGCTTGCCTGCATGCGGAGGGAGATGGCCTCGTCATCATTGCCACGCCCATGGCGGGTTTGCAGGCGATGTTGCAACAACTGCAGCAGCGCCCCGCGCCGCGCCCCGGTGTGTTGTGGTTGTGCAAGGGTTTCCAAGAAAACAGCAGCTTGCTTGGGCATGAGTTGGCCGCCCGGTTTGCGCCTGACCTACGCGCGGGTGTGCTGTCGGGGCCGAGTTTTGCGCAAGAAGTGGCACGCGGCCAACCGACCGCCTTGGTGGCCGCGAGCAGCGACAGTGTTTTGAGCGAACAAGCCGTGGCCGCCCTGCACAGCGACAGCTTGCGCATTTACACCAGCAAAGACCCGGTCGGGGTGGAGGTGGGCGGTGCGGTGAAAAACGTGTTGGCCATTGCCACCGGCATTGCTGACGGCATGCAACTCGGGTTGAACGCGCGGGCTGCGCTCATCACGCGTGGCCTGGCGGAAATGACGCGCCTAGGTTTGGCCTTGGGTGCACAGGCGGAAACCTTCATGGGGCTGTCGGGGCTGGGAGACTTGGTGCTCACCGCCACCGGTGACTTGTCGCGCAACCGCAAAGTGGGTTTGTTGCTGGCCCAAGGCCTGCCACTTCCCCAAATTCTTCAAGAGTTAGGGCACGTGGCTGAAGGCGTGCGCAGCGCTGCGGTTGTTTTGCAGCGAGCGCAATCGCTGGGGGTGGACATGCCCATCACACAAGGTGTGGTGGCCGTGTTGGCCGGCGAGATTTCGCCGGCCGCCGCACTCTCCAAGTTGATGGGGCGCCAGGCTCGTTCTGAGCGTTGAGGGGCTGGACGAAGCTCAGGCCTGCGCACCTTCGTAGCCGTTTTGTCGCCAGGCCTCGAACACTGCCACCGCCACGGCATTGCTGAGGTTCAGGCTGCGTTGCTCGGGGCGCATCGGCAAACGCACGCGTTGCGCGTTGGGAAATGAGTCCCGCAATTCGGCGGGCAGGCCAGCAGTCTCGGACCCAAACACCAACCAGTCACCCGCCTGCCAGGCCACATTGGCAAAGGGCTGGCTGCCGCGGGTGGTGAAGGCAAATAGGCGATCGGCCGGCGGCTGGACAGCAGCCACAAAGGCGGACCAAGAGGCGTGCCGCTGTGCACGTGTCCACTCGTGATAGTCCAGTCCCGCGCGTTGCAGCAAGCGGTCTTCCATCAAAAACCCCAATGGTTCGATCAAGTGCAAGCTGCAACCGGTGTTGGCCGCCAGACGAATGATGTTGCCCGTGTTGGGCGGAATTTCAGGGTGAACCAAAACGATGTTGAACATGGGTGAGGGTGTCTAAGGTTCACAAAGGGGTGCGCGCAAAACACCACAGGTGCACATGGGCCGCACCGGCTTGTTTGAGCACGCGGGCTATTTCATTGGCCGTGGCCATGGTGGTCATCACATCGTCCACGACGGTGATGTGGCGACCCGCAATTTCTGGCTGGCGCAGCGCGTCCACGGCAAATGCGCCGCGCACTGCAATGTCGCGCTCTTTTCGCGTCAAGCCGAGTTGATGGGGAGTGTCGCGCACCCTCAGCAGCAAATGGGGGTCGGCCTGCACAGGTTCTGCCTGGGCCAAGCGCCGCGTCAACTCCCAGGCTTGGTTGAAGCCGCGCTCGCGCAGCCGGTTGTTGCTCAGCGGCACGGGCAGCAGCAATTCATCCCTGCTGGGTGTGTAGGCGCCTTGCATCAATGGAATCAGGGCGGGCAAGAGGTCCAGCCCGTCGTGAAATTTCAAACGGGCCAGCAAGGTGTTCCAGGGGAAGGCGTAGTCGACAGCGGCCGAGGCTGAATCGAATGCGGGCGCCTCTCGAACGCAGGCGCCGCAGCGGCTCACACCTGTCGGGACCGCCACCGCACAACCCACACACCGCAAACGAGGTGCCGCAAAACGCGCTTGGCAATCACCGCAAAAACCCGGACCACTGCTGCTGCGGCACACGGCGCATTGGTTGGGCAGCTGCGCAGCCTGGGCCCGGACCAAGCCCAAGGCGCTTTGCCAGGTTGATTTCAAGAGTGTGGAGGTGCTCACCGCGTCAATATACTTCCCGGATGCTCGAAGTTCCCGCACCCACACGCTTGATCGATGCCCAAGCGGTGTCGCGCGTATTGCAGCGCCAGGCTTTGGGCTTGGGTGCGCCGTGGTTGCATCAAGAGATTGCCCGCCGCATGGCGCAGCGGCTGGCTGTGATTCGTCTGCAGCCCGAGCGCATCATCGATTGGTGGGCGGGTGCGGGTGCAGCGGACGAGTTGCTCGCGCAAGCCTATCCACGGGCTCAGCGTATTGCCGTGGAGGCCAGTAGCGCTTGGCAACAACGAACCACCGCGCAGCGCCAGCTTCCTTGGTGGTCTGCCAAACGCTGGACCACGCCGCCGCAGCCCGTGCTGCTGGAGGGGGCCTCATCGCCCAAGGCGCAGTTGCTTTGGTCCAACATGATGTTGCATGCGGCGACCGACCCGGTGGCCGTGATTGAACGTTGGCACGGTCTTTTGGAAGCTGGCGGCTTTTTGATGTTTTCATGCCTGGGCCCGGGCAGCCTCTTGGGCCTGCGCCAGGTCTATCAGCAGCGTCAGTGGCCAGCGCCCGCCATCGACTTTGTAGACATGCACGACCTCGGCGACATGTTGGTTCGTGCAGGTTTTGCCGACCCGGTGATGGACCAAGAGCTGCTGACGCTCACCTGGGCCACGCCGCAGGCATTGTTGGATGAGTTGCGTCTCCTGGGCGGCAATGCCCACCCAAACCGATTTGCTGGGCTGCGCACACCGGGCTGGAAACGGCAGCTTCTGCAATCGCTGGAACCACTGCGGGGTCCGGACGGGCGCTTGCAGCTGCATTTCGAAATCAGCTACGGCCACGCTTTCAAAGCCGCGCCCCGAGTCAAAGTGACGTCAGAGGCCCGAATCTCGGTGCATGACATGCGCACCATGGCACGCTCAGGGTCCGCGACGAAGCCGCCAGAGCCGCCCAGCGTGGGCTAAAATGCGCAGTTGTTACCTGAAATCTGGGTGGCGATGAAAGAGCGGTTGAATCAGTGTTGAAAGCAGTACCGCAACATGTCAGTCAGCACCTCCTCGCCGAGGCATAACGTTTCCCAGATGGAGCCAAGCTTAGAGCTTGGCGCATCTTGCCCAGCGTTGGAGCCGTTGTCTTCGGGCCGACATTGGAAGCTGGCTCGCAATTGCAGCTTGGCACCTGGGCAGTTGTTGGTGGTGTTTGGTGCGCTGTCGATGTTGTCTTTGTCGGTGGCGTTGTTTTTTTGGCAGATGGGTGCGCGTTTGATCCTGCCATTTGCCTGTTTGGAATTGATCGCCTTGGCGTTGGCCTTTGTGGTGTACACCAGGCATGCCGGTGATGCGGAATGGGTCGTCATCCAAGGCGATCAGTTGCTGGTTCGGCGCTGCCAAGGCGGACGCTGGACGCAGTGGCAAGCGGGACTTGTTTGGCTGCGTGTGGGTTGGGCACCGAACGGTTTGGTCGAATTGAATGCTGCAGGCCGGTGCCTGCAGTTAGGGGCTTTGGCCAGCAGCGGCCAACGCCAGCAGTTGGTGCGAGAGCTGCGGGGCGCCTTGGCGGCGCAAGCGGTGACGGCCTGAACAGCCAAACGCGTGAAAGCGCGAGAACTGATTATTGAGTTTGAACTTGAGGCAGAAGTGATGACGAAGACGACGAAGAAAACGAGCAGCCGCGGGTTGAGCCTGTACCCTCGAGCGGTTTCCCCAATCGCGAGCCGTCTGGTTGCGCTGGCCGTCGCCGCCACCAGCTTGATGACATCAACCGCTTGGGCGGTCAGTGACCTGGCGGGCGGCCCGGCGGTGAACCAATTGGACCTGCACCCCGCAGTGACGCGAATCGCCGCCGACCAGCAATGGTTGCACTGGTTCATGCTCGTGGTGTGCAGCGTGATCTTTGTTGCCGTGTTTGGCGTGATGTTCTATTCCATCTTCAAACACCGCAAGTCCAAAGGCGCCAAACCTGCCAACTTCCACGAAAGCGTGGGTGTTGAAATCGCCTGGACAGTGGTTCCCTTCCTCATCGTGATCGGCATGGCACTGCCAGCGACCAAAGTGGTCGTGGCCATGAAGGACACCAGCTCGTCTGACATCACCATCAAGGCCACCGGCATCCAGTGGAAATGGGGGTATGACTACCTCAAAGGTGAAGGCGAAGGCATCGGCTTTTTGTCTACCCTGGACGCCACGCACCGAGCGATGTCCGACAGCGGCAAGCCACCTGCCACGGACGACTACCTGCTCAAAGTGGATAACCCCCTGGTTGTGCCAGTGGACAAAAAA
This sequence comes from Pseudomonadota bacterium, assembly GCA_046049865.1. Taxonomy (GTDB): domain Bacteria; phylum Pseudomonadota; class Gammaproteobacteria; order Burkholderiales; family Burkholderiaceae_C; genus JANPCX01. The sequence continues at coordinate 1,298 of JBJOQO010000071.1, read as the reverse complement.
ATCCGCATCATCACCACCGCCAACGACGTGATCCACGCTTGGATGGTGCCCGCCTTTGGTGTTAAACAAGACGCCATCCCAGGCTTTGTGCGCGACACCTGGTTCCGCGCCGAAAAAACTGGCGACTTTTATGGCCAGTGCGCGGAGTTGTGCGGCAAAGAACACGCCTACATGCCCATCCACGTGAAGGTCGTGACCGCTGAGCAGTACAGCGCTTGGGTGGGTGAGCAGAAAAAAGCCATGGCCGCCAAAGCCGACGACCCCAGCAAGATTTGGGAGCTGGCCGATTTGAAAGCACGCGGCGAAAAAGTGTATGCAGCCAATTGCGCCGCTTGCCACCAAGCCAGCGGCAAAGGCGCGGGCCCGATCAAGCCTTTGGACGGCAGCGCCATCGTGCTGAACGATCCGGCCAAACAAATTCAGATCCTGCTCAACGGCGCAGCCGGTGGTTCCATGCCAGCATGGAAACAGCTGTCTGACACCGAGATTGCGGCTGTGGTCACCTACACCAAAAATTCGTGGAGCAATAACACGGGCAAGGTGATTCAGCCTTCCGAGATTGTTGCCGCGCGCAAAGCGCCTTGATCCGCTTTACGCTTTATTTGATCTGATACCGATTTGACGCCCTAAGGACACACCATGAGCGCAGTACTTGACCACCACGGTGACCACGCCCACGATCATTCGCACGACCATCCTCACGGCTGGCGTCGTTGGGTCTATGCGACCAACCACAAAGACATTGGCACCTTGTATTTGTTGTTCGCCTTCACCATGCTGATGGTCGGCGGCGTCTTGGCCCTGGGCATTAGGGCTGAGTTGTTCCAGCCTGGCTTGCAGTTTGTGAACCCGCAGCTCTTCAACCAGCTCACCACCATGCATGGCCTCATCATGGTGTTCGGCGCCATCATGCCGGCCTTCGTGGGTTTTGCGAACTGGATGATTCCGCTGCAAATTGGCGCGGCTGACATGGCTTTTGCGCGCATGAACAACTTCAGCTTCTGGTTGATGATTCCTGCGGCCATCATGCTGGTGTCGTCTTTCTTCATGCCCGGTGGCGCACCCGCAGCGGGCTGGACGCTGTATGCCCCGCTGACCCTGCAAATGGGCCCCTCAATGGACGCTGGTATTTTCGCTATGCACCTCTTGGGCGCGAGTTCCATCATGGGCTCGATCAACATCATCGTCACCATCTTGAACATGCGCGCACCTGGCATGACGCTGATGAAGATGCCGCTGTTTTGCTGGACCTGGCTTATCACCGCCTACTTGCTGATCGCCGTGATGCCTGTGTTGGC
>JBJOQO010000070.1:0-16302 GCA_046049865.1 Pseudomonadota bacterium | reverse complement strand
GGAATCGGCGGTCACGTTCACCGGAATACGCAGCAAGCACTTCACGTGCCCACTCCAAATTCTCTGCGCCTCTTGCCGGTCTTGCCATGCCTACCTCCGTTATGGATTTACAACATGGTAATTATTACCTCTTTGATGTGGAAATGGAATTACCACCGCCCCATGTGGTGGGCTTGCGGTTTAGCGGTTGTTGGAGGCATGTTGGCGGCCGTTGGGCAGTCCTATGCTCTGCTGTGTATCGCCGCGCTGCTGACGGGCACGGGGGCCAACATGGGCATCATCACCAGCCAGCGCTCTGCTGGTTTGATGGCACACGACGCAACACAGCGCATGCAGGTTTTCAGTTGGTTGGGTTTGGCACCGGCCTTGTCGAATGTGTTGGGACCGGTGTTGGCTGGGCTGCTGATTGATGCAGCAGGTTTTGGTGCGGCGTTTGCAGTTTTGGCCGCCTTGCCTGTGGCGAGTTTGCTGGCCGCGCGTTGGGTGCCCGAGCAGGTTGGCAGCGCCGCACTGGCGTCGAATGGTGACGACAAGCCTCGAACGGCCTGGGACCTGTTGCGCTCGATGCCGCTGCTGCGTCTGTTGATGCTCAACTGGATGTTGTCCGCCAGTTGGGACATGCACGCTTTTGCCTTGCCGCTGCTGGGGCACGATCGGGGTTTCAGTGCGTCCGCCATTGGTTCAATTCTGGGCCTCTTCGCTGGCGCGGTGACGGCCGTGCGTTTGCTGATTCCCTTGCTCGCCCATCGCCTGGGGCCGCCTCAGGTGCTGTCTGCTGCCATGCTGCTGACGGCCGCGGTGTTCGCGGCTTATCCCTTTGCCAGTAATGCTGCATTGATGGCGCTGTGCGCCTTGGTATTGGGTTTGGCGCTGGGCGCGGTGCAGCCCATGGTGATGTCCACGCTGCACCACATTACACCGCCTGGCCGCCACGGCGAGGTGATTGCCCTGCGGTCGATGGTGGTGAACTTGTCCAGCACTGTCATGCCGCTGCTCTTCGGGTTGGTGGGATCAACCGTTGGAGCGGACCCGCTGTTTTGGGTCATGGGCGCGGTGGTGGCTGCGGGCAGCATCAGCGCCAAAGGCATGGGCCGCTGGGCGCAGCCTCTTTGACTGTGATCAGAACTTGATGCCCGTGGGACTTGCTGGTGCGCTGGGCGTTGTTGGGGCTGCAGCAGGGGCTGGGGTTGCCACGGGGCGTGCCGCAGGCGCTTGGGTAACGGTACGCGGCGCAACCAGCGGTGTGGCCTCGGCGTGTTTGTAGCCTGATGGCAGGGTGGAGGTCGGTGGGTAACCGGCAGCATCCAGGTACTGCGCCCATTCGTTGCCAGAGAAACCGCGCAAGACCTGTGAGCCTATGGTCAACGTGGGCACATCGTTGGCGCCTGCAATCCGTTTGAAGGCTTCAGAGTCTTCGGGGGTTGTCACCGAGCGTTCGGTATAGGGAATACCGCGTTGCTTCAGAAAACTGCGACCCGTATTGCAGGGTTCACAGTCTGCGGTCGTGACGTAGAGAACGACGGGAAACTTGGTTGCCACTGGGCGAAGGGCCGCAGGCAATGAGGTGGCGGGGTTGTCCACTGCTGCGGTGACACCGTTTGGTTTCACCGTAGAAATTTTGTCGTTGCTCGCGATGGGGGGGCGGTCGGTGTAGCTGACCTTACCGTCGGGCCCAACCACTTTGTAAAGTGCGTGCACTGGGCTGGACAAGAGCATCAAGCCCATACACAGGCCAGTGAGTTGGAATGCGCGGTGAGCGGAAATGAGTTCGAGCATCGGGTGCATCTTTCGTGGCGTAGGGGCATCGTCGATCGTGGGCAACAAACACTTGCCGCGTGGTGGCGATTTTGCGCCAACTCAACGCGGCCCGCTACAGGGTCAGCTGCGGTTCAGGTGGTTGAATGTTCCAGGCCATCTTTCATGCCCTGGTGGCGCAACAAAGCGTCAATGCTGGGTTCTCGGCCGCGAAAGGCTTTGAAACTTTCCATGGCGGGGCGGCTGCCGCCGACTTCCAGCACGGTTTGCATGTAACGGCGTCCGGTGTTAACGCTCAGGATACCGTCTTGCGGTGCCGACTCTTCGAATGCACTCCACGCATCAGCGCTGAGCACCTCGGCCCACTTGTAACTGTAGTAACCAGCTGAATAGCCGCCAGAAAAAATATGTGAGAAGGTGTGCTGGAAGCGGTTGAACTCGGGCGGAGGCAGTACGCCGACCTCGTCGCGCACCTCGGCCAGCACGGCGTTGATGCGTTTTTCGCTGCCCGGCTCAGCGTGCAGCCGCATGTCGAAGAGTGAGAACTCGACCTGGCGCAAGGTTTGCAAACCACTTTGAAAGTTTTTGGCCGCCAGCATCTTGTCGAACAGCGTTCGCGGTAGCGGCTCGCCACTGTCGACATGGCTGGTGAGGCGTTTGACGACGTCCCACTCCCAGCAAAAGTTTTCCATGAACTGGCTGGGCAACTCCACCGCATCCCACTCCACACCGCTGATGCCGGACACGCCCACATCGTTGATCTGCGTGAGCATGTGGTGCAGGCCGTGGCCAAACTCATGGAACAAGGTGGTGACATCGTCATGGGTGAGCAGGGCAGGGCGCAATTGGCCGTTGACTTCCACGGGTGGCGCAAAGTTGCACACCAAGTGAGCCACGGGGGTTTGCAGCAGCCCTTCAGGGCGTGCCCAGCGCTCGCGCACACCGTCCATCCAGGCACCGGGCCGTTTGCCCGATCGAGCGTAGAGATCCAAATAAAACTGGCCCACCAAGGTCGCGGCCTGGTCTTGCCCCGCTGCTTGGGGGCGTTCAATGCGGAAGAAACGAACGCTGTCGTGCCAAACGGGCGCGACATCGGGTTTGATCGAGACCCCGAACAATGTTTCGATGATGCGGAACAGCCCTTCAAGTACCTTGGGTTCGGTGAAGTATTGCTTCACCTCTTGTTCACTGAAGGCGTAACGAGCTTCTTTGAGTTTTTCGCTGGCGTAGCTGATGTCCCAGGCTTGCAGGTCGGGCAACTTCAGCTCCTCTTTGGCGAAGTTGCGCAACTCGGCCAGGTCTTTCTCCGCATAGGGGCGGGCTCTCTTGGCCAGGTCGCGCAGAAACTGCATCACTTGTTCTGGGCTGTCGGCCATTTTGGTGGCCAGCGATACTTCAGCATAGTTGGCGTAGCCGAGCAAGCGTGCTTCTTCTTGGCGCTGCGCCAAGAGTTGCTGCATCGCCGCGCTGTTGTCGAGTTCCGGTGCGCCCAGTTCGCTGGCGCGGGTGACGTTGGCGCGGTAGATCTGCTCGCGCAGGCTTCGGTCGTGTGCATATTGCAGCACCGGGAAGTAGCTGGGAAAGTGCAGAGTGATTTTGTAGCCGTCTTTGCCGTCCGCTTGGGCCAAAGCAGCCGCGGCTTGTTGCACGTCAGCTGGAACGCCCTGCATTTGTTCAGCGGTGGCATAAAGGCTGAACTGGTCGGTGGCGTCGAGCACATGCTCGGAGAAGGTTTGACCCAATTGCGCTTGGGTTTCTTGCAACTGCGCAAACTTCAGTTTGTCGTCGCCTTGGAGTTCGGCACCTGAAAGAACAAAGTCGCGTAGCGCGTTAGACAAAGCCCGTTTGCGCGGTGCGGTCAAGGTCGCTGCGTTGGCGTTTTGGGCGACCGCTTTGTACTTCGCATACAAACGTTCGTCTGCCCCGAGCCGGGTATAGAACTCTGTGACGCGTGCAAGGTTGTCTGTGTACGCACTTCTCAATTCTGGGCTGTCGGCCACCGCGTTGAGGTGCGTCACCATGCCCCAGGCGTGTCCCAGTCGGACAGTGGCCACATCCAGCACGGCGGACAACGCGTCGTAGTCGGCAGCAAAACCAGGCGCAGTGACCGTCTCCAATGCGGCTGCGGCTTGTGCGAGCAAAACATCCAAGGCAGGTGCGACGTGTTCCGGTTTGACCCGAGCGAATGCTGGCAATTGATTGGCATCGCCCGTGCTGAGCAAGGGGTTGTTGATGGAATCGGACTCGGTGGAGGCAGCAAAAGTAGGCATCAGCTCAGGCCGCGCTCGGCAGCTTCAATGGTGTTGACGAGCAACATCGTAATCGTCATCGGGCCTACACCTCCTGGCACAGGGGTTATGGACGAGGCTATGGGGCTGACGTTTTCAAAGTCCACATCGCCGCAGAGTTTGCCGTCTGCCTTGCGGTTGATGCCCACGTCGATCACGACCGCGCCGGGTTTGACCATGTCGGCGGTCAGGGTGTTCGGGCGTCCGACCGCCGCGACGACCACGTCGGCTTGCCGGGTGTGAAAACCGATATTCGCAGTGGCGCTGTGACAAATGGTGACCGTGGCGTTGGCCTGCAGTAGCAACAAAGCCATCGGTTTGCCCACAGTGTTGCTGCGACCAATGACGACCGCATGTTTGCCGCGCAGGTCGATGCCTGTGCTTTCAATCAGTTTCATGCAGCCATAGGGCGTGCAGGGTCGAAAGCCGCTCAAGCCCGTCATCAGTTCACCGGCGCTCAGCGTGGAATAGCCGTCGACATCCTTGTGTGTGGCGATGGTTTCGATCACCTTGTGGGGATTGATGTGTTTGGGCAAAGGCATTTGCACCAAGATGCCGTGAATACGGGGGTCAACGTTCAGGGCTTGAATGCGCTCCAGCAGGGCTGTTTCGCTGAGGTCAGCGTCGTACTTGTCGAACACCGAGTAAAGACCGTTGTCTTCGCAGGCTTTGACCTTGTTGCGCACGTAAACCTGGCTGGCCGGGTCTTCGCCCACCAAGATCACTGCCAAACCGGGACGATGCCCTTTGGCGGTGAGCGCTGCTGCGCGCTGCGCTACATCGGCACGGATTTTTTTGGACAGGGCGTTGCCGTCAATCAGTTGTGCGGTCATGAGAGAGTCTCGTTGAAATGATCGATTCAGGCTGACAAAACAAAGGCCGCTCGGAAGCGGCCTTGGTGGGGTGATTGGACTTCAGGCCTTCGCTTGCGCGCCGAGGGCAATTTTGAGCAAATCAGCCACCGTGTTGGCATTGAGCTTTTCCATGATGTTGGCACGGTGGGCTTCGACGGTTTTGATGCTGATGCCCAGGTCGTCTGCGATTTGTTTGTTCAAACGGCCCGCGACGATGCGCTCCAGCACCTGGGCTTCGCGTGTGGTCAGGCGGGACAACAAGGCGTCGCGGCTGGCTGCCTCTTGCTGGTTGGAGAACGAGGAGCGGGCCTGGTCGAGCATGCGCTCCACCAGTCCCAGCAGTTCGTCTTCCTTGAAAGGTTTTTCGATGAAATCCATCGCGCCTTTTTTCATGGTCGTGACGGCCATGGGCACATCGCCGTGGCCAGTGATGAACACCACGGGAAGGGGCGAACGACGTTCCAACAGTTTGTCCTGCAACTCCAGGCCGCTCATGCCATCCATGCGGATGTCCACAATGAGGCAAGCCACTTCGCGCGAGTCAAATCGAGACAGAAACGACTCGGCGGAGTCGAAACATTTCACACGGTAGTCTTTGCCCTCGAGCAACCACTGCAGGGAGTCGCGCACCGCCTCGTCGTCATCGACGACATAGACAGTGCCTTTTTTCGGAATCAGGCTCATGGGATCTCGGCGGGATGTTGGGTGGGTGGTGGGGCGTCTGCTGGATGGGTGGCCTGCGGGGTTTGCACAGGCAGTGTGAAACTGAAGCAGCAGCCTACAACGGAGTTGGCATTGTAGAGGTTTTGCCCTCGAATACGTCCACGGTGGGACTCGATGATGGTTCGGCACAAACTCAGGCCTATGCCCAGGCCCTCAGCCTTCGTCGAGAAAAACGCTTCATACAGACGATTGATGACTTCTTCTTTGATGCCGGGGCCCATGTCGGTGACGCTGAATTCCACCACGCTGCCTTCGTCTTCGGTTTGTTTGGGCACCACGCGCAACTCAATGTTGCGCCGGGCTTTTGGCAAACGCGCCAAGTCAATCGCTTCCGCCGCGTTTTTCAACAAGTTGAGCAAGACCTGTTCAATCAAGATGGGATCCACCTCCACCACCGGAAGCCGCTGGGCGACATAGGTGTGGATGGCCACGTGACGGCGCCGCAGCTCAATGCCTGCCAACTCCACCGCGTTGTCCACCATGGATCGCACTTCGGTCGGTTGGCGCTGCGGCTCGCTGCGTTTCACGAAGGCGCGGATGCGGTGAATGATTTGTCCTGCGCGTTGTGCTTGGCGTGAAGTTTTCTCCAGTGCAGCAATCAAGTCATCGGTTTCAATGGCACCTGAGCGCACACGCGACACCATGCCATTGCAGTAATTGGTGATGGCGGTGAGCGGCTGGTTCAATTCATGGGCGACTGAGGATGCCATTTCGCCCATGGTGACCAAGCGGCTGGTGACCTGCGCTTTTTCGGCTTGCTGGGCCGCCAGGCTCTCTGCGGAGCGGCGTGCGGTGATGTCCGTGGCGATCAACATTTGCACCAGGCGGCCATCGGTCCACTGCAGATAACGAGCACGAACATCAAACCACTTGTTCAGCGTCGCGGCAAACACCTCGCGGGTGTCAGAGCCTGCTTCGGTGAGTTCTTGCGTGGGCAGCCCGCCCAGGTTGTCGACTTCGTCATCCGATTCTGTGGGCAACATGGCCAGTTTCGGGTCGTCGCCGGCCAGCATGGCGTGGCCATTGGCATCGGCTCCGAACCACAGGCGGTAGGACCGGTTGGCAAACAGCAACTCGCCTTGTTGGACAGCTTGCACTGAGACGGCGGCGTCCAAACCTTCGAGCACGGTGGTGAAACGTTCATGTGAGGCCGAGAGCTGGTCCCGCACGCGTTTGGCCTCGGTGATGTTGGTCATGGAGGTCATCCAGCCTGTTTGTACGCCTTTGGGGTCAACCAGTGGCGAGACGTACATGCGCGCATCAAAAATACCGCCCTCTTTGCGCATGATCTTGACTTCAAATCCGCCCACCGGGCTGCGACCTTGCAGCTCTTGTTGTAAGAGCCGGGTGTTCTCTTCGTGGCGATCGGGTGGCCAGTGAGGGAAGGGCGGTATGCGGCCCACCAATTCAGCTTCAGAAAAACCGGTCATCTCGCAAAACGCCGGGTTCACATAGGTGATGCGTCCGTCCATGGCCATCGCACGCATGCCGGTGAGCATGGAGTTTTCCATGGCGCGGCGGAAATTCGCTTCTGTGACCAAGGCAGTTTGCATCTGCAAACGGCGGCGCATATGACGCCAGGTACCCAGCAACATCCACACGGTGAGCGCCGACAGCGCAGCCACCATCCAAAACAAGGTGTTGCTGATCAGGCCGATGGAGGTGCGATAGCCGTGACCGCGAAGAAGCAAACCGTTGCCCACAGGGGCAAGGGGTATCTCGTGAACCAGTTGTGCGGGTTGGACTTGCCGCCCCGGCGCAACCGATACCGTGCTGGCCAGGACGCCGCCCTGGTCGTCCACCAATGTGATGGCGTGGCGCTTGCTGACGTCCGGCGGAATGAAGTGGCGCAGCAAACTCTCGACGGAGTACTGCGTGACCAACGCACCGACGAAAGCCCCGCGCTCGACCAAGGGCAGGTGCAACTGAATGATGGTGTTGCCGTTCTCGTCCCTGAATGGTTTGGAGTAGGCGGGTTGGCGCAATCGTGAAGCCGCCAAAAACGCCGCTTCGCCTGCGGAGTTGCTGCCCAATACGGGCAATGACAACTCGGAGTCCAGCACCACCGTGTTGCCATCGCCCCAATGATGGCTGGTGGAATAAACGGCGCGCCGCACACGTTGGCTGTTCAGCCAAACCACCGCGTCGATCTCCGGACGGTCTCGACTGAAGCTGCGCGCCTGGGCAATGAATTCTTTGGCTTCAGGGGGGCGGGTGACTAACTCGCGCGCCATTCGCACGAGCTGTTCTTGGTTTTCGATCAAACGCAAACGAATTTGCTGTTGCGAGATTTCGGTGTCACGTTTGACGGAGTCGTGCTCACGCTCGAATTCTTCGTTGCGTAAATACCAAAAGGCAGAAATGATGGCTGCCAGGAATAGCAATACCGAAACCAAGGGCCCCAGCGTGGCAAACCGGTCTTGCTGGGCGTGGGTTTGTTTGCGCCACCACCGCCAGAAGAAACGGCGCGGTACCTTGGTGGCGGGAAGGGTGGACTGAGCGAGTTGTTTACCGAGAGGCATGGTTCGAATTATCCGGCTTGCCCCGCGTCGCTCAGCACATTCGCCAGTTTCGGAGAGAAAAGTACGACCGCTCTATTGAAATCCACAATGTGAAATCAATTGGCACTATTTGAAAAAAGAAAAACTTGTGCCACACTATCGAAATACCTAAACCCCACACAGGAGACAACATGTCCGCCATGCCTGAGTCCTTTCTGGGTGCCGCCGCCGGCGACACCGATTCCCAAGAAACACGTGAATGGCTGGACGCGCTGTCCGCCGTGATCGGATCAGAAGGTGGCGATCGTGCCCACTTCCTGATGGAGCAGTTGATTGACCACGCGCGACAAGCGGGCATCGACATTCCCTTCTCGGCCAAAACGGCCTACGTCAACACCATTCCCACCGACCAAGAAGAACGCTGCCCCGGCAATTTGGAGGTTGAAGAGCGCCTGCGCGCCTACATGCGCTGGAACGCCATGGCCATGGTGGTCAAAGCCAACCGTTTGAATCCTGCTGATGGCGGCGACCTCGGCGGCCATATTTCTTCTTTTGCCTCGCTGGCCACCATGTTCGGTGCCGGCTTCAACCACTTTTGGCATGCCGACGACGGTGTTCACGGTGGCGACTTGCTCTACATCCAAGGTCACTCGTCCCCCGGTATCTACGCTCGCGCTTTCCTCGAAGGCCGTTTGAGCGAAGACCAGTTGCTGAACTTCCGCCAGGAGGTCGACGGCAAAGGCATCTCCAGCTACCCGCATCCGAAGTTGATGCCCGAGTTCTGGCAGTTCCCCACGGTGTCCATGGGCTTGGGTCCGCTGATGGCGATTTACCAAGCGCGTTTCCTGAAGTACCTGCATGCCCGCGGCATTGCCGACACCTCCAAACGTAAGGTCTGGGTCTTCTGCGGTGACGGTGAAATGGACGAGCCCGAATCACTCGGCGCCATTGGCTTGGCTGCACGCGAAAAACTCGACAACCTGATCTTCGTCATCAACTGCAATTTGCAGCGCCTGGACGGTCCGGTCCGGGGCAACGGCAAGATCATTCAAGAACTCGAAGGCGAGTTCCGTGGTTCGGGTTGGAACGTCATCAAACTGCTGTGGGGCGGCTATTGGGACCCGCTGCTGGCACGCGACAAAGAAGAAATCCTGCGCAAGGTCATGATGGACACCGTCGACGGCGACTACCAAGCCATGAAGGCCAACGACGGCGCTTTCGTTCGCAAGCATTTCTTCGGCCAACACCCCAAGTTGCTGGAGATGGTGGCCAAGATGAGCGATGACGACATCTGGCGCCTGAACCGGGGCGGCCACGACCCGCAAAAGGTTTATGCCGCCTACCACCGCGCAGTGAACCACAAAGGCCAGCCCACTGTCATGCTGATCAAGACCGTCAAAGGTTTCGGCATGGGCAAAAGCGGCGAAGGCAAAAACACCGCCCACCAAACCAAGAAGCTCACCAACGACGACATCAAGGGCTTCCGCGACCGTTTCAACATCCCCGTGAGCGACGCGCAAATTGACGGCGACCTGCCGTTCTACAAACCGGCCGACGACACGCCAGAAATGAAGTACCTGCACGAGCGCCGCAAGGCCCTCGGCGGTTACCTGCCGCACCGCCGCACCAAAGCCGATGAACAACTCACCGTGCCGCCGCTGGACACCTTCAAGGCGGTGCTCGAGCCCACCGCTGAAGGCCGTGAGATCAGCACCACTCAAGCCTATGTGCGATTCCTGACGCAACTGCTGCGTGACAAGGATCTCGGCCCGCGTGCGGTGCCTATCCTGGTGGACGAAGCCCGTACCTTCGGTATGGAGGGCCTGTTCCGTCAGATCGGCATTTACAACCCCGATGGTCAGAACTACACCCCGGTCGACAAAGACCAGGTGATGTACTACCGCGAAAGCAAAGACGGCCAGATCCTGCAAGAGGGCATCAACGAGGCCGGCGGCATGGGCTCCTGGATTGCGGCGGCCACGTCGTATTCCACCAACAACCGCATCATGGTGCCGTTCTACGTGTACTACTCGATGTTCGGTTTCCAGCGCATCGGCGACATGGCCTGGGCTGCTGGGGACATGCAAGCACGCGGCTTCTTGCTGGGCGGCACTTCGGGCCGCACCACGCTCAACGGCGAAGGTTTGCAGCACGAAGACGGCCACAGCCACATCCTGGCCGGCACCATCCCTAACTGCATCAGCTACGACCCCACCTTCGCGCATGAAGTGGGCGTCATCCTGCACCATGGCTTGAAGCGCATGGTGGAAAAACAGGACAACGTCTACTACTACCTCACCTTGTTGAATGAAAACTACCCCATGCCCGGCCTGAAGGCTGGCACGGAAGAACAAATCATCAAGGGCATGTATTTGCTGGAAGAGGGAACTAGCGCCAAGAAGTTGCCGCGCGTGAACTTGCTGGGCAGCGGCACCATCCTGCGCGAATCCATGTTCGCCAAAGAGCTGCTGGAAAAAGACTGGGGCGTGGTGGCCAACATCTGGAGCTGCCCAAGCTTCAACGAGTTGACCCGTGACGGTCAGGACTGCGAACGCTGGAACCTGCTGCACCCCACTGAAAAACCACGTGTGCCTTTCGTGACGCAGCAGTTGGAGACGCAAGCCGGCCCCGTGATCGCCTCGACCGACTACATGAAGAACTACGCCGAGCAGATCCGCGCCTTCATCCCCAAAGGCCGCACCTACAAAGTGCTGGGTACCGACGGTTTTGGTCGCAGCGATTTCCGCAGCAAACTGCGTGAGCACTTTGAGATCAACCGCCACTACATCGTCATTGCGACCCTGAAGGCCTTGGCCGACGAGGGCACCGTGCCAGCGACCAAAGTGGCTGAAGCGATCAAGAAGTACGGCATCAACGCCGACAAGATCAATCCCCTCTACGCTTGATCGTAGATAACGGAGACAACAACATGGCATTGGTAGAAGTCAAAGTCCCCGACATCGGCGACTTCAAGGATGTTGAGATCATCGAAGTGATGGTCAAAGCAGGTGATGTGGTGAAGGTCGATCAGTCTTTGCTGACAGTCGAGTCCGACAAAGCGTCGATGGAAATTCCCTCCACCCACGCGGGCGTGGTCAAGGAGCTCAAGGTTAAATTGGGCGACAAGGTCAACCAAGGCTCTTTGGTGTTGATGATTGAGGCGGAGGGTGCCGCCAGTGCGCCCGCCGCCTCGGCCGCCGCCGCGCCAGCACCTGCGCCTGCGCCTGCGCCTGTCGCCGCCCCGGCGGTTGCAGCCGCGCCAGCCCCCGCGCCGGTGGCCGCGAGCAGTGGCCCGGTGACGGTGGTGGTCCCCGACATCGGCGACTTCGATGAAGTTGCCGTGATCGAGCTTTTCGTCAAGGTGGGTGACACGGTCAAGGTCGAGCAAAGCCTCATCACGGTCGAGTCCGACAAAGCGTCAATGGAAATTCCGTCGTCGCACGCTGGCGTCATCCAACAACTGCTGGTCAAAGTGGGTGACAAAGTGGCCAAGGGCAGCCCCCTGGTGGTGATGCAAGCCAGCGGTGGTGCGGCTGTGGCCGCGCCGGTCGCTGCTGCGGCACCTGCTGTTGCCGCAGCGTCTGCACCCGCGACCGCACCAGCCGCCGTCGTGGAGCGCGTGGCACCGACGGCCGCTTTGCCTGCACACGAACCTACCGCTGCCAAAGGCGCGCTGCCCCACGCCTCGCCTTCCATCCGCAAGCTTGCTCGCGAGCTGGGTGTGCCCTTGGCCGAAGTCAAAGGCAGTGGCCCCAAAGGCCGCATCACCCAAGGCGACTTGCAAGGGTTCGTCAAAGGGGTCATGGCGGGCAGCGTGCAAACCGCAGCGCAAGCTGCCAAAGCACCTGCAGGGGGTGCAGCCAGCGGCGGCGCCTTCCCTGGTTTGCTCCCTTGGCCACAGGTGGACTTCGCCAAGTTCGGCCCGGTTGAGCGCAAAGACATGTCGCGCATCAAGAAGATCAGTGGCGCCAACTTGCACCGCAACTGGGTGGTGATTCCCCATGTCACCAACCACGACGATGCCGACATCACCGAACTCGAAGCCTTCCGCGTTCAATTGAACAAAGAGAACGAGAAGAGCGGCGTCAAGGTCACGATGCTGGCCTTCTTGATCAAAGCGGCAGTGGCTGCACTCAAGAAATTCCCCGAGTTCAACGCCTCGCTCGACGGCGACCAAATCGTGCTCAAGCAGTACTTCCACATCGGTTTCGCCGCCGACACGCCCAACGGCTTGATGGTGCCGGTGATCAAAGACGCCGACAAAAAAGGCATCTTCCAAATCAGCACCGAGATGAGCGAGCTGGCCAAAAAAGCGCGCGACGGCAAGTTGAGCCCGGCTGAGATGAGTGGCGGTTGTTTCTCCATCTCGTCACTCGGCGGCATTGGCGGGCGTTATTTCACGCCCATCATCAATGCGCCTGAGGTGTCAATTTTGGGCGTGTGCAAAAGCGCGATCGAACCCAAGTGGGATGGCAAGGCTTTCCAGCCACGCTTGATGCTGCCGTTGTCGCTGAGCTGGGACCACCGCGCGGTGGACGGCGCGGCTGCCGCCCGCTTCAACGCCTACTTCGGTCAAATCCTCGCCGACTTCCGTCGCGTCTTGCTGTAAGGAGCGCTGGAAATGGCAATGATTGATCTCAAGGTTCCCGACATTGGCGACTTCAAAGGCGTGGCCATCATTGAGTTGTTGGTCAAAGCCGGTGACACCATCCGCGTCGAACAAAGCCTGCTGACGGTGGAGTCCGACAAAGCGTCGATGGAAATTCCGTCGTCGCACGCAGGTGTGGTCAAAGAGATGAAGGTCAAGCTTGGCGACACCGTCAGCGAAGGCTCGGTGATTTTGTCGCTGGAAGTGGCGGGGGCTGCTTCGTCGCCACCCTCACCCCAACCCTCTCCCGCAAGCGGGCGAGGGGGCCAAGACGCCGCCGCTCCAACTCCCTCTCCCGTGAAAACGGGAGAGGGCAGGGGTGAGGGCGTTACGCCTGCTGCTCCAGTTGCCGCCAGCTACGCCGGTGGTGCCGACGTCGAGTGCGACCTCATGGTGCTCGGTGCCGGCCCCGGCGGTTACTCTGCCGCCTTCCGCGCGGCCGACCTCGGCCTCAAGGTGGTGTTGGTCGAGCGTTACCCCACGCTGGGTGGCGTTTGTTTGAACGTGGGTTGCATTCCTTCCAAAGCACTTCTCCACGTTGCAGCCGTGATGGACGAAGTCAAACACTTCGCCGACCTGGGTGTCACCTTTGAAGCCCCCAAGGTGGACCTGGCCAAACTCAAAACCCACAAAGAAAAAGTCATCGGCAAGTTGACCGGCGGCCTGGCCGCCATGGCCAAGATGCGCAAGGTGACCGTGGTGCAAGGCACGGCCGAGTTCCTCGACCCGTTCAACCTGAGCGTGGCCATCGCCGACGGCAAAAAACAAACCATCCGTTTCAAACGCGCCATCATTGCGGCGGGCTCTGAAGCGGTGAAGTTGCCCTTCTTACCCAAGGACGACCCGCGTGTGGTCACCTCCACCGGTGCCTTGGAGTTGCGTCAGCAACCCAAACGTATGTTGGTCGTGGGCGGCGGCATCATTGGTTTGGAAATGGGCACGGTCTACTCCACCTTGGGCGCACGCCTGGATGTGGTGGAAATGCTCGATGGCTTGATGCAAGGCGCAGACCGCGACTTGGTCAAGGTGTGGCAGAAGATGAACGCACCGCGTTTTGACCACATCATGCTCAAGACCAAAACGGTGGGCGCCCAGGCGACCAAAGACGGCATCTTGGTGAGCTTCGAAGGCGAGGGCGCGCCGAAAGAACCTCAGCTGTACGACCTGGTGCTGCAAGCTGTGGGCCGCGTGCCCAATGGCAAACGTATTGCGGCCGACAAAGCCGGTGTGGCGGTGAGCGACCGGGGTTTCATCCCCGTGAACATTCAAATGCGCACCAACGTGAATCACATCTTCGCCATTGGCGACATCGTCGGCCAGCCCATGCTGGCGCACAAAGCCGTGCACGAGGCCCATGTGGCGGCCGAGGTGATCGCCGGTGAACTCTTGAATGATGCCAAGCTGAGTGCTTCCGCATTCAACGCCCGCGTCATCCCAAGCGTGGCCTACACCGACCCCGAAGTGGCCTGGGTCGGCCTCACCGAAGACGAAGCCAAAGCCCAAGGCATCAAGGTCAAAAAAGGCCTCTTCCCCTGGAACGCCTCAGGCCGCGCCATCGCCAACGGCCGCGATGAAGGTTTCACCAAGCTGCTCTTCAGTGAAGAAACCCACGCCATTGTCGGCGGCGGCATCGTCGGCACCCACGCCGGCGACATGATCGGCGAAGTGGCCCTGGCCATCGAGATGGGTGCAGACGGCGTCGACATCGGCAAAACCATCCATCCCCATCCCACCTTGGGTGAGAGCATTGGTTTGGCGGCAGAAGCCTATGAAGGGGCTTGCACGGACTTGCCGCCGGTGAAGCGGTAGTTTGTTCTCATTGCCATGAAAAAAGCCCGCCGATCGGCGGGTTTTTTGTTGGGCGAGGGAGGTGTTATCTGGTTGGTCGGAGAGGCTCTGACGTCGGCGGGGGGGGACGTTTGAGGCCGTACCGTGAACCTTTTTTTTTCATGACGCTTAACGTTTGACTTAAGCGGACCGCCGTAGGCGGGTCCGCTTGAAGGAAGGGTTAGGCATCGTCTTCGACATGGATCTCAAGTCCATCGCGTGTGTAAATTGAGATCACGTGCTCTGGCAGGAAGACCACCCGATCTCCAACTGCCAAGTTGTCTTGCTCATCTGATGTGGCTGGGTTGTTGTTCAGTTCACCGATGAAGTACGGGCCAGAGCGGCCTCGCACGATTACCCACATTCGTTCACCAAACGGTTCATCTTCGTCCGGAATTACAATCTCAAACAGGAGTTTGACGATATCTCCATCCACTAGGCCGCGGCGCTCCATCTCGTCGGGTATCTCAAACGTTTCTGGCCATTGATGATGGCTCGCGACTCCGCTCCGAAGACGCCAGCCGTCGATCTCCAGTACAGGAAGACGTATTTCTTCAGCCTGGAGATTTATCACTTCGCCTTCTAATCGGCCTCGATCTGTAAAGGCCGGTCTCGGGCCGATAGGCGGTTGGGTTGTAGCTGGCTGTCGGTAGATCGCCCTCAGCAAAACCTCGATGGATTGATCAGGGTCTACGCCATCACGCATGTCTATTGCATAGACGCCCATGAACTGCGGAGGAATCGAGCACTCGGCGCCAGGAGCGAACTCACCATCTCGTACCAATGGAATGAAGTACTCGCGCGGTTGCCCAGCAACGATGTTGCCTGTGATGATTTGCTGCTCGTAACCGACACCACCGACTCTTGCTAGTGATTTTCGGCGGTAGTCCTTAGTACAAACGACAAGTACAAACTCACAAGTCTGCACCTCTGTTTCCATGAATTGGGTGAGACTTTGGCCCGGGGAAATATGCCACTGATCAAGTCTTACGTTCACGCCGTTCTGCGCCAACCGGTCTGACAGCACGCGCACCCACTCCTTGTGCGCGTCTCCTTCCCAGGAGTACGAGATAAAGACCCGTGGCGGTGAGACTTCGTGGGACATTGCTTTGATGCCTACCGTTTGACGTGAGGAGCCGCCGTAGCGGCGAAGCCGCGAAGGGAACCACAAGCGCAGCTTGTGGTGGACCTTCTCGACGGAGTTGTTAGCCGCGACCGCATGCTTCGGCCGCCGCTGCTTTGAATGTTTTCCACATAGCGTCTTTGAGCTGGCTTGCCTTCAGCCCCTTGCTCTGAATGAGGTAACACTCTCTGTCATCTTGAATGACACGAATCACGCCGGGAATTCTTGAAAACCGATCAGGCAGTGATTCGAAAATTTTCGTCCCGAGATAGGGCTCGGCGATCTCAGAGATCATGAAGCTGAACGTCCATGGTTTTTCCGCTGGATCAACCGAGATACTCCAATCCTTCTGCTGGGGCGGATAGTTTGCCGCATCACAGCCTGGCTTCAGCATCGGGTACGGTGGAGTAGCTGCAAACGATGGAACTGGAAGCAGCATCAGGAATAGTAGGAGGTTGTTCATTGAGCGCGAAAAACTAAGCGGCTAACGAATGAAAGGGACTTCCCCGTCCCAAGTGAGCCGCGACCCGTGGGGGTTGCGGTTTACGGCAACGAAGTGCCACGCTGGAGAGGCGAATCTTTT
>JBJOQO010000069.1:0-17239 GCA_046049865.1 Pseudomonadota bacterium | reverse complement strand
GCGACGGAATCATAATCCGCAGGTCCGGGGTTCGAATCCCTGAAGCGCCACCAAATTAATTTAAACAGCCACTGGATACACACCATGCTCCGCTGTTTGTACGCTGCCCTGATTTCGTGCGCCGCTGTTGTTTCGGTGCTTCACGTACCGGCAGCCCAAGCCCAAATTCAGTTCCAACGCAATTTCCCTCAAGAAGCCCTGCGTGGCCAATTGACCTTTGGCAACATCCCGCCTGAAGCGAAACTCAACGACACCGCGACCCGGCTTGCACCCGGCGCGCGCATTCGTGGCCAGAACAACATGATGGTCATGTCAGACGGTCTGCGCGGGCAAACATTTGTGGTCTTGTACACCCGGGACTTGCTCGGTCAGCCCAAGGACATTTGGATTCTGCGCCCCGAAGAAATTTCGCGCACACCTTGGCCTACCACCGCTGAAGAGACCAAAACTTGGCGCTTTGACGCAACGACACAAATCTGGACCAAGCCATGAGTGGCGATGTCGCCAAGAGCGGCAAGAAGGTTTTCATCAAAACCTTCGGTTGCCAGATGAATGAGTACGACTCCGACAAAATGAGCGACGTGCTGCACGCAGCACAGGGCTACGAGCCCACACAGAACGTCGACGAAGCCGACCTCATTTTGTTCAACACCTGCTCGGTGCGAGAAAAAGCGCAAGAAAAGGTGTTCAGCGACCTGGGGCGCGTTAAACACCTCAAGGCCAAGGGTGTGATGATTGGTGTCGGCGGTTGTGTCGCCAGCCAAGAAGGTGCAGCCATCATTGCGCGAGCGCCCTATGTGGACGTGGTATTTGGCCCGCAAACCTTGCACCGTTTGCCCGACTTGCTGTCCAAACGTCACAGCCAACAGCGTCCGCAGGTGGACATCAGTTTTCCCGAGATTGAGAAGTTCGACCACCTGCCTGCTGCGAAAGTGAATGGGGGCAGCGCTTTCGTATCCATCATGGAAGGCTGCTCCAAGTACTGCAGCTACTGCGTGGTGCCCTACACCCGCGGCGAAGAAGTCTCGCGACCGTTTGACGATGTACTGGCCGAAGTAGCGGGTTTGGTGGACCAAGGCGTCAAGGAAATCAACCTGCTGGGCCAAAACGTCAACGCCTACCGAGGCGCCATGGGTGCAACCAGCGAGATCGCCGACTTTGCCCTGTTGCTGGAGTACGTGGCCGCCATTCCTGGGCTGCAGCGGCTGCGTTACACCACCAGCCACCCCAATGAATTCACCCAGCGTTTGATTGATGCTTACGCCACCATTCCGCAATTGGTGAACCATTTGCACCTGCCCGTGCAACACGGCAGCGACCGCATCTTGATGGCCATGAAACGCGGCTACACCGCCATGGAATACAAAAGCACCATCCGCAAGCTGCGTGCGATTCGGCCTGATCTGTGCATTTCCAGCGACTTCATCGTCGGCTTCCCTGGTGAAACTGAAGACGACTTTGCACGGTTGATGAAGCTCGTGGATGACGTGGGTTTTGACATCAGCTACAGCTTCATCTACAGCCAGCGTCCGGGCACACCGGCTTCTGCACTACAAGACGACACATCGCACGAGGTGAAGCTCAAGCGTCTGCAGCAGTTGCAAGCCGCCATTGAAGCCAACGCCAAAAAAATCAGCCACTCCCGCGTGGGCACGGTGCAGCGCATCTTGGTAGAAGGTCCGTCACGCCGCTCCACCACGGACGAGCCTGAACTCACCGGTCGCACCGAGTGCAACCGCATCGTGAACTTCCCCGGCGGCCCGCACACGGACCGCCTCAAGGGCCAAATGCTGGATGTGCGTATTACCGCCGTCTACACCAACTCCCTGCGCGCAGAGGTGTTGGTCAACGAAGATGCAGAGGTGGTGGCTGTAGCCTGATTTTCAGCGCGCTGCTTTGCGCAAGCCAAACCAGCCCACGCTCAAGGTGCACAGCAACAGCATCAAACCATAGGTGGCCATCTTGCCGTCGCGGCCAAAAATCACGAGGCCTGCCACCAAACCCACGGCACAGGCGAAACTGGCAGCCAGCGACAAACCCGGCCAACCCACGCCGCGAAGCGAACGCCACCACACCAGCTTGACCAAACTGGCCGTCAGCATTCCCACTGCACATGCTGGCGCGAAGAAGTTGAGCACATGCCACACCACATCCATCACGCCCACATCGCCCACCTTTCAACCATCCACGCCACATCTTGATCTGAATCAAGCCGTTCATGGCTTGCCCACACCCCAGCGCACCCTGCAAATTTTATAATTCATTGATGAGTGTTGTTGCCCTCGGCCTGAACCACACCACCGCACCGCTGGATTTACGCGGTCGGTTTGCGTTCGCGCCCGAGAGTTTGACCAACACCCTGCAAAGCCTGAAACAGCGCCTGAAACCACACCAGCAGCATGCGCCCGAGCTGGCCATCGTCTCCACCTGCAACCGCACCGAACTGTACGTGGGCAGCCGCGGCAGCCCAGAACTCGTGCCTTGCGCACTGGCTTGGCTGGCTGAAGTAGGCCGCCTGCCTCCACAACAACTGCGCGAGCACACCTATTTGCTGGAAGGCAGCGCGGCCGCCCGCCACGCCTTCCGTGTGGCCAGTGGTTTGGACTCCATGGTGCTCGGCGAGCCGCAAATCCTCGGTCAAATGAAACAGGCCGTTCGGCAAGCGGACACCGCAGGCACCTTGGGCACCACCTTGCACCAAATGTTCCAGCGCTCGTTTGCGGTGGCCAAAGAAGTGCGCACCTCGACCGACATCGGCGCCCACTCCATCAGCATGGCGGCTGCCAGCGTGCGTTTGGCCTCCCAACTCTTTGGTGATCTCCAAGACCTCAAGGTGCTTTTCATTGGCGCAGGCGAGATGATCGAACTCGTTTGCACCCACTTTGCAGCAAAGAACCCCAAGTCCATCACGGTAGCCAACCGCACATTGGAGCGCGGCGAAAAACTCGCTGCCCGTTTCGGTGCGCAGGCCATGCGTTTGGCTGATTTACCCCAACAACTGGCCGAGTTTGATGTGGTGGTGTCCTGCACCGCCAGTTCGTTGCCGATTGTTGGACTCGGTGCCGTTGAACGTGCCCTC
This sequence comes from Pseudomonadota bacterium, assembly GCA_046049865.1. Classification (GTDB taxonomy): domain Bacteria; phylum Pseudomonadota; class Gammaproteobacteria; order Burkholderiales; family Burkholderiaceae_C; genus JANPCX01. The sequence continues at coordinate 14,160 of JBJOQO010000069.1, read as the reverse complement.
AAGGCGCGCAAACGCCGTCCCATCTTCATGGTCGATCTGGCCGTACCGCGCGACATCGAACCTGAGGTCGCTGAGCTGGCTGACATCTACCTGTACACGGTGGACGACCTCTCCACCCTGGTGCAAGCGGCCGGCGAAAAACGCCAGGCTGCGGTGCAACAAGCCGAAGCCATCATCGAAACCGGCGTGCAGGGTTTTGTTCACTGGCTGGGGCAACGGCACAGCGTGCCTTTGATTCAAGCCCTGCAAAGCCAAACCGACGATTGGCGGCGCGTGGAAATCCAGCGCGCGCGCAAGTTGCTCGCCAAGGGTGAGGACATAGACGTCGTCTTCGATGCCTTGACACGCGGCCTCACGCAGAAAATGTTGCATGGCACTTTGGCTGAATTGCAGACCAGCCAGGGTGAGCAGCGCGAGCTGCTCTCGCAGATGGTGTCGCGACTCTTTCTGCGCAGCGAAGCCGTGGACCCCTCGTCCACCGCGCCACGCAACATGCGCAACGACGCGTCCAACGACCCCGAGCGTTAGCGGCCTCGACTCCCTGAGCCGCCCACGCTGCGGCACCTTGGTCGCCTGTGCCTTGGCACAGGGCTGTTCCTCCCCCCCTTGCAGTGAAGACGACCCGCCCTCGTCTGATCCTATGAAAAGCACGCAACGCCAGCAGTTTGAACGTTTGGCCCATCGCCTCACTGAACTCGATGCCAAACTCGGCGACCCGCTGGTGGCAAGCGACATGAAACGTTTTCGTGAGCTCAGCCGAGAACATGCGGAGGTCACGCGCGTGGTGGAACGCTACCGCCGTTTCGTTCAACGCGAGCAGGATGTGGCACAAGCCCAGGACCTGCTGCAGGATGCCGACATGGCGGACCTCGCACAACAAGAAATCAACGATGCGACCACTGAGATGGCGCAGTTGCAGGCCGAGCTGCAAGCCGAACTCCTGCCCAAAGACCCCGATGACGGCCGCAACGCTTTCCTCGAAATTCGCGCGGGTACGGGCGGTGATGAATCCGCCCTCTTCGCCGCCGACCTGGCCCGCATGTACCTGCGTTACTGCGAGCGCCAGGGCTGGCGCACCGAGGTGATGTCCGAGAGCATGTCCGACCTCGGTGGCTACAAAGAAGTGGTGTTCCGCATTGAAGGCGACGCGGTCTATGGCCGCTTGAAGTTTGAATCCGGCGGCCACCGCGTGCAGCGCATTCCCACCACCGAAACCCAGGGCCGCATCCACACGAGTGCCTGCACGGTAGCCGTATTGCCCGAGCCTGACGAAACCCAGGCCGTGCAGCTCAACCCGGCCGACCTGCGCATCGACACCTTCCGTGCCAGCGGTGCAGGCGGCCAGCACGTGAACAAGACCGACAGCGCCATCCGCGTCACCCACCTGCCCACGGGTTTGGTTGCCGAATGCCAGGACGACCGATCCCAGCACCGCAACAAAGCCAAAGCCCTGGCCGTGCTCACCGCCCGCTTGCAGGACAAAGAACGCAGCGAACGCGAAGCCAAAGAAGCCGCCTCACGCAAAGGCCTGATCGGCAGCGGCGACCGCAGCGACCGCATCCGCACCTACAACTTCCCCCAAGGCCGCCTCACCGACCACCGAATCAACCTCACGCTCTACAAGTTGCAGTTCATCTTGGACGGCGATTTGAGCGAGGTCACCCAAGCCCTGCAAGCGGCGCGCGCGACGGAACAACTGGCTCTGCTTGAGAGTGGTGGATGAAGACGCCATCCGCGGTTCCCATGTCGGTCGCGCAAGCGCTGCAAGACGCACAAGCCAGCGGCCTGTCGCGCCTGGACGCGCAACTGCTGCTGGCCCATGTGCTGAGCTGCAACCGCACCTGGCTGACGGCACACGCCGATCAACACCTTAGCGCGGCCCACGCGACCACCTGGGCAGAACTGTCCCACCGCGCCATCGGTGGTGAGCCCTTGGCCTACATCCTCGGCGAAAAGGAATTCCACGGTTTGACGCTTCACATCACGCCCGATGTGCTAATTCCCCGGGCCGACACCGAAACCTTGGTGGACTGGGCACTGGAGCGGCTGCAAGAACTACCTGCCACCATCGCACCCCATGTGATCGACCTCGGCTGCGGCAGCGGTGCCATCGCCTTGGCGGTCAAACACCGCTTCAGCAGTGCCCAAGTATCCGCAGTGGATGCAAGCACCGCAGCGCTGGCGGTGGCACAGAAAAATGGGGCACGCTTAGGGCTGGCGGTGCAATGGCAGCAAAGCGATTGGTGGTCCACGCTAGAAGGTCAACGTTTCCATCTGGCGCTGAGCAACCCCCCGTACATTGCGGACGACGATCCCCACCTGTCAAACCTCACACACGAACCGCGCCAAGCACTTACAGCTGGCCGCACTGGCTTAGACGACCTGCATCAACTTGTCGACCAAGCGCCATCGCACCTGCATTCGAACGGCTGGCTACTGCTAGAGCACGGTTTTGACCAAGCCGCGTCGGTGCGAGAGCGACTCCTGAGCCGTGGTTTTTCTAGGGTCAGCAGCCGACGTGACTTGGCAGGCCATGAACGGTGCTCGGGTGGATGTTGGGTTGGCACGCCCCACCCTTGAAGCTGACGCGCTGGATGCCCCTTCCCAGGTGCTTGGTCCAATGCAAAAAGTCACAAAAAAAACTGCCCCACACAACCACATCTTGGGAGTAGGATAAAAGCGTGCTGTGGTCATGTTCATAGCTCTGACTGCGTGACCTGCACCAACAAAAGGGGCTGCCATGCGACAAACCGCCTTGATGATTGCCACCACCGTGGTCGGTCTAGTGGCCGCCTCGCAAGCCCAAGCACAAAACGTCTTGCGGGGTGCCAGCACAACCCCATATTGGCCGCAATGGCAAAGCCGATTGGCTTTGACCCCTGGTAGTGCCTCGCTGGACGGCAACGCACGTTTGTTCGGGGCCAGCGTACTGGGGGACTATTACTTCTATCGTCACAGCCTCTCGTCGGCATCGTCTTTGTCAGGGGGGTTTCGTGCCACCAGCGGCCTCTTGCTCGGCAATGCGGTACCTAGACAGCTTTTCGGTCCTGGCCTTGGGCTGAGTTCAGAGCGCAGTCTCGGACTGAGTCGAAACCATGCGGGGGCGGAGTCCTTGCTGTGGACAAATGACGCATACGACGGAACCGGCAGCTATTTGGGGCTGGGCTACAGTTTGTTGTCGCTGCAAGGAGGCTGGAGCGTCAGTGCAGACCTCGGCTTGGCCACCACCCATCGCTCCAGCAGCTTGCGAGGACGCAGTCTGGGCTTGGGCAACCAGCGCAGCGCCGACAACCCGCGCGACCTACAACTGACACCGCTTTTGCACTTGGGGCTGACCTACTCGTTTTGAGATCCATCTCTCCATGTGAATGGATGGTTTTGAGGTTCATCGGCAGTTTGGGCGGCGACACTAGGGCCTACGCACCAGCACATAACCAGAGAACTCAATCCGTGGTTGGCCGTCCACGACCTCGTAGCGCGCAGTCTCGCCCAAGCCGTTGAGCGACCCCATCACCAGTGCCTCGTTGGCCGAAATCGGCAACATGGCGATGGCAGGCGAAGGCTCGGATGTCTTGGGGTCTTTGATGTGCACCACGTAAAAGCCGCGAACGGCTTCTACCCTCACCTCGCCCTGGTAGGGATCGTCAGCCTTTCGGTTGAGGAACTCGTAACGACCGACCCATTGCTCAGGGTTGTCCAGCGCAAACGACGGTTTGATCTTCTCGCCGAGCAACATGTCCTGCTCGCCACTGCGGGCCACCAACACCTCACGGCCCGCGACGTTGCGCGTGGAAAGAGCCACAAAATCCAGCTCACCCAGGCTCACTGGAAATAGGCCCAGCACCGAATAGCGCAAGCCCAGTTGATGGCCTTCCAAGGGCCGCAGCTTGAAGGTTCTTCCCAATGCCTCGGCTTGCAGTCCTGCGCCTTTGCGCTGCACCCGCACATGGCCCAGCGCTGTGGTGTAGTCACCTTCGATGGCCCGCATGGCTTCGTCGCTCCACGGTTGCGGGGACTCGGCGGGTTTGATCTTTTTAGGTTGGGTGATGCCGGTCTGGCTTTCCAGCAACAGCTCCAAAGCCCGCACGGCAATGCGGTTCACCGATTGTTGCGCGGCCGCATCGTTAGACAACACCACCACACCCAGTTTGTGATCAGGCAGCACGTAGAGTTGGCTGCGGAAATTCACCGTCGCGCCACCGTGATGGGCCACAGGACCGACACCCTCAAGGGTGCCCTCGCCCAAGGTGCTGAGCATCCAACCCAGGCCGTTGCGGAATCCCAGGTCCAGCGCCACATCACGGTTCTGCACCGACAACATTTGGTTCACTGTTTGCACTTGCAGCACCGTTTTGTCGCCGACACGGCCCTTAGCAAACACCATGGACAAGAAACGGCTCAAGTCCAGCACCGACGCGTTCAGGCCGCCAGCAGGCACATCCCGCAGCGCGGGCTCGGGCGCGGCTAGGCCCTTGTCGTGCGGTTTGGCCATCAGGGCGTGATCCGCTGGGGCTGCCGTGAACGATGCCGTTCTCATGCCCAAAGGAATCAACAGCTTTTGCTGCACATGGTTTTCAAAGGACTGCCCGGCCACTTGTTCGACCACATGACCCAACACGTCAAACCCCAAGTTGGAATAGGAAAAAACGGTTTGCGGCGGGTAGGCGGCATCTTGCTGCGCCAAGGCAGTGGTGACCGCTGTGAAGCGCGCTGGATCAGCCGTCCACATGCCATGACCGATGTCGCGTGGCAGACCCGCATGGTGGGTGAGCAGTTGCCGCACTGTGATGGCGGACGAAGAACCCCATCGGGATCGCATTTGAAACTGCGGCAGCACTTGATGTACGGGGGCGTCCAGCTTGATCTGTCCCGCTTCAACCATCTGCATCACTGCGGTCGCGTTGAACAGCTTGGAGATGGACCCCACGCGGTACAAGGTTTCAGATGTGGCGGGCTGCTTGTTCCGTTGGTCGGCCCAGCCGAATCCTTGTGTCCACAGCACCTGCTGGTCGCCCACCAACGCAATGCTCAGACCGGCCAGGCGCTGCGACTTCATCTCCTGCTGAATGAAAGACCGCAGTTGCGTCACCGCTGCTTGTGTGTCGCCACGAGGCACAGAGCGTGTCTGTTGCGATGGCGAGCCACAAGCGGAAAGAACCATCACAGAGGTCAAAAGCATGGTGCCCCATGCACGCCGATGACCAAAGGCACAGGTGAAGTTATTCATCAAAACCATTCCATTCAAAGTAAGTTTGATGAGTCTCCCGCAGAACGCCTTGGCGGCGGCTTAAGACGATGAACAAGAACCGTCGCCTGCACGCTTCTTAAGCTATCGCAAAGGTGAAGCAGCACACACTGCAACCCTCATCAACCGCCTTCAAACCAGGCCATGAATGACGTTTTTTCTTCACTGATGGCCTATGCCCACACCCTGCCGCTGCCACTGCTGGGTAAGGTCTATCTGTTCAACCTCTTCGCTGAGGCGAAGTACTACGTATTGGCTGCACTCTTCATGTGGGGCTTGCTGCATGTGGCGCTCAAGCGGCGACTGGCCCATCGTTTGATCGACCAATGGCCCAGTCGGGCCGACATGCGTCGGGAGTTGGCCTATTCATTTCTATCCATGCTCGTGTTTGCTGGTTTGAGTGTGACCGTGGTGGCGGGTGTATTCAGCGGACACATCACCCTCTACCGCGACCCGGCCGAGTACGGTTGGCTGTGGCTGGTGGTCAGCTTTCCCTTGCTGCTGATCTGGCAGGACGTTTATTTCTACGCCACTCACCGCTTGTTGCACACACGCTGGTTGTTCCGCCATGTGCATGGCGTGCACCACCGTTCGCGCCAGCCCTCGCCCTGGGCCGCCTATGCCTTTCACCCGGTTGAAGCCCTGGTCAATGGACTGGTCACGCCCCTGGCTCTTTGCGTGGTGCCATTGCATGGTGGCGTGCTGTTCGCGGCGGTGCTGCACCAGATCATCCGCAACACCCATGGTCATGCGGCAGTAGAAATCATGCCTGCCGGTTTCACGCGCCATGCGCTGGGCAGGTTTTTCACCACCACCACCCACCACCATCTGCACCACGAAACTGCGCGTGGCAACTATGGCCTGTGGTTCACTTGGTGGGATCGTTGGCTGGGAACCGAACGCATGGACTACCACGGTCGCTTCGAGTCGTTGACGCAAGCACAGCCACAATACCGGCAAGCCCAAAACATATCCGACGCCCTGACCTCCCGCCATGCATCTGCTGATCATTGAAGACGATCTGGACCTGGGCCGTTCGCTACAACAAGCACTCAAAGCCGAGGGCCAAAGCAGCGAGTGGCGACGGCGTGTGGCCGATGCACCGATGCACTTTGAGGCAGCGGACTACGACTGCGTATTGCTGGACCTCACCCTGCCCGATGGTTTCGGTTTGGATTTATTGGCCACATGGCGGCGCGCCGGCCACACCGTGCCAGTGATCGTGATCACGGCCCGCGAATCGCTGGAAGAACGTTTGGCAGGGCTGGATGGTGGGGCGGACGATTTCATCATCAAGCCTTTTGCCATGCCCGAGCTGATGTCACGCATTCGTGCGGTGGTCAGGCGTTACGCGCAACAAGCCAGCGAGGTGTGGCAGCTCGGTGACTTGCGCATTGAGCCGCGCGCCCACGTGGTGTCGCTTGCAGGTGAGGTGCTCGATTTGTCACCCCGCGAGTTTCAGTTGTTGCTTGAATTGGCCCGTGACAGCAGCAGCGTGGTCCCGAAAGGACAACTCTCGCAACGTTTGGCGCCGCTGGGCGATGGTGTGGAGTTTGGCGCCTTGGAAGTGCACGTGTCCAACCTGCGGCGCAAGATTGGGGCACAGCGCATCCGCACCGTGCGTGGTGTGGGATATCAGTTGGTGGCCTAAAGCATGCGCTGGCCAGTCTTTCGCCCCAGCTTGTTATTGCGCGTGCTCTTCACCGCCACCGCGGTGGCGTTCACACTGGTGTGGTTCGCCCTGATGGCCTATGGCTACCACGAGGCCACGGATGCGACCGTGCGCGACAAGCAGTACCGAGCTTTCGGTGATGGCTTGCTGCAATCGCTGGACAACACAGCCGATGCCGCCCAAGCACAAGCCATCGCTGCAGCATTTGTGGACAGGATGAATGACAGCCGCCGCCTGGCCGATGCGCCGGGCTTGATCCAATTGCGTTTATCTGAACGCACCAGCGGCAAGATGGTTTATTCATCGGGTGATTTACCCGACGCCGCTTGGTTCCGTGGCCCGCAGGCACTGCACACCGCCCGCGTTGATTCACAAACACACCACTTTTATTTTGGCGAAACCGTGCGCTGGCGGCTGCAAATCGCATCGCCCGAGCCCAGCACGGTTTGGTTGCTGTGGATGCTGGCTAAAAATTTGTTGCCCAACCTGCTGATTGCCTTTCCCTTGGTCCTGTTGCCCATTTGGTTGGCCGCCAAACACGGACTGGAGCCTTTGAAGGCACTGGGCGAGCAGATTTCGGCCCGCGAGACCGACGATGTTTCCAGATTGAGGCTGAGCACCGTGCACGCGGAGCTGGCACCGCTGGTGGACGCCATCAATGGTTTGACCACCCGACTGGCGCACAAAATGCAAACCGAACGCGCTTTCGTGCAGGACGCGGCGCACGAGCTGCGAACGCCGCTGGCCGTGGTGTCCACCCAGGCCCACGTGCTGATGAAAAGCGACAGCCCCGCCTCACGCGAACTGGCCGGTCAGCAACTACAAGATGCCATTGCGCGGGCCTCGCACTTGGTTCAGCAATTGCTGGCGCTGACCCAGGTGGATGCCGATCGCGCGGTGCGAGTGGAACGATTGGATTTGGCCCAACTGCTACGCGACCACCTGGCCGAGCTGGCGTCGCTGCCGGGCAATTCATCGATAGACCTGAGCTTGGAAGCGCCAGACCACTGCTTTGCGCAAGTCGACCGCCTGGCGTTTCAATCGGTGCTGCACAACCTGCTGGGCAATGCGATCACCCACGGTTTCCGTGATGCCCAAGGGGGCCACGGCAACCGTGTGGTGACGTGCTTGTCTGCGGACGAAAAACAATGGCAACTCAGTGTGGCCGACAACGGCCCCGGGATAGCCCCGGCAGATCAAGCCCGAGTGTTTGAGCGATTTTTCAGGGCCGCGTCGCAAGAAGTCACTGGTTCCGGTCTGGGCCTGGCCATCGCGGCTCAGGGCGCCTCGCGTTTGGGTGGGCGCATTGAGCTGCACCCCGGTTTGGACGGCAGGGGCTGTTGTTTCACGTTAACCGTGCCACGGAAAAAGAGTTGAGCCTCCAATCATCCGCGCCCTTTTCCGCCCACGGTCTGGTTTTATCAATGTCCACCAGCACAGGTTCGCGCCCAGTCACAGCGCTGATCACGCAAACACCTCGGCACCATTTTTGGATTGCCGTTGGCACCGCATGTGCACTGCATGCGGTCTGGCTGCTGGTCGCGTCTCAGGTCCAGCCTGAAGAACCACCGGCCGCACCCTTGCAGCGAATGCAGTGGCGGTGGATGCAGCCTCCAGTGTTGCCTGTGCCCGCCATGAAACAAGCGCCTTCTTCGCAGGAACCGTTGTCTCCCACCCATACAAGGCAAGCACGAACGACAACCGCATCGGCGCAAAACGGCTCGTTACCGTCGGCCATCAGCACCGCCACCAACACCAGCGCTTTAGCCGCCACACCACTTTCATCCGGCGTGAGCAACCAGGCCGAATCAAGCAACCAAGCTTCATCTCAACCGGCACTGCAACTGCAACTCCCGGCGTCACCTCCAAGCCGCGCTTCAACCGGGAGCATCCTGGGCCAAGCATTGAACGACGCTCGCAGCAACAGCAGGAGCGCCGCGCTGGAAGACCGCATCGCACAAGTCACCACAGGCAACGATGCCTTGCAGGTGGACGTGCTGGGTGAGGGGCGCAAACGTGTGCATTTGAACGGCCGCTGCCTGGACGTTCACCAAGCTCGCATTTCGCAAATTGACCCCATGAACGAGGTGTCCCAGCGCGCCATGCCCGGCGTCAAGCGCTGCGACAGGTGATCACCAACGCGGCGTTTGGTTTGTGTATGTCGTGATTTCGCGTCAGAACCTGGGGGGAGGCCCCTGGCCTCACATCGAATTTGTTTTCAAGGAGAGACAAACTCTGCACACTCCGTCACGAAACATCGCCCTATTAGGAGATGGCATGCGAAACGTGCAGATCTTGGTCGTGAACAGCATCACACAGCCAGGCCCCGAAGTGGCGGGCCAGGTGGTGGTAGCAGCCTCTCACGGTGGCTTGATCGCAGGGGCAATTGCCGCTGCCAAACAGGTGCGCGGCGTCATCTTCAACGACGCGGGTGGTGGCAAAGACGGCGCGGGTTTTGCCAGCTTGCTGCCGCTAGAGCAAATGGGTATGGCAGCTGCCACCGTGTCACGCCGCAGCGCGCGCATCGGTGATGGCGAGCACATGCACCGCTACGGGGTGGTCACACACACCAATGCGTTGGCTCGGCGGTGCGGTGTGGAGGTCGGCATGCCTTGCGCCGAAGCGGCTCAAGGTCTGGTGGCCGCGCCCATGCCCTGCGGCCCATCCTTCACATGGCGTGAAGGGCGTCACCTTCTCAGTCACAAACCGTCGTTGGTGATGGGTTGCGATTCGGTCACTTTGGTTCAGCCTCAGGATGCCCATCGCATCTTGGTGATCGGCTCACACGCAGCCTTGCATGCCGGCCCCGCCAGCGCCTTGGGTGTGCCCGCCACCGCTGCCTTCTTCCACGACGCAGGCAGTTGGGGCGAAGCCCATGGTTTGAGCCGTTTGCCGGTGCTCGCGCAAGGTGACATCCCAGCGGCGGCGGTTCACCACCAGTCTGCACGCATTGGCGACGCAAGGTCCATGTATGCCACGGGCGTGATCTCCTTTTGCAATACCACCGCCCTCGAACTCGGCTGGCATGCAGGCATGGCCGTACAAGACGCCATCACCTTTGCTGGCGCCTTCACACAGCCCGAAGCCCTTGTCGCCTGAACACACCTGCCAGGAGTCTCACCATGGTCTCGCAACTTGCACTTGTACTAATCCCGGTTTTTTGCCTGGTCGCGCTGGGCACGTGGTACGGCAAAAGCCGCAAACCCGACCCGGAATGGACCAACAAGATGAACATGGACTGGTTCTTGCCAGCGCTCATCTTCAGCGCGCTGTCCACACGCAGTTTTGATTGGCATGCGGACAGCTGGTTGGTGCTGGGCACCGTGGGCATCATTTTGGGATCGGGCCTGCTCGCTTGGCCTTTGGTGCGTTTTCTCAAACTGGACTGGCGTACTTTTTTGCCGCCGGTGATGTTCAGCAACTGCGGCAACATCGGTTTGCCTTTGGCCATGTTCGCTTTTGGCCAGGCGCTGATGCCCAACGCCATCGTCGTGTTCGTGACAACCAACCTGCTCTTCTTCACGCTAGGCGCTTGGCTGATTTCTGGGCAAACCCAGTGGCGCAACATTCTGAGCAGCCCCATGGTGATCGCCACCCTGATCGGGTTTGCCATGGGTGCGTCGGGATGGCGTTTTCCGGCGGAAGTGGCCAAACCCATTCAACTGCTGGGCGACATCTCTTTGCCGCTGATGCTGTTCACCTTGGGCATACGCATGGCCGAGGTGAAGTGGGCGGATTGGCAGCACGGCATGCTGGGCGCGGTGTTGTGCCCGTTGACGGGCATCTTGGCGGTGGCCCTGGTGCTGCCTTGGTTGCCACTGTCACCTGGGCAGCAGGCCGCGTTGATTCTTTTTGCGGTGTTGCCTCCCGCCGCTGTGAACTACCTGCTGGCCGAAACCTACCAGCAAGAACCGAAAAAAATGGCGGCGATCGTGCTCGCAGGGAACATCGCCAGCCTGGTGTTCGTGCCTTTGGGTTTGGCGCTGGCCATGCGAACGCAAGCCGCTTGATGCACCGCCATCACGCCAGCGGCGTGGCCGCGCGACAGGACACTTGCCCCATCAATACGGCGCACCACGAGCTGCTCGTTCCTCCTCCTGTAGCCGCAACACCCGCCGCTGCACCTTGCCCGTGGTGGTCATGGGCAGGGCCTCAATGAATTCAATCTCTTTGGGGTACTCATAGGGTGCCAGGCGGGCACGAACATGCTGCTGCAGTTCGTCAATCAAAACATCGCTGGGCGCAAAACCTGCGGCCAGCACCACATAAGCTTTGACCACCGCGCCACGTTCTAGATCGGGTTTCGGCACCACGGCCGCGTTGGCAACAGAAGGGTGCTTGACCAGACAGTTTTCAATTTCGCTGGGCCCTATGCGGTAGCCCGCCGCCTTGAACATGTCGTCGCTGCGGCCTTGGTACCAGAGGTAGCCTGCTTCATCGATGATGGCCATGTCGCCGGTGCGGCACCAGCTGGAGGCGGGGTCACCAGTGAACTTCGCCTGGGTGGCATCGGGCCTGTTCCAGTATCCCAAGAAAAAAATCGGGTCGGGCATGCCGTGCACGTCCAGGCGGTGAACCGCCACATCACCAGGCACACCGCGCGGGCATTCCATGCCGTCCTCATCAATGACGGCCACACGGTGACCGGGATAGGGACGGCCCATGCTGCCAGGTTTGGCGGGCCAACAAACTGGCGCATCGGTGCGTCCGTTCATGGCGCAATTGCCCACGATGTAATTCATTTCAGTTTGTCCGAACATTTCGTTCACGGTGATGCCCAACTGGGTTTGACAATAGGCAAACACGGCGTCTCCCACGGCCTCACCGGCGCTCATGATGGCCTGCAAGGTGTGCAATCGGTAGCGATCGGCAGGCCGAGGAACAGCCTTCATCATGGCTTTGAGTGCGGTGGGGAACAAAAACGTGTGGGTGACGCCGTGGGCTTGGATCAACTCGAACGCTTTTTCAGGGCTGAAGCGACCGGCATGGGCCACGATGGTTCGGCCAAAATAAAGCGTGGGCAGGAGCGCGTCCATCAGGCCACCCGTCCAGGCCCAGTCGGCCGGGCTCCAAAACACAGCGCGTGATTCGTCGGGTGCCACACCCGCTACCGCTTGGCCGTTGAAGCAGGCAAAGCCAAAACCGTTTTGGCTGCACACAAAACCCGGCAAATTGCCAATCAGCGCACGGTGTGGAATGAGCGCGCCTTTGGGTGGGCCCGTGGTGCCACTGGTGTAGATCAGCACGGCCGTATCGTCGGCCAGCGTCGAGACACCATCAAAGTGCACGGGCATGTCGCGCAGCGCCTGCTCGTAGTGCTGCTCGCCCGGCACGAGGAGCGCGTCGTGTTGGCCAGACACCACGAGCACGGTCCGCAGCGCGGGTAACTCGGCCCTCAGCACACGCACCGAGTTCAAAGCGCATTCGTCAACCAAGGCCAGGACTGCCCTACTGTCTTGTAGGCGGTAGGACAGCGCCTCGGGGCCAAACAGCAGCGACAAGGGCATGGCCACAGCGCCCAATTGGTAGGCTGCGATATGGGCCACAGCGGTTTCGAAACACTGGGGCAACACAATGGCCACTCGGTCGCCAGGCCCCACACCCTCTTGGCGCAATCGGTGCGCCAACTGATTGGCGGCGCGCTGCAACTGGCCATAGCTATACAAATCAACCAGGCCATTGATCCGCTCATACCGCAGCGCCACCGCACGAGGTTGGCGTTTAGCCCAGCGACCGCAGCAGGCCTCGGCCAGGTTGAATTCCCGGGGAATGGACCAGCGAAAGTTAGCGTGCAGGGTGTCGTAGTCAGATGCGGTGTGGTTCATGGGGCCATCTTAGGCAAACCACTGCCAGGTGCGACCCCATGAAAACCACAGCCGCGTCCACAATGCGGCTGCGGCATCACACTTAGGAGGCTGTTGGGGTCAAATCTCTTGAATTGACCGGTGATTACCCCCAAACTCCAAGCAAAATCAAACGGTTATGGCGGTAAATTCATGCTTAATTGAATCTTGGTGCGTCAGGTGCGTGTCATTTTCAATCGCTGTCGCTCGCTGACGCTTGTTTACTTGGGTTCTTGAACCAGATGGAATGCTCACCGCTCACCGTTGCTAAGCAAAAAATCAAGGTCGGCTCTCCCCTGCCTTTTAATATCCGCGACTCGGACGGCACCTTGCTGCTCGCGCGCGGCCAAGTCATTGCCACCGAAGAACAGCTCAATACCTTGATGGAGCGCGGTGCGCAGGTAGACACCGAAGAACTCAAGGCTCTGCGCAGTGAAGCCATCGACGCTCCCGTGGAACGCCTGCCGGGTTTGTGGAATGAATCGGTTGACCGGGTGGGCCGCACGCTCAAATCATCAATCGCCACTGATTTTCAGCAATCGCTCGAAGAAACCGCGCGGCCAATTTTGGCCCTGGTGGAGCGGGACCCCGACCTGGCCATTTTTCAAGTGCTGCGCCAAGAAGTGGCAGGCAAACAGCATTACGGTGTGAGCCACTCGGTGCATTCAGCCATCGCCAGTTATTTGGTGGCCCAACGATTGGGCTGGGAGCAAGAGAAAAAAATGTGCGTCTTCAAGGCCGCGCTGACCATGAACCTGTCGATGCTGGAGTTGCAAGCGCGTCTTTCCACACAAGTCACAGCGCCCACCCAGTTGCAACGCGAAGCAATCAACGAACACCCTATTCGCAGCCGAGAAATGTTGGAAGGGTCGGGCGTGACGGACAAAGCGTGGCTGGACGCCGTATCCCAGCACCATGAAATCCCCGGTGGCACCGGCTACCCGAACAAACTCAAAGAAGTCAGCGACATCGCCGACTTGCTGCGGCGCATTGACATTTACACGGCCAAACTCGCAGGGCGAATCAGTCGTTCTGCCTTGCCAGCCAATGAAGCGGGGCGCTCTATTTTTCTGGCTGATCAAGGGCACCCGATGTCGTCGGCCATCATCAAAGAGTTTGGGGTTTACCCACCAGGGTGTTTTGTGAAACTGGCATCAGGCGAAGCGGGTGTGGTGGTCAAACGCGGGCCCAATGCCAACACACCTTTGGTGGCAGCGCTGACCAGCCGCGACGGCAGCGGCTTGCTGGAGCCGGTGCGGCGCAACACGGCGGTAAAGGAATTCGCCATCGTCAGCATCATCTCCGAGAAAGCGATCAAAGTGCGTGTATCGGCTGAGAAGCTGGTGGTGTTGGCGAGCGGCTGATCGACCGATTCGCCTCAAAGCGCCTTAGATTTTCCG
>JBJOQO010000068.1:0-17364 GCA_046049865.1 Pseudomonadota bacterium | reverse complement strand
GTTCAGCTTGACCAGGCCAATCGAAAAAAGCTGCAGCACTTCGCGGGCGTAGTTTTCGTTGGGATGGGTGCCTTGTTTGGGGTCTTCTTTTTCTGACTCCAGCATGTTCAGGTAGTAGCCCATGGCAGGGTGCAGGGTCACGTCTTCCAGCAGTTGGCGGAAGTTGCCGAAGGCGTTTTTGTTGAGCATGTCCATGTAGCTGGACATGGCGTGGGGGCGGATGTCGGGCGCAATGTTGGAAATCACAAAGAACTGCAGCAAGGCCCAACTGGCGCGTGCGCGCAGCAAATCCGTGCCCGTGAGCCATTGCTGCCAAATGGCTTCGTAGCTCATTTCTTCAGAAGCGCGGTTCTCTTTTTCCCTCGTGCGCTGCGCTGCCAGATAACTGAGGTGCGACATCGTGGGTTGGTTGAACTGCTCCCACAGCCAGCGCTCGTAGCCTTTGGCGCGCACCTCATCGATCTCGGCCACGGAACGTGCGCCAAAGGTGGCTTGGGTCAGAAACCGCGCCGCGTCTTTTCTGCTGGTGGGTGAGGCTGGCACGGGCGGTGCACTGCCACCACTGCCGGGCAGTCCGCTCACGTTTTGCAGCAGTTCTTCATTGGCCCCCGCAGGCGCTGTGCTCGGTGCACCACCGCCACCCCCACCACCGCAGGCCACCATGCTGGACGCCAAGGCCAACACGGTCACCGTCGCTGCCCCCACGACACCTGTTTCTTCAGCAACCTCAGGTGATGATGCAAAAACAGCATGGACCGTGCCGCGCTGCGGTTCTTGAAGTGTTTGCATGTTGTCTCCTGCGAAAACTTGAGGGTCTGCATTGCAGACAAACGGTTCACTCTTGGGGTATGCCGATGGGCATGAAGTGAATGTGCGTGAAACAAGAGGATGGGCTGCGTTCATTTGTAACAACAGCCCTGCTGCTCCCAGCACGTTGAACGAGACCACGGGTCTGCCCGTAGTGATGCCCTGGTTGAGCACAGGCAGAATGCCTTTTCGGCGACACACATTGAAACGCTTGTTGGGGAATGTTTGATGGAATCAACATCAGTACCAGGTGTAACCCCTGGCGTCTTCGGTGCTCAAAGTGCGGTGCCAGATGTGCAAGCGCCAGTGCGCCACAGCGCCGAGCCGGCCATATCGCTCAGTGCGACGCGGGCAGGTGTGCGCATCGTGTGTGGGCAAATCAGCCAGTGCTTCTCAGAAGAGGTCGTTTGTTCGCAAGCACTTCGCGCTTGGGGGCTGAACCGGTGGGTGCAGTGTTCCATCGACACGTTATACGGCCCGCCAGCACTGGTGCTTCGTTTGGCTATCAGGCCTTACCGCGAATGGACACCCGACTCGGACACAACAGGTTTGTGCGAGCAACTGCAGCTCGACACCCAGGCCAGCTCAGCCGACTTGCAGCGGGAAATTGTTCTAGCCCTGCTGGCCAGTCCCGTGCCGCAGAACTTCCCCAGTGCACTGGAATTTTTGGCAGCGGTGCGCATGCGCGTTCACTTGGTGCAAGCGGCACGGCGCACGGTGTTGAACTTTGGCACCTCACAAGCTGAGCGCCCCGAGCACAACTGGCATTACGACGAAGACCGCGGTTTTGTGATTCGCCCCGGCTGCGATCTCGTTCAAGCGCTGGAGGACGCCACGCAGCCTGGCGAGCATGGTTTGCGATATTCATTCTCTTGCTACCGCGCCAGCGAGTACCTGGTGCTGTTGGCCGTCGCCAAAGAAGCCAAGGACAACAACCCCGCGCTGTATGCGCGCCTGCAAACGCAGTGGGAGTCGCGGGCCATTAAGTCGGGTGAGTTTCACGAGGTGTTCCTGCGTGAACTGGGTTCGCAGTCGCAACCACTGCCGCCCAAGTACTGGGTGCCAGGCGACCGCACCTGGTTCCGCAACCCAGACGGGTTTTCATCTGATGCCTCAGGGTATGAGGGCTCGTGGGTCATTTATTTGGGCAACGGCGAGTTCTCCAATTTCTGGAAGTGGCAACAGCCTTTCACTTTCAGCAGCAAATGCCTGGAAATTTTCCATTGGCGCAACGCCACCTTCGTTGACGCCCAAGGCGATTTGCGCATTGATGAAGACAAGGTGGCGCAACTGGTCGCCGCATCGCTACGTGACCCTGCCGAAGTGGCGCGCATCTTGGACAAAATGCAGCGTCTGCGCGATCCCCAAGGGGTTTACCAAGAGGGTGGCTGCGTTGACAGTTCGCGTGAATTTCCCAAATGGGTTTGTGCTGGCAGCACCGACCTCGCATTGCCCGGCATTTGAGGCAGAACGCCAGGAAACAAAACCTCGGTCAGCTGCTGCGGATCGTTGATGGTGCGCACACGGTCGTAGGCCAGTTGCGCATCAATGCAGTAGCGGCGCAGGTAGTTCAGCCACTGCTTGAGTCGCCCGGCGCGGTGGCGCGCCTCCACCCGCAGGCTCACCAACTGCCAAAACAACTGCAGCATGGGCATGAGTTCGACCCAGGACAAAAGTGCTGTGCTACCCACCACGGCGTGTTCAGACGCTGGCGTGGACGTGGGCGTGGGCGCACCGTGCAACTGCGCATCCAAGCCAATCGCCAAGGCCAGACCGGGGTTGGCCACCATGCCCCGACCCAGCATCAGCGTGTGGCAACCCGACACCTCGCGGCAACGCCTGGCGTCAAGCACTGTCCAAATCTCGCCATTGGCAACCACGGGCAGCTTGACGGCATTTTTGATGTCGCGGATGCGTTCCCAGTAAGCCGGTGGCCGGTACCCGTGGGCCTTGGTGCGTGCGTGCACCACCAACTCAGTGGCACCGGCATCTTCAATAGCATGGGCGCATTCCAGCATGCGGCCCTCGTCCATATAACCCAGACGCATCTTGGCGGACACCGGCAAATGGGCAGGCACGGCACGCCGCACCGCAGACACGATGGTCGCAATGAGTTCGGGTTCGTCCAGCAACACTGCCCCGCCACGGTGGCGATTCACGGCCTTGGCGGGACAGCCGAAATTCAGATCGACACCCGTGGGCCCCAACTCGGCCAGGCGCGCGGCGTTCTCGGCCAAACAGACCGGGTCTGACCCCAGCAACTGACCCCGCACCGGCACGCCAGCGGGTGTTCTGCCTTGGTTGAGCAGCTCGGGCATGACACGAATGAAGGCCTGCTTGGGCAGCAGAGTTCCTGTCACGCGGATGAACTCCGACACACAGCGGTCGATGCCGCCCACACGTGTCAGCACATCACGCAGCGTGGCGTCGAGCAAACCTTCCATGGGGGCCAGGAGCAGCATGTTCGGGTGGCGTGTTAGAGAAAAACCAAAAGGGCGCATTGCTGCGCCCTTTTTTCAAGCGAAGAGAAATCCCTTCGGGGCATCAACCCATGTGCAAACCACCGTTGACCGAGAAGTCAGCGCCAGTGGCAAAACCGGACTCATCCGACGCCACCCAAGACACGATGGAAGCGATGTCTTGCGGCGTGCCCAAACGTTTGACGGGAATGCCGGCCACGATTTTGTCGAGCACGTCTTGGCGGATGGCCTTGACCATTTCGGTGGCAATGTAGCCAGGGCTCACGGTGTTCACCGTCACGCCTTTGTTGGCCACTTCTTGCGCCAAGGCCATGGTGAAGCCGTGCATGCCCGCCTTCGCAGCGGAGTAGTTGGTTTGACCGAACTGGCCCTTCTCGCCATTGACTGACGAGATGTTGATGATGCGGCCCCAGCCTTTTTCCAGCATGTCGTCGATCACTTGTTTGGTGACGTTGAACAAGCTGGTGAGGTTGGTTTCGATCACCGCGTCCCAATCGGCACGCGACATTTTGCGGAACATGCCGTCGCGGGTGATGCCGGCGTTGTTCACGAGAATGTCCACGGTGCCGTGTTCTTCCTTGACCTTTTGGAAAGCAGCGACAGTGGAGTCCCAATCACCTACATTGCCCACGGACGCATAGAAGGTGAAACCTTGCGCTTTTTGCTCGTCCAGCCACTTGGTGAAGTCACGGCTGGGGCCGCAACCGGCGATGACTTTGTAGCCGTCGCGGTGCAGGCGTTGGCACATGGAGGTTCCGATGCCACCCATGCCACCGGTGACGTATGCAATTTTTTGACTCATGTTGTTCTCCTTTTGTTGATAGACCAAGGCTCTCAGGGCTGAACTGTCCCGTCAACCGGGTTCGCCCTGAGTCGGCCTATTGACACTGAAATTCCTTCAGCGTTCCACGGTAAGTGCAACACCCATGCCACCACCAATACACAGCGAGGCAATGCCCTTTTTGGCACCTTGACGCTGCATTTCGTGCAGCAAGGTCACCAAAATGCGGCAGCCCGATGCACCAATGGGGTGGCCGATGGCAATGGCACCACCGTTGACGTTGACCTTGCTCGTGTCCCAACCCATTTCTTTGTGCACGGCGCAGGCCTGGGCAGCAAACGCTTCGTTGATTTCCAGCACGTCCAGGTCAGCGGGTTTCCAGCCGGCGCGCTCCAAGGCTTTGCGTGCGGCAGGAACGGGGCCCATGCCCATGAGGGCTGGGTCCAGTCCGGCGCTGGCATAACTTGCAATACGGGCCAGTGGTTTGAGGCCCAAGGCCTCGGCTTTTTTCGCAGTCATCACCACCACACCCGCAGCACCGTCATTCAAACCGGAGGCATTGCCTGCGGTGACGCTGCCCGCTTTGTCAAACGCCGGACGCAAGCCTGCCAACACCTCGGCATTGGTTTTACGGTTGATGAATTCGTCAGCAGCAAAAACAATCGGATCGCCTTTTTTCTGGGCGATGCTGAAGGGCACGATTTCGTCTTTGAACTTGCCTGCGTCTTGTGCAGCTGCGGCTTTTTGCTGCGAGGCCAGGGCCAAGGCATCTTGGTCTTCGCGGCTGATGCCATATTTTTTGGCCACGTTCTCGGCGGTGATGCCCATGTGGTACTGGTTGTACACGTCCCACAGGCCGTCGGTGATCATGCTGTCGACCATTTTCCAGTCGCCCATGCGTTGACCGTCGCGAGAGCCCATCAAGACGTGGGGCGAGAGGCTCATGCTTTCCTGGCCACCGGCAATCACGATCTCGGAGTCGCCATCACGAATGGCTTGCGCGGCCAGCATCACGGCCTTGAGGCCAGACCCGCACACCTTGTTGATGGTCATGGCAGGCACACCTTGCGGCAAACCGGCTTTGATCACAGCCTGGCGCGCGGGGTTTTGGCCCACGCCTGCGGTCAAGACCTGGCCCAGGATGACTTCACCAATTTGCTCGCCGCTCAAATTGCTGCGCTTGAGCAGCTCTGCGATGACGGCAGCGCCCAGTTCAGCAGCCGGGGTTTTGGCCAGCGTGCCACCAAACTTGCCTACGGCAGTGCGAGCGGCAGCAACAATCACGATATCGGTCATAGGAGTCTCCTTGGGTTGATTGGTGTCAAGAAATTTTTGGTCTACGGGGCGTGCGTATCAGGCACGTTCTTTCACATAACGGCCTGGGGCGGCTTCAATGGCTTTGTATTTTTTGGAGCCATAGGTTTTTGGCGCAGAAATTTGTTTGCCAGCATAGGGTTTGAGCCAAGCCTGCCAGTCTGGCCACCAACTGCCCGGCTGCTCTTGCGCTTTGTCAAACCAAGTGTTGGCGTTTTCAGGATAAGTGGTGGCAGAGCCTGTCCAGTAACAGCGTTTGTTTTTGGACGGTGGGTTGATCACACCGGCGATGTGGCCCGAAGCACCGACCACGAAACGTTTTTTGCCCTTGAGCACCTGGGTGCTGCGGTAGGCCGCATCCCAAGGCACGATGTGGTCTTCGCGTGAAGCGTAGAGGTAAGCGGGCGTGTCGATGGCTTGCAAAGTGAGCGGCTCGCCGCACACCGTGAGCGCACCCGGCTTGGCG
This sequence comes from Pseudomonadota bacterium, assembly GCA_046049865.1. Classification (GTDB taxonomy): domain Bacteria; phylum Pseudomonadota; class Gammaproteobacteria; order Burkholderiales; family Burkholderiaceae_C; genus JANPCX01. The sequence goes on along the minus strand of JBJOQO010000068.1, from coordinate 11,516 downwards.
AGTTTGTTTTCCAAATAGGTGTTGCGCAGGTACCAGCAAAACATGGGGCCAGGCAGGTTCGTGCTGTCGCTGTTCCAGTAAAGCAAGTCGAAAGGCGGTGGTGTTTCGCCCTTGAGGTAGTTGCCCACCACATAGTTCCAGACCAGGTCGTTGGGGCGCAAGGCGCTGAAGGTGGATGCCAGCTCTTGCCCTTTGAGCAAGCCGCCACCTTTGGGGCTTTGTGCACCGAGGGTCATTTCCCGCATTTGCACCATGGTTTCGTCAATGAAGATGTCCATGACACCGGTGCTGCTGAAGTCCAAGAACGTGGTGAGCAAGGTCATGCTGGCAGCCGGCTTTTTGCCGCGTGCGGCGAGCACGGCCAAGGCCGTGGCCAGCAAGGTACCGCCCACACAAAATCCCAGGGTGTTGACGCTGTTGTCCTCGTCGACTTGGCCGGTGATGTCTTGCACGACCTCAATCGCACGGATGACGGCGTTCTCGATGTAGTCATCCCAGCTCGTGTGGGCCAGGCTTTCATCGGGGTTGCGCCAGCTGATGACGAAGACGCGGTGGCCTTGTTCGGCGGTGTATCGAATGAGGGAGTTGTCGGGTTGCAAGTCCAGGATGTAGAACTTGTTGATGCAAGGCGGCACGAAGAGCATGGGCCGCTCGTAGACCTTGGCCTGTGGCCCGGTTTTGGTCTTGTATTCAATCAGTTGGAACAGCTCGTTCTCATAGACCACCGCGCCTTCGGTGGTGGCCACGTTTTTGCCCACCTCAAAAACCGATTCATCGGTTTGCGACAAGTGCCCTTTTTGAACGTCCTGCAGCAAGAGCTGCAATCCGTGTGTGATGCTCTCTCCCCTTGTTTCCAGTGCTTTGCGCTGGGCTTCGGGGTTCAAAGCCAAATAATTGCTAGGAGCCACCGCATCCACCCACTGCTGCACGGCAAAGCGCACGCGCTGTTTGGTTTTTTCGTCGCCTTCAAGCTGGTCCGCAAGTTGGGTCAGCGTTTTGGCATTGAGCAAATACATTTGCGCGGTGTAGGCAGCAGCCGGGTTGCTGGCCCATTCTTGCGCGGCAAAACGGCGATCCTTGAGCCCTGCGACTGGGGCACTGGCGTCACTCGGATGTTGCAGCCGCTCCAGCGACTGGTTCCACAAAGCCGTGGCCTGCTCCAAGTAGCCCGACTGCACATCAGCCAAAGCTTTGAAAGGCAGAGACAAAGCCGACATGGCCGTGACCATCTGCCCCACCGTGGCACCAAAGGCGTCCGCAGGATCGGGGGCCGAAGGGGACGTCGTTTGCGGCTCTAACGTCGCAGCCTGCGCTTTGGCTGCAGGAACGGGGCGACGAGAATGGGGCGTCTTGCTCACGGTGATCTCACTTGTCTCGGTTTGTTTGTCGAAGGGAAACAGCACCTGCTTCGCAGACGTTGGCCCTATTCTCGGCTACTCGCTGGTTGTACCCACAAGCGCTGACCGGGTTATGACAGAGCTTTTCAAATTATAGGATTATTTTTCATAATACGACATGTACATTGTTGCGATTGGTTGGGTTTATGTGGTGCTGATGATGGCGGTGGCCGAGGCCACCAGCAGTCAAGGCACGGTATTGGGTGCGGTATTCACCTTCTTGCTGTACGGCGTGCTGCCACTGAGCATCGTGCTGTATTTGATGGGAACGCCTGGGCGGCGTCGTGCGCGCAAAGCCGCTGAGGCGGCGCAAGCCGAAGCGGCCTCAGCGGATCCAGATGGCGGCGGCCATGCGGCCGGTGACGCGGTCACGCCTGAACGAGAAAAACCGTGAGGCGTCCTCCACGGTGCACCACTGACCACCACTGACCTTGACCACACCCAGCGCATTCAAACGATCGCGCGCCAAGCCGGGCAAATCGGCCAACCATTTGGGTGCATCGGCCCCGCTGCCGAACTGACGAACAAAACGCGGCGTGGGTTGCCCGTCCTGCACATCCAAACCAAAGCCCGCCAACACATCTGCACCCACTTCAAATCGGCGCGGACCAATACAGGGCCCGAGCCAAACGCTCAAGTCCGCAGGCGCACAACCCGCCAACTCGCACACGGCCAGCGCGGTGGCCTGCAGCACACCTCCCGCCAAACCGCGCCAGCCGGCGTGGGCCGCCCCCACAGCGCGACCCTCTGGCGAGGCAAAGAGCACCGGCAAACAATCGGCCACTTGTATGGTGCAGGCCAGGCCGGATTCCGTGGTCACGCTGGCATCGGCCTCCAATAAGACTGCATCGGCACGGGCGTCGGCTTGGGTGAGTTTCACCACTCGGGCTCCGTGGACTTGCTTGAGAAAAACTGGCTGTGAACCGCAAACCTGATGAAACCGCGCACGGTTGGCGCTCACGCCAATGGGGTCGTCGCCCACCGCTGTGCCGAGGTTCAGGCTGTCAAACGGTGCAAGACTGACTCCCCCCGCGCGGCAGCTCATCACGCTGCCAATACGAGGATGCAAGGGCCCGTCCGCCCACTCGGGCCGTAACCACGGGCTGTCGTCGATGGAGGTGTTCATGCCCAATGTGGCATTCACGCTTGCGCGTCGGGGCAGTTGGCAGGCTGGGTGCTGGAGAAAGCATCCAGCAACATGCAGGCTTCAAACACCTGCATCACCTTGGGAACGTGGCTGAGCTGGCAGTTGAAGCGCTGCGCGTTGAAGATTTGCGGCACCAGCACCACGTCGGCCAAGGTGGGTGTTTCGCCATGGCAAAAACGGCCTGTGAACGGGCTCTCCAACTGGCGCTCCACCGCGGCCAGGCCCTGCTCCACCCAATGGCGGTACCAGCGGTTTTTATCGTCTTCGCTGAGCTTGAGGTCACCCACCAAATAACGCAGCACCCGCAGGTTGTTCAAGGGGTGAATTTCGCAAGCCACGTCCAACGCCAACGCCCGCACACGCGCACGCTCAGCCGGGTGAGCAGGCAAGAGCGAAGGCGTGGGATGGGTTTCTTCGAGGTATTCGATGATGGCGAGCGACTGATTGATATGGTGCTCACCGTCTTGCAACAGGGGCACTAAACCCGTCGAGGACAAAGCGCTGTAGGCTGGGTCCAACTGCTCGTTTTTTGCCAAATGCACAGGCATGTAGTCGTAGTCCAGCCCCTTCAGGGCCAAGGCGATACGAACCCGGTAGGAGGCAGACGAGCGAAAGTAGTTGTAGAGCTTCATGGCGTGGTCGATGCGCCCGTCAAGCCGGGTTGATCTTCACTTCAAGCGGGGCCAAGCCCACCACCTTGGCGCTCAAGGTGTCACCGGCCACCACCGCAGCGACGCCCTCGGGCGTGCCAGTGAAGATGAGGTCACCTGGGGCCAGTGTCCACGCCGCGGAGAGTTGGGCAATGATTTCAGGCACGCTCCAGATGAGTTTTCCGAGCTGGCTTTTTTGGCGCAAGGCGCCGTTGACATGCAGTGAAATTTCAGCGGCTTCTTGAAGCGCCCACTGAGACTTCGGCGTGATGGCGCCTATCGGAGCAGACTGCTCAAAACCTTTCCCGATGCACCAAGGGCGGCCTTGTTTTTTCATGTCGTTTTGCAAATCGCGGCGCGTCATGTCCAAACCCACGGCATAACCCCACACATGGCTCAGCGCGTTTTCTGGTGTGATGTTGCGCCCCCGTGTCCCAATGGCCACCACCAACTCCACCTCATGGTGCAGGTTCTGTGTCTGACTGGGATAGCTCACTTGTGCCACAGCACCCTGCCCCGCAGCCACCACCGCGTCCGCTGGCTTCATGAAAAAGAAAGGCGCTTCACGGCCGGTGTGTCCCATTTCAATCGCGTGGTCGACATAGTTGCGGCCAACACAATAGATGCGGTGCACGGGAAAAACATCTTTCGCATCTGCACCGTGCACAGGTACGGCGGGAATGGTGGGGGCTGGCACAACAAAATTCATGACGGCGTCTCCAAATTTGTCAGTCTGGCTTCACATCATGCCAGTCCTCGCAACCGCCCCTTGAGAACCATGCAGCCCGCTACACTGCCGCCCATGTATCAAGCGCAGATCAAACATTGCAGAGCCTGCGGTACAGCGGTGGCGCACCTGGTGCCGCCCGATGACAACCGTGAGCGTGCGGTGTGCCCGGCCTGTGGCACGGTGCACTACCAAAACCCTTTGAATGTGGTGGGCACGGTGCCGGTGTGGCAAGACAAGGTGCTGCTGTGCCGCCGCAACATTGAACCGCGCCACGGTTTTTGGACTTTGCCCGCTGGTTTCATGGAGCTGGGCGAAACCAGCGAACAAGGTGCCCTGCGTGAAACCGTAGAAGAGGCCGGCGCACAGATTGAACTGCAGGGTTTGTTCACCGTGCTGAACGTGGTGCATGTGGGCCAGGTGCATTTGTACTACCGGGCACAAATGCTGAGCCCTGAGCTGAACCCCGGGCCTGAAACCATCGAGGCCGAGCTGTTCACCGAGTCCACCATTCCTTGGGATCTGTTGGCCTTTCGCACCGTCCGCCAAACCTTGGAGCATTTTTTTGCCGATCGTCGCCAGGGTCAATTTGGCGTTCACTGTGCCGATATCACGTGACCGACTGCTGCCGAAAACACCGCACACTGAATGAGTCAACCGGAAACCCCCTCCCCTGCAACAGGCCACGCACCGCGTTTGCGTGAGGACTTGATTCACCCCGACCCGCTGCTGGACTGCCTGGTGGCGGTGTGCCAGCTGCATGGGGTGACCGCTTCAAGGGCGTCGCTGGCCAGCAGTTTGCCTTTGAACCATGAGCCCTTGAGCCTGGACCTGGCAGAACGCGCGGCGGCTCGTGCAGGCATGTCGGCGCGTTTGCAGCGTTTGGCGCTCGCCGACATCGACACGCACAGTTTGCCCGCTGTGTTGATACTCAAGAACAACCAAGCCTGTGTCTTGCTGGGTTGGGATCACAGCCCAGACAACGACCCTGCCCAAGCGCAAGCGCGGGTGCTGCTACCCGAAACAGGCCAAGGCTCTGCGCGGCTGCCGCTGCATGAGTTGAAGGAACGTTTCACCGATCTGGTGCTGTTTGTGCGGCCGCACTTCCGGTTCGACGAGCGCACGCCCGAGCTGCATGCCGTCAAAGCAAAACACTGGTTCTGGAGCGCCATTGCCGCGCAGCGTTTTGTTTACCGCGATGTACTGTGGGCGGCTGCGCTGATCAACGTTTTTGCCTTGGCGTTTCCGCTTTTTTCCATGAATGTTTACGACCGCGTCGTGCCCAACCACGCGGTAGAAACCCTGTGGGCCTTGGCCGTCGGTGTCATCCTGGTATTGGTGCTGGACTTGTTCTTGCGGATTTTGCGTGGCCGTTTTGTGGACGAAGCCAGCGCACGGGTCGACGTGCAAATTTCAGCGTCGCTGATGGAAAAGGTGCTGGGCATGCGCCTGGAGCACAGGCCTGAATCGGTGGGTTCGTTTGCATCGAACTTGCGCGGCTTTGAACAGGTGCGCGATTTCATTGCCTCCAGCACCGTGACCGCATTGATTGATCTGCCCTTTGCACTGCTGTTTTTGGGCGTGATGCTGTGGATATCGCCCTGGCTGGCGTTGCCGGTGGTCGTGGCGTTCGTATTGATTGTGCTGCTGGGTTATTCGCTGCAAAACAAGTTGCATGCGCTGTCCGAAAGCACCTACCGCGCGGCGGCGCAGCGCAATGCCACATTGATTGAAAGCCTGACGGCCATTGAGACCATCAAGTCTCAAGGCGCTCAGGGCGTGATTCAAGCCAAGTGGGAACGCGCCAATTTGTTCTTGTCGGCCACCGGCGTGAGGATGCGCAGGCTCTCCAGCGGTGCCATGTATGGCACCAATTTTTTGTCGCAACTGGTGTCGGTGGTGCTCATCATCATCGGTGTTTACTTGATCAGCGAACGTCAACTGACCATGGGCGCCTTGATTGCTTGCACTACTTTGGCCTCACGCGCGCTGGCACCGGCGGGGCAAATTGTCGGGCTCTTGATGCAATACCAAGGCGTGCGCACGGCCATGACGTCGCTGGACCAAATCATGGACAAACCGGTGGAGCGCCCTGAGGGGGAAACTTTTGTGCAGCGTCCGCAGTTGCGGGGCGACATTGAGTTTCGCAACGTCAAGTTCGCATACCCCAACCGCACCGACACGGCCTTGGATGGCTTGAGTTTCAAGATCGCTGCAGGCGAGCGTGTGGCCTTGATCGGCCGCGTGGGCTCGGGCAAGTCCACCATTCAGCGCCTCATGATGGGTTTGTACCAGGCCACTGACGGCGCGGTGCTGCTGGACGGCATAGACCTGCGCCAGCTCGACCCATCGGACGTGCGGCGCAATGTGGCTTGTGTGTCGCAAGATGTGACCTTGTTCTACGGCACCCTGCGCGACAACATCACCTTGGGCCAGCCTTATGCGGACGATTCAGCGTTGGTGGCAGCTGCCGACGTGGCCTGCATGAACGAATTTGTGAACCGCCACCCACGCGGTTTTGACATGCCGGTGGGCGAGCGCGGTGAATCACTCTCCGGTGGCCAGCGCCAGGCGGTCGGTTTGGCGCGCGCGGTGTTGCACAACGCGCCCATCTTGCTGCTGGACGAACCCACCAGCGCCATGGACTTTTCCACCGAGGCACAAATCACCACCAAGATGTCGCAGTTCGCCGCGCACAAGACCGTGGTGCTCGTCACCCACCGCACGTCGATGTTGGCCATGGTAAACCGCGTGATCGTGATCGACGGCGGCAAGATCGTGGCCGACGGCCCACGCGACCGCATCATGGAAGCCCTGGCCTCGGGCCGTGTGGCCAAAGCGGCTTGAACCCACCATGAACGCAACCTCCACACCCACGCCCGCAACCACGTCCGGCCCCACCGTCGTTGGCGCGCCGGCAAGCAGCGCCACAGCGCCTTCGCAAGACGTGGCCGGTTTTCGCGCGTTTGAGCAACAGGCCGACGCCGTCATGTCGCGCCATGAAACCCAGCGCGCGCAATTGATTGTTCGGGTGGCGGCTGCGGCACTCGTTTTGCTGCTGGTGTGGGCGGCGCTGGCCCATGTGGAAGAAGTGACGCGCGGTGATGGCCGCGTCATCCCATCCAAACAATTGCAGGTGGTGCAAAGCCTGGATGGCGGTGTGGTGTCTGAAATTTTGGTGCGTGAAGGCGATGTGGTGGAAGCCAACCAGTTGCTGCTCAAAATTGACGAGACCCGCGCCACCTCGGGCGTGCGTGAGAGCGCCGCTCAGGGGTTTGCGCTGCGTGCCCGCCAGGCGCGTTTGCGTGCGTTGGCCGAGGGCACGGGTTTTCTGCCGCCAAAGTCCGATGGCCAAGGCGACGAGCTGTCCACCATTGAAGAAGAACGCCGTCTCTATCAAAACAAAATCAGCGAGCTCAGTACGCTCTTGGGCATCAACCAGCAGCAGTTGCAGCAGCGACAGCAAGAACTCTCCGAGATGCGCGCCCGCAAAAGTGCGGCAGACCGGTCCATGGAATTCAATCAGCAAGAGCTGAACAAGACGCGCCCGCTGTTGGCCACTGGCGCTGTCTCCGAAGTGGACTTGCTGCGTTTGGAACGTGAGGTCTCTCGCAGCCGTGGCGACTCGGAACAAGCCGGTGCCCAAATCAACCGCGTGCAAGCCGCCATCGGCGAAGCACAGCGAAAAATTCAGGAAACCGAACTGTCGTTTCGTAATGAAGCGCGCAAAGAGCTCTCTGAAGTCACGGGGCGCCTCAACGCCTTGAATGAAGGCGCGGTGGCCTTGGCTGACAAAGTGGACAAGTCCCAGGTGAAAAGCCCGGTGCGCGGCCGTGTGCAGCGGCTGCTGGCCAACACCGTGGGCGGCGTGGTGCAGCCAGGCAAAGACATTGTGGAGATCGTGCCGCTGGACGACACCCTCGTGCTGGAAGCCAAGGTTCAGCCCAAAGACATCGCTTTCATCCGCCCCGGCCAAAAAGCCACCGTCAAATTCACCGCCTACGACTTCTCCATTTATGGCGGCCTGGAGGCCAAGGTAGAAAACATCAGCCCCGACACCGTGGTCGACGAAAAAGGCAACGCCTACTACCTGGTCCGGGTGCGCACCACCCAGGCCAATTTCAGCGAAAAGCTGCCCATCATCCCCGGCATGACCGCCGAGGTGGATGTGTTGACGGGCAACAAAACGGTGCTGTCCTACCTGCTCAAACCCGTTCTCAAAGCCAAGGCTTATGCCTTGAGCGAGCGGTAAACCCGAGCCGATCCTTTCGGCCAGCGGGGCGAGCGCGAGTTTCTTATCGGACCACTTTCCCCAAGATTTGGCGGAACAGTTCACGAATTTCGCCCTATCTGGCCACAATAAGACCGCCCCAAACTTGGCCTTCCCTGTAACAATTGCGCCATACGGCGGCGTCGTTACGTGTCGCGCTCGTTCCACTTTTTGAAGGAATCACCATGCCTACGATCATTCAAACCCAACAAAGCATCGTCACCGGTTTGTGGGGCGGCAACGCCTTAATCCGTGGCAGCGACGGCGTGATGCGCGTGCTCAAAATGGGCGATGTGGTGCGCAAGGGCGACGTGATTCTGACCACCCAGGACGGCATCGTTCGCTTGACCCAAGAAGGCGAGGTGGTTCAAGCCGTCGATGGCACGAAACCCTCGTCCATTGCGCAACGTGTCTTGGGCACCGAGACCGACCGGGTGATCGCTGCGTTGGAGCAAAACCAGGCCGATGCGGCCACAGCAGCCGGCCTGGCCGGCGGTGCCGATGGCAGCAATTTGGGCGAAGGACTGCGGGTGGGCCGCGTAGACGAGAACGTGCCCGGCAGCGCAGCACCCGGCCCTTCTGCGCAGGGATTCGGTGGTAGCTCCGCAGGGAGCAATGTCGCGACACAGAACACTCCACCCACAGCAGAGTCAAACAGCGTCACCGGCAACGAAGACACCACGCTTCCCATCGCTCTGATTGGGTCGGACAGCGACGGCGTCGTCGCCAGCGTTCGTGTTGTTTCCGTCCCCACGGGCGGCACGCTGCTGAACAACGGGGTGCCGGTTTTGCCGGGCAGCATCTTGTCGCCCACTGAGGCAGCCAATTTGCAGTTTCAACCCAACGCCAATCTGAATGGCAATCCCGGCTCGGTTGTTTTTGCCGTCACCGATGACCAAGGAACCGAATCCACGCCTGGAACGGTCACTTTGCTCTTGCTACCAGTGGCCGATGCACCGGCAAGCAGCGCTGATTTTGCAAGCACGCCTGAGGACACGGCACTGAATCTGCCAGCCGCCGCCTTGTTGGCCAACGACGTCGATGTGGACGGGGACACCCTCACCATCATTTCAGTTCAGAACCCGACGAACGGCACGGTGGCTTTGGTCGGAACCAACGTCATCTTCACGCCGGCAGCCAATTATTTTGGCCCAGCGACGTTCACCTACACGGTCTCCGATGGAACAGGTGGCACTTCAACCGCCACCGTGTTCATCACTGTCACGCCGGTGAACGATGCGCCCGTCGCCGCAGATGACTTTGGCAGCACCCTGGTCAACACCGCCATCGCTTTCCCACCAAGCACCTTGCTTGCGAACGACACTGACATTGATGGGGGTGCGCTGAGCATTGTTTCGGTTCAAAACCCCGTCAACGGCTCGGTATCTATCGTCGGCGGCAATCCGGTCTTCACTCCTGCGCCGGGTTATGTGGGACCGGCGTCCTTCACTTACACCGTCTCGGACGGCAATGGCGGCTCATCCACGGCCACAGTCAACATTGACGTCACTGCACCACCGCCTCCCCCTCCACCTCCCGCACCCCCACCTCCACCACCGATTCCCGGCCTGTCCATCAACGATGTCACGGTGAACGAAGGCGCGGGCACAGCGACTTTCACTGTGACCTTGTCACCTGCGGCGACCGGCGTTGTGACAGTGAGCTTCACCACATCAAGTGGAACCGCGATTTCTGGAACGGACTTCTCAGAGGTCACTGGCGTGCTGAACTTCCCTATCGGCGCGACGACACAGACCATCACCGTCCCGATCACAGATGACTTGTCCGCAGAAGGCGCGGAAACCTTCACAGTGACCTTGAGTGGTGCTACAGGTGCCAGCATTGCTGACGGAATCGGCATTGGCACCATCACCGACAACGACAGTGCACCCGTCACCCCCAGCCTATCCGTCACCGCTGACCCCGTCACCGAAGGCGGCTTGGCGGTGTTCACCGTCAACCTCTCCAACACCAGCACGTCGCCTGTGGTGTTCACGCCGACTTTGACCAATGGCCCTGCCGTAGGCGGCGCACTCATTGGCACCGACACCTCGGCTGCTGCTGCGCTGGAGTTTTTCAATGGCACCACCTGGGTTCCTGTGACGGGCAATGTCACCATCCCGGCTGGCAACTCTTCCATCCAGCTGCGCATCCAAACCACCGACGACACCATTGCCGAAGGCCCTGAGACTTTCTCGCTCACCGCCAATCCGGTTTCGGGCTCGACCCCTGCCCCCGCTTCGGCCACCGCCACCATCACCGATAACGACGGTGCACCGACGCTGTCGATCTCGGGCCCGGCCGTCGTTGATGAGGCTGCTGGTACCGTCACTTACACGGTCACGCTGTCTGCGCCCAGTGCCTCCAACGTCACGGTGAACTACACCACGGCCAATGGCACCGCCACGGCCGGTACGGACTTCACCGCTCAGTCGGGTTTGCTCACGTTCATACCCGGTGGCTCGCTCACGCAATCCATCGTCGTGCCCATCACCAATGACACGGTGTTTGAAGGCGCAGAGACGTTCAATGTGAATTTGAGCTCGCCAACGGGGGCCACTTTGGTGACCCCTTCGGTGACCAGCAACATCGTGGACGATGGCCGCACCTTGCCCGGCGGTGGCACGTCCAACAATGACACGCCCAGCTTGGCTGTGGCCTGGAACGGCCCCACCACCGAGGGCAGCCCAGCGCAGTTCACGGTCACTTTGTCCAATGCCAGCACCACCCCGGTGGTGTTCACGCCGACTTTGACCAATGGCCCTGCCGTAGGCGGCGCAATCATTGGCACCGACACCTCGGCCGCCACGGCAATGGAGTTCTTCAATGGCACCGCCTGGGTGCCTGTGACGAGCGATGTCACCATTCCGGCTGGCGAGACTTCCATCCAGTTGCGCATCGCCACCACCGACGACATCATCTCTGAAGGCCCTGAGACTTTCTCGCTCACCGCCAATCCGGTTTCGGGCTCGACCCCTGCCCCCGCTTCGGCCACCGCCACCATCACCGACAACGACGGTGCACCGACGCTGTCGATCTCGGGCCCGGCCGTCGTTGATGAGGCTGCTGGTACCGTCACTTACACGGTCACGCTGTCTGCGCCCAGTGCCTCCAACGTCACGGTGAACTACACCACGGCCAATGGCACCGCCACGGCCGGTACGGACTTCACCGCTCAGTCGGGTTTGCTCACGTTCATACCCGGTGGCTCGCTCACGCAATCCATCGTCGTGCCCATCACCAATGACGCGGTGTTTGAAGGCGCAGAGACGTTCAATGTGAATTTGAGCTCGCCAACGGGGGCCACTTTGGTGACCCCTTCGGT
>JBJOQO010000067.1:0-17427 GCA_046049865.1 Pseudomonadota bacterium | reverse complement strand
GAAGTCGCGCATTACCGCTTCCAGTTGGCGCTCGGGCATCTGGCCGTGGGCCACGGCGATGCGGGCCTCGGGCAGCAGCTCTTGCAGCTTCATGCGGCGGTTTTCAATCGTCTCCACTTCGTTGTGCAGGAAATAAACTTGGCCGCCTCGTTTCAATTCACGCAGCACGGCCTCTCGGATCACGCCGTTGCCTTCCGATCGCACAAAGGTTTTGATGGCCAGTCGGCGCTGCGGTGCGGTGGCAATCACGCTCAAATCGCGCAGGCCTTCCAGGGCCATGCCGAGCGTTCGGGGGATAGGCGTGGCGGTGAGGGTGAGCACGTCCACCTCGGCGCGCAGGGCCTTCATGGCTTCTTTGTGGCGAACACCGAAGCGGTGTTCTTCGTCGATGACGAGCAAGCCCAAGCGTTTGAACTTGGTGTTTTGGCTCAGCAGCTTGTGCGTGCCGACCACGATGTCGATGGTGCCGTCTTCCAGGCCATCCAGCGCTTGTTTGATTTCTTTGGCGGACCGAAAGCGTGACATCTCGGCCACCTTGATGGGCCACTTGCCAAACCGGTCGGCAATGTTTTGGTAATGCTGTTCGGCCAAGAGTGTGGTGGGGGCAAGGATGGCCACTTGTTTTCCCCCTGTGACCGCGACGAAGGCCGCCCGCAAGGCGACTTCGGTTTTACCAAACCCCACATCGCCGCAGACCAGGCGGTCCATCGGTTTGGGCGAAATCATGTCTTGAATGACGGCGTGGATGGCGGCTTTTTGGTCCGGGGTTTCTTCAAAACCGAAACTTGCGGCAAAAGCCTCGTAGTCGTGCGGTGAGAAACGGAAGGCATAACCCTCGCGCAGGGCACGGCGGGCATACAGGTTGAGCAACTCGGCGGCGGTGTCGCGCACCTGTTCGGCCGCTTTGCGTTTGGCTTTTTCCCATTGGCCCGAGCCCAGGCGGTGCAAGGGGGCTTCGTCGGAGCTGACGCCGGTGTAGCGGCTGATGAGGTGAAGCTGGGACACCGGCACATAGAGCGTGGCTTGGTCCGCGTATTCCAGGTGCAGGAATTCGCTGTCACCATCGCCCAAATCAATGTGGCGCAGGCCCACATAACGACCGATGCCGTGGTTCACGTGCACCACCGGGTCGCCCACCTTGAGCTCGGCCAGGTCTTTGATCAGCGCGTTGACGTCGCTGGCTTGTTCCTGTTTGCGGCGACGGCGGGCGGTGGGGGCGGTGGAGAAGAGCTCGGTTTCGGTGATGAACTCAATCGCTTTGGTGTTGGCAGCATCGGGCGCGTCGTTGAACCAGGCAAAACCTTGTGCCAGTGGGGCGACTGCAATCGCATGGCGCTCGTTGCCCGCCGTGAATTCCTCCAGTGACGCCACGCTGGGCAGGTCGATGCGGTGGTCGCGCAGCAGCTCCAGCAGGCTTTCGCGCCGGCCTGCGCTTTCGGCCATGATGAGCACACGGTGTTTTGTTGCTGCCAGGTGGTCTTGCAGTTTTTTGAGCGGCTCGGGCGCGCCGCGGTCCACGCTCAGATCGGGCAGCGGGCGTGCCCAATGCGTGGCTTTGTCGGCAACGGATACAGTGCCCCGCAGCGACAAGGTGGCGTGCCCGCCCACCAGCCCAAAAAACTCTTCGGCTTTGAGGAATAGTTTTTCCGGTGGCAACACCGGCCGCTCGCGGTCGTGCTGCAAAAAGCGGTAGCGCTCGCGGGTGTCGGTCCAAAAGCGTTCCAAGGCACCGTCGACTTCGCCCTGCAGTGCCAGACCCGCTTGGGGGCCCAGGTAGTCGAAGATGGTGGCGGTGTCGTCGAAGAAAAGCGGCAGGTAGTACTCGATGCCCGCGGTTGCAATGCCGGTGCTCAGGTCTTTGTAGAGCCGCACCTTGGTCGGGTCGCCTTCCAGTTGTTCGCGCCAGCGGGCACGGGCCGCAGTGCGCGCGGCTTCGTCCATGGGGAACTCGCGGCCAGGTAGAAGGCGCACCTCAGGAACGGGGTAGAGGCTGCGCTGGCTGTCGGGGTCGAAGGTGCGGATAGAGTCCACCTCGTCGCCAAACAAATCCACACGGTAGGGCACGGGCGAGCCCATGGGAAAGAGGTCGATCAAACCGCCGCGCACCGCATATTCACCGGGTGAGACCACTTGGCTGACGTGGTTGTACCCGCCCAGGGTGAGCTGGGCTTTGAGCGCGGCCTCGTTGAGTTTTTGTTTTTGTTTGAAATGGAAAGTGGTGGCCGCGAGAAAACTCGGTGGGGCCAATCGCACCAGGGCTGTGGACGCGGGCATCAGCACCACGTCCACTTCTTTTTGCAAGATACGCCACAGGGTGGCCAGCCGCTCTGAGATCAGGTCCTGATGGGGCGAGAAGGTGTCGTAGGGCAGGGTTTCCCAATCCGGGAACACGGCCACACGCAAACCCGGCGCGAAGAAGGCCATCTCCAGCTCCAGGCGCTGGGTGTCTGCCGGCTCGCTGGTGATGATGGCGAGCAACTGCCCTTGCGCCTTGAGTTGCTGGGCCTGCGCTGCCAGCAGCACGGCATCGGCGGAGCCCTCGGGGCGGGGCAGGGTGTAACGTTTACCGGGGGCGATAGCGAGCAGGTGCATGGGGCTGGGTGACGCAGGAAAAAGGGCGCAAAGAAAGCCAGTAAAGCAAAGCGCCCCGACAGGCATCTCCTGCGGGGCGATTGAGCATGTGAATTATAGAATTTGCCCCTTTCTCGAACCGCTTGGCCTGGTATTTCCCCCATGACACTCCACCCTGATCGTTTGTTTGCCTTGGTACCTTGTGCTGGTGTGGGGCAACGAGCGGGCACTGCAGGTCCGAAGCAATACGAGCCGCTTTTGGATTCGACCGTGGTTGGCCACACATTGAAGGCGCTGGCCAGCGTTGTCCGGATCACCCAAACACTGGTGGTGGTGCACCCGCGAGACGAGCGTTTTGAGGCGCAAGTGCCGCAGTTCAGCGGTTGGTTGGCGCGCTGCGGTGGTGATACGCGCGCACAAACGGTGCTCAACGGCTTGACCACTTTGCGCGAGCGCGGGGCCAGGGATGACGATTGGGTGTTGGTTCATGATGCCGCCCGCTGTTTGGTGCGTTCAACCTGGATCAACGCGTTGATCGACGCTTGTTTGCGCGATGCGGTAGGAGGGCTCTTGGCCTTGCCCTTGGCTGACACCCTCAAGGCCGAGCAAGGAGGGCGTTCAGCCTCCACACTGGACCGCCGCCACAAATGGCTGGCGCAAACGCCGCAAATGTTTCGCTTGAAACTGCTGGAGCTGGCGTTGACACAAGCGGGCTCTGAAGTGACCGATGAAGCCAGCGCTGTAGAAGCGCTGGGCCATCAACCGCTGCTCGTGGCTTGCAGTTTGGAGAATTTCAAACTGACCTATCCTGCCGACTTCGAATTGGCCGAGCGCTTATTGCGCACACGAACATGAACAGACCTGTCTCGTCCCCACTGCCCAAGCTCCGCATTGGCGAGGGTTGGGACATCCATGCGTTGGTCGTTGGTCGACCTTTGATTCTGGGCGGCGTGAACATTCCACACACCCATGGCTTGCAGGGGCACTCGGATGCCGACGCCCTGTGCCACGCCATCACCGATGCGCTCTTTGGTGCGGCGGCCATGGGTGATATCGGCCACCACTTTCCTGATACCGATGAGCGATTCAAAGGTGCGGATTCGTTGGCCTTGCTGGCCGAAGCTGCTCGCCGGGTGCGCGCCGAGGGCTGGCAGATCAACAACATTGACAGCACCGTGATTGCACAGGCGCCCAAGTTGGCACCCCACATTGCCACCATGCGCCAGCGCTTGTCACAGGCGCTGGGGCTGGCGTTGAATCAGGTAAATGTCAAAGCCAAAACGGCCGAGAAGATGGGGCCGGTGGGTGATGGGCGTGCGATGGAAGCACGGGCCGTTTGTTTGTTGATCGGCACCTAAACCGGTTGTCTGTCCGTGCGGTGTTTGCGTGGACCACTTGTTGACGCTGTTTATCTGATCCACCTGGACAGAACAGTCACCGCATGGAGCCGCCTTCCTCAAGGCGCCTTTTTCAACCGGATGTGTGCCACCAAGCCACCATCCACCGCGTTGTCCACCTCAAATTGGCCGCCCATGCGTTGCACGGCTTTTTCCACAATGGCCAAACCCAAACCGGCGCCGGTGGCGGCGGTGCGGGCAGCGTCGCCACGGAAAAACGGTGTGGTGAGTTGTTTGAGTTTGGCAGGGTCCACGCCTTGGCCGTGGTCGCGTACGTTGATCACCACCCAGGGGCCCGTGCGCGCATAGGTGACCACGACGCGGGCAATGCCGGTGTCGTTGGAGCGGCCATAACGCCGCGCGTTTTCAAACAGGTTTTGCAGCACACGACCCAGCTCGACATCGTCTGCCATGACTTTGGTGTCAATCGCCACGCGCGAGGTGACGCGAATTTGGGAGGGGTCACGAAAAGCGGCCATTTCGCGGTCGACCACGCTGGACAAATGCACGGGGCTGAGCACCACGTCACCCGGCCGCGCGTAGTCCATGAATTTGTCGATGATGGCATCCAACTGATCGATGTCCAGCGCCATATTGCTTTTGGCTTCTTCATCTTGCACGCTCATCTCGGCCTCCAAGCGCAGGCGCGCCAAAGGCGTGCGCAGGTCGTGTGAGATGCCGGCCAGCATCACCGCTCGGTCTTCCTCAACTTTGGCCAGCTCGCGCGCCATGCGGTTGAAACCCATGTTGACCTGGCGGATCTCGCTGGTCATGGTGTTTTCGTCCAGGCGCGAGTCGAACTCGCCTTCGCGGATGCGGCTGGCGGCAAAAGAAAGTTCGCGCAGAGGTCGGTTGATCAATCGTGCGATGGCGGCAGACCCCAGCACCGTGGCCAGCAGCGCAATGCCGCCCCAAATGCCAAAGGTGCTCCAGGCCATCGTGACGGGGCGGTTGGTGTCGGCCTGAATCCAGTAACCATCGCGTTCAATGGCAAACCCCACCCACAAGCCCTGAACGCCGTTGACCTCACCGGCCACGATGGTGTCTGCACCTAACTCGCCGCGCAAGGCTTGCGCGATGAGCCGCGTGAAACGGTCGGTCTCGTAAGGCGTCCATTTGTCCTTGGGTTCACGCGGCGTGAGCTTGACCGATTCGGGGGTGGACATGCTTTTGACCAGCGTAACCCGGTTGATGCCATCCACACTGCGTAAGGCGTCGCGCGACAGGTTCACCAACGCGGCGATACGCTGCGCCGCTTGAACCGCATTGGGTTCAAGTTCGAGATATCGAAAGGTTTGCACCCACGCGAAAACGCCCCCGGCCAGCAGCACTGCCAGAAAGAAAAACGTGCGCCAGAAAAGGCTGAGCGCGACTTGTTTGCGGGCCATGAATGGTTCTGTAGAGACTGGTGGCGCAATCTAACCGAGCTGGGGTTTCCTTGCGTGCACTTCATAAACAACGGCCCCGAAAAAGGGGCCGTTGTGGTGGATAGCAAACGCTCGAAGTAACGCTTAGGCCGCACCATCCGGCACAAACACATAGCCCACGCCCCACACCGTTTGGATGTAGCGTGGCTGTGCGGGGTCGGGTTCGATCATTTTCCGCAGTCGCGAAATTTGCACGTCCAAGCTGCGGTCAAAGGGTTCAAAGTCACGCCCTCGGGCCAGCTGCGCGAGTTTGTCGCGCGACAGTGGCTGACGTGGGTGGCGCACCAAGGCTTTCAGCATGGAGTACTCGCCAGTGGTCAGCGACATCTGCTCGCCTTCGCGTGACAGGCGGCGTAAGGCGAGGTCAAATTCAAAAGGGCCGAAGGTCACCGTTTGGGCCTCTTTGGCTGGGGCACCCGGCGCTTCCAGGGAAGGCCGACGGCGCAGCACGGCGTGGATGCGTGCCAGCAATTCGCGTGGGTTGAACGGTTTGGGCAGGTAGTCGTCTGCGCCGACTTCCAGGCCCACGATGCGGTCCACGTCCTCCACTTTGGCCGTGAGCATGATGATGGGCGTTGTGTCGTTGGCCGAGCGCAAACGGCGGCAAATGGACAGGCCATCTTCGCCGGGCAGCATCAAGTCCAGCACGATCAAATCGACGGTTTCACGCGTCAGAACGCGGTTCAAGGCTTTGGAGTCCTCTGCCAGCAGGACTTCAAAACCTTCCTGGGTGAGGTAGCGGCGCAGCAGTTCGCGGATGCGGGCATCGTCGTCCACCACAGCGATGCGGTCGGCGCGAGAGGGGGTGTTGTTGGTCATATGGGTTTCCCTGATTTGTAACAGCCGCATTTTGCGCAGCTTTTTCGGTCGTTTATGGCACATCTGACCGCTTGTTACACTTCTTTCGATTGCGGCGCCTGCCGCCTGCCGTGCGCCGTCCAATGTGGCAAGCTTGGCTTTTTGCGGTGAATGCCGCGACGACGGAGACATGATGAACACCCTGCTTTTGCCCCTTTCCGCCACCCGACGGGGCGCACTTGTTTTTTGCTCGGCGTTCTGTGTGTGGTCCATGAATGCGCAGGCGCAAAACAACGCAGGGGCTGCTCTGCCGCAAGCCGTGGTGAATTTGCAGGCCAATGCGACTGTTGACGTGGCCAAAGATGTGCTTTCCGTTGCCATGACCACCACCCGTGAGGGTGCCGATGCGGCCGCGGTGCAAGCGGGGTTGAAGCAAGCACTTGACGCGGCCCTTTCAGAAGCCAAGAAAGTGGTCAAACCCGGCCAGCTTGATGTTCAAACTGGCAACTTCTCACTGTCTGCGCGTTACAGCAAGGACGGAAAAATCAGCGGCTGGTGGGGCAGTGCGGAGCTGCTGATCGAGGGCCGTGACATGGCGGCCATTGGACAACTGACTGGGCGTATTTCCAGTTTGACGGTTGGGCGTGTGAACGCCAGTATCTCGCGCGAACTGCGGGAGAAGACCGAGACAGAATTGACCACGCAAGCCATCAGCCGCTTTCGCACCAAAGCCGCCGAGGTCACCAAGCAGTTCGGGTATTCGAGTCATGTGGTTCGCGAAGTGAGTGTGGGAGCCAATGAGCCAGTGTTCGTCGCGCAAGACGCGGTCCGCATGCGCAGCATGGCGGTGTCCAGCGAGCCTGCACTGCCGGTAGAGGCGGGCAAAGCCAACGTGACGGTGACCGTCAGCGGATCGGTGCAGATGCTGAAATGAGCGGCCAGCGAATTACTGCGCCGTCCACCCACCATCCATGGCCCAGGCCACGCCGCGAACGTTGTCGGCGGCGCTCGAGCACAGGAAAACAGCCAATTCACCGAGCTGTTCGGGCGTGGTGAAGGCCAATGAAGGTTGTTTCTCTGCCAGCAAACGGCGTTTGGCCTCGTTCATGTCGATGCCGTCTTGTTGCGCCCGCGCGTCCAACTGTTTCTGGACCAGCGGCGTCAGCACCCAACCTGGGCAAATGGCATTGACCGTGACGCCACTGGTCGCAGCTTCCAGCGCCACTGATTTGGTGAAACCCACCAGCCCGTGTTTGGCCGCGACATAGGCTGATTTTTGCGCTGACGCCACCAAGCCATGGACCGAAGCTACATTGATGATGCGTCCCCAGCCCTTTTTTTGCATGCTGGGCAAGGCCAGCCGTGTGGTGTGGAAAGCGGAACTCAAGTTGATAGCCAAAATCGCGTCCCATTTTTCAGTCGGGAAGCTTTCTACCGGGGCGACGTGCTGAATGCCAGCGTTGTTCACCAGCACGTCCACGCCGCCGAATTCGGTTTGGGCATAGGCCATCATGGCTTCAATCTCGCTGGGTTGGCTCATGTCGGCCCCGTGGTAGCCCACCTTGACGCCCAGAGCGGCGACTTCAGCCTGCGGGCCTTGCGAGTCGCCAAAGCCATTGAGCACCACGTTCGCCCCTTGGCGCGCCAAACACAGGGCCATGCCCAGACCAATGCCACTGGTCGAGCCTGTGATGAGTGCGGTTTTTCCTTTGAGCATGTCGAATCTCCAGTGGTTTAATGCACATCATAGAAGAACCACCTACTTGGCGACTTGTCATGACTCAACCCAGCTTGCACCACGTTCAATGCCTGTCACCACAAGGCCTGCACCGCATGGCCTATTGGCAGTGGGGTGATCCTGCCAACGACAAAGTTCTGGTTTGTGTGCATGGCCTGGCCCGCCAAGGCCGGGACTTTGATGTGTTTGCGCAGGCCATGCAGCAGGAGTACCGGGTCATTTGTCCCGATGTGGTGGGGCGCGGCCAGTCTGATTGGTTGCGTGATCCCGGGGGCTACCAAATACCGAACTACATCGCTGACATGGTCACCCTGCTGGCCCGGGTGAACGCAAAAACCGTGCACTGGGTGGGCACCTCCATGGGCGGGCTGATCGGCATGGGTCTGGCGAGTTTGCCCAAATCACCGATCCAGCGTTTGGTCATCAACGACGTGGGCCCTACGCTGGAGTTCAGCGCCTTGCAGCGCATTGGCAACTACCTCGGTTTGCCCATTCAATGGGGCAGCCTCGAAGAGGCGGCTGCGTACCTGGCCACGATTTCCGTCGGTTTTGGTCCGCACACGCCGGCGCAATGGATGGCACTGTGCGGGCCCATGGTCAAGCCCGTGGTGTTGGATGGAAAAACGGTCTACAAACTTCACTACGACCCGCAAATCGCCGCGCCATTTCGCGCGGTCACGCCCGAGGCTGCAGCCGCTGGGCAGACCCTGTTGTGGATGGGTTATGACGCCATTGTGTGCCCCACATTGATACTGCGCGGCGCGGTGTCGGATTTGCTGTCTGAGGCAACCGCCCAAGCCATGACGCAGCGTGGCCCCAAAGCGCGTTTGGTGGAGTTTGCGGGGGTCGGCCATGCGCCCATGTTGGTGCAAGCGGATCAAGTGGCAGCAGTTCGGGAGTTTCTGCTCAGTTCATGAAATCTGGCCACCACGGTCCGACAGCAACTGCACCCATCGTCGCGCTGGGGGCTGGTTTGGTTGCTAACGAAGGGGAGTCGGAAGCGGCCCAGCTCATCCGTGCCCGTGCCTTTGCCGAGCCCCTGTTGGCGGGGCAAGTTCTGGACACGGGGGAGGGCGCATTGGCGCATGCCAATGGCGTGGCCAGCATCTTGCACGACATGGGAGCCGCGCCTTCGATGGGTGCCGCAGCCTACCTGGTTTATGCGGGTGACTTTCTGAGCAAACCGGAAGAGCTTGTGTCCAAAGCCTTTGGTCCAGCCTACGCGAGTTTGGTGGTGCACACCCGCCGTTTGGTGCAAATTCAAGTGGCGGCACGCCGCGCTCAGGTGCAGGAAAACCAGCGAGGTTTGCAAACCGAGCGTGTGCGCAAGATGCTGCTTGCGTTTTCTCATGACCTGCGTGTGGTGCTGCTGCGTTTGGCATCACGTTTGCAAACGCTTCGGTTTTATGCCGCCAGCAAAACACCCTGTCCGACGGAATTGGCGCGGGAGTCGATGCAGGTGTTTGCGCCCCTGGCCAACCGGCTCGGCATCTGGCAAATCAAATGGGAGCTGGAAGACCTGGCGTTTCGTTTCACCCAGCAAGAGGACTACAAACGTGTGGCCGCCTGGTTGGACGAAAAACGCACCCAACGCGAAGAAAGCCTGGAGCAGTTTCGGTCGGAATTGCATGAGCGGCTGCTGACACAAGGCGTTCACGCCCAAGTGCATGCGCGGCCTAAACACATCCACAGCATTTGGAAAAAAATGCAGGGCAAACACCTGCACTTTGAGCAAGTGCTGGACGTTCGGGCCGTGCGCGTGATCGTGAACAGCGTGAGTGATTGTTATGCCGCACTCAGTCGCGTGCACGAGTGGTTGGTGCCTGTGCTCGGTGAGTTTGACGACTACATCGCCAAGCCCAAAGCCAATGGTTATCAGTCCTTGCACACCGTGGTTCACGACCCCGCAGGGCGTCCGGTCGAAGTGCAAATTCGCACCCAGGCCATGCATGAACATGCCGAGCATGGGGTGGCGGCCCACTGGGCCTACAAAGAAGCGGGGGTCAAAGGTTATGCGGGCGTGGTTGCAGCGGGTGACTTTGACGCACAAGTCGCCGAAGCCCGCAAGGCGGTGCTGCGCCAGTTGCTGGCCTGGGAGCACGAGTTGTCGCATGCCGAGGTTTCCTCCACCAGCGACAGCGCAGCGGGAGTGTTTGACGACCGCATTTATGTATTCACCCCACAAGCATCCGTGGTGGAGTTGGCTGCGGGTGCCACACCACTGGACTTTGCCTATGCGGTTCACACCGACTTGGGCCACCGCTGCCGAGGTGCCAAGGTGGACGGGGCCATGGTGCCGCTCAATACCCGATTGCGCAGCGGGCAAACCGTGGAGGTCACGGCGATCAAAGAAGGTGGCCCTTCACTGGATTGGTTGAACGCTGAACTGGGCTACCTGGGCAGCCACCGCGCCCGTGCCAAGGTGCGGGCCTGGTTCAACAACCAGGCCCAAGCGCAAACGGTGGCCCGGGGTCGAGAGGCCGTTGAAAAGTTGCTGCAGCGCGAAGGCAAAACCGCACTCAAGCTGGACGACCTGGCCTCGCAACTGGGTTTTCTCAAGGCCGACGCACTGTTTGAGGTCGTGGGCAAGGACGAACTCTCTCTGCGCACCATTGAAAATCTATTGCGCCCCGCAGAAGTGGTGCCGACCCCGGACGAGTTCATCGCACTCAAAAAAAACCGGGGCGGGCAAGCCGGGCCCGACGGCGGTGTCTTGGTGGTGGGGGTGGAATCGCTGCTGACCAATTTGGCGCGCTGCTGTCGGCCCGCACCTCCGGATGTGATCGCGGGTTACGTCACACGCGGCAAAGGCGTGGCCGTGCACCGGCGCGACTGCGTCAACTTTGTGCACATGGCCGGAAAAGCGCCGGAACGGGTGATCCCCGTGAGTTGGGGGCAGCAAAGTGCCACCTCTGCATTGCTCTACCCCGTGGATGTGGTGGTGGAGGCGGCAGACCGGCAAGGTTTGTTGCGTGATATCTCGGAAGTGTTCGCCAAAGAAAAAATGAACGTCATCGGGGTGAGCACCCATTCAGCCAAAGAAAGCAGCCGGGGCCCACGCGCGTGGATGACGTTTACCGTGGAGGTGCAAGACGCTGCGCGTTTGACTGCCGTGCTGCGTCTGGTGGCGCAAGTGAGCGGTGTGCGTCAGGCGAAACGGCGTTAATTGCAAATCATCCGAGTTGTTGTCGCCAAAGGCGCGACTATTCTGATATAGTCATGGGCTGATTTAGGCGCGTAGCTCAGCTGGTTAGAGCACCACCTTGACATGGTGGGGGTCGATGGTTCGAGTCCATTCGCGCCTACCAAATTTGGTAGGTTAAACAAAATGCACTTGGCGTAAAACGCCAAGTGCATTTTTGTTTTTTGGGTTCAGCGAGGCTCGGCGGTTGATAGATTAGATCGGCGCCTGCATGCGCTCGACCAGCGCTGCGCCCGAGAACCGATCATCGAGCGGCAGCGGCAATCACTTCGCCTGCAACAGCTGTGGTACCCGCAGCAATACAAACTCGTTGTCGTCGGCTCGGTTGGGATCACGGCTGCTTGAGAACGGCAGGTTGTTGTCATTGCCGACGATGATGTGTTCGGCATCCACGATGTCAATATTCTCAATGGTGAAAAAGGGAAAACTGAGCTTGCCGTCGATTTTGGGTTTTCTGGCCAGGTTGTTCGGGTCGTTGATGGCGAGCAAGTCGATATAGCCGATCTTGCGCACAGCGCCGTTCACGTTGGCCTGCGACATTTCGATTTTGTAAACGCGTTTGATCTTAGGAAGATCATGGAAGCAGTTGCTTGCGCGCTGCACCGTGCTGTCGACCGTGGGGCAGGCCTTGTCTGGTGTGCCTTCAGCGTTGTCGCGTTCGATCACGAGCGCGGTGGTTTCGTCGATCATGTTGAAGTCACCAATTGCCAAACCATTGGCCTCCAAAACGTACTTCCAGTGGCGGCCGGTCCAGCGCTCGCTGGCCACATCAAATTCGAGGATGCGCAGGTACTCGCGGCCATCGAGTTTTTCGGTCTCTTTGGTGGTGGCATCCCATATTGCACCCTCCAGCAACGCGTAGAGCTTGCTGCCATCTTTCGAGGCAGCCATGCCTTCAAAACCTCGCGAACGGCGCACCGTGAAATCCAGCGGGGCATTGGGTGCCGCGGGTGTGGTGATGGCGGGGTGGTCGGGAGAGCGTGCGGGTTTGCCATCGACCCAGGTCTCAAACACGGCCACGACTTTGCCCTTCATGTCGGCCTTGATCAACCAAGGGCCAAGTTCATCAGCAATCCACAAAAAGCCGCCGGCGAATTGAAAGCTCTCGGTGTCAAAGTCGGCACCGGTGAGGTAGCGTTGGGGGGTGCCCTCATGCACGATGCGAAAGGGCACTTTTTTATTGGGGTCGTGCAAGAAAACGGTTTGCAGTCGTTTGAGGTTGCCGCTTTTCCAATCGATGTGGTACCGGTTGAGGTAGAGCATGGCATCGGGTGAATTGGCCTTGCTGCCAAAGCCGTTGTCCGTGAGTACCCAGTAGCTGCCATCGGGCATGCGCTTGATGCCTGAGTGCCCTTGTATCGGCTGGCCGCGAAAGGGCACAGACACTCCAGTCGGCCGGTTGGCCGAGCGGCCTTCCACCGAGCCGACGGCTTCAACGCGTGTACCGGTGGTGAATTTGCCGCTGACCCGCAAGTCAGCGGGCGCATCTTTCGGCGTTGGCAAATAGGTTTGCGCCGGGATCAGCGCATGACCGGCGAGCAGGGCAGGGAATTCGGTCTGCGCTTGGGCCATTGGCAAGCTGAAGAGCCATGTCGCCAGAAGCGCAAGGGATGTTGTTTTCATCTTGGTTGCCTTGGTGATGGTTTGGGGTTCACAGTGCACCCCAGATGGGTGTTGGAAAACTCACTGGGTCGAGGTGTTGATGGATCGCTCCGTTCAACACAACACAATGGCTAAGCATCGAGCCCAGCGATCGAGTTTGCCGAGGGTCTATGACACACCTGTGAAAACACTCACGCTGCGCGTCGCTGCACAGAGTGACTTCTGAAGTCGGACGGCGAGGATCGAATAGAGCTTGTGACGAACCTTGGGACGGATTCGACAAAGGGACGAGTTGGAAGGGCGTTCTGACCGGAATACACTTCGGTCATGTCAGCTCGTTTTCGTCATCTCATCCTGTGGTTCTTGCTGCTGGCCTTGCCGGTCCAAGGCTGGGCCATGGTGACGATGTTGCATTGTGGTTCTGGCCACCAGGCGATGGTGCAAGCGCATCAGCATCTGGCCGCTGACGACTCGCACGCGCTGCATCAGCACGGTCACCACGACATGGTGATGGACCCAAGCATTGATTTGGGCCACAGCGCAAACACCGCCGACGGACCTGCGGTTTCCCAATGCAGTGCTTGCGCCTCTTGCTGTTTGGGCGCTGCGCTCCCGATCTCGTGCTTGACTGTGGGTTCGTCCCCGCAGCGCGAGCCGCCCTCGACTGCCGTGGGAACGGCTGCGTGTGCTTTCTTCACCAGCGGGCCTGACCGGCCCCCTCGACCCTCGCTCGTTTGATTGCATCAGGCGGTGGGCTGCTTTTGCGGTCGCACCACGTTCTTCAAACATTGACGAGGGAACACCATGTTCCATCTTTTTCCAGTGCGCCACGCGCACCACAACCCCCTGCGTGCAAGGGCGAGTACCAGGGTGGCTGCCTTCATGCTGCTCGCCGTTTCCGCGAGCATTCAAGCCCAATCCACCGCACGCACGGCCCGGACCGATCCTTGGGACCCAACCGCCCAGGTGCCTGCCCTGGTGTACGACTCTTCGTTGACGGCCTCCAGGCCTCCCTCTGAGGCTCCCCCGTCATGGCGTCAAGCCAACGACACCGTGACAGCCATCGGGGGGTGGCGTGCTTATGCCCGGCAGGCCCAGCAGGGCCCGCAAAGCGCTGCACCTGGGGTGTCCAGTCCTCCGACGCAGACCACGCTGCCGCAAAACGCCATGCCCATGCACCCAGGGCATGGTGACCATCTCTCTCGGGGAAGGCCAAAGCCATGAATTTCGTTACATCGTGTGGTTTGAATCGGTACCTCCCCCTTTTGCTGACCAGTGCCGCTCTTTTGAGCGGCTGCGCTTCGTTCAGCACTGACGGTGGTTTCGCATTGGTTGAAAAAACTACCAAAGATCGTTTGGGCAAAGAGGTGCAGTGGGCGCGCTCCGAGGTTGACCAAGACCGCATCGACAAGCGAGTCGGCGAGTTGCTTTCCAAGCCTTTAACGGTGGACGACGCTGTACAAGTGGCATTGCTCAACAACCGGGGCCTGCAAGCCAGCTTCCAGGAACTGGGCATTTCTGAGGCCGACGTGGTGCAAGCGGGCCGACTTCCCAACCCCGGTTTCAGCTTCAGCCGTTTGACGCGCGGTGATGAAGTTGAACTTGAGCGCGGTCTTCACTCCAACCTCGCACGCCTGATCGCCATGCCTTTCATCGGCCAGATGGAGGCACGGCGTTTTGAGCAAACCAAGGGTTTGGTGGCGATGAGTGTGCTGCAGCTTGCAGCGGACACACGCAAGGCCTATTACAACGCCGTGGCGGCGGTTGAAACCCTGCGCTACATGCGGCAGGTCAAAGAAGCCGCCGAGGCCAGCTCAGAGCTGGCGCGCCGCATGGAGCAAGTTGGCAACTTCAACAAACTGCAGCGTGCCCGCGAGCAAATGTTTGAGGCCGACGCCGCGCTCAATCTGGCCCGGGCCGAACAAGCCCAGCGTGCCACACGCGAACGTTTGACACGGCTGCTGGGCGTGTGGGGCGACCAGACCTTGTTCACGCTGCCAGAGCGTCTGCCTGACTTGCCGAAGGAAGTGATGAATCAACCCGATATCGAATGCGTGGCGCTGGCGCAGCGTCTGGATGTGCAAGCGGCCAAGCAGGTGGCTGAACAAACGGCCAAGAACCTGGGGCTGACCAAGGCCACCCGTTTCATCAATGTGCTCGAAGTCGGTGCGGTACGCAACGGCTCGAATGAAGCGCCCACGCAGCGTGGTTGGGAAATCGGTTTGGAGCTGCCCCTGTTTGACTGGGGCGGCGCGCGCGTTGCCAAAGCGGAAGCCGTGTACATGCAGGCGGTGCACCGTGCGGCGCAGACCGCCATCAATGCACGCTCTGAGGTGCGTGAGGCTTACACCAACTACCGGTCCACCTACGACATTGCACGTTACCAACGCGATGAGGTCGTGCCCTTGAGCCAGCGCATCTCCGAGGAAAACCTGCTTCGCTACAACGGCATGTTGATCGGTGTGTTCGACCTGTTGGCCGATGCACGCTCGCAGATCAACAGCGTGAATACCTCCATCCAAGCGCTGCGCGATTTCTGGATAGCCCAGGCCGACCTCGACATGGCCTTGGTTGGCAAACCCAATTTGAGTCCCGCTGTCGGCCCATCGATGGCGACCGAGGCCGCTGGCCCAGGACATTGAACATGAAGGACACCACCATGCTCGAACGACACATTCTTTCCCGTCGCAAGATGCTCAGCGGCGCTGGCACCATCACCGCTGCGGTTGCTGCAGCATCGGTCAGCAAAGTGGCGATGGCAGCGTTGCCAGAACCCGTGATCCAAACCAAACCCGACACCATGCCGCCGCTCGTCCCGAGCACGGGCCGCCCCTACAACCCCGTCGTCACGCTCAATGGGTGGACTTTGCCTTGGCGAATGAACAAGGGCGTCAAAGAATTCCACTTGGTGGCCGAACCCGTGGTGCGTGAAATGACACCGGGCTTTAAGGCCCACCTCTGGGGCTACAACGGCCAAAGCCCGGGCCCGACCATCGAGGTGGTGGAGGGCGACCGCGTGCGCATTTTTGTGACCAACAAGCTGGGCGAGCTCACCAGCATTCACTGGCACGGCCAGCGCCTGCCCAACGGCATGGATGGCGTGACCGGACTCAACCAACCCGGCATTCCACCCGGCAAGACCTATGTGTACGAGTTCGTGGCGCGGCGTCCCGGTACTTTCATGTACCACCCGCACGCCGACGAAATGGTGCAAATGGCCATGGGCATGATGGGCTTTTGGATCACCCATCCAAAAACCAAACATCCGCTCATCGACGAAGTGGACCGCGACTTTGTATTCCTGCTCAACGCCTACGACATCGACCCTGGCAGCTACACACCCAAGATCATGACCATGCTCGATTTCAATTTGTGGAGCTGGAACAGCCGCGTTTTCCCTGGCATTGATCCGCTGGTGGTGCGCAAGAACGACAAGGTGCGCATCCGTGTGGGCAACCTGACCTTGACCAACCATCCCATTCATTTGCATGGGCATGAGTTCTTGATCACAGGCACCGACGGCGGCCCCACGCCCAAGAGCGCCCGGCAGTATGAAATCACCGCCGACATCGCCGTGGGCCAGATGCGGCAGCTCGATTTCTTGGCTGACGAAGAAGGCGACTGGGCCTTCCACTGCCACAAAAGCCACCACACCATGAACGCCATGGGCCACAACGTACCCACCATGATCGGTGTGGACCACAGCGGCATCGCCAAAAAAATCACCCAGCTGATTCCGGACTACATGGTGATGGGCGAACGCGGCATGAAAGACATGACCGAGATGGAAATGCCCCTGCCCGACAACACCGCCGCCATGATGGCAGGGCAGGGGCCTTTTGGCGCGGTGGGCATGGGCGGCATGTTCAGTGTGCTCAAGGTGCGCAAGGATCAAAAGGCTGGCGACTACACCGACCCAGGCTGGTACCAGCACCCACCCGGCACCGTGGCCTATGAATTCACAGGCCAACTGCCCGATCCGGCGCGATTCAAATCCGAGGGAAAAGGATCGATGCCGCCACTGGGGAAACCGGCGGTCGATACCGAGGTTCAGATTCGCAAACCGGGCGGTGGGCATGCGGGACATTGAAATCACAACGGCCTTGTCATCCCAACAACCATTGAGAATTTTTCCTATGAAAACCATCGTGACATGCCTGGCAGCGCTGGCGTTAAACCTGTTGACCTCTCCCGTGACTGCACAAGGAATTCCGGCCTCTGCTTCAGCCTCACCTTATGCTGGACAACAAAAGCGAAGCATCAAGGCGCTGTCTGAAGACGACATCGCGGGCCTGCTGGCGGGACAAGGGGCAGGCCTGGCCAAGGCCGCTGAACTTCATGGTTATCCGGGCCCGGCTCACACCCTGGAACTCAAAGGCCCGCTGGGTCTAACGGCTAAACAAGTGCTTGCCACTGAGGCATTGATGGCGGCTCACAAGGCTCGCGCACGCGAGCTGGGCGAAGCTGTTATTCAAGCCGAGCTTGAGTTGGACACGCTGTTTGCTGCTCGCCAGGCCACACCCGCCAAAGTGCATGAGGCCGCGCGGAACGTGGCCTTGCTGCAAGCAAAGTTGCGCGCCGAGCACCTGAACACCCACCTGGCTCAAACGGCGCTCATGTCGCCCGAGCAGGCGATGCGTTACGCGGAACTGCGTGGATATGCCGCTGCCGCACCCGCCGCGTCCGGAGGGC
>JBJOQO010000066.1:0-17496 GCA_046049865.1 Pseudomonadota bacterium | reverse complement strand
AACAAGCCTTTAACGTCGCCGTGAATGCTTGTTGCTACTGACCGAATCCAGACCCCACGTCTGTGCTCCATCGCCAAGCCATCCCTCCTCAAATAGGCTGGTGTTCAGGTGCTTCTTTGCCTACTTTCTTGCACCAGCAAGAAAGTAGGTCGCCCGCCGGGGCGAATTCCCGGCGCGGTGCTCCAAGCCAAGACACTCCGCCACGAAGGTAACTTCAACACGACCGCCCGACACCACCCCCTACACATTGCTGGTCGCCCGCACCTCTTCAATGCTGGTCAACCCCGCCCAGACCTTTTCAATGCCATCGTGACGCAGGCATCGCATGCCTTCGAGCATGGCGGCTTGCTGCAATTGTTCGGCTCTCGCACCGGTTTGAATCAGGCCGCGCACCTCGCGCGAAACCACCATCAACTCGTGCAATCCGACGCGGCCTTTGAAACCGGTTTGATTGCACTCGCTGCAACCTGGGCTGTGGTGGTGCATCAGGCGACCGTCGCGGCTGTGGCGCTGTACCCAGCCAGCCAGCATGTCGTCCCGGCTCACAGGGGCTGCTCCTTTGCCAAAAGCGTGCAGGCTGTCGTCCAACAACTCGTTGATTTCTTGCTGGGTTGCCGGGCGACTGGTGGCGCAGTGAGTGCACCAACGCCGAACCAAGCGTTGCGCCAACACAGCCAAAAGCGAATCAGCGAAATTGAACGGGTCCATGCCCATGTCAAGCAGGCGCGTCACAGTTTCGGGTGCGCTGTTGGTGTGCAGCGTGCTGAGAACCAAGTGGCCGGTGAGCGAGGCTTCAATCGCCATGTGGGCGGTCTCGGCGTCGCGAATTTCGCCCACCATGATGACGTCAGGGTCGGCACGTAAAAAGGAGCGCAGGGCTTTGGCGAATGTCCACTCAATTTTTGCGTTGACTTGAACCTGCCGCAGGCCGGGTTGGGTGATTTCTACCGGGTCTTCAGCCGTCCAGATTTTTCTCTCTGGCACATTGATGTGGCTCAGTGCCGAATGCAAAGTGGTTGTTTTTCCCGAGCCTGTCGGACCCACGCACAGCACCATGCCATAGGGACGCTCAACAGCACGTTTTAAGGCCTGCAGGTTGTAGTCCGACAGCCCAATTCGCTCCAGTGGGATGGGTTTGGCCGAAGCCAAAATGCGCATCACCACGTCTTCCAAGTTGTTGTTGGTGGGAATGGTGGCAATGCGCAGTTCAATTTTGTGTTGCGCTGAGAACTTGGCGAAATTGATCTTGCCGTCTTGCGGCTTGCGACGCTCGGAAATGTCCAAGTCGCACATGATCTTCACGCGAGCCACCATGGCGGATCGGTACTTGGACGGCAGCTCCATGTAGGTGCGCAGCAAGCCATCCTTGCGAAAGCGAACCCGAATTTTTTCGCGGCCTGGATAACTTTCTATGTGGATGTCAGACGCCCCCTCGTTATAGGCCTCAATGATCATGGTGTTGATCAGGCGCACCAAAGAGTTGTCGGACTGTTCGATGGGTCGGTCGTCGTCACTCATCAAGGCGCTGGCGTCACTTTTTTCCAGTGTTTCAAGTAGCGAGCTGCTGCCTTCAAGGTCAAACACCAAAGGTGGCGTGGTGTCCGTCTGTGCCAAGTGGTTGACTGGTGTCGCACCAGCGGCACTGTAGGCGGCAAACAGCGCTTCGGCCATGTCTTTGCATTGCGCCAAAACCGGCACCACCTTGGTTTGTGCAATGAACTCCACTTCAGCCAAAGCGGCACCACGGCGCGACGGGTCGTCAATGGCAACCACCAAGCGCCCGTCACCCAACAACAGCAAGGGCATGACGCCCAATCTCACGGCGTTTTGATAGGGCAGCTTTTTCAGTGCAGCGGCTTCAGCCGGGTAGTTTTCCAGTCGAACCAGGGGATAACCCATCTTACGAGCCAAGGCGGTCTGCAGGTCCAGTGGCGACACCACGTTCATGCGTACCAAGAGCTCACCGAGCGGTGTGCCGCGATCTGCTTTTTGCTGCGACAAGGCGTCTTTGAGCTGCACGTCGCTGATCAACCCCAGCGACACCAAAGCGTCACCAATGCGGACCATGGGCATTTTGCTTTGGCGCTCAATGGCGTCCAGCAGCTGCGCCGGTGTCAACACATTGTTTTGCAGCAAGATGTCGCCGAGTTTTTGACTGCGCAGTTGTTCTTGAAGTTGAGCGGCCTTCTCAACTTGAACAGGCGTGGCCGCTTGCTGTTCCACCAACAATTCGCCAATTCGAGCGCCTACCTCCAAACCCTCGTAGGCGGCTTTGGGAATGAAGACGTTCTGTACTGAATCGCCCGACGTCTGTGCACTTGCCAAAGGCACAAAAAGAAACACGCCAAATGCGGTCTCGACGTGGCCCACCGTCAATCCGGCAAGGTCTTGCCCATGACGCATTTTCACTTTGTAAGGTTGAGGTGGGGTGCCCGCCAGGGTCTTGTGGATGTGTTTGTCACCCGAGGCGGGTGCGGCGTGCAGCGGGGTTGTGAGGGTCAGACTCAAAAATTGGTCAAATCGCAGCGCCAACGTGGTGCGTGCAGGGGGCAATTGCACATGCGCGACTTCGGCTTCTGGCACGAAGAACGTCAAACGACCCGCGATGCGTTTGCCGTTCAAGGACGTGATTTCGCAAGGCAGCGGATCGGTTTGAACTTTTGCAGCTGGAAAACGGGCCGACGGTGGTGTAGGCCAGCAAAAACTTTCAGCGTTCTTTTTCTCGGATTTCTCGCCACCACTTTCTGCCGAAGTTTGTGTCGGCGGCCCCATTCCATTGGGGTCCCATTGCAAGGGTGTGTGCATATCAGACATGGTGTGTACTGGGGGCAACCCGTCAATTGAAATGATGATCCTCCGCATGATGGCCCGGTCCCCCAACGCGCAAACAGGTGAACAGCCCACACAAAAGGTGCTTGTTCTAGGGATGCGGCGCATGCCGTTGTCGACAGCATCGGTGGCGCTATGCTCACGCCGCGTGTGGTGATACCACCTGCGCCCCGATAAGGACCTCGTTGCCATGAATCTGCGTTTTGTTGAAGCCTTTTACTGGGTGGTCTCGCTCAAGAGCGTGTCCCGCGCGGCGGAGAAACTTTTCATCACCCAGTCGGCCATGTCCAGCCGTGTGGCTGCACTGGAGGAAGAACTCGGCGTCTTGTTGCTGGACAGGCGCGACAAACAATTTCGCCTCACCGTGGCCGGCATGCGTTTTTTCAACCACGCGCAAAAGCTATTGGCCTTGCAGCGTGACATCAAAGCAGAAATGAGTGCATCGGGTGGGAACGAGACCGCAGCGGTGTCGTTGCGCATTGGCGTGATCGAGTCTGTGCTTCACTCCTGGTTGATCGACTGGATCACCCACATGCGCAAAAGCAGCCCAGGTTTTGAACTGGAGCTGACGGTAGAAACCACGCCGGTGTTGATCGACCATGTGCGCCGGGGCGCTTTGGATTTGGTCTTTGCAGCCATGCCAACGGTCGGCGAGGGTTTGCGCAGCCGAGCGTTGCCGTCCATGGACATGGCATTTGTCGGGCATGCCGAATTGCACCGAAAGCGCAGCTATGGTCTGGCCGACTTGGCGGAGCTGGAGCTGCTCACCTTTCAGCGCGGCTCGCAGCCCCATGCGGCGTTGATGGATTTGTTTCGAACGCTCGGGCTGGAGGCCAGGCGTGTTCACAACATTTCCTCCATTTCGGCCATGGTGCAGCTGGTGGAAGGGGGGCTCGGTGTGGCCACATTGCCTGCGGCCGCAGTCGCCCGGCTTGCTGGACATTTACCTCTGAAAATTCTCAAAAGCGACATCCCATTTCCCGCTCTTCCCGTGCACGCCAACTACCGCGAGGACCCCACTTCAGCGGTGGCAGTGGACGTGTTGGAAGCGGTGCTGTCATTCATAAGGGTTTCTACTGATCATCGAAAAAATCGATGAACAAAGTGGAAAACTATGCGTTTGCGTGTGACAAGGTGTCACGAACAGAATTCGTCCAACGCTGAAGAAAGGGCTTCAGCGGATCGCAAACGGAGTCTGATGTGAACGCTGCAGTCTTGAAGTCGATTCAGCCTGAAACCAATGCCCTGGCATGTGGCCCCTCGGCCAGTCAGCGTGACTCCACCGCCACCTCAGGTGATCAAATCAGAGCACCGATCCGCGAGGGCACCTGGACCAGCCACACCAGCGGATTGAGCCAGGACCTGGTGCAAGGCAATGTGGTCATCCTGCCGCAAGCCTTGGCCACCGACTTTCTGCGCTACTGCCAGCGCAACCCCAAACCCTGTCCCTTGCTTGCGGTCTCCGAGCCCGGTGATCCCATGTTGCCCACACTGGGCCGCGACATCGACATCCGCAGCGATGTGCCGCGCTACCGCGTCTGGCGCAACGGAGAGCTGGTGGACGAGCCCACCAATGTGGCGGCGCTGTGGCGTGATGATCTGGTGACTTTCGTGATTGGTTGCTCTTTCTCCTTTGAGCAAGCGCTGCTTGACTCGGGCATCCCGCTGCGCCATGTCGAACAAAAACGCAATGTGGCCATGTACCGCAGCAACATCGCCACG
Organism: Pseudomonadota bacterium; assembly: GCA_046049865.1. Classification (GTDB taxonomy): domain Bacteria; phylum Pseudomonadota; class Gammaproteobacteria; order Burkholderiales; family Burkholderiaceae_C; genus JANPCX01. Next base: position 12,945 of record JBJOQO010000066.1, on the reverse strand, counting down.
ATCGCAGCAGGCCCGTTCAATGGCCCCATGGTGGTGTCGATGCGGCCCATGAAAGCAGCAGACGCCATTCGCGCCATCCAGATCACATCGCGTTTCCCCAATGTGCACGGTGCACCTGTTCACATTGGCAGCCCCGCCTTGATTGGCATTGACGACCTGTCCCAGCCCCACTACGGTGACGCGGTCGAAGTCAAAGCCGATGAATTGCCCGTGTTTTGGGCTTGCGGCGTCACACCGCAAGCCGCCATCACCCAGGCCCGCCCCGAGTTCTGTATCACCCACGCACCGGGTGCGATGCTGATCACTGACTTGCTGAACCACCAGCTCGCCAGTTTTTGAGTTGGCGTCAACGCTGCACGGCACGACGTCGTTTGAGAAGTTCCCACAACCGACCCTTGAGGAGTCTTGCGATGAAGAAATTGGTATTCGCTCTAGCTGCCACCGCAGTCGCCACCTTGGCCCAAGCCCAAACCAAATGGGACTTGCCATCGGGCTACAACGCCAACACTTTCCAGGTGCAAAACCTGCAGTACTTCGCGGACGAGGTGGACAAAGCCACCGGCGGCAAACTCAGAATCACTTTGCACCCCGGCGCATCGCTGTTCAAAGCCAACGAGATCAAACGCGCCGTGCAATCGGGCCAAGCGCCAATTGGCGAATTCATCTTGTCGGGCGCATCGAACGAAAATGCTTTGTTCGGCATCGACTCCATTCCGTTCCTGGCAAGCACCTACGCGCAGTCCAAATCACTGAACGACGTTTCCAAGCCTTACTTGGAAAAACTGCTCGCCAGCCAAGGCCTGAAATTGTTGATGACGGTGCCCTGGCCTGGTCAGTCGCTTTACTCCACCAAGCCGGTGGCCTCATTCCAAGACCTCAAAGGCACCAAAATGCGTGCCTTTAATCCAGCGACGACCCGCATCGCCGAGCTGGTTAGCGCGCAGCCCGTGACGATTCAGTTGGCCGAATTACCTCAGGCCTTGGCCACCGGTACGGTCGATAACTTCCTCACCTCCAGCGCCAGCGGTGTGGACAGCAAGCTCTTCGAGCAGGCCAAGTTCTTCTACGACGTGAACGCATGGTTGCCACGCAACGCGACCGTGGTCAGCCAGAAGGCCTTCGATGCCCTCGATAAGCCTACGCAAGCCGCTGTTCTGAAAGTCGCTGCCGCCGCTGAGGCTCGTGGTTGGAAAGAAAGCGAACGTGTGGATGATGAGAACGTCAAAATACTCGAATCTAAGGGTATGAAAATCGACCGTAAGAGCGAAGGCCTCAAGCGTGAACTGACCGCCATCGGCGCCCGCATGACCACAGAATGGTTGAATGCAGCCACTGACGACGGCAAAGCCGCCTTGGCCGCTTACCGTGCCACCCAAGGCAAGTAAGCCTTCGGGAAAGCGCCGATCAGAAATCGACGCTATTTTTGAAAACCAGGTTGCTTGTCGGCCTGGACTCAGAACAAGCCGCAGCAGTAGGCGTTGCTGACGGCCCCCCAAAAGAGATTCAATTTATTCTCAAGTTTTTTTGAGAGGAGCCGCTGTGTCCAAAGTACTCAATGGGTTTTACAAGCTGCTGGCCGTTTTGGCAGCCCTCGCCATGGTTGCGGCCTTCATCAGCGTGATGCTCGGCATCTTGGGGCGTCAACTGGACTTCAACATCCGTGGTTTGGACGCCTACGCGGGTTATTCGATTGCAGCGGCTTTGTTCTTGGCGCTTCCAGACACCTTGCGCAAAGGCGACCACATCCGCGTGACCTTGCTTTTGCAGTACCTGCCCGAAAAGGTTCGAAATCTATTCGAGTATTGGAGCTTGATCGCGGGCGTTGGTTTGTCGGTCTACCTCGCCGGTTACGCCTGCCGTTTGGCCTGGCAGTCCAACCAGTTTCACGACATATCTCAAAGTGCCGATGCGACACCACTTTGGATTCCGCAAATCGCCATGGCTTTGGGTTGCATTGGTTTTGCGCTGGCCATGCTGGATGCGCTGATCGCACGCATCCAGGGGCGCACTTTCTTCTCGGTCGTCGAAGGCGAAACCGCCAACATTGAATAAACCAAAAAAAGAGCACACATCATGGACATCTACGTTGCCGGTTTATTGATACTCATCATGATCGCCATCCTGGCCTCTGGGCTTTGGATTGGCCTGACCTTGCTCGGTGTGGCGGTCGTCGCCATGGAAGTGTTCACGCCCAAATCGGGTGGCGACAGCATGGTGCTCACCATCTGGGGATCCACCAGCAGTTGGACACTCACCGCCTTGCCTCTCTTTCTGTGGATGGGTGAAATTCTGTTTCGCTCCAAACTCACGGCCGACATGTTCAAGGGCTTGGCCCCCTGGCTGAACAACATTCCGGGTCGTTTGTTGCACACCAATGTGTTGGGCTGCGGCATTTTTGCTGCGGTGTCGGGCTCCAGTGCCGCCACCTGCGCCACCATAGGCAAGATCACCTTGCCGGAGTTGAAAAAGCGCGGTTACCCCGACAACATTTCCATGGGCTCACTTGCTGGTGCAGGCACTTTTGGCCTCTTGATCCCCCCGTCCATCATCATGATTGTTTACGGGGTGGCGGCTGATGTGTCGATCTCCAAGCTCTTCGTGGCGGGTGTGATTCCCGGATTTGCGTTGATGGCGCTGTTTTCGACCTACATCATCATTTGGTCGCTGCTCAACAAAGACAAAATTCCTGCGGGCGACATGCAAATGAGCTTCATTGAGAAGGTCAAAGCAGGTCGGCACCTCATCCCCATCGTGTCCTTGATCGCCGTGGTGATTGGAGCCATTTACAGCGGTCTTGCCACTGCGACCGAATCCGCTGCCATGGGTGTGTTGGGTTCGCTGATTCTGTCCAAAATTGAAGGTTCGCTCACCTGGAAAACCTTCAAAGAAGGCCTTTTCGCCGCTTGCCGTGTCTACTGCATGATCGGTCTGATCCTGGCCGGTGCGGCCTTCCTCACCTTGGCCATGGGTTTCATCGGTTTGCCCCGTGAAGTGGCCCAGTTCATCGGCAGCCTGAACCTCTCGCCCTTCATGTTGATCGTGATGCTCACGGTGTTCTTCATCATCTTGGGCTGCTTCTTGGACGGCATCTCCATGGTGGTGTTGACCATGGCCGTGCTGCTGCCCACGGTGCAAGCCGCGCAATTCGACTTGATCTGGTTCGGCATCTTCGTGGTGCTGGTGGTTGAAATGGCCCAAATCACGCCGCCCGTGGGCTTCAACCTCTTCGTGCTGCAAGGCCTGACCAAACGCGAGTTGCCCTACTTGGCCAAAACAGCAATGCCATTCTTCTTCCTGCTGGTATTTGCCGTTTTGATGATTTACCTCTTCCCGCAAATCGTGCTGATCGGGCCGCAAATGATGGGCTGAGCCCAGCCGTCCGATGTCCTGTGGAAGTGGTGATGTTCATCACTTCCGTTTTCCTCAACCCGTATGCTTAGGAGTGCGCCATGCTTGAACGCAGAGACTTTCTCGCCCTGTTGGCTGGTTTAGGTGGCGCAGGCAGCCCCCTGTTGGCGCAAGCCCAGGTGGGCGCGGGCTGGAAACGGGCCACGGGCTACCGCGCTGAATCCTTTCACGGACAAAACCTGACAGCCTTTGCCAAGGAGTTGACAGCGGCAGGACTCAAAGTGGACTTGGCGGCCAACAACAGCCTCTTTAAGTTGGCCGATATTGCGGGCGCGGTGCGGGACGGCAAGGTGGAGTTGGGCGAAACCATCATGACCAGCCTGGTCAAAGACATGCCTTTGGCCGGGGCCGACTCGGTGCCTTTCATCGTGCGCTCTTACGGCGACGCCAAACGCCTGTGGAAGCACCAGCGTCCTTTGATTGAAAAGAAGTTTGCTGCTGTCGGCCTCAAACCCTTGCTCGCCGTGCCTTGGCCGCCGCAGGGTCTGTACACGAAAGCGCCCATCGCCCGTGCTGCGGACTTGAAGGGCACCAAGATGCGCACCTTCAACAATACGACGCAGCGCATTGCCCAACTGTTGGGAGCCACACCGGTGGACGTACCTATGGCGCAGGTGGGTCAAGCGCTGGCCGACGGCAAGATCGATTGCATGATCACCTCGGAAAACCAGGTGTGGGACAACATCAAGTACTTCTACGACATCAACGCCTGGTTCCCGAAGAACATCACCTTTGCCAACGCCAAGGCGTTTGATGCATTGCCGCCCGATCAACAAAAGGCCGTGTTGGCGGCCGCCGCAACGGCGGAAACCCGGGGCTGGGTGGCCAGTGAAAAAGCCGCTGTTGAATCGGTTGAAGAGTTGCGGAAAAAGGGCATGAAGATTGAACGTGTGTCGCCTGAGTTTCTGGCCGACATCAAACGAATGGGCGAACGTTTTTCCTTGGAATGGGTACGTGAAGTGTGCAACGAGGCCAACGACATTTTCATTCCTTACTACACCAACCAATGACCACAACCGCAGCGCCCCGCTTGGTGCTGTGTATCTCTTGAATCAATTCTCTTGGGGATGACCATGAACAAAAAACCATCAACACTGTGGCAATTCTGGATCGACCGTGGCGGCACCTTCACTGACTTGGTCGGCAAGAAGCCCGACGGAACCCTTGTCACGCACAAACTGCTGTCTGAAAACCCCGAGCAGTACCGCGACGCGGCCGTAGCGGGTATTCGTCACCTGCTGGGACTTAAGAAGGGCGAGCCCATCACGCCCGATCTGGTGGAGTGCGTGAAGATGGGCACCACGGTGGCCACCAATGCGCTGCTCGAGCGCAAGGGCGAACCCACCTTGCTCGTGACCACACGCGGCTTTCGTGATGCTTTGCGCATTGCATACCAAGACCGTCCACGCCTCTTTGACACCAACATCGTCTTGCCTGAGTTGCTGTACGAGCGCGTGATCGAAGCCCAAGAGCGAGTTGCTGCCAACGGTGATGTGTCTCAACCATTGGCCGAGTCCCATTTGCGCACTGAACTGCAAGCCGCCTTTGACGATGGCTTGCGTAGCGTGGCCATTGTGTTCATGCACGGTTACCGCTACACCGCACACGAAATGGCGGCCGCACGTATCGCCCGCGAAGTGGGGTTCCCACAGATCAGCGTGTCGCACCAGGTGAGCCCCCTGATGAAGCTGGTGTCACGGGGTGATACCACGGTGGTGGATGCGTATTTGTCACCGATTCTGCGCCGCTACGTGGAGCAAGTGGCTGGCGACATGCCCGGCGTGAAACTCTTCTTCATGCAGTCCTCCGGCGGTTTGACCGACGCCCATGCCTTCCAGGGCAAGGACGCCATCCTGTCTGGCCCTGCAGGCGGCATCGTGGGCATGGTGCGCACAGCGCAGTTGGCCGACTTTGACCGCGTGATTGGTTTTGACATGGGCGGCACCTCCACCGACGTGTCCCACTACGCTGGCGAATTTGAACGCGCCTTTGAAACACAGGTGGCCGGTGTGCGCATGCGCGCTCCGATGATGAGCATCCACACCGTGGCCGCGGGTGGTGGTTCGGTGCTGACTTTTGACGGCGCCCGTTTCCGTGCAGGCCCGGAAAGCGCCGGAGCCAACCCCGGTCCCGCTTCTTACCGCCGCGGTGGCCCCTTGGCTGTGACCGACGCGAACGTGATGCTCGGCAAGATTCAGCCCGCACATTTCCCCAAAGTGTTTGGCCCCAACGCCAACGAATCGCTCGACCGCGACGTGGTGGTGAAGCGTTTCACCGACATGGCGGCCGACATCGAGCGCTCCACCGGTGTCAAACGCACCCCGGAAGAAGTGGCCGAGGGCTTCATCGACATCGCCGTGGGTGCGATGGCCAATGCCATCAAGAAAATCTCGGTGGCCCGTGGTTACGACGTGACCCGCTACACCTTGCAATGTTTTGGCGGGGCAGGGGGGCAGCACGCCTGTCTGGTGGCCGATGCCTTGGGTATGAGCAAGGTATTTGCCCACCCGCTGGGTGGTGTGTTGTCCGCCTACGGCATGGGACTGGCCGACCAGAACGTGATTCGCGAAGCCGCCATTGAGCAAGACCTGGCCTCTTCACTGGATGTCGTGACACAAAAACTCAACGCCCTGGCCGACGAAGCCGAGGGCGAATTGCGCCGCCAGGGCGTGACCGGTGGTGAAGTCAAAATGCACCGCCGTGTGCATGTGCGCTACAAAGGCACAGACTCGGCGCTGGTGGTGGCTGCGGGTAGCCTCAAGGAGATCCAGGAGGCTTTTGAGGCGGCCTACCGCCAGCGGTTTGCCTTCTTGATGAACAGGGAACTGGTGGTTGAAGCCGTCTCGGTCGAGGCCGTCGGCGCGGGCGATGCACCGACCGAGCCCCGCCACACCGTGGTGGCCAAAGCGCCGGCCCCCGTGGCTTCTGTGGTGAAGATGTTCAGCGGCGGAAAGTGGCACGACGCCAATCTGGTGGTGCGCGAGCAAACCCAACCCGGCCACATCATTGCAGGCCCCGCCATCATTTCCGAGAAAAACGCCACCACCGTGGTGGAGCCGGGCTGGCAAGCCGTGGTGACCGACCTGGACCACCTGGTGCTGGAGCGCGTCAAGGCCCGCGAAGCCCGCAAAGCGATCGGCACCTCGGTGGACCCGGTGATGCTGGAGGTGTTCAACAACCTCTTCATGAACATTGCGGAGCAGATGGGTCTGCAATTGCAGAACACCGCGTACTCGGTCAATATCAAAGAGCGCCTGGACTTCTCCTGCGCACTCTTTGACGCCCAAGGCAACCTCATTGCCAACGCGCCCCACATGCCAGTGCACTTGGGTTCGATGAGCGAATCCATCAAAACCGTGATGGAAGGCAACGCAGGCAAGATGAAACCGGGCGACGTCTTTGCACTGAACGACCCTTACCACGGCGGTACACACCTGCCCGACGTGACGGTGGTGACGCCGGTGTTCGACGACGCCAACAAGAACATCCTCTTCTATGTGGGCTCCCGCGGCCACCATGCGGACATTGGCGGCACCACACCCGGCTCCATGCCACCGTTCTCCACCCGAATCGAGGAAGAGGGCGTGCAGATCAACAACATCAAGTTGGTGGACCAGGGCCGCATGCTGGAGGCCGAGATGGTGGCTTTGCTGTCCAGCGGCGATTACCCCTCGCGCAACCCACAACAAAACATTGCCGACATGCGGGCGCAAATTGCCGCGAATGAAAAAGGCGTGCAAGAGCTGCGCAAGATGGTGGCGCAGTTTGGGCTGTCGGTGGTGCAGGCCTATATGGGCCATGTGCAAGACAACGCGGAGGAGTCGGTGCGCCGCGTCATCACCAAACTCAAAGACGGCCACTTCACCTTGCCACTGGACAACGGTGCGCAAATCAGCGTGTCCATCAAGGTGAACGCCGCTGCGCGCACGGCCAAGATTGATTTCGGCGGCACGTCGCCGCAACTGACCAACAACTTCAACGCACCCAAAGCGGTCTGCATGGCGGCGGTTTTGTATGTGTTCCGCACCCTGGTGGGCGATGAAATCCCTCTGAACGCGGGTTGCCTGAAGCCGCTGGAAGTGATCGTGCCTGAGGGCTCCATGCTCAACCCCCTGCCGCCGGCTTCTGTGGTGGCGGGCAACGTGGAAACCTCCACTTGCATCACCAATGCGCTGTACGGTGCATTGGGCACCATGGCCGCCGGCCAGTGCACGATGAACAACTTCACCTTCGGCAACGCTACCCACCAGTACTACGAAACGATCTCGGGTGGTTCAGGTGCGGGAGGCACGGTGGACAACGCGGGCCGCGTTGTCTCGGGCTTCAACGGCACCAGCGTGGTTCAAACCCACATGACCAACTCGCGCCTGACAGACCCGGAGATCCTCGAGTTCCGCTTCCCCGTGCAACTCGACAGCTACGAAATTCGCCCTAACTCGGGCGGCAAGGGCAAGTACGTTGGCGGCAACGGTGGTGTCCGACGCGTTCGCTTCTTGGAGAAGATGACTGCATCAATCCTCTCCAACGGCCGCAACAGCGGCGCGTTTGGCGCGGCGGGTGGATCACCCGGGCAACCCGGGGTCAACAAAGTGGAGCGGGCCAACGGTCAGACCGAGGTGCTGGGTCATATCGGATCCACGGAAATGGAGCCTGGTGACGTGTTCGTGATTGAAACCCCAGGAGGTGGCGGCTACGGACGCTGAGCCTGAAGACGTGACTTCTACAACCCGGATTTCAATTGATCCGGGTTTTACGAACAGCGGTTGGATGGCTGCAAGCCACTTCAGTCTCCCGACACGACTGCAATGAAAAGCTGAATCAGCGGCTGTCAGCACCTTTTGTAGGGTGCCCAGCCCCCCGGTTCAAAACAGATCAAAACTGATTAAACCAGGAGGTGGCCATGAGCTACGAACGAGTATTGGTTCCCATTGATTTCTCTGACGACTCTTTGAATGCCTTGAACAAGGCCATGACAGAGTTCGCCAAACCCAGCAGCACCATCGTTTTGCTGCATGTGGTGGACGCTGGTTCGGAAGAGGCCAATGCGCTTTCGCAGGGGCGTATGCAGGCGGTCTCTCGCGGTACGATCAGCCCCGACGAAGTCCCCGGTACCGCGCCACTGCCAACGGCTGTGCGCTTGAAGCAGTTGCAAGACTTGGCAGCCCCGCATGCAAGCAAATGCAAACAACTGGATGTGCAGGTGGCCGTGGGCCAGCCCACGGAAAAAATCATTGAGGCCGTCACAGCCAATGCGATCAACCTGGTCATCATGGGCTCTCACGGCACCGGCGGACTGGGCAAGATGCTGTTCGGCAGCACCACCTATGACGTAGCACGCAAAGTGCGTTGCTCCGTGCTCATCAGCAAACGGTAAACGGTGCGATTGCATGGCGTGACGAGCGGATTCATTTTTGTGTTGGCGAGCTGCGGATGCTGTTACTCAAACTGCTGCTGATCGCCTGCACGGTGTACCTTTCGTCACTTGCGGCCAGGCGCGGCGGACACGCTCTGGCGGGTCTTGTGACTGGCATGCCCATGATCGTCGGGCCTATCCTGGGCCTGGTGCTGATTGATCACGGCCCAGCCGTGACCGAGAGGGTCACCTGGGCCACCATCACTTGTTTTCCTGCCACGCTGCTGCATGCACTGGTTTTCAGCGTGGCGGCACGTCGTTTCAGTTGGCCTGTTTGTTTGTTGCTGGCAACCCTGTCTTTTTTGCTGGCGGCTGCTGGGCTGTCTTGGTTGGCTTTGCCACGCGGGTGGGCGGCTGTGTTGGCCGCCGCCTCGCCCAGCCTGACTGTGCTTTTGATGTCGCGCAGCAATTTGAGCTTGGACTCACCCCAAAAAAACGCCACGATTCCCGTTGCGCCAGCGGCTGTTCAGATACCCACGAGCGAGGTGTTCTTCAGAATAGCGGCCGCAGTCGCTATGGCAGCGGCCATCATCGTTGGTGCTGATCACTTTCCTTCTTTTGTCAGCGGACTGCTGTTGGCTATTCCAATCGCAGGTGCCGTTTTGCCGTGTTTTACCCTGCCACGTTATGGCCACCTGGCGACCGAGAAATTGCTCATGGGATTTGCCAAAGGATTGAACGGCTTCTGTGCTTTTTGTATTGCCTTGGCGGTGTTGCTGGTGCACGTGCATCCTGCAATGGCGTTTTTTCTCGCGCTGTGCGCCGCCGCTGCAACCGCTCGGGTGATCGCACGGCGCGCTTAGCTTTGTTCGCCAGAGAGTTTGCGGCGCGCAGCCGCTTGTACCGCCACGACACAAGGGTGGGTGACCCGGCGCTCGACCGAAACCGCAAAAAACTCTTCCACCAGCTCCTTGCTGTGCCCAATTAACTTGACGCCGAACTGCTCCTGAATTTGCGCTTTGATGACCGTGGGTCCCATGAAAACGCCTCGGCCGCGTTGACCAAACGCTTTCATCAATGCGCCGTCGTCAAACTCACCGACAACGCGGGGTTGTAGCTGATGCCGCTCTAGCCAACTGTCAAACTGTGTACGCACGGGCGACGCAGCGCCTTGAACCAGCATAGGCACACCGTTTAAACACTGAGGGAACTTGCCCTTGAGTTCTGCGTGCAGCGATGGTGCGCAGAAAAAACTCATGGTGCTGCTGCCCAACGAGTGGTTGAAGGCCTTTACGCTGACGCGCCTCGACACGGGTTCATCGGCCAGCACCATGTCCAGGCGATGCAAGGCCAGTTGGGCCAGCAGATCAATGAACTTGCCCTCATGACAAACCATACGCACGGGCTCGGGCACGTCCAGTGCGGGCTCCAGAAGCTGGTACGCCAAGGCCTTGGGTACTGAGTCGGCCACCCCGACCCGAAAGTCCATCACATGCTCACGACCCGTGGTTCGTTGCAGCGCGGACTCCATCTCAGCACCCAAGTTGAAGATTTCGTCGGCATAACTCAACGCAACACGGCCGTCGTCGGTCAGTTCCAGTTTGCGTCCGTTTTTGCGAAACAACTGCCTGCCCAAGCGGTCCTCGAGTAGCTTGATTTGTGCCGACAGCGTCTGCGGTGTGGTGTGCAGTTGTTCACCAGCGCGCATGACGCCGCCAGCTTTGGCGACGACCCAAAAATAGTGCAAGTGTTTGAAGTTCATGTGCCAGCACCAACACTGCGTAAAAAACGCAGTAATAAGTTAATAAATACGAATTTACACGAAGTGTGGCGCTCCATACAGTCACATCCATTCTTTCTTCCACTGTATTTGACGAAGCCACCACGCCCAATGCGAATCGAGATTCAAGCCCACCACCTGGTGCTCGAAGCCGAGCATCGCCAGCAAATTCAGCGCCGAGCCAGCTTTGCGCTGTCACGCATGAGTTCACTCATTCAGCAGGTTGAAGTGCATCTGACCGATGTCAATGGTCCGCGTGGCGGTGTCGACACCCAATGCCGGGTTCAGGTTCAGTTGGATCGAGGAGAACCGGTGGTGATTGAAGACATCGACCACGACTTGAGCGCTTTGATCAACCGCAGCCTGGCCCGTGCCGGTCAGGCGGTTGACAGGCGCATCAGCAAGGCCCACGCCAGCAGACGCCAACACCTACCCCAACTCTAAGTTCCTAGCCCAGTTTGACAGCGACACATTTGACAAGGAGAACACCATGCGCATGAGCACCAAAGGCCGTTTTGCCGTTACCGCGATGATGGAAGTGGCGCTGCGTGAACGCAGCGGCCCCGTGAGCTTGGCGGGCATCGGCTCGCGCCAGAACATGTCTCTGTCCTACCTGGAGCAGTTATTCAGCCGACTGCGCCGCCATGGTCTGGTGGAAAGCACACGCGGACCGGGCGGTGGTTACACCCTGGGACGCCGCGCAGAGGAAATCACCGTGGCAGACATCATCGTCGCCGTGGACTCGGACGACGAAGATTCGGCCCGCAGTGAAGGATCCACAACGCGCCAGGTGGGTGAGAGCCTGACCGGTGAGTTGTGGGGCAACCTCAACGCGAAGATGATTGAGTACATGGATGGCATCACTTTGCAGTCTCTGGTGCAAGAGCAACTAGGCAAAGGGGTGACCATGGACAACACCCCGCCCACCAAACGCAGTCTTGCAGCCAAGCTGTCCAACACTGCGGCTGGTTTTCGCATCACCGCCCCCAACTCGGTGTTTGCCTTTGGTCGATCCTTTGCCTCGTCGACCTGAGTTCTGTCCTCAGTTGGCCCCGGCCTCAAACCACTGCTTGATCAGCAACCGCTCTTCTTCAGTGATTTGAGTGGCGTTGTTCATGGGCATGAGTTTGAGGACCACCGACTGCTGGTAAATCGCTTGGGCATGCTGGCGCACGAATAGAGGGGTGTGCAGAGCCACTCCTTTTTGCTGCACCTGGGCGTTGTGGCAGAGCACGCAGCGTGCTTCCATCACGGTTTGTATTTGAGCCGTTGACACATTGACCACGGGTGCATTCCCCACCGCCGTAGGTCGCTTGGGCGGCGCCAGGGCAGCGGCCAGTCCCAACAACAGAATCACCCCCACCGCCGCGTACTCCCAAGGCGTGCGCTGTCCCAACACATGGGCCTTGTGACGCATCACAAAACTGTGGCGAATGAGGGCACCCGCCAGCATCAAGAGCACCAGCACCAGCCAGTTGTGGGGGCCTTGGTACAACCAGCCATAGTGGTTGGACAACATGGCCACCAGCACCGGTAAGGTGAAGTAGGTGTTGTGCACGCTGCGCTGCTTGCCGCGCTGGCCGTGGATCGCGAGGACTGGCTGGCCCGCTTTCATTTGGGCAATCACTTTGCGCTGACCTGGAATGATCCAAAAGAGCACGTTCGCGCTCATGGCCGTCGCCATCATTGCGCCCACCAGCAAAAACGCGGCCCGACCCGAAAAAAGCTGGCAAGCCAACCAAGCGGCCAGCGTCACGCTCAGCAGCACCAACAGTCCAACCAGAGCATCACCCTGGACCGCACCATTTTTTTCACCGAACCAGCAGCAAATGCGGTCGTAGATAAACCAAAACACCACGAGGAAAGCCAATGCTGCGGCGATAGCCATGGAGGGCGACCAGCTGTACACACTTTTGTCCACCAAAAATGTGCCTGCGTTGACCAGATACAGCACGGTAAAAAGGGCAAAACCCGTCAGCCAGGTGGCGTAACTTTCCCAATAAAACCAATGCAAGTTGCTGGGCAAAGCTTTGGGGGCCACCATGTACTTCTGCGGGTTGTAAAAGCCGCCTCCATGCACCGCCCACAGCTCGCCGCCCACGCCTTTTTCTTTCAGGGCTGGGTCTTGCGGCGGCGTGAGGTTGCTGTCAAGAAAGACGAAGTAAAACGAAGAGCCAATCCAGGCAATGGCCACCACCACATGGGCCCAGCGGAGCAAAAGGTTGAACCAGTCGAGCAGGTAGGCACTGTCCATGTGAGGTGGTTGGGGTCAGGGTGTAGAACCTATCCGTGAATAAGACAGCCCTGCGCCGGGGTTCCACAGGCCACAGGCGTAGGAGCGAGCCGCGCCGTGGTGTACATCACCACAAGCGGGTTGCGACACCCGCCTGTGGCCTGTGGGGCC
>JBJOQO010000065.1:0-18149 GCA_046049865.1 Pseudomonadota bacterium | reverse complement strand
GCCAGTGCCCTCTCAAGAAAACGCCGGGTCGTTCCCAAGTTTTCTTGACCCCTCGCGGGCCTGACGCAAAGCGGCAGGTTGGGGGGGTGCTCAGTAGGGACATGCCGCGAATCTGGTCTGTTACGTTTGCAGTGACAATGTGCCGGGACAAGCATGGAAGGTCGCGCAGTGCGCAATTCTATTGCGCACTGCGCGATCGTTTTGTCACCGAGGGATGGTTTTTAATGTAACGAACTAGTGCGGGTCTGAGGTGTAATTCACTCTTAACCTTAGAAATGGACTCTCTATATATTTGAAACTTAAGTATCCAGGTAATAGCATGGTACTAAAAACAAGTAAAGCCCACAGCAAACAAACATAGAAATTTGAAATATCCATTATATTTTCGTGAATGAATTTCGAGGCTTCAAACACAACAAAAAAATGGAATAGATATATTGAGTAAGAAAATTCACCGTAACATTGTAATATTCTGGATGCGATCGAATTTGTGGGTAAATCTATCGAGTCATACCACGCAATAAGACTGGCATAAGCGATTGCTTCTATGGTGGGAATTATTACCCATATGGCGCTATTCGAAGGGTAACTGGGACGCTGGAAGAATCCGCCTGCAAGATCAAACCACCACCAAAATACCAAAAAAGACAATAAAACTGTTAATACTTTGCGGCGCCAAGCTAGTATTTCTCTAGAGTAAGAAAATGCCACTATGCCAAGGGTGAACTGGTCAATTCTGCCAATAATGGTCCAGTATGAGATTGACTGAACTTCCCCTTCTGATTTGAAATAGTAAAAGCGAAAAGTCATGGCTCCAAATACCACCACTAATGGGAGTATTTTTGACTTGCGCGAAAGATACAGCAAAGCGGGTAGCAAGGCGTAAAAGTGTATTTCCGTCGTGACGGACCATGCACCGTTCGGCCACGTCGGATATATCAAACCTTTGTACAAGTTGCGAAAGAACTCGACCAAGCTTGCCCCGCGCAGATACTCTTGGATGCCTGCAAACAAAAAAACCACAAGTAAAAGAGGTGCGAGTCGAACGAACCGATTCCAGAGGAATGCAGGAATTGAAACTCTCTTTCCATCGAGCAGTTTCGCAAATAGGTAGCCACTCAGCACCATGAACAGTGCCACCCCCGTATGTCCCTCATCAAACAGCGCAAGGGGGATTAGGGCAGGGGCCCCCTCGAATGGAACAGGGGTTCCGTTGTTTGCGTGCAGGAAATGCCAGGCGAATACCAGCAAGGCCGCAAGCGCTCTCAGATGATCTAGCGCGACAAAGTGTTGTCCAGATGACGACCGCATGCAGTGATTTCTTCAGTTCAAAAGGCACCTTGTGTGGTGATCCTATTTAGGGCTACTTCTCGATGGTCGCTCATCGAGTCGGCCTTGAAAAATTCACTGCAAGCCAACAATCATCGATAGCGGTGTGAATCGGCAGCAACCAAGGTCAAGGCGACAATTTGTACTTCAGTACAGCACCTGCAGATGAGATGTACAGCCAACCGTCGCGATCGACGGTCAGACCTCGGGGTGAATCAAGGCTTGCAGGCGCCGCATCCACTCGAATTCCCTGCCAGGCGGGCCCGCCAATGAGCGTAGAAACCGTACCTGAGGGGTCTATTTTTCTGACCGCATGATTTCCAGAATCAGCAACGTAAATGTTGCCGGCTGCGTCTTGAGCCAACGCTCGGATGTCGTTGAACCGCGCCACCGAAGCGGGTCCGTCGACGTAGCCTGCAACATAGTCAGACCCAATGACCAAGGGCGGGCTGGCGGTGACCAAACCACCGGCCGTGAGGGCGTTGCCAGGGATGCGGCGAATGCTATTTGTGTTCGCCACCAAGACGCTCCCTCTCACATCGACCAGCATGCCAGCAAATCTGTACAAAGAATTCACCTCAGCCGTGTCCTGTGCCGTACCCAATGTGCCCAGAACTCCACCTGTTTTGGCCGAAATGACTGTGAACGAAGAAGCACCTTCAGTCAGAACCACAAGATCCCCGGCCTTGGTCAGCGCCATTCCAAGTGGCGTTGATGTGCTCGACCAAAGGAGGCTGGGGCGACCGCCTGCACCGGCTGAGGATTTGTAAATCTTGCCCCCTTGCCCGAATTGGTAGGAGGCCTTGTTGTCGTAAAGCATTGCGAAAGCCTCGACGGTTCTCGTTAGGGTGTAAGTGTTGCCGGTGGCATCAACAACCACGTCGCTCAATGTCGTGAAGAAGGGGAGGGGGCCTGTACCGATAATGGGCACTTCGTAAAATGTGGGCTCCAAAGGGTTTGCCTGAATGCCCATGTCTGCCAACACGCCCGTCAGTGTCATGACTGCGCCAGAGGCGTCAATTTTTCGCAAGGCTACTTGTACTTGCGCAAATGATGTTTCACTCTTGGAGAATCTCCGGCTGTCAATTGCATACACACTGCCATCGCTGTGGCTGGCCAGTGTGTCTGGGCCGTAAAAGCGCGCGGTGCCTGCGGGTCCATCGACGACGGAGGGCGGTACTGCGCGAGGAAGGCCCGCAAAATGGGTGCTTGCGCCGGTGGGGGCAATGCGCAGGATCGAACCACCGCCCAGGACCGGACACCCATAGTACGTGAGGTTTGTCAATGTTCCCATCGGCACATAGGCCACGCCGACGTCATCAACAACGATCGCGCTGGATGGCTGGAAATAACGGATGCAATGGGGGTCAGGATCCAGTACTCGGGCAAGCTCGGCGTTACCCCATGAACTCACCCTACCTGTTGCGGTGATTCTTCGAATGGCGTTGCCCGCTTCGACGACGTGAATCACGTCGGACGCATCGACCGTCACGGCCCAAGGGGTATCGAAACGAGCCAGCTCACCCTCGCCGTCAACCGCACCCCTTTGGCCGGAGGTGCCAGCCAGCGTGGTAACCACGCCCGCCGGTGTAATTTTTCGGACAATGTGCAGATTTGGCTCCGTCACATAGACGGTTCCATCGCTTGCCACGGCAATGCCTGTTGCCAGGTTAAACCTGACTGGCGCGCCCACGCCGGTAATGCCAGCTGGCTCCTCGCTGCCAGCGAGTATGGTCATTTCGCCATTGGCCGGGATCTTGCGCACCGTCCAGCCGTCTGTCACGTAAAGCGTGCCCTCCTTATCGACTGCCAAGCCTCGCGGAAACAGCGATTTGGCACCCAGGTTGTAAGTCCGAAGGACTTCGCCAGTGGGCGAAAACTTTCGCAGCAAACCATCGTGCATCGCATAAATGTGGCCGGATTGATCAACGGCAATTCCTGGAAACCAGTCGGAGACCCCTTTTTCGGTCAACTGCATGTGCCGGATCGTGGTCACCTTGCCCGCTGGTGTGATCTTTGCCAGTCTTTGGTTGGCGCTATCCGTGACGTAGAGGTTGCCAGCGCCGTCGCGCGCCAGTCCACTGGGGCTCACAAAACGCGCCTCTGTCAGCTGTCCATCCAAGTTACCCGGACCACCTGTATGACCTGCTACCAGTCGGAGAACGGACCCGGTGCTCGGTTGTTCCGGCGGGCTGCTGGGTGCGGGTGTCGGGGGCACAGATGGAGAGGCCGTCGTGTCTGCAGGTGCTGGCGCAACAGGGGCCGGGGTTTGACTGGCAGCGGGCCCGTTATCTGTAGACCCGCCACCGCCACCGCAAGCACCGAGCAACACTGCACAGAGGCTGATTGCAAACAGTCTGTATGTGCGGGAGGATGGCTTGTTTTGGTGGCACATGGTTTACCTTTTAACGTACTGGATCAGCATTATGGCTGGCGTTTTTTCTCCCCGTGACTACACCTGTCCGGGCTGTTCAACGTCTACTTTTGGGTGATTGCGTCAAGACGCATCGCTAACAAAAAAGGGCCGCTTTCGCGGCCCTTCGGTTTGGTAGGCAAGAAGCCTGGACTTACATGTCCATGCCCATGCCGCCCATGCCACCCATGCCACCGCCAGCAGGCGCGGGGGCTTCGTCTTTGGGGGCTTCAGAGACCATGCACTCAGTGGTCAACATCAGCGAGGCCACAGAGGCTGCGTTTTGCAGTGCGGTGCGGGTGACCTTCGTTGGGTCCAAGATGCCCATTTCGATCATGTCGCCATAGGTGTCGTTGGCTGCATTGAAGCCGTAGTTGCCTTTGCCGGCCAACACGGCATTGACCACCACGCTGGGCTCGCCGCCGGCGTTGTAGACGATTTCGCGCAGTGGGGCTTCAACGGCCTTGAGCACCAGCTTGATGCCGGCGTCTTGGTCAGCGTTGTCGCCTTTGATGGTGCCAGCAGCTTGGCGTGCGCGCAGCAATGCCACGCCACCACCGGCCACAATACCTTCTTCCACAGCAGCGCGGGTAGCGTGCAGGGCGTCTTCCACGCGGGCTTTTTTCTCTTTCATTTCGACTTCGGTGGCTGCGCCAACCTTGATCACTGCGACACCGCCAGCCAACTTGGCCACGCGCTCTTGCAGTTTTTCGCGGTCGTAGTCAGACGTGGCTTCTTCGATTTGAATGCGCACTTGTTTGACACGCGCTTCGATGTCGGCAGCAGCACCAGCGCCATCGATGATGGTGGTGTTTTCTTTGCCCACTTCAACGCGTTTGGCTTGCCCGAGGTCAGCCAGCGTCACTTTTTCCAGTGTCAGGCCAACTTCTTCAGCAATGACCTTGCCGCCGGTCAAGATGGCGATGTCTTCCAGCATGGCTTTGCGGCGGTCGCCGAAACCAGGGGCCTTCACAGCCACCACCTTCAAGATCCCGCGCAGTGTGTTGACCACCAAAGTGGCCAGTGCTTCGCCTTCAACTTCTTCGGCAATGATCAGCAAAGGACGACCGGCCTTGGCCACTTGCTCCAGCGTGGGCAGCAGGTCGCGAATGTTGCTGATCTTTTTGTCGAACAGCAGCACGAAGGGGTTGTCCAACAAAGCGGATTGCTTTTCTTGGTTGTTGATGAAGTAAGGCGACAGGTAGCCGCGGTCGAACTGCATGCCTTCAACGACGTCGAGTTCGTTGTCCAGGCTCTTGCCGTCTTCCACGGTGATCACGCCTTCTTTGCCCACCTTGTCCATCGCGTTGGCGATGATGGTGCCGATGGAGTCATCGCTGTTGGCCGAGATGGAGCCGACTTGTGCGATTTCTTTGCTGGTGGTGGTGGCTTTGGAAGCCTTCTTCAGCTCAGCCACCAAGGCGATCACGGCCTTGTCGATGCCGCGCTTCAAGTCCATCGGGTTCATGCCGGCGGCCACGTACTTCATGCCTTCGCGAACGATGGCTTGGGCCAGCACGGTGGCGGTGGTGGTGCCGTCGCCAGCGTTGTCGCTGGTTTTGGAGGCCACTTCCTTGACCATTTGGGCGCCCATGTTCTGGAGCTTGTCTTTGAGCTCAATTTCCTTGGCCACGGACACACCGTCCTTGGTCACGGTGGGGGCGCCGAAGGAGCGCTCCAGCACCACATTGCGGCCTTTAGGGCCCAGGGTCACCTTGACTGCGTTGGCCAGGATGTTCACACCCTCAACCATGCGTGCGCGGGCTTCGCCGCCGAAAATAACGTCTTTTGCTGCCATGTTTAATTCTCCGGATTCAGTAGGTTAGTTAGTCGCTTTCTTTACCCACTTAGTTGTTGGGAAAGAAAGCGTAGCGAGCGGCGTGATGGCAAGGCGCACGGAGCACAGCAACCGGAACGTACTTCGGTACGTGAGGATTGCGAGCACCGCGCAACGCCGCCAGCGCGTCGCGCAGTAGCTTTATTTCTCGACAACCGCGAAGAGGTCTTCTTCGCGCATCACCAGCAACTCGTCGCCATCAACCTTGACGGTTTGGCCGCTGTACTTGCCGAACAAAACGCGGTCACCGACCTTGATGTTCAAGGCAATGAAGTCGCCTTTGTCGCTGCGCTTGCCTGGGCCCACGGCCAGGACTTCACCTTGGTCAGGTTTCTCTGCGGCGTTGTCAGGAATGACGATGCCCGAGGCGGTTTTGGTTTCTTGTTCCAGGCGCTTGACAATGACGCGGTCGTGCAGAGGACGAAGTTTCATAGCATCTCCTTGATGACTGATAAAGAATCTTGAGGCTTGGGTGCAAAGTGTGCGCCCATTCACTTCAACAGACAGGATCCTGTTTTGAGAAGGCAAGCTGTTGTTAGCACTCAAACAAGTCGAGTGCTAGTAAATTCATTATAGGGATGGATGGCGGCGTTTCAAGGGGGAGGGGCGGCACACCGGTCAAGTTGCTGCGCCCCCACCACCGCGTGGGGGGGCTGCTAAAGCTTGGATAGACTCAGCACCTTGCCAAACCACCGCCATGTACACCTCCTTTTTTGGTCTTTGCCAAGAACCCTTCTCGATCGCGCCTGATCCTCGCTACCTGTTCATGAGCGAGCGGCACCGCGAGGCTTTGGCGCATTTGTTGTACGGTTTGCGCGGTGGTGGTGGGTTTGTGCTGCTCACGGGCGAAATTGGTGCGGGCAAAACCACGGTGTGCCGGTGTTTTTTGGAGCAGGTGCCCAAACGCTGCAACGTGGCCTACATCTTCAACCCCAAGCTCACCGTGACCGAGTTGCTCAAGACGGTGTGCGAGGAGTTTCGCATTCCTCACCCATTGATGCGAGCGGATGGACGACCCGAGACGGTTAAAGACTACCTGGATCCGATCAACGAGTTTTTGCTCCGCACGCATGCGGTGGGGCAAAACAATGTCCTCATCATTGACGAGGCACAAAATCTCTCTGCTGATGTGCTGGAGCAACTGCGCTTGCTGACCAACCTGGAAACCAATGAACGCAAACTGCTGCAAATCATTCTGATTGGGCAGCCCGAGTTGCGCGGCATGTTGGCCCGGCCCGAGTTGGAGCAACTCGCGCAGCGTGTGATTGCGCGTTACCACCTGCAGGCGTTGTCCCCGCGTGAAACCTTGGTTTACATCCGCCACCGTTTGGGCGTGGCGGGTTTGAAGGGGGCGCTGCCCTTTGACCGCCGGGCGGCGCAGCAGGTGCACGCGCTCTCACGCGGCGTGCCGCGCCGCATCAACTTGTTGTGTGACCGGGCCTTGCTGGGGGCCTACGCGGCAGGCCACAGGCGGGTGGACCGTGACACGGTGACCAAAGCCGCCGCTGAAGTGTTTGACCACGGCGAGATGGCGATGCTGCCACCCGCACGCGCCAGACGATCCTTGGTGCTTGCGTCCGTGGTGGGGTTGCTGGTGGGCGCCAGCTTGGTCGCCTTGCTGGGGTGGCGCGCTGGTTGGCATTGGCCAAGCGATGCGGCTGCCAAGGCGGCGTCGCAGACGCAGTCGCGCTAAGCACTCTGCAATTGAAAGGCGAACCCTTTGTCTTACATCCTTGATGCCCTGCGCCGTGCCGATGCCGAGCGCGAGCTGGGTGAGGTGCCTACGCTTCACACCCAGGCGGCTCCACTGGATTCGTCTGATGACGCGTTCGACGTGCCCCCTGCCAAGTGGGGGCGCTGGGTAGTGGTGGTCTTGAGTTTGTTGGCGGCCAGTGCCGTGGCGTGGTGGTGGTGGTTGCGCCCTGATGCCTTCGAGCCAAAGTCGGCTGTTGTATTGGCCGCGCCCGCGCCGGCAGCTCAGCCGATGGCGCAAGCACCGACGCCACCGCAGTCGCTGCCGCAGCTTGAGCCTGCGATTGCTCCGGTTGCTGAGAAGGCTCCCGAGTTTGTGACTCAGCCGCCTGCCACGCAGGTTCAGACGGTCGTGGCGCCAGACGTATTGCAGAAAAAAACACCAAGCCATACGGAAGGGCTTGCGGCATCGGCCGGTGCACCTAAAACGACGCCACCACCCGCCTCACCACGAACGGAGCCCAAAACAACAGCCAAGGCGTTAGCGGCTGCGCCGCAGGACCCTGTCGTGGGGGTCAACGACTTGCCCGAGGCGATACGCCGCGAACAACCGAAGCTGAGCGTGGGCGGAGCGATGCACTCTGCCAATCCCGCCAACCGCATGCTCATCTTGAACGGTCAGGTGTTTCACGAAGGCGACCAGGTCACCGCGGACTTGGTGCTGGAGCAAATCAAACTGAAGTCGGCGGTGCTGGTTTACAAAGGGTATCGCTACAGCATCAGCTACTGAACTTGCAACCGCGTCCCATCGACAGGCATGGCCCGCACCTGACCGACAACCGCCGCATGGTCGAACCCATGGCGACGAAATACCGCCATCACCTCACCCACGGCCGCGGCCTGACATGACACCAACAAACCGCCGCTGGTTTGTGGGTCGGTCAGCAAGGCTTGTTGAACCGGGCTGAAACCGTCGGGCAGGGCCACTTCTGCGCCATATCCGGCCCAATTGCGGCCCGATGCACCGGTGATGCAGCCTTGTTCGGCCAGTTGCAACACGCTGGGTAGCAGCGGCACGGCTGCCCAGTCAATTTGAACTTGGCATTTCGCGCCGCGTGCCAACTCCAGGGCGTGGCCGGCCAGACCAAAACCGGTGACGTCGGTCAAAGCATGCACGCCGGGCAAAGCCGCCAAATCTGGGCCGGGCGTGTTGAGCTGGGTGGTGACGGCGACCATGTGGTCGTAACCTGCGGCACCGAGCAGGTTTTTCTTCAAAGCCGCCGACATCACACCCACGCCAATGGGCTTGCCGAGCACCAGCACATCGCCCGGTTGAGCGTCGGCATTTCGTTTGATGCGCTTTGGGTGCACCAGCCCCAGCGCCACCAGGCCGTAAATGGCTTCCACCGAGTCGATGGTGTGGCCGCCAGCGATCGGGATGCCCGCCGCACGGCACATGGATGCACCGCCTTCCAGCACCCGGCTGATGGTTTTGGGGGACAGAACATTGATCGGCATGCCCACCAGGGCCAAGGCCATGATGGGCGTGCCACCCATGGCGTAGACGTCGCTGATGGCATTGGTGGCGGCGATGCGGCCAAAGTCGAAGGGGTCGTCAACGATGGGCATGAAAAAATCGGTGGTGGCGATGAGGGCTTGGTGCTCATTGAGCTGATAAACGGCTGCATCGTCCGAGGTCTCAATGCCGACCAACAACTCGGCCGGCATGGGCATGCCGGCCGTGCCTTTGAGAATTTCCGACAGCACGCCCGGAGCAATCTTGCATCCACAACCGCCGCCGTGGGACAAGGAGGTGAGACGAGGTTCGGTCGGGGATGAGGCGTTCATATTCATCATTCATGGTCGCAGAGCAGCAAGGATAGCCGGGGCCGCATGATCGGCTTGCGCACCCCAGTTAGCATGCGCACCTTGTCCTGTCTTTCGCAACCACTGAGATCTCCATGAAACGTTTGTCCTCCACCCGCGCGATCCAGGCTTTGTTGACCTGCTTCATCTTGAGTTTTGCAACGCTGTCCCAGGCCCAGCAGGTGCTGCGCATCACCACCATTCCCGAAGAAGTGGCCACCGAGCAGGTGCGCAAGTTCACGCCTTTGGCCAGCTACTTGGAGAAGCGCTTGGGCGTGAAGGTGGAATTCACACCCGTGAGCGACTACCCCGCGGCCGTCGAAGCCTTGGTCAATAAAAAGGTGGATGTGGTGTGGTTCGGTGGCTTTACCTATGTGCAAGCCCAAATTCGCTCGGGTGGAAAGATTGTGCCCATTGCTCAGCGCGAAGAAGACACCCGATTTCAGTCGGTGTTCATCACCAAGACCGACTCCGGCATCAAAACCTTGGCCGATATGAAAGGCAAGCAGGTGTCCTTCGGCTCACAAAGCAGCACCTCGGGCCACCTGATGCCGCGCAGTTTTTTGCTGCAAGCCAAGATTGATCCGGACACTGACTTCAAACGTGTTGCCTACTCCGGAGCCCATGACGCCACCATCGCTTCAGTGGTCAGTGGCAAAGTGGACGCCGCTGCGCTTGACATCACCGTGTGGCGCAAGTTTGTGAATGAAAACAAGGTGGACACCAAAGCGGTCGATGTGTTCTACACCACGCCGCCCTACTTCAACTACAACTGGTCGGTGCATGCCGACATGCCGGCGGACTTGCGTGGTCGCCTGCAAAAAGCCTTGCTCGACCTCAACATGGACACCCCCGAAGGCAAGGAAATCTTGATGCTCAACCGCGCCACGCGCTACATCGCCACCCAGCCCGAGAACTACAAAGGCATTGAAGCTGCTGCACGCAGCGCGGGTTTGTTGTGATGGTGGGGTAAGCACTTTGAAGATTGAATTGCAGCGCGCGGTGGGCCACCACCCCGCAGCCCAGTCGGGCGCAATGGCCGCGCTGCGAGAGGTCAGCCTGTCCATAGCGCCGGGCGAACAAGTGGCCGTGATTGGCCCTTCGGGCGCTGGCAAAACCACTTTGCTGCAAGTATTGGCCTGCGCCTTGCCACTGCAAGGCGGTGACTATCGGTTGAACGATCAATCACCCTGGGCTTTGCCACGTGCGGCCTTGCAGCGCCTGCGGGGGCGTTTGTTCCTGGCGCCTCAAGTGCCGCCCTTGCCACCGCGCCAGCGGGTGGTGACTGCGGTGCTGGCTGGGCGTTTGCCTGCCGTGGGTTTGTTTCACAGTTTGCGTTCATTATTTTACCCGAGCGACATTCCCGCCGCCCACCGCGCACTTCAGCGGTTTGACTTGGCTGAGAAAATTTTTGAGCGTGTGGACAGGCTCTCGGGCGGCGAGCGCCAGCGCGTAGGTTTGGCGCGCATTTTGTTGGCACCAGCGGCCTTGTGGTTGGTGGACGAACCTTTGTCTGCACTGGACCCCACACGCGCCAAGTCGGCATTGGCCGCTTTGGTGGCTGAGGCCAAAATCCGGCAGGCCACCTTGGTGACCAGCATGCACCAGGTGGACATGGCCCTGGCGACTTTCCCGCGCACCATCGGTTTGCGCGACGGCGCTGTGGTTTTTGATTTGCCCAGTCGCCTAGTGACCGAGGGCTTGTTGGCTGCGCTTTATGCGCAGCATGAAGACGAGTTGCATGCGGTTGCGGGAACTGGCGCGGCTGCGCAACCCTTGGGCGACCTGATGGCGCCCCCCGCACCACCGGCCGTCATGCACTGCCGATGAGCCGCACCGCCCGATACCAAGCGCTCAACCCTCCCCAGCGTGACCCCGCTTGGTGGGGGCGCGTTTTTTGGGCCAGTACGGCCCTTGTTTTGTTGTGGCCCTTGCTCGTGGCCACCGAATTTCAGCCTTCACTTTTGTGGCAATCCGACAGCCTGCAAACCAGTGGCCGGTTTTTGGCGAGTTTTTTCCCGCCCGCCACAGGGGTTGATTTTCTTTGGCTGGTGGCGCGCGAAACCTGGCGCACGGTGGCCATCGCCACGGCGGGCGTCACCTTGGCCCTGGTTTTGGCGGTGCCGCTGACCTTGTTGTCCAACCGGGCGCTGTCGGTCTCCGTGTTGTCGGGCCGCATGGCGCGTGGTCCCGCTTTGCTGCGCCTGCTGCTGCGCTGGTTGTTGGTGCTGCTGCGCAGCGTGCCCGAGTTGGTGTGGGCCTTGGTATTTGTGCGTGTAGTGGGTTTGGGGCCCACGGCGGGGGTGCTGGCGATTGCACTGACCTACGGCGGCATGCTCGGCAAGGTCTACAGCGATATTTTGGAGAGCAGCGACCCACAGGCGACGCAGGCACTTTTGCGCAATGGCAGTGGCCGCTTGCAAGCCTTCTTTTATGGGCTGCTGCCGCAAAGCGCGGCTGAACTCACGTCTTACACCGTGTACCGCTGGGAGTGCGCCATACGTTCGTCGGTGGTGCTGGGGTTCGTGGGTGCAGGTGGTTTGGGCCAGCAGTTGGACAACTCGATGAAAATGTTCAATGGCGGTGAAGTGGCGACTATGCTTTTGGTTTTCATGGCCTTGGTGGCCTTGGCCGATGCCATGAGCAGTTGGTTGCGCAGGGTGCTGGGCTGATGAAGATGGATGCGCACGAACAGCCGGTACGCGCCGAGCCACTTCAACTCCCGCCGCCGCTGTTCAATGCGCGCGGTCAGGCTTGCTGGATAGGGGTGGGTCTACTCACTTTGGTGGTGGCCAGTTTCTGGACGTTGGACTTGCAGTGGGCACAGTTTTTGTCGCTGGACGCCGCGCGCAGCATGGGTCGTTTTCTGGCCGAGTTTTTCCCCCCTGATTTGAACCCCAAGTTCCTGCGCAAAGTGGCTTGGGCCACGGTGGAGACTTTGGCCATGTCGGCCCTGGGCACGCTCTTGGCGGCGTTGATGGCGGCGGGATTGGCGCTGCTGGCGAGTCGGCCAGCGGGGTGGACGGACAACATGCGGGCATCAAGGCTCAACTTGATCAGCGCCTTCATGCGTTGCTTGCTCAATGCGCTGCGCTCCATCCCTGAGTTGGTGTGGGCGGCTTTGCTGTTGATCTCTGCGGGCCTCGGTCCCTTTGCTGGCACCTTAGCGCTGGCTTTGCACACCAGTGGCGTGCTCGGGCGTTTATTCACCGAAGCCCTGGAAAACGCGCCACCTGGCCCCAGCCTGGCCTTAGGTGCGCAAGGGGTGGGCGGTGCCAAGCTGTTCTTCTACGCGTTGCTGCCTCAGGTGTTGCCGCAGTGGGTGAGTTATGCCCTCTACCGCTGGGAGAACAACATCCGCGCGGCCGCCGTGCTGGGTGTGGTGGGGGCAGGGGGATTGGGCCAGCTGCTGTCCTTCCACATGGGGCTTTTCCACATGGGCAAGACCGCCACGATTTTGGCGGCCATGCTGCTGTTGGTGGCTTTGGTGGATGCGGCCAGTGATGGGCTGCGGCGGCGATTGATGCGCTGAGTCGCCAGCACAGACCGCTACCGGTGCATCGTTGGCCGGCATCACGTTCAGCACCACGGTGGCCGGAGCGCTGTCAAACGCGTCGTCGTTCACCTTGTAGTTGAAGCTGTCGGGGCCCGCATAGTTGGCAAAAAAAGCTGTAGTTTGTGGGAACTGGCGGACCGAAGCCTTGGCCAATCTCAAGTGCGTGGATTACTCCGCCTTGGTGAACGATCTGCTCAAGAAGGACATTGAACTCATCGAACTCGGGCGGTGAGGGGAGGATGGATGAATGTTAGAGCTGACACTGAAGCCCCATTGAAGCCCCATCGGAAGCTCCATTGAAAAACTCATTCCATCGCTGCGCTGTTTGATGCAATGCCGCCACGTCGTTGTGACGGATTCCCGCAATTACAGGGCAGTATGTAAACGCTGTGCGGGAGTGGTGCTGCGCTGCAGCATGAAGCCGTTACACTGGTTACATTCGTTGCACAATGGCGCATGGGGTTCAATTGCCCAAAAGAGGGCCTCGCCGACCTCCTGCGGGTGGGTACCGCCCCGAGCTCCGTATCTGTAATGTCCCGAAATTCACAACTATTCACAATGAATTTAAGAAAAGGCAACAAATGAAAAATTACTTGACCTCGAATTGGCAAAAAATTTTGCCGGGATCCAAGGCTTGTTCGAACCGATCACCACGCCAACGCATCGCGCTGGCGGTCCGCTCTGCCTGGGCTGGGCTGATGCTCACCATGGCCTGCACCGCCTGGGCGCAGGGCAGCGGCGACATCATCACCGTTCAGCGCGGTGATTCGTTCTCGCAGATCGCGGCGCGTATCACCGGCAACACCGCTGGGTGGCGCAAGTTGTACGACCCGAGCCGAAGCAACATCCCTAACCCCAGCCTTCTCTTGGTCGGCCAGAAGCTTGAGTTGGTGAGCAACGCCGACGGCAGCCGCTTCCTGCGTGCCGTTGGCCCTGCCACTGCCGCCGCGCCAGTGGTGGCGGCTGGCACTTCCCCCGCCGCCAAACCGGCCGCCGCAGCGGCGACCACGCCAGCTCCGGTGCCAGTACCGGAGGTGGTCGCACCTACACCACTGGTCATCGGCGTGCTTCCCTTCATTCCCGCAGCCACGCTGCAGACCCAGTATGACAACCTCAAGCGCTACCTTGAGCGCCAGGGCGCCTTCAAGGTGCAGGTGGTGGTGCCAGCGAATTTCAAGGCCTACTACGACGCCATGATGGCCGACGAATTTGACGTCGCCATTGCCGCCCCGCACATGGCGCGCACGGCCCAGCTCGACCGCGGCATGACGCCGCTGGGCATTTACGAGCCGCGCATCGCAGCGCTGTTTGTGGCTCCGAGCGAAGGTGGCGCCACGTCGCCGCGGGATGCCCAAGGCAAGGCCATCGCCTTCGCCAACCCGCAGTCGCTGGTGGCGATGTACGGTCAGCAGTGGCTGCGTACTTTCAACCTTGAGCCCGGGCGCGACTACGAACTCAAGGGTGCCCGCACCGACCTGGGTGTCGGCCGCATGATGCTCACCGGCGAAGCGGTGGGTGCCATCATGAGCAATGGCGAGTTCCGCGCCCTGCCGTCCGACGAAGGCTCGCGCATGAAGATCGTCGAGTCGTTTGCACGCATCCCCAACTTCATCTGGTTGGCCAAGCCCTCGCTGGAGCGCGGGCGCGCTGAGCGGCTGCGTCGCGACATGAAACAGTTCTTTGCCGACAAAGACGAGGGCGCAGCCTTCGCCAAGGCCACCGGACTGAGCGGGTTTGTCGATGTTGACGAAGCAACGCTGAAGGAGCTCGACCCCTTCGTTGCCGCCACCCGCCGCGCGATGGGGCGCTGATGAGCCTGTCACCACCCGACTTGGACGCGTTGGCGCGTCCATCGCGCCAGGGCGAAGTGGATGCCGAGGCGTCGCAGCAAGCCCCTCTTGACGCCCACCACCGCAGCTTGTGGAACATGCTGGGCGTGGACAGCTGCCGCGTTTGGACGATCGATATGCGCAGCGCGTCATGGGTCGCCGGGCGCTGGATGGGTGACAGCGGCAGCGCCAGTGGTGCACTGACCAGTCCTACGCGCGACGCTGCCGGACCGGGGGTGGACGAGTGCCTGCGGCAATGGTTGCGCCCAGGCGCGTTGCCCATTGGTGACGTGGCAACGCGCATGCTCAGCCCCCGCCGCTGGTTGCTGTTCTGGCGGGTGGACGTTGGCGTTGGTTTGCTGGTCCACGTGAGCAGCGTGCGGGGACGAACCTCGCTTGATGACGAGCGCATGGCGACGATGCGACTGCTGTGCGAACAATGGATGGTTGACGAAGTGGCGGCGCTGACCGATCGGAAATCAGCCGGCGCGGGCTGGGACCGCGTCGAACGCCGTTCCCGCGGTTCCACGCCCCGTTTGGTCTCCGCGACCTTGGCCGCGTCCGTGTTGTGTGCCGCTGGTGGTGTGTGGCTGGCCGGACCGGGTGCGGGCACCGTGCAGGCTGATCTCGACGGCCAGCGACGTAAGCAAGCCCAACTGGCCCAACGTGTCGACCATTCCATCTTGCGCGGCTTGTCGCACGTGCTGGCCGGCGGCGACTACGGTGAGCTGCAGGAGTTGTTGACCGACAAGGGCTCGATCGGACACCTCGAGGAGGCGGTCGTTGTCAATGCCAGGAACCAGGCGGTGGCGCAGGTCGGCCCGGTGTCAGGTGTGCGCTTGGGCCTGACAGTGCCGCCTGAGGTGGAGTCGTCAGCCCGAGCGCTGGCCCTCTCCAAAGATGGGTTGGCGCTCGGACGACTGCTCATCACCCGACCAGCCGCTGCGGTCGAGCCGGCCTCCAGCACAACACCACTGACGTTGCGCCTTGTCGGCGCGCTGATCGCGCTGGCCGGTCTGGCAGCTGCCACGCTGCTGGTTTTACATCTACGTCGACGCTAGCCCGGATATTTCACCGGGGACACGCTCGAGTGAGCTGCGATGCGGCCTGCTTTCCGCGTTGTTCCGCCAAAGCCAGAGGCTTTGGCCCTCGACAGGCACAAACAGTCCTCAAGGACTGTTTGTGTCCGGTCTCAGCCTCGCGGGCACGAGCCCGCAGCGTCGTCTCGCCTTGCCAGCGCACCGCATCACAGCCCACTCGGACGTGTCCCTCGTGAAATATCCGGGCTAACAAACCAACATTTACCCCGCATACCCGGCCCCCTTGGTTTCATTTTAGTTCTTGCATTGCTACATCAGCGCGGCATTTCGCTCTTTCCCGTGAGGTGTTCGTCCACCGTACGAGACGATTGGCGGCCATGTTGCTCTTGGTGGCTTCGGTGGATGCGGCGAGCGACGGGCTGCGGCGATGGTTGATGCGCTGAGGCACCAAGCGCCCGTGACGCACGGACGATCAGTGGCGCGGGACGGACATTGGGGCTACGCCTTCGTCGCCATTCTCGAGCAGCATGTCTTCGGGGCTGGGTGCCGCCTCCATCCGATAACTTTCGCTGGCCCAGGCACCGAAGTCTTGGTTCTTGCAGCGCTCGCTGCAAAACGGGCGGTAGGGGTTGTGGGCGGCGTAAACACTGTCACCCTTGCAGCGTGGGCAGGGAACGATTCGTTCAGTCAAGGTGGTACTCATCGCGGCCTGAAAAACAGCGTGTCAAAGACAAAGGGTCAACTCGAATGTGGTGTCCGCAAGTCGCTGTTTAAGGCGTCCTTCGCCATCTTGTTGCATGAAACGCACCGACACCATCAACCTGTGACCAGAAATTTCAGGCACCAGTTGTGAGTCGGGGTTGATGCGCAGTCGGAGCAACTGGTAGGCCCGTCCTGTGGGCAAGGTTTGTTGGAATTGGCCACCTGCTGCGACCACTTTTTGCGCAATGCCGGAATCACGCAACAAGCTGAGCAAGACGTTCAGCGCCTCGGCCAGTGGCATCAGCGTTTCAGCCCAGTGCAGCAGGTCGGTGCGGCGTTTTTGTGACGGGTGCTGCTGCCAAGCGTAATAGGCAGGCAAGTCAAACTCGCAGGTGCCGCCCGGGATGCTGATGCGGCTGCGTATGCTCATCAGCCATTCGTTGCTGCTGAGGCTGTGACCGGCTTTTCCTTGAAGTTGATTCAGGCCATTGAATGCGTGGTCGATTTTTCCAACGACTTCGTTGAGCACGTCTTCGGAGATGGAGGGGTTGCCACGGTAGCTGTTCATCACGCTGCGCTGGCGGTCCAGGTCTTTGAGTAAATCGGACTTCAGGTCGGCACGCGAGGCCACGTCCACGATTTCAAAGATGGTTGCCAACGCGTAGTGGTGATCGACCGCTGCATCGCGCACCACGAGCTGTCCCAAACGATCGAACAAATGCTCCAACCGCAGCATGGTTCGAATACTCTCGTTGAAAGGGTACTCGTAGAGAACCAAATTGGGTGTTCCGGAAGAAGGGAGGGACATGGGTTGCGATTGTTCCACAGGCGACTACTGGCTTGATGTGAGGCTGTTGGTCCAGGCAGTCCACATTTCGTCTACTTGCTGCGCCAACTGCTTCAGGTTGATGCGCTCGTTGTAGATCACCATATCGGCCGCGAGGCGCCTATTTGCGCGGCTTGCTTGTTGATGGATCACAGCACGTGCAGCAGCTTCAGTCCAACTCGGTCTTTGCACGATGCGGGCCACTTGGGTTTCTTCCTCGCAGTCCACCAGCCAGACCTGATCTACCCGGTCTCGCCAGTGACCAGACTCTACGAGCAGCGGTACGTCCAATACCACGACCTCGGTCGCGCAAGCCATGGTTTGCCGCTCAACTTCCTCACGTATCAAAGGGTGAAGAATGGCTTCCAGTTGTTGTTTGGCCTCGGGATTGGCGTAGACCAAACCACGCATGGCGACACGATTGAGTGCGCCAGTGTTGTCCACGATGAGGGAGCCAAAGCGTGCACGCAACGCAGGCATTGCTGCTCCACCAGGTTCTGTGAGGCTGCGTGCGATGGCATCGGTATCAACCAGAGTGGCGCCGCGGGCGACCAAAAGACCGGCCACGGTGCTCTTTCCGCTGCCTATGCCACCCGTTAAGCCGATGCGCCACAAGGGGGACCTCTCAAGCCCAACCCAACCAAGCCGTCACACGTGTTTGCCCCGCCAGCATCACCAGCATTCCTGCGCCTGCCAAGAAAGGCCCAAATGGCACGTAGCGGCCTTCGCGCAGCTCGCCGGTGAGTTTCATGGCGATGCCGACCACAGCGCCAATCACGGATGCGGCCAGCACGATGGGCAGCAACATCTGAACGCCTAGCCAGGCCCCGAGTGCTGCGAGCAACTTGAAATCGCCATAACCCATGCCTTCTTTGCCCGTGATGAGTTTGAATACCCAATACACCAGCCAAAGTGAAAGGTAGCCAGCAACAGCACCCCACACAGATTGAGACAAGGGCAGTGTCCAACCCAGGGTGGCGCAAACCAAGCCGGCCCAAAGCAGTGGCAGGGTCATGTTGTCGGGTAACAGTGTGGTGTCCCAATCGATTCCGCTCAGCG
>JBJOQO010000064.1:0-18595 GCA_046049865.1 Pseudomonadota bacterium | reverse complement strand
GGCCAGCTTGATGTTGGCTTGGGGCGCATGGCAACAGGTGGTCGTGGGCATGGGGAGCGTGAGCGTGGTGCTGGGTTATCCCGCCGCACTGCTTCCCTTGCCCGCATTCTTGTGCGCAGTGACGATCGCGGCGTTCGCTTTCATCAACTTGCTGCGTGCCAAACCGGTTCTGCAAGCCCATCACCTCAGCGACGTGGAGTAAAAGCAATGACCACCGAAGCCGTCGCGGCCATCATTTTTGTGGTGGGCATGTGTGTATTCATGGGGGCGGGTATGCCCATGGCCCTGGCCTTGATGCTCACCGGCGCGGCCATGGCCTGGGAGCTGAACTTTTGGGACACCCAGCTTTTTGCCCAGAACATGGTGGCGGGGGTGGACAGTTTTGTGCTGCTCGCCGTTCCGTTTTTTATTCTCGCGGGCGAGTTGATGAATGCCGGAGGTATCAGCCGTCGCATCATCGAGATGGCCCAAGCCTGGGTGGGGCACTACCGAGGTGGCCTTGGTTTTGTCGCGATTGGTGCCGCCATTCTCATGGCCGCCATGAGCGGTTCAGCGTTGGCCGATACCGCCGCCCTGGCCACCATTTTGTTGCCCATGATGCGCGCCCAGGG
The DNA here is from genome assembly GCA_046049865.1 of Pseudomonadota bacterium. Taxonomy (GTDB): domain Bacteria; phylum Pseudomonadota; class Gammaproteobacteria; order Burkholderiales; family Burkholderiaceae_C; genus JANPCX01. Next base: position 17,984 of record JBJOQO010000064.1, on the reverse strand, counting down.
TTACCCCATGGCCACCTCGGGCGGCTTGATTGCGTCGGGCGGCATCATCGCGCCGATCATTCCGCCCTCGATGCCGTTTGTGATTTATGGCGTCACCACCAATACCTCGCCTGCCATCTTGTTCACCGCAGGCATCGTGCCCGGACTCATCATGGGTTTAGGTTTGGTGATTGCATGGAAGTACGAGCTTCGCACCATGAACCTGCCCGCAGGAAAACGCGTGCCGATGAAGCAGCGTTTGGTCATCACCGCCAAAGCCTTCTGGGCCTTGCTCATGCCCTTGATCATCATTGGTGGAATGAAGAGCGGGGTGTTTACGCCAACCGAAGCTGCGGTGGTGGCTGCTTTTTATGCTCTGTTTGTTGCTTTCTTTATTCACCGTGAATTGACGCTGCGCGATCTACACGGCGTGTTGGTTCGCGCAGCCAAGACCACCGCCAATGTGATGTTCCTTTGCGGCGGCGCGGCGGTGGCGTCCTACATGGTCACGCTGGCCGATCTTCCTGCCACGCTGGCGTCCTTCTTGGGCCCCTTGATTGAAAACCCCAAGCTGCTCATGGCCTGCATGATGTTGCTGCTGGTGCTGGTGGGAACTGTGCTCGACCTCACCCCCACCATTTTGATCATGGCCCCGGTGCCCGCCCCCATTGCCGCTAAAGCCGGTATCGCCCCCTACTACTTCGGGTTGATGTTCATTCTCAATGGCGTCATTGGGTTGATCACACCTCCTGTTGGAACCGTACTCAATGTGGTTGCTGCCGTTGGCCGACTGCGTTTCGAGGAGGTGGTCGTTGGGGTCAAACCGTACCTCATCACCTACTTGCTCATCATGACTTTGTTTGTCATTTTTCCGCAGATCGTCACTGCCCCCATTGCCTGGTTGCGCTAAGCACCTTCCAAGAACTCACAGAGTCACCCCAGGCTATTCCAGCTCTTATTCACCTCCTAGGAGACCGCTATGAAACTGATTCGCCGCACCTTACTCGCCACCGCCGCCGCGCTTGCCGTTGGCAGCTTCACCAGCACCGCCGCCCTGGCCCAAGACATCAAACCGCGTCTGATTCGCTTCGGCTATGGTTTGGCCGAAGACAGCAACCAAGGCCGTGCAGCCAAGTTTTTGGCCGAGCAAGTGGAAAAACTCTCGGGTGGCAAGATGAAACTTCGCACTGTCGGGGGTGCTGCCTTGGGCTCTGACGTTCAAATGCAGCAGGCCTTGATCGGTGGCGCGCAAGAAATGATGGTGGGATCCACCGCCACCTTGGTGGGCATCACCAAGGAAATGTCGCTTTGGGACACTCCCTTCTTGTTCAACACCGCCGAAGAAGCCGACGCCCTGCTTGACGGCCCGGTGGGCAAGAAGGTGATGAACAAATTGCCCGAAAAGGGCCTGGTGGGTTTGGTCTATTGGGAGAACGGTTTCCGTAACACCACCAACAGCAAAAAGCCCATTCAAACCGCCGAAGACTTTGAAGGTGTCAAGCTGCGTGTCATGCAAAACCCGGTGTACCTGGAAACCTTCAAACTCTTGGGTGCCAATCCTGTGCCCATGGCGTTTTCAGAGCTTTTCCCCGCACTTGAAACCAAAACGGTTGATGGCCAAGAGAACCCCTACACCACGATTTTGAGCAGCAAGTTCTACGACGTTCAAAAGTACGTGACCGCCACCAACCACGTCTACAGCCCTTGGATTCTGCTGGTGAGCAAGAAGTACTGGGATGGCCTTTCAAAAGACGAGCAAAAGGTGCTGATGGATGCTGCTGTGGCCAGCCGCACTTTTGAGCGCAAAGACACCCGCGAAGCTTCAACGAAAGCGCTCGCGGAGCTGCAAGCCAAGGGCATGCAGTTCAGCAAGCTGTCGTCCAAAGAAACAGACAGGCTGCGCGACCGGTTGACCCGCGTCAATGCGTCTATCGCAGCCAATGTGGGCATGGACCTTTGGAACGAAACGCAGGCGCAGTTGAGCAAATTGCGCAAGTAGCTGAACACGCGGCGGGCCTGGCGCGCTGGTGTGCCATCTGTGCTGCGGCAATAATGCTGGCCGACTTCACACCTACAAATCCACGCCATGGCCACCAGCAGTTTGTTTGCCCTTCTAGACGATATCGCCACGATCCTGGATGACGTGGCTGCCATGACCAAAGTCGCCGCCAAAAAAACGGCGGGTGTTTTGGGTGACGATCTGGCGCTGAATGCGCAGCAGGTCGCTGGCGTCAAAGCCGACCGGGAATTGCCCGTTGTTTGGGCAGTGGCTAAAGGGTCGCTTCTGAATAAGGTCATTTTGGTGCCTTTGGCCTTGCTCATCAGCGCGGTGGCACCTTGGGCTGTGACGCCGCTCCTGATGATGGGCGGCTTGTTTTTGTGCTTCGAGGGTTTTGATAAGGTGGCGCACGCCTTGTGGCATAACAAAGCGGACCAAGAGGTTCGCCATGCCGAGTTGACGCGCGCAGTGGCTGACCCGGCTGTGGATTTGGTTGCGTTCGAAAAGGAAAAAATAAAGGGCGCGGTGCGCACCGATTTCATCCTGTCGGCGGAAATCATCATCATCACGCTCGGCACGGTGGCCAACCAGGCTTTTTCCAGCAAGGTGGCGGTGCTGGTCGGAATTTCGCTGTTGATGACCGTGGGCGTTTACGGTTTGGTGGCGGGCATCGTCAAGTTAGATGATGCGGGGTTGGCCCTGAACCAACGTCCTGGCGAAGGTGTGTGGTCGCGTTTTCAGCGCACACTGGGTGGTCTCTTGCTGGCCGGGGCACCCTGGTTGATGAAGGGGTTGTCCGTCGCAGGAACTGCGGCCATGTTTTTGGTTGGCGGCGGGATCTTGGCGCATGGAATCGCACCGCTGCACCATGCGGCACAAGATTGGGCTGCGGCCAGCGGGGCTTGGGGCTGGGTCTTGTCTACCGCCGTCGATGCGGCAGTGGGCTTGGCTGCGGGCGCAGTCGCAGCAGGGTTGTTCAATGTTTGGCAGCGTTTGCGTGGTGGAGCGGCCACCGCTCAGTAGCGAAATGCCGGTGCTAAGAGCCGCTGGCAAAACACTGCATACGCCGTTCGCCCTGGTCTTGACGAAGGGCCCCGCACCGAGGTACGCGCTGGCTGCGACAAGTCCTGTCCTGAGTCCGTCGAAGGGTCAGCCCGAACGGTTTTGTTGGCGGCTCTAAGCTGCTTTCACGTTGCTCAAAGCCTGGGTCAACGTGGGGGGAACTTGCCCACGCCAACTGCGGTCCATTTCTTCAAAAACAGAGTGGCTCACCTCGCACACATCAGCCCGTTGTGAGTGATCCATTTCCGTCGCTTGTGCTGCGCCGCCCATGTGAAGGGCCAGGATCTTTTTGTTTTTTACCAGCAAAGACAGTCGTGAGCGCATCTCGCCCAAACCCAGTGCCGACCAGTTCACCACCAGGCTCTCCAACTGAGTCAAGGCTTTAGACAACACGTCCACTGGCAAGTCGTCTACTGCTTTCAAGCCATCGTGGCGCAAGGTGCGCGCTACATAAGCCAAATGACGCAGCAGTTTTTTGGTTTCCGGATGTTGGCGGAGAAGCTCACGCAGTTCTTTTTGCATCAACGCAAGCCTGTCCTTAGACAGAGGCTTGAGCGACACCATGCCGGGAAACTGGGGGGCATCACTCGAAGTGACCACTTTTGTGACCACCAGCCGCATTTGCAAGCCACGCCCACGCACTTCGATGCTGCGACCCAAGCGGTGCCCCACCCAACGGAGCAAGCGTTGACCCATACCAGCCGGCCTGCTGGGTCGCTTGCGATTCACACGGCTTCGGCTTGATGTTCTGGAAGAATTTCTGACAGACATGGAGGCAATGGTGGGCATGGGTTGTTCGCGGCGGCGGAAAAAGACGAATGACTTGGTACGGGCCGTGCGGCACGGTAGAACCATCCTACGCGCAACCCGTCTGTTACGCAGCAACCGACAGGGCCGAAACCCCCCTGATTCGGGGGTTAGTACGGGTGCGATTTTGTAACCAGTTGATCGCCAGTCCGCTGCAAAGTACCCAGCGACTCCCGCACGGCTTGCGTATAGGTGTCGAACTGGTGAACGTCGTTGTGAGCAGCTTGTTCAATGCGAATCAACCGGGCTTGCGCAGTGCGGGCTTGGATATGTTCGCTGTGCTGAGGTGAAATGAGTGCGTCCTTGTCGCCGTGTATCAACAAGGCAGGCTTGTGCAACTGGGCCATGTAGTCGCATGTGGTCAGCGGATAACGCAACAAGCGGGTGGGTACAAGAGGAAAGTGTTCTTTCGCCAGGTCGGTCATTGAACAATAGGGCGACACCAAAAGAGTCAGGTCGGGCTGGTGTTTGACAGCCCAGTGCGCCGCCAAAGCAGTACCCAATGAGCGTCCCAAGGCCACGCGGACCACATTTTGGTAGCGGTCCGCAACAGCCGTCCACACCGCATCCACATCGGCGTGCAATTGCGCTTCGCTTTCAATGCGGCCCGTACTTTTTCCGTAGCCTCTGTAGTCCATCATGACCAAGTCGTAGTTCAGCTCGCGGTACAGGGCGGTATTGACGAACCACGTGTCCAAGTTGCCGGCGTTGCCGTGCAAGAAAAACACGACACCTTTTGGTTTGGTTAAACGCATATGCAAAACCGAAAGCGTCGCACCGGGCACGGGTAAGGTCAGTTCGTGCACATCCTCATCCACGTTGAATTGATGGCCGCTGGCCAGTGGTGTCGGAGCGAAGAGCAACTTCTCTTGTTTGAGATAAACCCACCACAGGGCGGCTGCGTAAAGCAATACAGCGATCAACGCCACCATGGCGAGTATGCGTGGCAAAGTGAACGTCATGAGGGGTGTCTCTTGGTCGGTCTCTGTCAAAAAGGGATGGCGGGTGATGGTGTGGCTCACTGTGTGGGCCAAGGGACTAGGTGACGTCGCTCAAGATGTGCGACACCGCCTGCTGCAAAGAGGCCGGTGTACCGTCCCAGCTCACACGTCGCTGGGGTGTATTGACCTGCGCGAAGTTACGCTGCATGGACTTGAGGTAAATCGGGTCGTAGTGCGTCTGCAGCAAATCACGCACCACGCCGTTCAATTGACCCGCGAGGGCGCGTTGGTGCCAGTCGTTCACCACTTGGTGACCACGGGCATCGCGCAGCGCATCCAGACGTTTGCAAAAAAGCTCGGCGTCGTTGACGAAATGGGCGTAGTCGCGCATCAAGAAGTTCACGCGCTCGTCAAGCGGCATGTCGACTGCAATGCAGGGGGCTGCCCGCATGGTTTGAATCAGTCGTTCGGGCACGCGCAATTGGCCCACGGTGCGGCTTTCGCTTTCCACGAACACCGGGCGGGTGATATCGAACTGCCGCAACTCGTTCCACAGCAGTGTTTCAAATCGTTTTTGTGTGGGTTGTGATGTGCCCGGGAGCAGCCCAAGTACTGAGCCTCGATGCTGGGCGATGTCTTCCAAATCCAGCACTTGCGCCCCGGCTGATTTCAAGGCCTGGAGCAAGCGGCTTTTTCCCGAGCCCGTGGTGCCGCACAGCACCTGAAAACGCAATTGACTACCCGAGGACTCCAGCGCTTTGACCACCTCGCTGCGAAAGGCGCGGTATCCACCTTCCAGCATGTGCACGCGAAAGCCAATTTGGCCCAATACCAAGGCCAAAGAGCCACTGCGTTTTCCTCCGCGCCAGCAATAAATCAGGGGTGACCAGTCCTTGGGTTTGTCCATCACCTCGCGCTCAATGTGGCGGGCAATGTTGCGTGCCACTAAAGCAGCACCGCGTTTTTGCGCCACGAAGGGCGAGATTTGTTTGTACTCGGTGCCCACCACGATCCGTTCTTCGTTGGTCAGGCTGGGCCAATTGAGCGCGCGCGGCAAATGATCGAGGGCAAATTCACCTTCCGAGCGGGCGTCTACCACGGCGTCGAAGCGGTCAATTTGTGTGAGCGCTTCACTGGCGGCCAGGGTGATGACGGGCATGGCGGTGGGGGGCAACAGGGGCTACAAAGATGGCGTCAAGCCGCGACAGCGTCGAGCAATTCGCTCTCAATTTGCAACTGCAATCTGTTTTGCTGCAAGGCAGAGCCGTCGATCAGGAAGGTGTCTTCGACTCGCTCGCCCAAGGTGGTGACTTTGGCCAACTGCAAGTTGACGCCATGGCGTGCCAGGACGCGGGCAATGGAATAGAGCAGGCCGGAGCGGTCGCTGGCCGAGACGGTGAGCAGCCAGCGCTGAGCACGCTCGTCGGGCCGCAGGCTGACGCGAGGTGTCACGGGGAATGATTTGACGCGCCGCGACAGTCGGCCTTTGCTCGGCTCGGGCAAGGGGCCCTCTTGCAGCAGAGTTTGAGCGAGTTGGGTCTCGACCAAGGAAATCAAGTCGCGTGATTGTTGGTCGTGGTGGGGGCCGATGAGCTGGAAGGTGTCGAGCGCGTAACCGGAGCGTGTGGTGTGTACCTTGGCATCCAGAATGTTGAACTGCGCGCTGTCGAAGTAACCGCAGATGCGTGCGAACAAGTCGGCGCGGTCGGGTGAATACACCAGCACCTGCAAGCCTTCACCGACGGCAGATGGGCGGGCACAGACCACCGGTAACTGCGTGTCGATGTGACGGAACAAAGCACGAGCGTGCCAGGCGATATCAACGGCTTCGTGGCGAGCGAAGTAACTGACGTCCAGCGTTTTCCAAAGCGGGCCTTCGGTGTCGGGCAACATCGAGGCGAGGTTCAAGGCCTGGCGCGCTTCTTGTTTGCGTGCTTCAATTTCTGCATCAAAGTTGGGCCGCGCACCACCCAGGGCACGCAGGCTGGCGCGGTAGAGGTCTTCCAGGAGTTTGCCTTTCCAGGCGTTCCATACTTTGGGGCTGGTGCCACGGATGTCGGCCACGGTCAGCAGGTACAGCGCGGTGAGCTGGCGTTCTGTTTTGACGAGTTTGACAAAACCGTCGATCACCTCGCTGTCAGATAAATCTTCCTTTTGGGCAATGCGCGACATGGTGAGGTGGTGCTGTACCAAAAACTCGATCAGTGCTGCATCAGTTTTTGGAATCAGGTGATCGCGGCAAAAACGGCGCACCTCGTGCGCGCCCAAGTCAGAGTGGTCGCCGCCACGGCCCTTGGCCACGTCGTGAAATAGCGCGGCAACGAACAGCACATAGGGCGGGTCCCAGCTGGCAGCCAGTTGGGAGCAAAACGGATACTCGTGGGCGTGCTCCGCCATGAAAAAGCGCCGCACATTGCGCAGCACCATCAGGATGTGCTGGTCCACGGTGTACACGTGGAAGAGGTCGTGCTGCATTTGACCCACGATGCGCCTGAACACCCACAGGTAGCGGCCCAGTACCGAGGTTTGGTTCATTTGCCGCAGTGCATGGGTTTGACCTTGCGGGGCTTGCAGAATCTGCATGAAGGTGGCGCGGTTGACAGGGTCGCGGCGAAATCCGCTGTCCATCAGGTCCCGGGCGTTGTACAGGGCGCGCAGCGTGCGGGCCGACAGCCCTTTGGGCGCACCCTCGGTTTGAAAGGTGAGGAAGGTCTGCAAGATGGTGTGGGGATGGCGCTGATAGAGGTCGTCGCTCACCACCTCGAGCAAACCACCACGCTCCAAAAAGTGTTCGTTGATGGGGCGCATGGGCGCGTCTTGCCGGCCGGTGACACGCTCTTCAATGTGCTGAATCAGAATTTGACTAAGCTGTGTCACGGCCTTGGCCGCCCAGTAGTAGCGGCGCATCAACACTTCTGAGGCACGCTGGCCCTTGACGGCGGTGTAGCCAAAACTCTCGGCCACTGCGGTTTGCAGGTCGAACACCAGCCGGTCTTCGCGTCGGCCGGCCACGCAGTGCAGGCGCGCGCGAATCAACTTAAGCAAGCCTTCGTTGCGCTGCAGTTGTTTTACTTCAAACGTGGTGATGAGCCCTTTGCTGGCAAGTTCAGGCCACGTTTTGCCGAACCCCGCTGCACGAGCGAGCCACATCACGAGTTGCAGGTCGCGCAGGCCACCGGGGCTTTCCTTGCAGTTGGGTTCTAGCGAGTACGGCGTGTCTTCGAATTTGGTGTGGCGCTGCTGCATTTCCAGCAATTTGGCGCGCACAAAGGCCTTGGCATCCATGGCATGCGTGTTGGCTGCACGGAAGGCTTTAAAAAGGCGGCGCGAACCACACAGAAAGCGTGATTCCAGTAGCGAAGTTTGTACAGTGATGTCGCTCCGACTCATTTGCATGCACTCGGCAAGCGTCCGTACGCTGGAGCCGATCTCCAGCCCGATGTCCCAACAGCAGGTGATGAAAGTTTCTAAAGCGATTTTGGTTTGAGCGCTTTGTTTGTCGTCCTCATCGCCAACCGGTGGCAATAGCACCAACACATCCACGTCGGAGTAAGGAAGCAGCTCCCCTCGGCCATAACCACCTACGGCCAGCAATGCGGCGCCTTCGGGCATGGCCTGCTGGTTCCACAAAGACTGCAGAGCGCCGTCGACATGTTTGGTCAGGTTGCGAATCAAACGAGCCGCGGTGGGCGCCGTGGCTCGCGCCTGCATAAAGTGCGCCAGCAATTCCGCCTTGCCTTGTTGCACCCGTGTGCGCAGTTCAGGGATGCTGGGAGTTGATTCCGACATGCAGTGACAACGGCGGGGTGATCAAGCGACGAACTTGCGCTCAGCCGCTGACGAAACTCGGTGGAGGCGGACTGCCCGCTGATAGCGTCAGCACTTCGTAGCCCGTTTCCGTCACCAGCACCGTGTGTTCCCACTGGGCCGACAGTGAACGGTCTTTGGTGACGATGGTCCAGCCGTCGTACTTGCCGCCTTTTCTGTCTTCCTTGATGTCACGTTTGCCCAGGTTGATCATGGGTTCGATGGTGAAAATCATGCCGGGCAGCATTTTTTCCAAGGTGCCGGGGCGGCCATAGTGAAGCACCTGAGGCTCCTCATGGAACCGTGCGCCCACGCCGTGGCCGCAAAACTCACGCACCACCGAATAACCTTGGTTTTCAGCAAAGGTTTGAATGGCGTGACCAATGTCGCCGAAGTGACCGCCGGGTTTGACCTTGACGATGCCGCGCCACATGGCCTCAAACGTCACAGCGCACAAACGTTTGGCGGCGATCGAGCCTTCGCCCACGACAAACATGCGGCTGTTGTCGCCATGCCAGCCGTCTTTGATCACGGTGACATCAATGTTCACGATGTCGCCGTTTTTGAGTACACGCTCGTTCGGAATGCCGTGGCAGACCTCGTCATTGACCGAAGTGCACAAGGAAGCGGGGTAGGGCGGGTAACCGCTGGGCTGGTAGTTGAGTGTGGCGGGAATGCCTTTTTGCACGTTGACCATGTAGTCGTGCGCCAGCTTGTCTATCTCGCCTGTGGTGATGCCCGGCTTCACATAGGGCGTGAGCATGTCCAGCACTTCTGAGCCGAGGCGGCCTGCCACGCGCATGCCTTCGATGGCGGCGGCGTCTTTGATGATGATCGTCATGCGCCTCATTATCTCTTGAGAAAACGCTGGGCTGCTTCCAAGGTTTGTCACCCTAAGGGCCACGAAGGGTCCCTTCCCGGTCTTCGGGGGGCTGGCGCGACGCGCCGAGTCTCGAGCGGCCACCGCACCGCTAAAATCACGGATCTGCCCGGGGCTGCGCCCCGGCTGCCCGCCTTGCCCCCAGCCTTAGAGTCCCCACGTGACCCCAACCACTCCCCAGCTGCTTCACTTCGAGGGCGGCAATGCGCTGTCCGTTTTTCGTGCCCAGGCCCTGCTGCCGCGTTTGCAGGCCATTGCGCCGCAAATCACCGCAGTGCATGGTCGGTTTGTGCATTGGGCGGCGCTAGAGCGACCGCTGTCGGCTGCGGCGCGCGACAGCCTGGAAGCTCTGCTGCGTTATGGCCCCGCCTACGAAGGACCTGGCAGCGGGGTTTTGATTGTTGTCGCCCCGCGTTTGGGCACGGTGTCACCTTGGGCCTCCAAAGCCACTGACATTGCGCACAACTGCGGTCTGCCGATCAAACGTGTAGAACGTGTGACGGAGTTTGTGCTGACCCTGAAGAGCGGTTTGTTGGGTGGCACCAAAACCCTGAATGCCGACGAGCTGGCAGCGGTCGCGGCGCTGCTGCATGACCGCATGACGGAGAGCGTGTTGCTGGCTCGGGAAGATGCCCGGCATCTGTTTGACGAACAACCTGCGCAGCCGCTCCAGCATGTGGATGTGCTCGGTGCGGGGCGCGCTGCCCTGGAGGCCGCCAACCGTGAATTCGGTTTGGCCTTGAGCGAGGACGAGATCGACTACCTGGTGACGTCTTTCCAAGGCCTGCAGCGCAACCCCAGCGACGTTGAGCTGATGATGTTTGCACAGGCCAACAGCGAACACTGCCGCCACAAGATTTTTAATGCCGACTTCACCATCGACGGTGTCCGCCAGGACAAGTCCATGTTCGGCATGATCCGCAACACCCACCAGCTCGCGCCACAACACACCATCATTGCCTACAGCGATAACTCGTCGGTGATGGAAGGGCTGGAGATCGAACGCTGGTTGCCGCAAGGATTCACCAACGCACCTCAGTACGGTGCCCGCAAAGAGCTGGCCCATGTGCTGATGAAAGTGGAAACCCACAACCACCCCACGGCCATATCGCCTTTCCCGGGTGCCTCCACAGGCGCGGGTGGTGAGATTCGTGATGAAGGGGCCACCGGCCGAGGCTCCAAGCCCAAGGCCGGGCTGACGGGCTTTACGGTGTCCAACCTTCATTTGCCGGGAACCAACGAGTCCTGGGAACAAACGCCCTACGGCCGACCCAGCCACATCGCCAGTCCCTTGCAGATCATGGTGGAGGGCCCGCTGGGCGGGGCCGCTTTCAACAACGAGTTTGGCCGGCCCAACCTGGGTGGTTACTTCCGTGTGTATGAACAGGACGTGGGCGAGGGTGCGCAACAACAGCGCCGGGGTTACCACAAGCCCATCATGATCGCCGGTGGTTTGGGCAGCATCAACGCCGTTCAGACCCAGAAAGTTGAATTTCCTGCCGGCACCTTGCTCATCCAATTGGGCGGCCCCGGGATGCGCATCGGCATGGGCGGCAGTGCGGCCAGCTCCATGGCGGCGGGCGTGAATGCCGCCGAACTTGATTTTGATTCGGTGCAGCGCGGCAACCCCGAGATTGAACGCCGCGCTCAAGAGGTCATCAACCACTGCTGGGCCTTGGGTGAGAAAAACCCCATCCTGGCGATTCACGACGTGGGTGCCGGCGGCATCTCCAATGCCTTCCCTGAGCTCGTGGATGGCGCGGGCCGAGGTGCCCGGTTTGACCTGCGCGCTGTGCCGCTCGAAGAAAGCGGCATGGCACCGAAAGAAATCTGGTGCAACGAAAGCCAGGAACGTTATGTGATGGCGGTGTCACCGGACTTGCTGCCGCTGTTCAAGGCCATGTGCGAGCGCGAGCGTTGCCCGTTTGCCATCGTGGGTGTGGCCACCGAACAGAAAGACTTGGTGCTGGAAGACGGGCCAGGCGGCGAGCACGTCATCGACATGCCCATGGACGTCTTGCTCGGCAAACCGCCCAAGATGCACCGTGATGTGCAGCGTGTGCCCATCACCTTGCCTGCCTTGAACTTGAGCGATGTGCTGCTGGAAAAAGTCGCTTTCGACGTGCTGCGCCACCCCACCGTGGCCAGCAAACGTTTTCTCGTCACCATCGGCGACCGCACCGTGGGCGGTCTGAACCACCGCGACCAAACGGTCGGGCCCTGGCAGGTGCCTGTGGCCGATTGCGCCGTGACCTTGGCCGACTACAGCGGATTTGCCGGTGAAGCCATGGCCATGGGCGAACGCACGCCGCTGGCCGCGTTGAATGCACCCGCGTCAGGCCGCATGGCGGTCGCGGAAGCCATCACCAATTTGTTGGCCGCCCCCATCGAACTGCCACGCGTCAAACTCAGCTGCAACTGGATGGCGGCTTGCGGTGAGCCTGGTGAAGACGCGGCGCTGTACGACACCGTCAAGGCGGTGGGCATGGCGTTGTGCCCCGCGCTGGGTATCAGCGTGCCGGTGGGCAAAGACAGCTTGTCCATGCGCACACGCTGGTCTGAGCAGGGCCAGGACAAACAAGTCACCTCGCCGGTGAGCCTGATCGTTTCGGCGTTTGCAACGCTGGCTGATGTGCGGCCCACACTCACGCCGCAATTGCAAACCGGTGATACGACCCTGGTCCTCATAGATTTGGGCCAAGGCAAAAAGCGAATGGGCGGCTCCATGCTGGCCCAGGTGCTAAACCAGTTCGGCGATGAAGTGCCTGATGTGGACGACCCCGCGCAGATCAAAGCCCTGGTGTCCGCCATCAACCAGCTGCGCGGTGAAGGACGCTTGTTGGCCTACCACGACCGCAGCGATGGTGGCCTGTGGGCGACAGTGTGCGAGATGGCGTTTGCAGGGCATGTGGGCGTGAGTCTGAACGTGGACATGCTGGTCACCGAGGGCGATGGCATCACGGACAGCCGCGCCGAATACGGTGATTCCAAAAACTGGGCCAGCCAGGTTGGCGCGCGCCGCAACCAGTTGACGCTGCAAGCATTGTTCAACGAAGAAATCGGTGTCGTGGTGCAGGTGCCCACGGCCGTGCGCAACGAGGTGATGCAAACCTTGCGCGAGTTTGGCTTGTCGCAGCACAGTCATTTCATCGGCAACACCAATGACCGCGGCACGGTGGAAGTCTGGCGTGACGCCAAATCAGTGTTCAGCGCGCCGCTGCGCAATTTGCATCAGGCCTGGGACGAGGTATCTTGGCGCATCAGCCAACTGCGTGACAACCCAGCCTGTGCAGATGCTGAACACGCCGCCATCGGCCAGCCCAACGACCCCGGTTTGCACGTGCATCTGAGTTTTGATCCGGCCCAGCCGCAAACCCCAGCACTCTTGCTCAAGCGCCCCGCCGTGGCCATTCTCCGTGAGCAAGGCGTGAACAGCCATGTCGAGATGAGTTACGCCATGGCGCAGGCCGGTTTCGACACCTTCGATGTGCACATGAGCGATCTGCAAGCGGGCAGGGCGCGCCTGGATCAGTTCCAAGCCTTTGTGGCTTGCGGCGGCTTCAGTTATGGCGACACCTTGGGTGCCGGCGAAGGCTGGGCCAGGTCGATCATGTTCAACCCGCTGCTTTCCGAGCAGTTCGCCACCTTCTTCAACCGCCCTGACGTGTTGGCTCTGGGTGTGTGCAATGGCTGCCAAATGATGGCCGCCCTGGCCCCCATCATTCCCGGTGCACAAGCTTGGCCGCAATTCACCCGCAACAAGAGCGAGCAGTTCGAGGCCCGCTTGAGCATGGTGGAAGTGCTGGACAGCCCCTCCGCCTTCTTCACCGGCATGGCCGGCAGCCGCCTGCCCATCGCAGTGGCCCACGGTGAAGGCTTTGCCGACTTCTCACAACGCGGCGATGCCAAGGCGGTGCACCGCGCCATGCGTTTCGTCGACCACCACGGCAAAGCCACTGAGGCCTACCCGCTCAACCCCAACGGCAGCCCCGAAGGTTTGACCTCGGTGACCACAGCCGACGGCCGTTTCACCGCCCTCATGCCTCACCCTGAACGTGTGTTCCGCAACGTGCAGATGAGCTGGACAAATGGTGACAAAAGCGAGCGCAGCCCGTGGATGCGCATGTTCATCAACGCGCGGCGGTTTTTGGGGTGACGCCATGCAGGTTACTCGCCTCGCTTTCGAGGGGAAATCCATAAAAGTTTGCGAACTGACACCAAGTGTGAAACCACGGGCTCACCCGTTGATCCTGGGCGCCTATGTACAGGCGCGCAACGGCGCATATGACCTGTTCACGCTGGTTGGCCTCAGCAAATGGGCCGACACCCCCGCAGGAAAACGAAAAATGCAACTGGCCGTGAAACAAGCCGACTTTGCGCGGCAACAAATGACCCGGGGCGTCATCGACACCTCGCCGCTCAAGAACATGGTGTATGAGCACAAGGGTTCCAAGCAATACATCATTGAGCAACCCCGTGTCGCCGCAGACGGCACGCCCATCTCTTCCGGGCGCATCATCAACGCGGCCGACTACAGCCAGGCGGCCAAAGGCATCGCCCGTTTGGATGAAAACGGCAAGGTGACCTACCAGGCCTGCTTCGCCGCAGGCACCCTGGTTCACACCGACCAGGGCCCCCTGCCTATCGAGAAGGTGCGTGTGGGCACCAAAGTCCTGTCACAGCCCGAGAACGGTGGAGAAATCGCTTACAAGCGCGTGGTCAACACCGTGGCCCACTTGGACCAACAGGTGCATGCGGTGCAGGTCAAGGTGCAAGGCAGTGATGAACTCACCACCCTGATCACCACCCCCAACCACCCCTTCTGGGTGCAAACCCCGCTGGCCCATGGCCAGCACTGGCTGGCGGCTGAACACCTGGAGCCTGGGATGGTGCTACAAATTGCGGGGGGTGGCGCAGGGGATAACAGCGTGCCTCGCCTGGCCACGGTGTATGCCAACGGCCTGATCCGCCACACCCAGCATGCACACATTGGTTTTGCGGCGGACGACCGCGTGGGCGTAGGCATGGTGCTGGACTTGACGGATCCCAAACACGTTCACCTGGTCAATCCCGAGCAGGCCAGCGAGCGGGGCAGCTTACAGCTGGGCAAACCCTTCATCACCCCGGTCTACAACTTCGAGGTGGAAGACTTCCACACCTACTATGTGGGGGATTCGGCGGTTTGGGTACACAACACCAATTGCCCCGTGGATGCGCCAGTTGACTTCGTTTTAAGGCAGGTTGAGCGGGACGGCCCTAAACCCACTTGTTTCTCCGGCGGTACTTTGGTGATCATGGAAGGCGGCTTGTGCGCTGAAATTAGTCTGTTGAGTGTGGGCACCAAAGTGCTCTCCCGCTGCGAAAAAACCGGCGAACAAACCTACAAACGAATTACTAAAAAATTCGAACACAGTCTTGATGAATGGGGTGAGGTGAAGGTGCCCACCTACTTGATCGACATTGCCATCCCAGGCGGTGCCAAAGAAATACTTCGCTCCACGGCAGAACACCCCTTCTGGGTCAACGATATCGGCTGGGTACCGGCCATTGAATTGCAACCCGGTCAGAAGTTGGAGATTTGCGATCCCATCGGCACGGACGATTGCGACAGACCTTTGGGTCAAAAAACTGAAGACGTGATCCTCAGCGGCCAGCGTTGGCAGGCTGAGGTGGTGTCCGTGAGCAGATCAGTTGGTGCATGTACGGTCTACAACATTGAGGTCGAAGATTTCCACACCTACTTCGTAGGGCCTTTCGGGGTGTGGGTACACAACACTAAAGAAGTCGGCAAACCGGTTTATTCGCAAGAACTCAAACTGAGTGATGCAACCGCCCAGCCCAAGGGGCAAATATTCCGTCCCAATCCCGATGATTTCAAGAATCCAGCGGAGAAAAATGGCGCAATCGGCGAACTCGAAGCCGCCGACATCCTTGCCAAATACGACAACCTGCAAATCGTCCACTTGCCGGATAAAGGCAGCAACAAATTGGGCATAACTACCGGTCGCCCCGACATTTTGATCGACGGCAGAACCGCTGATATCTACACGCCATCAAGCGGAAATCTGTCAACGATCAATGGGAAACTCGTCCAAAAAACGACTAACCAATCCTCCGACATCGTGCTCAACCTGAATCAACTACACGCGGGGCCCAGGGTCAGGCCTTGCCTCTTGCCCCCTCGGCCCGGGGAGCCAGGTCTCACACCCCCACATTGAGCGCTGCAGAGTCGCGCCCAGAGGAGGGCGCTGGGGTCAAGTCTCAGTGTGCCACGCAGCACGCAAACACAAAGGAGGTGAACAAGCCGTGCGCAACTTTGATGAAGATGAGGGAGGGCCCCTCGGAGTCGGCGAGCAGATGCTGGCTTCAAACCACCTCAAGCTGCGTGGGTTAAGAGCCCAGGTGGTGAGCGTTGAGGCAAAAGGCGGGGTTCAACTCCGTCAGGTAAGGCGTCAAGAGACGAACGCAAGTGAACCGCTGATGAAGTGTCGAAAGACCCAGATGATGTCAAAACTCTCCCCTTTAGACAGGGAGCGGACAAGCGCGGGGGCAAAGCTGCGAGCTGCCCGCGTGGCATCCGGCATAGAGGCGGCGTGAATTGACGACAGGCTTCATCAAGGAACGTGTGAACCTGTCGCCTCGATGGCAAGGGAGAAGCGCAAATGCTAAAACGCATGAGCGCCAGAGTACCGATGCGAGGCACAGGGGCGGAGCCATCCGTAGTAGGGTTGAAGGCGCTGTAATGGGGCCGGACCGAAGGGGTGGCGTTGTTCAAGCCTTGTTGCGTTGGCAACCCGGTGCAGGGTGACCTGCGAAGGGGAGGACTGGCATGGACAAGGCAAAGCCGTTTTGTATCAGCAAGCGCGAGGTGTGGCAGGCCTACAAGCGCGTGCGAGCCAACCGGGGCGCGGCGGGTGTCGATGGACAAACGCTGGCGCAGTTCGATGAAGACTTGGCTGCCAACCTTTATCGAATCTGGAACCGCATGAGCTCAGGCAGCTACATGCCCGCGCCGGTGCGCCGGGTAGAAATACCAAAGAGCGATGGACGGATGCGCCCCTTGGGCGTGCCCACGGTAGCCGACCGGGTGGCTCAGATGGTGGTCAAACGCCGACTGGAGCCCAGCCTAGAAGCGGTGTTCCACCAAGACTCCTACGGTTACCGGCCAGGCCGCTCGGCGCACCAAGCGCTGGGCGTGGCGCGCAAGCGCTGCTGGGGAAAAGACTGGGTGCTGGACTTAGACATCAAAGGCTTCTTCGACAACATCGACCACGAGTTGATGATGCGAGCCGTGCGTCGGCACACCGACAGCACATGGATGCTTCTGTACATCGAACGTTGGCTAAAAGCCAGTATTGAGATGCCAGACGCCAGCGTGGTGCAGCCTCACAAAGGCACGCCACAAGGCGGAGTCATCAGTCCGCTGCTGGCCAACCTGTACCTGCACTATGCGTTCGATGCGGGGATGCAAAAGCACTGGCCGAAAATTGCATTTGAGCGGTACGCGGACGATGTAATTTGTCACTGCGACAGCCAGGCGCAAGCCAGCGAGCTGCGGCAGGCGCTGGTGCAAAGAATGCAGCAATGCAAACTGGAGCTGCATCCCCAGAAGACGCAGATTGCGTACTGCCGGGATCAAAAGCGGCAGGGTCAGCATCCGACACGCCGATTTGACTTCTTGGGCTACAGCTTCAAGCCCAGGCGAGCGATGACGCGAGGGGGGCAGTTGTTCACCAACTTTGCGCCCGGAGTCAGCGACGCAGCAGGCAAGGCCATGCGCCAAACCATGAGGCGCTGGCAAGTGCACCGGCGCAGCGATCTGGACTTGCAGGAGATAGCCACGTGGATACAGCCCCAGCTCAAAGGCTGGGTGCAGTACTACGGGTGCTACAACAAGTCAGCGCTGGTGGGGGCACTGCGCAGTCTGGACAACGCACTGAGGCGCTGGGCGCAGCGCAAATACAAAAGGCTCAGGGCGCACGTGAGGCGCGCATGGGATTGGCTGGGTGGGCTCAAAGCTCAACAGCCCGACCTGTTCGCACACTGGCGCTGCAAGCCAACGGCTGGACAATAGGAGCCGTATGAATCGAGAGATTCACGTACGGTTCTGGGAGAGCGCGGGGGTGCGATTCCCCTGCGCCACTCAACCAAACGAACATTTGCCCCGCAGCCCACGCGGCGAAGTCGCTGCTGGGCTCAGGCCTCACCCCCCACATTGAGCGCCCTTGCCCGAGGCACAGGCGCGCCGCGCAGCAAGCCATCGGCGGACAAGTCCTCGCCCAGCTCGGGCCAGTGAACACCACAACTTCAGGGTTTCCGTCTTCCCCTCAGAGAACCAATTCACCCCAATGTGGTGAGATGTGGTGAATGGTGATCGGGGACATCGTAAGCGTTCCGCAAACCCACCCTATGCAAAGGCATAGAAGGCTGCGAAGGTTGCTGTTTTGACAACAGCGAAGGGGCAGCGAATGGCAGCGGTGGGATGGCAAGACAAGATCAGGCGACAACT
>JBJOQO010000063.1:0-18630 GCA_046049865.1 Pseudomonadota bacterium | reverse complement strand
TTATTGATCCGGCCCGCAAACAGATTCAAGCCGCGTATTTCACGAGCGGGTCTTGGAAGAAGCTTTTGACACGTTCCGGTTTGGACTGCAACGCGGTCATGTGATCAACAGCAGCGGCCTGCAGCTTGGCTTTGGTTCGCACCGGGACCTTGCTCCTGATCACGTGTTTGAGGTCTGCATTGAGCCGTTCCTCAGGATTGAGCTCCGGGCTGTAGCTGGGCAGATAAAACACCTCCATCTTGGTCGAGTTTTCTAGCAACCAGGCCTTCACTGGTTTGCAGTGATGAACCCCCAGGTTGTCCAAGATCAGGAATACCTTCTTGTCTGTATCTTTGATCAGTGACTCAAAGAACTCGATCAACCGTTCGTGGTTGAAGGCTCCGTCGATGATCATCCAGCGCGCCTTGCCCTGGTTGGTCACCGTGGCAATCATCGACAGCTTTTGACGTGACCCGCCCACGGCCATCGTCACAGGTGTCTTGCCTTTGGGCGCGAAGCTGCGACCGCGAACGTCGGTGTTCACCAGCGCCGTCTCGTCGCCCCAATGAACCTCGCCACCCTCGGCCTTTGCGCGCTTGGCGATCTGCGGGTACTGGGTGTCGAGCCAGTCTTTGACGGCCACCGGGGACTGCTCGTAGGCGCGCTTGATCGGCTTTTGCGGCGTGAACCCCCAGCGCGCGAGGTACTTGCCCACGGAGCGCACGTGAAGCACCACGCCGTATTCGCGTTCGATGAGTTGCATCACCGCTGCTCGGCTCCACAGCGCAAACTCCATCTTGAGTTGCTCGGGGCGTTTGTCGCAAATGGTGCGCTGGATGGCTTGCTCTTGAGCCTCGGTCAATGCCCGGTCCTGACCACTGCGCCTACCCCGTATCCCCGGAGCCAGCGCGGCAGAACCTTGCGCCTCATAGCGTGAGATGGTTTTGGTAACAGCGGTGTAGCTCAGTCCGACTTCTTCAGCAATTTGTGAGCGCGTTCGCCCTCGCTTGTGGGCGCGTATGACTTGCTTGCGCCTTTCATGTTGCGCCGCAGGGCTGAGTTTTCTGGCGTCGTCTTTTTCCATGAACACTCTGACCACCCTGGACCCATAAAGTTCACTCTATTTGTGGGCCGAATCTATAGGACTTGGCGTTGCAGGGCATCAAGTCAAATCGCAACGACGCAGCAGGTAGCAGATCTTGACCCCCACCACTATCATGCTCGGTTTCGCCTTTCGCGCAACCCATGCCTTCTTTTTCCGACTCACCTGCCGCCCCCCAAACTTCTGACGCGCTGGGCCAGCCGCTGCAAACCGCGCTGCGTCAGGCGCGCGGCAGCCGCGAGTCCACCACCATCAGCATTCGTGGGGCGCGCACGCACAACCTGAAGAACATTGACCTCGACATTCCGCGCAACCAGTTGGTGGTGATCACGGGGTTGTCGGGTTCGGGCAAGTCGAGTCTGGCGTTTGACACGCTGTATGCGGAAGGCCAGCGGCGGTATGTGGAGAGCCTGTCGGCTTATGCGCGGCAGTTTTTGCAGTTGATGGACAAACCCGATGTGGATTTGATCGAGGGTTTGTCGCCCGCCATCTCCATTGAACAAAAAGCCACCAGCCACAACCCGCGCTCCACGGTGGGCACGGTGACTGAAATTCACGACCACTTGCGCTTGCTGTATGCCCGTGCGGGCACACCGTTTTGCCCTGACCACGGCCTGGCGCTGCAGGCTCAAAGTGTGAGCCAGATGGTGGACGCCACGCTCGCCCTGCCCGAAGGCAGCCGCTTGATGGTGCTGGCGCCGGTGGCGCGTGAACGCAAAGGCGAGTTTTCTGACTTGCTGGCCGAGATGCAGGCCAAGGGGTATGTGCGTTTTCGCATTGATGGCGCGGTGGTGGAGGCGGCTGACTTCCCCACCTTGAAGAAAACCGAAAAACACGATGTGGATGTGGTGATCGACCGCGTCAAGATCGGTAGCCCCGAGCAAAACACCACGCAAGGTTTGACGCAGCGACTGGCGGAAAGTTTTGAAGCCGCGCTTCGCATTGCCGGCGGCAAAGCGCTGGCGGTGGACATGGACAGTGGCCAGGAGCATTTGTTTTCCAGCCTCTTTGCCTGCCCGGTGTGCAGCTACAGCTTGGCGGAGTTGGAGCCGCGTTTGTTCTCGTTCAACTCACCGGTGGGTGCCTGCCCGAGTTGCGACGGCCTGGGCGTGACGACCGTGTTCGACCCCGACCGCGTGGTGGCCTTCCCCACGCTGAGCCTGGCCAGCGGCGCGGTCAAAGGTTGGGACAGGCGCAACGGCTACACCTTCTCCATGCTGGAGAGTGTGGCCAAACACCTGGGGTTCGACATTGAAGCGCCCTTTGAAAACCTGCCCGAGGCGGCGCGGCAGGTGCTGCTGTATGGCTCGGGGGAAGAGAACATCAGCTTCACCTATGAAGCCGAAGGTGCGGGTGGCAAGAAGCGCAGCGTCAAACGCAGCCACCCGTTTGAAGGCATCCTGCCCAATTTGACGCGCCGCTTTCGCGAGACCGATTCCAGCGCGGTGCGTGAGGACCTGGCGCGTTACCAGTCCATCAAACCCTGCCCCGATTGCGGCGGCGCACGGCTGCGGCGTGAGGCGCGGCATGTGTTCTTGCGCAGCCAGGACGACATCAAAAATGGAACGACGGGTGAACCCCTTTACCGCGTTGAGCACTTCACGCTGCGCGAATGCCTGAGTTACTTTGAAGGCTTGAAGCTGCAAGGGGCCAAAGCCGACATTGCCGACAAGGTGGTGCGTGGCGTTCGCTCGCGGTTGACGTTTTTGAACGATGTGGGCTTGAACTACCTCAGCCTGGACCGCAGCGCCGACAGTTTGAGCGGCGGCGAGGCCCAGCGCATCCGCCTGGCGAGCCAGATTGGTTCGGGGCTCACGGGCGTGATGTATGTGCTGGACGAACCCAGCATTGGCCTGCACCAGCGCGACAACGACCGCTTGATCGCCACGCTGCGCCACCTGCGCGACATTGGCAACAGCGTGCTGGTGGTGGAGCACGATGAAGACGCGATCCGTGCGGCAGACCACGTCATCGACATGGGCCCCGGTGCCGGTGTGCATGGTGGGCGTGTGATGGCGCAGGGCACGCCGGATGAGGTGGCGCACAACCCGGCATCGCTCACGGGGCAGTATTTGCTCGGCCACCGGCGCATCGAAGTGCCGCAACGCAAAGCGCCGCCGTCGGGTGAAGGCAGCGCACTGCACATCAGCAACGCACGCGGCAACAACCTGAAAAACGTCAGCATCCACATCCCCGTGGGGCTGCTCACTTGCGTGACGGGTGTGTCGGGTTCAGGAAAAAGCACCCTGGTCAACGACACGCTCTATGCCGCCGTGGCACGCAAGCTGTATGGCAGCCATGCCGAGCCCGAGCCACACGACACCATCGAAGGCATTGAGCTCTTCGACAAAGTCATTAACGTGGACCAAAGCCCGATTGGCCGCACGCCGCGCAGCAACCCGGCCACCTACACCGGGCTCTTCACGCCCATCCGTGAGTTGTTTGCCGACGTGCCCATGGCACGCGAGCGGGGTTATGGCCCAGGCCGTTTTTCGTTCAACGTGGGCGCGTCGGCGGGCGGTGGCCGATGCGAGGCTTGCCAAGGCGATGGTGTCATCAAGGTGGAGATGCACTTCTTGCCCGATGTGTATGTACCTTGTGATGTCTGCCAAGGCAAACGCTATAACCGCGAAACCCTGGAGGTGCTTTACAAAGGCAAAAACATCACCGAGGTGCTGGGCCTCACGGTGGAAGACGCCTTCGACTACTTCAGCGCCGTGCCCACCATCGCACGCAAATTACAAACCCTGCTCGACGTGGGCCTCGGGTACATCCGCCTGGGTCAAAGCGCCACCACGCTGTCGGGCGGTGAGGCGCAGCGCGTGAAGCTGGCACTCGAACTCTCCAAACGCGACACCGGCCGCACGCTCTACATCTTGGATGAGCCCACCACGGGCCTGCACTTTGCCGACATTGCGCTCTTGCTCAAGGTGCTCACCCAACTGCGTGACGCAGGCAATACCATCGTTGTCATTGAGCACAACCTGGACGTCATCAAAACCGCCGACTGGCTGATCGACATGGGCCCCGAAGGCGGCGCAGGCGGCGGCACCGTGGTCGCGGTGGGCACGCCTGAAGATGTGGCGGGAAATGAAGCCAGTTTCACGGGGCGGTATTTGAAGCCGCTGTTGGCCCGAGGGCCTTGATCGGCTGCGGCAAGCGAACTTTGCCGCCGGTGGATAGACTGCGCTCCACTTCAACTGGAGCCCGCCATGCCGCTGACCATCGACTACTACTTCGCCCCCCAGTCCCCCTATGCCTACCTCGGCCACGCGCGATTTGTGCAAATGGCGCAAGAGGCGCAGGCCAAGGTGAATGTGATGCCGGTGGATTTGGGCGGCGTTTTTCCGGTGTCTGGCGGTTTGCCGCTGGCCAAACGCGCACCGCAGCGCCAGGCTTACCGCTTGCTGGAATTGCGCCGATTCAGCGAGTGGTTGAAGTTGCCACTGAACCCGCAGCCGAAGTTTTTTCCGGTCAGCGGCGACGACTCGGCCAAGCTGATCATCGCCGTGGCCATGAAAGATGGCCATGAAGCGGCGCTGAAACTGGCGGGCGCGGTACATGCAGCCTGTTGGGCGCAAGAGCGCCACATTGCGGATGAGTCCACGCTGGCCGCCATTCTTCAAGAGCAAGGTCTCAACCCGGCGCGTTTGGAGGACGCTCACTCACAGGCCGTTCACGAGCAGTACCAACACAACACCCAACAGGCGATCGCAGCGGGTGTTTTTGGAGCCCCCAGTTATGTCATTGAGGGCGAAATTTTTTGGGGGCAAGACCGGTTGGACTTTGTGCAGCGGCGGTTGATGGGGGACTGAAGTACAACATCCTTCACGGAGACGACCCGCAGGCCCTGGAAACAGCCCGTGCCGACGTGGCCTTGGGCCACAATCTGGGGCATGTCTGCATCGACGCCCACCGACCTTGACATTCGCCGCGTCACGCTGCTGAATGAATTGGGTGTGCTCGACACCCCACCGGAAGACAGTTTTGACACCTTGGTTCGCTGCGCCGCCACGGCCACAAGCTGTTCAGTGGCGGTGCTGAGCTTGTTGGGGGAAGATCGTTTGTGGTTCAAGGCCGCCTACGGGGTCAGCGAAACGCAGTGTCCGGTAGAGGGTTCGTTTTGCAGCCACGCGTTTGCACACAACGATTTGTTTGTGGCACCCCATGCGGCTGAAGATGCTCGGTTTAACCATCACCCTTGGGTCATCGGACCCAAGCGCCTGAATTTTTACGCCAGCGTACCCGTGTTCGTCAACGGCGTGCGTGTGGGATCACTGTATGTGATGGACACACAAACATCAGAGCTCACTTCCACAGCACAAGAGGTGTTGTGGAGTTTGGCTCGCCTGGCCACAGGTTTGTTGGAAAGTCGTCGCCATCTCACCCAGCTACGGCATGAGCGCGAACGCATGAGCGACTTCGCAAGGGCTTCGGGTGACTGGGTGTGGGAGGTCGATGCCGACTTCCGCTACACCTGGGTATCGGATTCATTTGAAACCATCACCCAAATTCCTGTTCAACAGATCGTCGGGACGAGGTTGGCAGATGGCCCTTTGCTCAACGCACAAGGTGACGTATTGCCAGGCGCCACGTTTTTGGGTTTACTGATGCAGCAGCAGGCGTTTGTCCGTGTGACCACCCTGCGAGAAACACCGCGAGGCCCCATGCAGGTGTCGCGCAGCGCCGTTCCCCGTCTCGATGCCCAGGGCAGCTTCGCGGGTTTTCGCGGCACGGCGCGCGACATTTCAGAATCGATACGCATCCACAAACAACTGGCCTCACAAGACGCTTTGCTGAGGCAGCTCTCAGCCCAGGTGCCGGGCATCATTTACCAGTATCACCAGCGACCCGATGGTTGGGGACGCTACCAATACGTCAGCGATGCAGCGCGAGCCATGCTGGGCGTTGAGCCGCCGAGTGAAACCGATTACCAGCCCTACACCGACGAGCGCCTGCCCTACCGCATGGTCCACCCGCAGGACAAAAAGAAGTACCGGGAGAGTTTGCGCATCGCCGCGCAGACTGTTCAACCCTGGTTCTGCGAATACCGTTTGGTATTGGCTGACGGACGCATTCTGTGGATGGAGACACGCGCCACAGCGCAGCGGCAAATCGACGGCAGCCTGTTGTGGCACGGTTTTGCCACCGACATCACCGAGCGCAAACAAATTGAACTGGCCTTGTTAGAGGCCCAAGAACGTTTTGAGCTGGCCTGTGAAGCTGCGGGCATCGGTTTGATGGGCCTGGATGTGGCGGCGGGCTTGCTGCATTTGGACAGACGGGCCTGCATCAACCACGGCTTGGCACATTCGGAGGTGCAGTTAAGCCCCCAGAATTGGCTGTCGCTCGTCCACTCCCAAGACCGCAGCGCGGTGAAAAAAGCCGCTTGGCACGCTCTCAAAAGCGGCGACACCTTGGACGCTCGCTTTCGAGCGATTTGGCCTGATGGCCGCACCGTTGTGCTGGAAGTCGTCGCACGTGGCACCTATGGCTTGGATGGAAAAGCCTCCGGCATGTCAGGCACCTGCCGCGATGTCAGCGGTGCCGTCCAGAACGAACACTTGCAGCGGGAGAAAGAAGCGGCGGAGCGCGCCAACCGAGCCAAGAGTGAGTTCCTGTCGCGTGTCAGCCATGAGTTGCGCACACCGCTCAACGGCATTCTCGGCTTCGCGCAGCTGATGCAACTGGACCGCGCCCAACCACTTCAAGGTGATCAACAGCGGCGCTTGGAAAGCGTGCTGCGCGCCGGGCGGCATTTGCTGGACCTGATCAACGAGGTGCTCGATTTGAGCCGCATCGAAAGTGAAGACTTCCGTCTGAGCTTGCAAGCAGTGAACTTGTCCGAGTCGGTCAACATTTGTTTGAACTTGGTTCAGCCCCTGGCAGACGGATCCGCGGTTCGGTTGCCCACCACCGCATTGCCCGCATGCATGGTGCAGGCCGACCCACGGGCGCTGGAGCAGGTGCTGATGAATCTGCTGTCCAACGCCATCAAATACAACCGACCGCACGGCGCGGTGTACATCAACCTGCGTGAAGAAGACAAGCACGTGGTGCTGTCCATACGCGACGAAGGTCTGGGCCTGTCAACCGAGCAACAAGCCGCCCTTTTTCAGCCATTCAACCGTTTGGGCGCGGAGCGCACACGCATTGAAGGCAGCGGACTCGGCCTCGTGATTTCTCGCGACCTGATGGGGGCCATGGGTGGCACGTTGACGGTGCAAAGTGAACTCGGCCAAGGGGCTGTGTTCAGCCTGACTTTCCCGTTGACCAGCGACACCGCATCCAAAGAAGCCGCGCCCGCTCCTGCCGCTGAAAAGCCGACGCCCCGGATAGCCCCAACCCAACGATGCGTGCTTTATGTCGAGGATGAGCCCATCAATGTGATGCTGATGGAAGAGATTTTCCGCAGGCAACCCGCTTGGACCTTGCTCGTGGCCACCGATGGGCAACAAGGCTTGCAGTTGGCGCGAACGCATCACCCTGACCTGCTGCTGATCGACATGAATTTGCCCGACATGAATGGGCTGGAGGTGCTGCAGCAATTGCGCTTGGACGCCGCCACTCAGCACCTGCGCTGCGTCGTACTGTCGGCAGACGCCCTGCCGGATCAAGTATCGGCTGCGCTGGCCGCCGGTTTCAGCGACTACTGGACCAAGCCCATTGACGTGCCCTTGGTGCTCGGCAAGTTGGCGCAGTGTTTGGAACGATAGGGTCTGCTAAAAATTAATTGCCACTGCGTCGAGGGCAAAAAAAAGCCGGTGCATGGCACCGGCTTGTTCTGCAGATGAAGCTCGCAGACTGAGGCTTTACTTCAGGTGACCGTTGATCAGCTTGGTCATCTCGAACATCGAGACCTGGGCCTTCTTGAAGATTTCCTTCAGCTTGGCGTCGGCATTGATCATCGTGCGCTTGGCCTTGTCTTGCAGGTCGTTCTTCTTGATGTACTCCCACACCTTCTTGGTCACTTCCGTGCGGGGCACGGGGGTGGAACCAATGATGGCGGCCAGGTGCGCGCTTGGGGTCATCGCTTTCATGAAGGCCGCATTCGGCGTGCGTTTTTTGGCCGGGGCCTTTTTCGCAGCAGGTGCCTTCTTCGCAGCGACTTTTTTCACAGCCGCTTTTTTCGCTGGCGCTGCTTTTTTGGCAGCGGGTGCTGCCTTCTTCGCAGCAGGAGCCTTCTTCGCAGGAGCCGCCTTCTTGGCCGGCGCCGCTTTCTTCGCAGCGGGTTTAGCCGCTTTCTTTGCAGTTGCCATTTTCAATTTCTCCATCAAGTAAATGGTTGATGTGCCGGGCTGGATGAAGACCGCATGAGCCTTCGTTTGTTATGCCAGTTACCGTGCGGAGCGAATAGTACTGCGTGAGTTCCCACTTGAGAAGCGTTTTTCATAGGTAAAACCAGTTTTCTTCATAGGTGGACACTGCTTTTGTGTCTCTCAGGCGTCACCCGGTGCCTTCTGGGCACCCCAACGGTCATCGCACTTCACCGAGAAAACCGAGCGCACCGAGGATCAAAAACGCTGCGCCTATCGTTGAGATGGCTCCAATTCTGATCGCCGGCACCGTGGGAAAAAGATGGGCCTACACACCCGTGGCACCTAGCTAGGTGCCACGGGTCACGCTGCCCTTCAAACTGAACCGGGCGACTCCGGCAATTTAGGTGCGGTCTTGACGCTCCACACCATGGTGATGGCCAAGATTCCGATCACCACACCGAGAGACAGCAGCACGGGAATCTTGATCACATCGATCAGCAGCATCTTGGTGCCGATGAAAACGAGGATGATGGCCAAGCCATAACTCAACAAGTGGAACTTGGCCGCCATGGCAGCGAGCAAGAAGAACATGGCGCGTAAGCCCAGAATCGCAAAGATGTTGGATGTGAGCACGATGAAGGGGTCGTTGGTGATGGCGAAGATAGCGGGGATAGAGTCCACCGCGAAAATCACATCGGTGATGCCAACGAGGGCCACCACCATCAGGAGCGGCGTGGCAATACGTTTGCCGTTTTCCACGGTCCAGAACTTCTCGCCATCAAAGTTCTTGGACACCGGCATGATTTTGCGCAGCAACTTCAGCGCGGGGTTGTCTTCCAGATCGGGCTCTTGGCCGGCGGCCCACCACATCTTGATGCCGGTGATCAGCAAGAACGCGCCAAACACGTAGAGCACCCAGTGGAACTGCGCAATCAACCAGCTGCCCACCAAAATCATGATGGTGCGCAGCACGATGGCACCGATGATGCCAATCATCAGCACCCGTTTTTGGTAAGCCGGCGGCACAGCGAAGAAAGTGAAGATCATCAGGAAGACAAAAATGTTGTCCACCGCGAGTGACTTCTCAATCAGATAGCCCGTTAAGAACTCGGTGGCGCGTGTATTGGCTTGCGCGGCGACCGCCGGGTCGGGGCTGCTGTGCAGCGACCACCAGAAAAGGGCGTTGAAGAGCAAACTCAAGACGACCCAAACAATAGACCACCTGACCGCTTCAGGCACGGTCACTTCATGTGCGCCTTGTTTTTTCAGCACCACAAAGTCAACAAACAAGGCGACCAGCACCGAGACAACAAAAAAAGCCCAGAGCCAATTTGGCGCAATGGATTCCATGATCAGACCTTCACTCTTTGAGCCTGCCGCATGAGATGGTGGCAGCAAGCTTGGTTGCAAAACCCAATTGCACAGCGCAGGCTGGTTGCCCGCTAGGTGCGATTGATCGGCTTTGCCAAAGAGTCTTGCGGGAAAGACGAGACGCTCTGGCCATCGACGCGATGGCGTTATGCGCTCTCAAACTGCGGGCCCGGTGGCTAATGCAAATCGCGAAACCACGTACTGACGGGCTGGCGCGGCGGCGACTGACATTGCATCAGTTTTCCGCTCGCTACTCCCTCTTTAGCTCGTGGAATTATCGGCAGCGATGCCCTCGAACTTAAATATCGCCTTGTTGAGTCCGGGGTCATGCGCCCCGGTGCTTGCCGCGTCAGCGCAATCCTGCTGCGGTTATGCTTGCCGCATGAAACTCATTGCCCGCTGGTTGTTGCTCGCCGCTGCACTTTTGGCGGTCGCCCACGTCGTGCCCGGAGTCGTGGTCAACAGTTTTGCTTCCGCGCTCTGGGCGGCGTTTGTATTGGGTTTGCTCAATACCTTGCTGCGCCCCTTGCTGGTGTTGCTGACACTGCCGGTCACTGTGATCACCTTGGGCCTCTTCCTGTTCGTGATCAACGCGGCCATGTTCTACATGGCCGCGTCCATGTTGGATGGCTTGAGTGTGACGGGCTTCACGGCAGCACTGCTGGGCTCACTGGTTTACAGCCTGTGCGGCTTGGTGATTGACGCCGCGATAGAGAGGCTGTTCGCTGCCAAGAGTTGAGGGCGTCTAGGAGCGTGTCGAGCTTTGGGATGGGCCCCACAGCCTCCCAGCTCACCAACCCGTTTGCTCCAGCAACAAGCGTTTTTGCACCACTTCCAAGTCCCGCAGGCGGGCGTCAATCACAGAAGACTCAATGAAGTCTTGGGCCTGACCAGAACGAACCAGGGCTTGTCCGCTGCGCAGTCGATCAATCGCGCCGGTGAGGTCGCCCTTGGCGTGGTGGCTTTCAGCATCCGCACGAACCGAGCGCAGACGCTGTCCTTGCACGGTCCATAACGCCGACAGCGCACTCCAGGCCCGCGCATCACTGGCATGGGCGGACAACCAGTTTTGTAGCGCGTCAATTTGAGTCTGCACCGCCTCACGCGGCATGCCGGACACAGCCGCCACCTCAGCGCGCTGAAGTAACAAGGGCCGATCCAGGTGGCCGAGGCTGTTGCCCAGCGCGATGCGGTTGTCCTGAGCGCGGCTCAGGATCAGGGCCGCCTGCGCCATGTCGCCACGTTTTACCAAAGACTGGGCTTGAAGCAAATCGAACCACTGTTGAGCCACCGCATTCTGCGGCGAAGAAGCTGACAGTCTTTTGGCCGCTTGCGCCAACGCCGCATCAAAGCGCCGCCAATCACGCAGGGCTTTAGACGCCAGGGCACTTTGCACGCAGCCCAACCAAAGCTCTTGAGCGGCATCCGCATTTTTGGGTTGGGTGGTGGGTTCGCATGTTTCGCTCTGCTGTGACTGCCAGCGGCGCAACGCCTCCACCCGACTGTCACCCAAGACGCGTGCATACGCTTGGGCGATGCTGTGTTCCAAGGTGGCGGGCACCGTGGACGCAACCCCTGCCAAACGCGAACGCGCTTCGCCCAACCGTTCACTGGTCAGTGGGTGGCTGCGCAAATAGGGAAACGCGCCGTTGTCATTGAGCCGCGAGGACAGGGCCAACTTTTCAAACATGGCCGCCATGCCGCCGGGCGCAAAACCCGCACCGCCCAACACCGAATACCCAATGCGATCCGCCTCACGCTCCATGTCACGCGAGAAATTGAGCTGCCCCTGCACGGCCACGGCCTGCCCACCCACAATGGCCGCATTGGCGGCACCGCTACCTCCGCTTCGGCTTGCGACCAGCACGCCGACAATCATGGAAGCCAGGGCAATCATGCTTTGTTTTTTGCTGTTGGCAATGCCGCGCGCAATGTGGCGCTGTGTGACGTGCGTGAGCTCATGGGCGAGCACGGCGGCCAGCTCGTCGCGGCTGCTGGTCATGCCGATGAGGCCGGTGTGCACGCCCACATAACCACCCGGCAAGGCAAAGGCGTTGACGCTGCGGTCACGCACCAAAAACAGTTCAAAAGAAAACCGCTCGTCGATCTCGGGACCCAGCTCACCTTGGGCTCGTGCTTGCTGCACCAGCGGGGTCCAGATCGCTTGCACATAGGCCAGCAACAAAGGATCGTCCAGGTAGTCAGGGTCACGGCGAATCTCGCGCATGATCTGTTCGCCCAACTTGCGCTCCGGCGACACGCCAAAGTCATCGGACGCGGTGTCGCCCAAACTGGGCAGGTTGATGGCCGATGCGGGCGCCTGTGTCTGTGCCCAGGCTGGCAGCGTGATGCTGGCGTTGCACAGCGCGGCTGCCAGGCATGCCGCAGCAAAACGTTGTCGTTTGAATGGCATCAAGATCAAACTGCTTCCAGGTTGGAGTGTTGTGGTGGTGATCTCACCCTTGCGGCAAAACCCAGCCCAGCACGTTGGAGCACACTCAGACGATAGAGTTCAGCACCACGCCGTCTTTTAGTACCAACCCCATGATGCCACCACCCATCCCCGATGCCACCAGTGAATTGCCACAGCCCGTCACATCAAGTCGCGCGGACAGCCTGTCCCACTTCGACGCCCAAGGCCAGGCCCACATGGTGGATGTTTCAAACAAGTCCCACACCCACCGCGTGGCGCGCGCCAGTGGCGTGATCCGCATGCAGGCCGACACATTGGGTCACATCATTTTGGGGCAGGCAAAAAAGGGCGACGTATTGGGTGTGGCCCGAATCGCGGCCATACAAGGGGCCAAACGCACAGCCGACTTGATTCCCTTGTGCCATCCCTTGGCCTTGACCCGCGTGGCGGTTGACTTTCAAATTGAACCCGATTTGCCAGGCGTGCGTTGCACTGCGCAGGTTGAAACCACAGGCCCCACCGGTGTCGAAATGGAAGCGCTGACAGCCGTGCACATCGGCTTGCTCACGATTTACGACATGTGCAAAGCCGTGGACCGTGGCATGGTGATGGAGGGGATTTCAGTGCTGGAGAAACGCGGCGGTGCTGCAGGCGACTGGCTTCGGCCCGCAACTTCAACAAAGGCTACTTGAAATCTCGCCAATCCATCACCCGGCTCGGTGCGGTGCACTGGAATGGCAACGGTTTTGGGGGCGACTGGCGATCGCAAGGCTCAAAAAACGCATTGGCGTTTTTATTGCGGAACTCGCGCAGCCGCGCCGCAATGTGGCGAGCGCGCTCCACATCGCCTGCCGCGTTCAATGCCTCGGCCCAGGCCACCATCAATCGGGTGTCCAAGAGATGGCGGGTGGCAACAGAAAAAGACGCGATCGCCTGCTCGGGCTGGACAGCAGTCGTGGCCGCTGCGTACTGGGCATGGTGGGCAAAGAGCACACTGCGTGACCCATTGTCAATGCGCTGATTCAAAGGAAAAGATCCGGGCGGCGGGGCATAAATGACAACGACACGCCAGTAGTCCACCACCGAGGCGACGCCCACCATCACCATCAACAAGGCCCCCACGCGCAGCACGAAGAGGGACTTTGGAGCAGCACTGGTGGAACCTCCCTGCGCATGGGTTGTGGCGTTGATCGGTGCGGCACCCAAACACAAGCCCCACATAAACGCCGCAGGGAACAAAAAGTAGGCGTACCACAAGGGGTATTCCAACTGGCTGTGCAGCGCCACCAGCAGCAGCATGACCCAACAACTGCGCAGTGCCACGCCCTGCATGCCCGACGCACGCCAGGCGTTTTTCGTGGCGCACCAGAACGCCCACACCAAGAGCGCCGTCACCAAGAGCGCGAGTGGAATGCCCAGCTCCACAGCAAACTGCAGAAACAAGTTGTGGGTGTGGTCAAAAAAAGCGGTGGGCCGGTTGGGGAAAGGCGTCAACGACCAGGCAAAGTTGAAGCGCCCCCAACCCACGCCTGTCCACGGGTTTTGTGCAATGAGCTCGAGGGTGTCGCGCCAAATGGCGAAACGCGAGCTGGAGATGTCGCCATCGGCACTGAAACGGCCCTGGCCGCCAAAAGCATGGCCGGTGGCTTGCGCCCACACCGTCAAACCCCACCATATCAAGGCGTACAGAAGCGGGGTGGCGGCCAGCATCACGCGCGCGCTCGGGCGCAGTCGTTTGTCCAGCAGACCCCAAACCACCAAGACCACCAGTGCCAACGCCGCAGTGCGTGAAGCACTGAGCACCACCCCCACCATCAACAGCACCAGCGCTGGCATTTGTAGCCGCAGGACGCTTCGCGCAGGACGCTTGGACAGTGCGCCCAATGCGACCACCGCCACCATGGCCCACAACAACAAGCTGCCCAAATGGTTGGGTTGCCGAAAATTGCCTGTGGCACGCCCCTCCAAACTGCTTGCTGCCAACCAACGCCCATCGGCCAGTTCGGGTGCAAAAACTTGCAACACGCCCACGACCGATGCGCCCAGCCCCGCCGCAGCCAAACCCCAGGCCAACATACGAAACGCCACCGCGCTTGGCATGCCCTGGGCCTCAGCCACTGGGCTGTTGTCGCCCAGTACAACGCCGCTGCCCGCGACCACGGCAGTCGCCAGCATCATCAACAATGCCGACAAGGCCAAACTCAGTGGTAAGCCTTGCCAAGCCCACGCCGCCGTGCAAGACAGCGCGGGCATCAACAGGGCAAGCCGTAAGGCAGTCCAACCGCTGTCCGCGCCTTGTTGCCTCCGCAACGCCGAGCCCAAAAGAGGCTGACCCGCCTGCACCATCAACATCGCCGCCAGCCAACAGCCCCACGCAGCCACAGCGGCCGCTTGGTTCAAGAACGTGGCCGAGGGCGACACCGAATACGCCAGCCACGCCGGAGCGCAAACAGCGAACAGGGCGAGCCACGTAGCGCCCGTGCAGCGGGCTCGATTGTTGGGAAATGGGTTCAACAGGGAAATCAGCGGAGCAATTGAACCCGTAACGATAGCCCAGCGCGGCGCTTAAACCTAGATTCAGCAGTTGGACACGCCCGAGTGGGCTGTGATGCGGTGCGTTGGCAAGGGCGAAGCAGGGCTTTCAAGCCGCATGCGGCTTGCCTGCACAGCGACCCAAGCTTGCAAGCATGGGTGCGCCCTGCAAGGGTGACGACGGTGAGCACCGAGAGCGCACAGGTGCGAACGGCTCGTGCCCGCGAGGCTGAGACCGGACACAAACAGTCCTTGAGGACTGTTTGTGTCTGTCGAAGGCCAAAGCCTCTGGCTTTGGTGGAGCAACGCCGCCAGCATGCCGCAGCGCAGCGCAATCGGGTGTGTAGCGCTTTCACCCAAGTGGTGAGCTTGGTCGTGGGTAGAAATGTGAGCATTCATGCGGTGTTACCAGCGGATGTAAGCGGTCAACTGCTGAATCTAAGTTAAAAGAAGCCGTCGGCCTGCACATAGTGAACCAGTTGCCCCTTGGGGTCGATCAGCACTACCCAGTCACCGCCGCGGCCCATGATGGGCAGGAACTTGGCCTCGGCTTCGGAGAGTTTCAAGTCTTGCAGCGCGCGCCTCACATCGGCCGCCAACTCTGGGCGTTTCTCCAATAACAACGCCACCGGCCTCGCACGGGCCAGCACCTCGGGAATGGAGTCCGCATACGACGTCCAAAACAGCGGGCGCTGGGCACGGTCGATGCCGTTCTCAATAGCCATGAAGAGTGCGTCATTGCTTTCACCCCCACCGCTGGGCTTGCGTGAGCCCAACAACCACGGGCCACTGAGAGGCAATGTTTGATAGCCCGCAGGCGCTTTGGGCAACTCAGGCAGATGAACTTGCGCCGCCGTCACGACCTTGAACCTGTCCACCTCAAATACTGTCGCCACTGGTCGTGCGCCGTAGACGGTGTAGAGCCCATAAACCAATGCTGCCAACTGAATTAAACCAATGATGGCCAGGTCACGCCGCAAATGCGGCCAGCCCTTTTTCACGCTGAACACCGCAAACGTCAACAAAGGCCCCAGCACCACGTCCACTGCCATGATCAATAAAAACAAGTCGCGCCCGCCGGCGAGCACTCTGTAGATGCCGGGGTACCAAACCCCAAACACCAAGGCAGCAGCCAAGGCCGCTACGGCAGCAGAAATCAACAAATGAATGCCAGCGGCACGGGCGCGGCGGGGAAGGTCAAGTTGTTGCAGCATGATGACGCGTCAGTGTGAGCAGTGAAGTGGACAGAGGGATGAAACTAATGTTTGCACAGAACGCCAGGTGTTCCGCTTTCAATTTGATTTAGGAATTGCCGCTGCAGCGCTGGCCTTCTTCTTCACCGCCCGGCTCACCGTCATGGTGTGCACCCCAAAATGCGCCGCAATTTGCGGCATGGTGTACGCACCGGATTGATAGGCCTGTGCCATGGCCAGGTCACGCTCGGGATGGTCGGATTCATACCTCGCCAAGGGCAGCGCCAACGCACGCCGATGCGCTTTGGACAGCTCACGCAAAGCAGGGCTCAAGGCTTGGTGAGTAGGCGCTTGGTGCTTCTGGACGAACGCCTCGTCCCCCAACAACAACTGATGCTGCACCTGTTCAAGCGGGCTGAGTAACCCCCGCCCCGCAAGCACAAACGCGGTGTAATTTTGGCGTGCGGTTTCGCGTGTTTTTCCAAACTGACCCAACAACCAGTCCTCGTCCAACCACTCGGGGCAAGCATGCTGCCCCAGCACGCACGGGTAACTGCTCCAGGGCCAATCGTTCAGCGACTCCACCATGCCCGCACGCAACGGGTTCAACACCACGTAACGCGACAGCTCCAGCAAATAAGCCTCTTTTTGCACCAGGATGGCTTTGTAGCGGCCCTGAAACAGATGCCCCACCACACCATGGCGGCGGTTGAAACGCTGCGTGTACTCCCCATTGAGTTGCCGCATGCCCCTCGACAAGTTTCCGTCCACCGTCTCCACCAACAAGTGGTAGTGGTTGGTCATTTGGCAATACGCATGCACCACCCAGTTGAAGCGCTCACATACCTGAGCCAACACAGCCAACCAGTCTTCCCGGTCATCATCCGTCAGATAAATAGGCTCTCGCCGATCGCCCCGTGAAGTCACGTGGTACAGCGCACCGGCAAATTCCAAACGCAAGGGGCGTGACATGACTGTGACCCTTTTTTCGTTTCTTTTTCGTTTTTCCTGACCTCTTTTTTCCTCTGATCAGGTGCGGCCCGCAGCCCCAGACGGGCCGAACGACTCACTGGGGTTGTCGCCGGACATGAGCAACCTTTGCTTATTCGTTCAGTCGATGATCACCTCAGTTGGACGTCAACGCTTTGTCCAACAGCAGCAGCCCCCGCTGCTCTTGCCCCGCGCCACGTCGTGCACGCAATTGAAAGCGAGTTTCAGCATCAAACTCTTGCAGCATCAGCGTACACATCTCGTCCATTAGCCGGTTAATCGTCGCACCACGGCTTTGTGCCACGGCTCGCAGCCGCTGATGCTTGTCGTCTGGCAAGCGCAAAGTCAATGCAGCCATTTCACAGCTCCTTCAAAAAAGCGATTGGATCCACCACCCGCAAGCCCTCAAACAGCAACTCGCCGCCAGCCACATCACGCAGATTTCGCGTCACGATGTGGCTCGCTGCCCCTGCCACCGCACTGGGTTGAGATGCGCTTATTGACCCGCAAAGGGCTCAAGCGACCCGCACCTCCACACCACAACCCAACACACGAGCCGCCGCTTCAATTTGATCCAAGCGGGACGCGTGTCGCAGATCAAAAAGCCTGTCCACCTGCGGCATATGCCAGCCCAACCGCCGCGCCAGTTCCGACTTCTTCACACCCTGCGCCAACATGGCCTGGTACAAGCCCAACTTGGCACACTCCAACGCCGATGGGCGCACCACATGCTGCCCACGCCGGGCTTTGCTGGGCACAGGCAGGGCTTGCCGCGCTTCCACGTAAAACGACAGCGCTGTTTCCAAGGCATCCACCGCACGCATCAGCGCTTCGTCTTCATCCAACCCAAAAGTAATGGCCTGTGGCACATCAGGAAAGGTCACTAACACCGAACCGCCATCGGGCGTGAGGGTCACTGGATAGTCAAACATACGTCGCACCTCCTTACTTCAAACCAAGTTGGCGCTTGATGGCCGCCTCAAGCCCTTTGCCAAGTTCAGCCGCCCCGTGCATCGGCAACGTGGACTGCCGACCGTTCAGAAAAACCTTCAAATGAGACCCCTTGCCCGGCAAAAACGTCGCGCCTTGCTGCTCCAACCAACGTTTCATCTGTTTCGAGTTCACGATCAGAAACTTAACACTTCTGTTGTGGTTGTCAATAGCAAAAACTCTGCTGGGTGATGCGCGGACTTTAGCAGAATGTTGTTATGTTAGACCTGACCCCATTTTCCTCTTTTCCCAAATGGTTGTCACCTTCGTCCGGCAAGTTGGATCGCCCGCCATTAAGCAGACGCCTTAGCCGACAAAACAATCCCCAGCGCTTTCATGACCGCCAAGGTGGACTTCAGTGTGGGGTTTCCGTTGGCACTGAACGATCGGTACAACTGCTCACGCGATAGTCCAGTTTGCCCCGCGATTTGCGACATGCCCTTGGCTCGTGCAACCACGCCTAACGCATGCGCAATGTAGGCGGCATCACTCGTCTCGAATGCCTCCGCCATGAATGTCGCCATGGCTTGTTCACTGGCAAGGTCTGCAGCGGGGTCGTAGGGAGTCAGTTTCTCAGCCATGCTCATCACTCCAAAGCGCAGCCAGTCGAGCCGCATTTTTAATGTCCTTGGTCTGCGTGCTCTTGTCGCCCCCACACAGCAACACAACAAGCACTTCACCCCGTCGCTGAAAGTAGATGCGATAACCAGGCCCGTAGTGAATACGCAGTTCAAACACGCCATTCCCCACCGCCTGCGCATCGCCAACATGCCCAAAAGCAAGCCGATCCAACCGAGAGGC
>JBJOQO010000062.1:0-18808 GCA_046049865.1 Pseudomonadota bacterium | reverse complement strand
ACGTCCAGGGACAGGTGGGAGAAAGCGTCGAGGTCGGTCGTCATCACCTGCAGCTCGAACGTGCCCGAGCCTGAGACGTAGTGGCAGCACGGACTCGGGCAGTCTACGGCGTTGCTTTTCTTGCCAATAGCCCAAGCTATTGGCCGCAAAAAAGCGCCTTGTAGCCCATCCCGATCCGCCGTGACACAGCCTCGCAAGAGTTATGCAGAGCATCCTTAACCGGGCGCAGAAGCTGACCATGCTTTGAGGCCTACTCAAGCCCTATGGCTGGTTCAGGAACTGCAGCCGATCGGGCAACGCTTTGGTTGCCTGAAAAATTTTTCTTCATGATGTCGAAATCCGGCTGGTCGGCGGCGTCTTAGTATGCCAATCACCAACAAAAGGAGTTGTCATGGCTTTCCAAATCACTGCCCTCTACGCGTTTCCCCTGGCCCTGTTGGGCCTGGTTCTCTGGTTCCGGGTCTCCATGATGCGAGCCAACCTCAAGGTGTCCATCGGCGATGCGGGCAACCCCGCGCTGCATGAACGTGTGCGCCAGCACGGCAATTTCATTGAATGGGCGCCCTGGGTGATCCTGCTGATGGCGCTGGCCGAGGGCAACGGCGCGGGGGACCCCTGGCTGCACGCCTCCGGCGCCCTGCTGCTGGCCGGGCGACTGATCCACCCGCTGGGGCTCAAGGCGGGCAACGCCGCCCACCCAGCGCGCTACATCGGCAATACGGCCAGCCTGCTGGCGCTACTCAATGTGATGGGCTGCCTGCTCGTCACGTCGTTTGGCCTGTGACGCCGCCTTTCCTCAACCCCCAGTTTCATTGTTCCCAGAACCCTTTGGAGAATTCACCATGCAATACATGTTCTTGCTATACAGCACCCCAGAGTCCGAGCCTACCTACGGCACGCCCGAGTTCCAGACCATGATGGCCGACTTTGCCGCCTTCAGCGAAAAGGCCAGGACGGACGGCATTTTGCGTGGCGGCGAAGGCCTGCAAGGTGTTGAAACCGCCACCTCCCTCAAAGTGCGCGGCGGCAAGGTCGAAACCATGGACGGCCCGTTTGCCGAAACCCGCGAACACCTGGGCGGCTACTACGTGCTCGACCTGCCCGATCTCGACACCGCCCTGCGCTACGCGGCGCAGATCCCGGTGGCGGCATTCGGCACCGTCGAAGTGCGGCCCCTGATGGACTACAACCCGGCCAACACCTGATTCCAGGCAAGGCATGAGCGCCCCCGCCCAGGCCATCGCGGTTGTCCAGGCGCTGGAAACCGTCTTGCGCCACGACCGGGGGCGGCTGATGGCCGCGCTGACGCACCGCCTCGGCTCGTTCCAGCGCGCCGAAGACGCCCTGCAGGAAGCCAGCCTCTCGGCCCTGAGCCACTGGGCCCGCGACGGCCTGCCCCAGTCGCCGCAGGGCTGGCTGATCCGCGTCGCCTTCCGCAAAGCGCTCGACCAGTTGCGCGCCGAGGGTCGAGACGCCGAGCGCGAAGCGGCGATGCACCTGGTCAACGAGCTGCTGGGCCAGGACGAACCCGAACCCATTCCCGACGAGAGATTGCGTTTGATCTTCACCTGCTGCCACCCCGCGTTGGAGCTCAAATCGCGCGTAGCGCTGACGCTGCGCACGGTCTGCGGCCTGTCGACGAGCGAAATCGCTCGCCTCTTTCTCGACAACGAAACCACCATGGGCCAGCGCCTCACCCGCGCCAAAACCAAGATCGCGAGTGCCGGCATCGCCTACA
Source organism: Pseudomonadota bacterium (assembly GCA_046049865.1). Classification (GTDB taxonomy): domain Bacteria; phylum Pseudomonadota; class Gammaproteobacteria; order Burkholderiales; family Burkholderiaceae_C; genus JANPCX01. Next base: position 17,070 of record JBJOQO010000062.1, on the reverse strand, counting down.
CCGTGCCACCGCCCGAACATTGGCACGACAGGCTGCAGGCGGTGCTGACCACCGTCTACCTGATCTTCACCACCGGCTACACCCCCGCACCCGACGAAACGCGCGACCTTTGCGGCGAGGCGCTGTTTCTGGCGCACTTGCTCGACGCCCTGTGCCCCGCGCAGCCCGAGATCGAAGGCGCGCTGGCCCTGATGCTGCTGACCAACGCACGCCGTGCCGCGCGCGTGAACGCCAGCGGGGCCACCGTGCCGCCCGCCGAACAAGACCGCAAACTCTGGAACCGCGACGAAGAAGCCGAAGGGCGGCAACGGCTGGAAGCGGCGCTGCGGCGTAAAAGGGCTGGGCCGTTCCAGATCAAAGCCGCGATCAGCGCCTGCCAAATGGCCGAACCCGGGCCCGACTGGCCCCAGATCTTGCAACTCTACACCGCCCTGCTTCCCCTGGAGCCCACGCCAGTGGTGCGCGTCAACCACGCGGTTGCGCTGTCCGAAAACGGCCTGGTGGCTGCGGCCCTGGCCACGCTGCAAGAGCTGCGTGAGCCGCTGGCCGACTTCCAGCCGTTTCACGCGGCGCGCGCCGCTGTGCTCTCAATGGCAGGCCAGATAGAAGCGGCGCGGCAGGCCTACGATCAAGCCATCGCGCTGGCGAACCAAGAGAGTGACCGCCTGTTCCTGGCAGGACGCTTGCAAGGCCTGGGTTGACCCGCTTGTTTCAAGGCGACAGTTTTCCCCCAGCCAGCGTATCCAAATGCCGCAACGGCAACGCCCCCTCGGCCTTGACCTCACCCAACGAAAAACTGGTGTGCAGGTCTTTCACATGGGGCAGGTTCATCAGCACGTCCAGGGACAGGTGGGAGAAAGCGTCGAGGTCGGTCGTCATCACCTGCAGCTCGAACGTGCCCGAGCCTGAGATGTAGTGGCAGGAGATGACCTCGGGCACCTTGCGTATGGCTTCCTCTAACTCGAAGGTGGACGAGCGGGTGTTGCGGTCGGCGTCGATGCGCACAAAAGCCAACACACCGAGGCCGACTTTGCGCCTGTCGATCTCGGCGCGGTAGCCGGTGATGAAACCTTGTTCCTCCAGCCACTTCACGCGCCGCCAGGTGGGCGCGGCTGACAGGCCAATGCGGCTGGCGAGTTCGGCGTTGGCCAACCTGGCGTCGCGCTGCAACTCGCGCAAGATGGCAATGTCGTAGCGGTCCAGCGCCTCGCCGTGTGTGGCGGCGGGCTCGACTGCGGTGCTCGGTGTGGCGCTACGGGATTTCCCTGAAATGCTCATGATTGGCTATATTTTGCATTGTTTCTATCCTCTAGAGAAACATCCTTGCTGTAAACCCGTCAAATGGCGCACTAATAGAAAAGACTTCACGGAGCCGATTCTCTACACTCTGACGCACCACCTGCTGCGGAGAAAAGCTGCCATGAACGCCCCCTTGCCCGAGTCCATCCGCCAGTTGCTGGAGACCGTCACCATCGACGACAAATACAGCCTGGGCCATGGCCGAGCCTTCATGAGTGGCGTGCAAGCCCTGGTGCGACTGCCCATGCTGCAGCGCCAGCGTGATGCATTACAAGGTTTGAACACCGCCGGGTTCATCAGCGGCTACCGGGGCTCGCCGCTCGGAACTTACGATCAAGCCTTGTGGCAAGCCAAAAAACACCTGGCCGCACAGAACATTATTTTTCAGCCCGGCGTGAACGAAGAGTTGGGCGCCACCGCGGTGTGGGGCACGCAGCAGCTCGACCTCTTCCCCCAAGGCAACAAGTTCGATGGTGTGTTTGGCATTTGGTACGGCAAAGGCCCGGGCGTGGACCGCTGCTCCGATGTGTTCAAGCACGCCAACATGGCGGGCACGTCGAAACACGGTGGTGTGATTGCCATTGCGGGCGACGACCACATTGCCAAAAGCTCCACCGCCGCCCACCAAAGCGATCACATCTTCAAAGCCTGCGGCTTGCCCGTGTTTTTCCCGAGCAGCGTGCAAGACATTCTGGACATGGGCCTACACGCCTTCGCCATGAGCCGCTTTTCTGGCGTGTGGGCGGGGGTGAAAACGATTCAAGAAGTGGTGGAGTCGGCCAGCAGCGTTTTCGTTGACCCGGATCGCGTGAACATCGTGATTCCCACTGACTTTCCCATGCCCGAGGGCGGTTTGCACATCCGCTGGCCCGACGCCCCGCTGGAACAAGAAGCCCGTTTGATGGACCACAAGTGGTATGCCGCGCTGGCTTATGTGCGGGCCAACAAACTCAACTACAACGTGATTGAAGGGCAGAACGACCGCTTCGGTTTGATCGCCAGCGGCAAGGCCTACAACGACACCCGCCAAGCCTTGCATGACCTCGGGCTCGACGACGATGTTTGCCGCCAACTGGGCATCCGCCTGCACAAGGTGAATGTGGTGTGGCCGCTGGAAGCCACCATCACCCGCGCCTTCGCTCAAGGGTTGCAAGAAATTTTGGTGGTGGAAGAAAAGCGCCAGGTCATTGAATACCAGCTCAAAGAAGAGCTCTACAACTGGCGTGCTGACGTGCGGCCCAATGTGCTGGGCAAGTTCGATGAAGCTGAAGGCGACGCGGACCGGGACGGGCCTTACGGTGGGCATGGCGGCGAATGGAGCCGACCCAACCCGAGTCAAAACTGGCTCTTGCGCGCTCAGGCTGACTTAACGCCCGCCATCATTGCCAAGGCCATCGCCAAACGTTTGAAAAAGCTCGGCGTGGATGCCGACACCGCAGCCCGCATGGATGAACGCATTCGCATGATTGAGGCCAAAGAACGCAGCCTCACCACGGTCGATTTAACGGGCGCAGAGCGCACGCCCTGGTTTTGCAGCGGTTGCCCGCACAACACCTCCACCAAAGTGCCAGAAGGTTCACGCGCGCTGGGCGGCATTGGTTGCCACTACATGGCCACCTGGATGGACCGCAGCACCGTCACCTTCAGCCAAATGGGTGGCGAGGGTGTGGCCTGGGTGGGCCAAGCACCCTTCACCACCGACAGCCATGTGTTTTCCAACCTGGGCGATGGCACCTACTTTCATAGTGGCCTCTTGGCGATACGCCAAAGCATTGCGGCCGGCGTGAACATCACCTACAAAGTTCTGTACAACGACGCGGTGGCCATGACGGGCGGCCAGCAAGTAGGCGAACGACCAGAAGGCCACTCGGTGCTGCAAATCATGCAGAGCTTGAAGGCCGAGGGCGTGACCAAGTTGGTCATCGTGACCGACGAACCGCAAAAATACCAAGGCGTTGATTTACTGGCGGGCGTGACAGTGCACCACCGTGACGAGCTGGATGCGCTCCAGCGCCAGTTCCGCGACATCAAAGGCACCACCGCCATCATTTACGACCAAACCTGCGCCACCGAAAAACGCCGCCGTCGCAAACGCGGCAAGCTGGTGGAGCCAGCCAAACGGGTGGTGATCAACGAGTTGGTTTGTGAAGGCTGCGGCGACTGCTCCGTGCAAAGCAATTGCCTCAGCGTGGAACCGCTGGAAACCGAGTTCGGCCGCAAACGCCAAATCAACCAGAACACCTGCAACAAAGACTATTCCTGCGTGAAAGGTTTTTGCCCGAGTTTTGTGACGGTGGAAGGTGGGCAACTGAAGTCGGCCAAGAAAAGTAAAACCGAGCGGCCCAACCCCTTCTCGCTGCCCGCGTTGTCAGAGCCCCAGCTGCCTGTGGCCGAAAGCCCCTGGGGCATCATCGTGGCGGGCGTGGGCGGAACCGGTGTCATCACCATCGGCCAGTTGCTGGGCATGGCGGCGCATCTGGAAGGCAAGGGCATCGTCACCCAAGACGCTGCGGGCCTGGCGCAAAAAGGCGGCGCCACCTGGAGCCACATTCAAATCGCCAACTGCATGGAGGCCATCCACACCACCAAAGTCGGCACGGCGGAGGCAGACCTGATCATTGGCTGCGACCCCTTGGTGGCGGCGAACAAAGCCACGCTGGCCACCATGGTGGCGGGCCGCACCTATGTGGCACTGAACAGCCATGCATCGCCCACCGCTACGTTTGTGACGCAACCCAATTGGCAGTCGCCCGCAGGCAACTGCGAGAGCGCCATTACGTCGGCTGTGGGTGCGCAGTCCGTGGGCCATGTGAACGCCGATGAGCTGGCCACAACCCTCTTGGGCGACTCGCTTTATGCCAACCCGCTGATGCTGGGCTATGCCTGGCAACAGGGCCGCATTCCTCTGAGCCATGCGGCCTTGATGCGCGCCATTGAACTCAACAATGTGCAGATCGACAACAACAAGGCGGCCTTTGAATGGGGCCGCCGAGCTGCCCATGATCTGACTGCGGTGCGCAAGTTGATGCAACCCGCGCAAGTGATTCAGTTCGTGAAGAAGGCTGGCAATGTGGACGACATGGTGCAGCAGCGCGTGGACTTCCTCACGGGTTACCAAAACGCCGCTTACGCCACCAGCTACCAACAGTTTGTAGCCCGCGTGCGCGCCGCAGAAGCGCCTTTGGGCAGCACGAAATTGACGCAAGCGGTGGCACGTTATTTGTTCAAGGTCATGGCCTACAAAGACGAGTACGAAGTGGCGCGCTTACACACCGACCCCAGTTTTGTCGCCAAGATTGCGGCGCAGTTTGAGGGCGACTACAAGCTCCACCACCACCTCGCGCCACCCCTGCTGGCCAAGAAGAATCAAAAAGGTGAACTCGTGAAACAGCCCTTTGGCCCCTGGGTGCGCAGCAGCTTCAAGTTGCTGGCCAAACTCAAAGGCCTGCGCGGGTCGGCCTTCGACATCTTTGGGAAAACAGAAGAGCGCCGCATGGAGCGCGCCTTGATTCAGCAGTACCGCGTTTGCATCGAAGAACTGCTGCAAGGCCTGCGTGACGACAACCTGTCATTGGCGGTGCAGATTGCCAGCATCCCCGAAGACATTCGTGGTTACGGCCACGTGAAGGAGCGCCACTTGGCAGCCGCCAGGCCCAAGTGGGAGGCCTTGATGGTGCAGTGGCGCGATGCCCGTAGGCAATGCGCAGCGTAATAAATCTATTCAAATACTATTCATAATCAATTCAAAATAGATATAACATGTTGTTATTGTTAAATAAATCTCTTTTGAATTCTATTCATGAATGCGCGCCAAGACTCCTTGCAGGCCCTCATCATGGCCGCCTTGGCCGAGCGTGGTTTGGCCAGTTCGCTGGAGCTTCAGCAACTCAGCGGCAAAAGCCAGCCCACCGTGTCACGCGCCTTGCAGGCCTTGGCGCCGCAATTGGTGCAGCTGGGTCAAGGCAAACGCACGCGTTATGGTCGCCCGGCATTGATTCGTGGTTTGTCCGCCCAGCAGGCGCTGTGGTGGACTGACGCCGCAGGCCACACCCGCCGTTGGGGCACGCTCACCTCCTTGTCTGGCGGGCGCGTGCATGTGCAGGCCGAGGGCATCGACGAGGTCACCCGCGATCAACTGCCTTGGTACCTGTCACCACTGAAAGCGCAAGGTTTTTTGGGTCGCGCGTGGGGAAAGGCCGTGGGGTTGGGCAGCGACCCCGACCAATGGGATTTGGAACAAGTGCTTTACGCCGCTTTGCGCGTGGACGACGCGCCGGGAGCCATTTCGCTGGGGGAAACTCAAGGTGAGCTGATTCCGGAATTGCCCCTGGACCTGCTGCAGCGCGGCGCTCAATACGACGCGCTCGCGGCCGATGTACAACAGACACTGCCCGCAGGCTCATCGGCGGGGGGCGAACAAGCGAAATTTCTGACCCGACTGGCCACGGGCGAGCGCGTGCTGGTGAAGTTCTCACCACCCCGTGGAACGCCTTTTGGCGAGCGTTGGCACGACTTGTTGCATGCCGAGCTACTTGCCTTGCAAGTGCTGAGAGATCATGGGCACCCTGTGGCAACAACAAGGGTGCTGGAAACAAAGGCGCGCACCTATTTGGAATCCACCCGCTTTGATCGCCTGGGGCAGGATGGTCGTCGCCATGCCGTGGCACTGGATGCCGTGCATGCCGCCTTTGTGCCGGGTGCACGGCAACACTGGGCGGCCACCTGCGATGCCTTGGTATTGCAGCGCCGCCTGAGCGAAAGCGACGCCGCCATGGCACGCACTTGGTGGGCTTTTGGCCGCCTCATCAACAACACCGACATGCACTTCGGCAACCTCAGCCTGTGGGCCGATGAACCGGCCAAAGCGGTTTTTTCGCTGGCCCCGCTGTACGACATGTTGCCCATGCGTTGGCGACCCGACAGCTACACCGGCTTGGGCGACTACACACCCTTCGAGCTGACTGCTGTGAGTCACGCGCCGTCAGTGGCTTTGGCACGCCAGTTTTGGCAGCGGCTGGCCGCGCACGAGCCGGTCAGCCAAGCACTGCGCAGTGTGGCCAACACCATGGCGGCACGGTTTTAAGGTTCCGAGGCTGGCGTTGGTGCGGTCTCGTTGGGTTGTGCTGCGGGCTTGGGCGGCGCTCGGCCTTCAGACAAAGGCACAGCCGGTGCTTCGCACTTCATCGCTTGGCCCAGGCCCTTGAGGTAGGCCCGGCGAACAACGCCTGCTGCCCGCGCATCGGCGGCCTCCTTGGCCGCGCGGTTGGCACCACTGAGTTGACGCACCAAACCACCATAGGGCACCAAACCGTCGGCGGCGTTGCGAAGCGCGCCGATGGCGGCTTTGTTGGCGGCCTCAGTGCCCCGGTCGGCCAAGCTGGCGCTGGTGTTGGATGCGACGGCATCCAGATCAGCGCCGAGTGCCGTGTTCAGTGCCACCACCTCGGCCCCGATGGCGTCACAGGTCAAGGGCTGTGGGAGCGCGTAAGGGGCCTCGGCTGCGCTGCGCAGCGCAGCGGCCACATCGGGTTTGATCAAGTTCAGCGTGCGCAATGGCGCAGTCACCGCTTCGCCCACCTGCCCACCCGTTGGTCCCGCAGCCGCACCAGTCTGTGTTGCGGCACTCGCCTGGCCATCGGTCGGCGGCGGAGTTGAGGTGCCAGGTTTTGTCGCGCAAGCCACCAAGAGGAAGGTTAAAAACAAGCAGACCAGTTTTTTCATGTTGAGTGAGTCAAATTGACGGTCAAGGAATAAAGCAAGAAGGGGGATGACAAGCGGCTGCGTCATCGCTGCAGCAAGGCCAGAACACGTTCACGCAGCAACGCAGGTGTCACGTGCGCTGCGGGGATCGCTGCATCAGCCACCAAGGTGACGGGGCTCCACAGGCCACGGCGAAAAGGTTTGGTCATGGCCGCGCCTTCAATGCGTGAAAAGAAGGAGCCCCACAGGTTGTGCAAAGCCATGGGCACCACAGGTACCGGGTGGGTTTGCAGAATTTTCATCACGCCGCCTTTGAACTCACCCAGCTCGCCGGTTTTGGTGATGGCCCCTTCGGGAAAGATGCACAACAACTCGCCATCGGCCAGCACGGCACGGGCTTGTTCAAAGGCGCGTTCGTAAACCACGGGGTCTTCTTTTTGCGGTGCAATTGGAATGGCCTTGACGAGTTTGAAGAGCCAACCCAGCACCGGCACAGCGAAGATGCGGTGGTCCATGATGAAACGAATGGGCCTTGGGCTGGCGGCCATCAGCAACACCGCGTCGATGAAACTCACGTGGTTGCACACCAGAATGGCCGCTCCTTGGGTGGGGATGTGCTCGTCACCGCGCACCTTGAAGCGGTAGATGAAGTGGCTGGCGATGAAAGCAATGAAACGCAGCAGGTACTCGGGCACCAGCAAGAAGATATAAGCCCCAACCACTGCATTGAGCAAACCCGTGACCAGAAACACCTGGGGCAGACTCAAACCCAGCATCAGCAACACGCCCACCATGATGGAACTGACGATCATGAAGAGGGCGTTCAGGATGTTGTTGGCGGCGATGATGCGGGCGCGGTGGCTGTCCGGTGAGCGCAGCTGGATCAAGGCGTACATCGGCACGCTATAGAGGCCAGCAAAAAGCGCCAGCAGGGCCAAGTCCGCCATCACGCGCCAATGTTGGGGCTGCGCCAGGAAGGTGGCCACGTCCATGATGGGCGCGGCAGGCAGGCTGCGCGAGGCGAAGTACAAATCCACAGAAAAAATCGTCATGCCAATTGCGCCCAGGGGCACGAGGCCAATTTCCACATGGCGGCGCGACAGCATTTCGCACAAGAGCGATCCAATGCCAATGCCGACAGAGAACACCACCAGCAAGAGCGAGGCCACCTTGGCATCGCCGTGCAACACATCTTTGGCAAACGTGGGAAAGAGCGACAAAAACACCGCGCCGAAAAACCACATCCACGAGATGCCCAGCAGCGAGCGAAACACCACGATGTTGCCGTGGGCCAGTTTCAGGTTACGCCAGGTTTCCGTGAACGGGTTCCAGTTGATGCGCAAACCCGGATCCGATGCGGGCGAAGGCGGCACGGCCTGTGCCGTGAGCCGCCCGAGGATCGCCACGGCCATGCAGGCCAGCGCCACATAGTGCGGACCGACGTCGGGAATGGCCACAAGCAGTCCGCCCGCGACCTGGCCGAGCAAGATGGCGACAAAGGTGCCCATCTCCACCATGCCATTGCCACCGGTGAGTTCACGCTCATTCAAGTGCTGCGGCAGGTAGGCAAACTTCACCGGCCCGAACAAGGTGGAGTGCAAGCCCATCAAAAACACGCAGGCGAGCAGCATCGGCACATGGGAAGTCCAAAAGCCCCAGGCGGCGAGCGCCATGATGGCGATCTCTAGCGACTTGATGCGGCGTATCACCATGGTTTTGTCAAACTTGTCGGTGAGCTGCCCACTGGTGGCCGAGAACAACAAAAAGGGCAAAATGAAGAGCGCCCCAATCACGAGCCCCGCCTGCTGGCTGGGCAACCAGCTGACTTGCAGCTGGTAAGTCACCATCACGGTGAAGGCAAACTTGAACAGGTTGTCGTTCCCCGCCCCCAAAAACTGCGTCCAGAAGAACGGGGCAAAACGGCGCTGACGGAGTAGGGCGAATTGATTCGGGTGTTCAGTCGGCGCAAGGGCTGCGGGGTTCGGGGTCGGGTTCTGGTTCAAGCGCACTCCTAGGGGTTATCCCGTGGCATTCACGGCAGCGATTTGCTGCGTAGGCGGGGCATTATCGACATGCGCCGCGACGATGCCGCAAAGCCGTTGGCCCAGCAAGCCGCCCGTTCAGGGGTGGCGTGTGGTGTCACCCTGCGTTTCGGTTTGCGATACTTCGTTCACCATTTGGCCACTGCGCACCATGAGCACCACCCAAGACCTCGTCGCCGCCCTCAAGGCGGAACTCAAAGCCGCCAACATCACTTATGCCGAGTTGGCCAAGGAACTCGGCATGTCCGAGTCCAGCATCAAGCGCATTTTTGCCAAAGCCGACATGCCGCTGTCGCGCATTGACGATGTGCTGCGGGTTTTGAAGATGGACTTTGCCGAGTTGGCACGTCAGGTGGTGGACGCCCAGCCACTGCGCCGCGAGCTGACCCTGGAGCAAGAAAAAGCCGTGGTGGCGGACAAACGTTTGCTCTTGATCGCCATCTGCTGCATGAGCCAGTGGACGTTTGAACAAATCATCAGCACCTACACCGTGAGCGAGCCTGAATGTATTGCCTACTTGGCCGTACTGGATCGTTTGGGTGTGATTGAACTCAAACCCATGAACCGCTACCGATTGAAACTCGCCAAAACATTTCGCTGGCGAGCGCATGGGCCCGTGATGAGCTTCTTTCGCCAACATGTGGTGGGCGACTATTTCTCCGGCGGCTTTGATGGCGAAGGTGAAATGCTGATGCTGGTGCACGGCCAAATTGGCAAAAGTTTGGCGGGCAGCTTTGCCGAGCGGCTGCAGCGCATTGGCCAGGATTTTGCCCAGCAGCACCTGGCGGATCAGAAACTGCCCAGCGATCAGAAGCAGCCTTACACCTTGGTGGTGGGTATGCGGTCATGGTTGTTTGCGGCGTTTCGTGATCTCAAACGCACACCTGAGTAAACCAACGGCCAAATTCACGGCACCGTCATCTGGGTTTGAGACGATGCGTGTCCATGCAAGCCAAGGACTTGGGCATGGACCACGACGACGAAAAAATTCGCTTGAAGGTGCGCACGGTTTGGATCTCTGACCTGCACTTGGGCACCCCCGGCTGCCAGGCTGTTGCGCTATTGAAGTTTCTGCGCGACACCCACTGCGACACCTTGTATTTGGTGGGCGACATCATTGATGGCTGGCAGCTGCGCCGCTCCTGGTACTGGCCACAAAGCCACAACGATGTGGTGCAAAAAATTCTGCGCAAGGCGCGCAAAGGCACCAAAGTCATTTTTGTGCCCGGTAACCACGACGAGTTCGCGCGCCGCTACCTGAACCACAACTTTGGCGGCGTCGATGTGGTGGAGGACTGCATGCACACCACGGCCGATGGCAAAACTTTGTGGGTCACGCACGGCGACCTTTTTGACGGCGTGATCCAGTGCGCCAAGTGGTTGGCCTACGCGGGCGACATCGCTTACGAGTTCACGCTCAAGGTCAACCGCTGGTTCAATGCCACCCGGGCGCGCCTGGGTTTGCCCTACTGGAGCTTGTCGCGTTACCTAAAACTCAAGGTCAAACGCGCTGTCAGTTATGTGAGCGACTTTGAAGAGGCCGTGGCCAAAGAGGCACGCAAACGCGGCGCGCATGGTGTGGTTTGCGGCCACATCCACCACGCGGAAATCCGCGAGATCGAGGGCGTGCTGTATTGCAACGACGGTGACTGGGTGGAAAGCCTCACCGCCATGGTCGAACACTTCGATGGCCGCTTGGAAATTCTGGACTACAGCGCGGAGGCTTTGCCTGCCGCGCGTTCAGCAGCGGTGGTCTCGCCCATCGCAGAAGAGCCTGTGCCCGTCGGAGTTCCGGTCGGTGCGGCGGCGGCCAGCATCAAATCGGCGAATATCTCGGGCAACTCGTACACCGCCCGGTTGTCTAGCTGACGCACGCGGTCCTGATAACGCGGAAGATCGGCGAGCAAACGCGCCACCGCCGCAGGCAACTGACGCATCGAAGAAAGCACCAAACCCACGCCCTGCTGCGCCAACCAATCGGCGTTGTACCGTTCTTGCGGCATGGTCCAAGCGTTCTTACAGGTGATGACGGGCAAGCCCATGTGCAAGGCTTCGCTGATGCTGCCCGGGCCGGGTTTGCCAACTAAAAAATCTGCCAACCCCATGTACTGGGCCACGTTGGAGGTGAAACCCACCACGGCGCTGGACGCCGACCGGTTCAGTGCTTTTAGTTTGTCAGCCAGCACCTGGTTGTGGCCGCACATCAGGATCAATTGAACGTTCCCCAATGCCCGCGCCATGGAGACCATTTGCATGGAGCCCTGACCGCCGAACAGCACCAAACCGATGGGGCGGTTGGGATCCAGCCCCAAGGCTTGGCATGCATCCATACGCTGCACACCCTGCGGCCGCTCACGGTGTTCATAGAACGAAGGCCGAAGAATCATGCCTGTCGTCAAGGAGATGTTTTCCAGCGCATAACCTGCTGCACGGGCCTGCTCCACTGCACGGGGCGTGCCGCACACCAAGTGTTGCTGCTGGCCAGGCTCGATCCAAAAATGCGGTGGGTGGTCGGCCATGTCGGTCAGCACCGTCACGAAGGGCACACCGGGCAAGGTGCTGGTGACCGACTCATAGAGCGCCCGGTTGAAATTGGGAATCAAAGACACCACCAGATCAGGTTCGGTCTGCAGCCAAAACTGCTGCAGCTTGCGCACGAGTGTGGTGTGGCTGAGCCGAATCATGGCTTGCAGCAGCTTGAGTTCCTGGGTCAAACCCAAGGTCCAGCCGCGTGCCAAACGTTTGTTGTAGAGGTCTTCCGGGGCGAAGCCGGTGAGTTTGCGAAAGGCGTCTTTCGGGTCCAGCACCTCGGTCAGGTTCACGAGCCGCACCTTCCACGGGCGCTGTTGTTGGCGCATCACGTCTTCCAGTGCCAAAGCGGCGGCTCGGTGGCCACCGCCTGCGTTGAAGTAGATGAGGGTGATGGTTTTCATGAGCCGCGTCATGGTGACGTTGGGGTGTGTCCCTTACATGAAAAACAAGTGACGGTTTCGTGACAGCAAATGGTGAGGGCTGGCCCGCATGTTTAACCAGGGACGCGCCCGAGTGTGCTGCGATGCGGTGGGCTGGCAAGGCGCGACGACGCAGTGGGCTGATGCCCAACAGGAGGAGCAACGCCGCCAGCGCACCGTAGCGCGGCTCAATCGGGTGTGTAGCGTTCGGTGCAAATTGGACTGGGGAATCGAAGCCATCAAGCCAGCATTCACAGAGCGTTGCGGGGCATAGGAGAGCGGCCTGGTGAAATATGCGGGCCAGTCATCGCACTGTCACAGCCCCTGCCCATCATCGCGGCATTGCAAGCCCAAGAATTGGACGGCCAGAATGAACCAGACTGCGGTTAACGTGAAAGCCTTGCGCAAAAGTTTTGGCGGCCAAGCCGCCTTGCAATGCGTTTCGTTCCAAGTGCAACGGGGTGAGATGGTGGCTTTGCTGGGCGCCTCGGGCTCGGGCAAGTCCACACTCTTGCGCCACCTGGCAGGCCTGCACCGCGCGGATGCGGACAGCGAGTCCGATGTGCAAATGCTGGGCCGCTCGGTGCAACGCTCGGGGCGCTTGGCCTCTGACGTGCGTGCCACACGCGCCAAAGTGGCCATGATTTTTCAGCAGTTCAATTTGGTGGACCGCTTGCCCGTGATGACCAATGTGCTGGCCGGGGCCTTGCACCGCTTGCCGCTGTGGCGCGGCCTCTTCAAACAGTTTCCACGCGCTGAGTTGGAGCGTGCTTATGCCGCCTTGTCGCATGTGGGCATCGAGCGCTGCGCCTGGCAGCGTGCCTCGACTTTGTCGGGCGGTCAGCAGCAACGCGCCGCCATTTCACGCGCCTTGGTACAGGGCGCAGAGGTGATCCTGGCCGACTAGCCCATTGCCTCACTCGACCCCGAATCGTCTCGCCGCGTGATGGCTTTGCTGGCGGAAGTGAACCGCGAACTTGGTGTGACCGTGCTTGTTTCCCTGCACCAAGTGGACTTCGCTTTTGCCTTTTGCCCACGCACGATTGCCTTGCGCGCGGGCCAGGTGGTGTTTGACGGCCCCACCAAAGAACTCAGCCCAGAACGTTTGCAAGAACTGTATGGAACCGCCGTGCACGAGCTGCTGCCGAACCACGGTGCGATTGAACCCGCCCGTCTGACTGGTCCTGCCCCTGTTTTGCAGCCTGTGCTGCAAGCCGCCTGACCCACCACCTTGGTTAACTCATAACAACGAAAGTGATCACCATGCAACGACGTCACGCACTGGCCATCTTGGCCACCACCGCCACCTTGATGTTTGGCAGCGCCCAGGCGCAAATGAAAGAAATCAACTTCGGCATTATTTCGACCGAGTCCTCGGCCAACCTCAAGAGCGCTTGGCAACCTTTGCTGGAAGACATGCAAAAAGCCACTGGCATGAAGATCAATGCCTTTTTCGCACCCGACTACGCTGGTGTGATTGAAGGCATGCGCTTCAACAAGGTGCATGTGGCTTGGATGGGCAACAAATCCGGCATCGAGGCGGTAGATCGCGCACAGGGTGAAATTTTTGCCAAGGTCACTCAGGCGGACGGCGCACAGGGGTATTGGAGTTTGATGATCGTCCACAAGGACAGCCCCTTGCGTACGCTGGACGACGTGATCAAAGCACGCGCCACCTTGAACCTCGGTTTTGGTGACCCCAACTCCACCAGCGGCATGCTGGTGCCCAGCTTTTACGCTTTTTCCAAGAACAAGGTCGATCCCACCCGCGACTTCAAACGCACAGTGCGCGCCAACCATGAGACCAACATCCTGGCCGTGGTCAACAAACAAGTGGACGTGGCCACCGTGTCCAGCGACGGCGTGGACCGCATGAAAATCAAGATGCCAGAAAAAGCAGGCGACATCCGTGAAGTGTGGCGTTCGCCATTGATTCCGAGCGACCCCCTGGTGTGGCGCAAAGACCTGGACCCGCAAACCAAAAAAACCGTGTCCGAGTTCTTGCTCGGCTACGGCAAAGACAGCCGCGAAAAAGAGGTTCTGAAAAACCTGACCTTCGCCGGTTTCGTGCGCTCTGACAACAACCAGCTGTTGCCCATCCGCCAGTTGGAGCTGGCCCGCGAGCGCAGCAAAATCGAGAGCGATGCCAGCATGGCTGCAGACGAAAAAAACCGCAAGCTGCAAGAGATTGATGGCCGCCTGGCCAGCTTGCAGTAAACGTCGCACCCCAGCCCATGACTACCGCCACCTTGACCTCGGGCCAAATGCCCGCGCCACCTAAAACTTCTTGGCTCACGCTGTTGGCCTGGGGCATCCTGCTGGCAGTGCTCGCCGCGAGTTGGAAGGGTGCCGACATGCGCCCGGCCGCGCTGTGGAACGACAGCGCCAACATGGTGGAGTTTGGGCGCGGCTTTTTCCCGCCGGATTTCAGCGACTGGCGGTACTACTTGCAAGAGCTGGTCATCACCCTGCAGATCGCCTTGTGGGGCACGGTGCTGGCCATCGTTTGTTCGATTCCGCTGTCGCTCTTAGCTTCGGGCAACCTCACGCCGTGGTGGGTGCACCAGCCGGTGCGCCGCTTGTTGGACGCTTGCCGCGCCATCAACGAAATGGTGTTTGCCCTGATTTTTGTGGTGGCGGTGGGCTTGGGGCCTTTTGCAGGTGTGCTGGCCTTGTGGGTTCACACCACAGGCGTGCTCGCCAAGTTGTTCTCCGAAGCGGTTGAGGCGATCGACCCACAACCCGTCGAAGGCATACGCGCCACGGGTGCCCACCCACTGGCTGAAATTTTGTACGGCGTGATTCCACAGGTGCTGCCGCTGTGGATTTCTTATGCCCTTTACCGCTTGGAGTCCAACGTGCGCTCGGCCTCAGTCGTGGGCATGGTGGGCGCAGGTGGCATCGGCATGGTGCTGTGGGACGTGATTCGTGGTTTTCAGTACCAGCAAACCTGCGCCGTACTCATCATGTTGGTGGTGAGCGTGACGGTGCTGGACGCCGTGTCGGCCCAGTGCCGCAAACATTTGATCTGAATTGATTTGAAGTGAGCCCTGCCATGGACGTTGTTGCACACATTGAAACCCTGTTCCGCACCCACGGCAATCGCCGTTATGACGGTGCGCGGGGTGAGCCCGTGAGTGCCTTGGCACACGCGCTGCAATGTGCGCAGCTTGCCGAATGGGCCAATGCCGATGCCACCTTGGTGGCGGCTGCGTTGCTGCACGACATTGGTCATTTCAGCGACGGTGATTTGGCCGACGATTTGTTAGATGACCGCCACGAAGTGCGCCCGCTGCCATTGCTGCGCGAACACTTCGGCATGGCCGTGGCCGAGCCCGTGCGGTTGCATGTGGCTGCCAAACGTTATTTGGTGGCCACCTTGCCGGAGTACGCTGCCAGCCTGTCGCCCGCTTCGGTGCACTCCTTGACATTACAAGGTGGGCCCATGTCAGCTCAAGAAGTCGAAGACTTTGATGCGCTGCCTTACGCCCGCCAAGCCGTGGCGCTGCGCCGCTGGGACGACCTGGCCAAAGTACCGGGCAAAACCACACCCTCGCTGGACTACTACTTGGTGATGTTGGACGAGTTACGCCACGGGTTTCCAGGCACGGGGTTTCAGCGCATTGGGGCGCTGGACATCGCCTGAATGCCCGGTAGCGGCCTCAGTAAAGCGTTTTCGCTTGTCTCGCCGGTAATGCCGCGTCATAGGCCTGGCCGTCCACGCCCTCGCCACTGAGCGCTTGCAAGATGCTGCCTGGTGTGGGCAGTGGTTGAGTTAATACGGGACGTTCGGTGCTCCAAAGCTGAGACCGAATCAGCGCACGGCCGCACTGAAAAAACACCTTCTGCACTTTGATGACCAGCACAGACCGCGGTGCTTTGCCATCGACCACGAAACGTTCCAACAAAGTGGCAGCCGCGCTGATGCGTGCAATGCCGTTGACGCGCAAGGTTTCTTTGATACCGGGAATCATGAAGAGCAGCGCCACGCGCGGGTCGTACAGCACATTCTTCAAGCTGTCGAGGCGGTGGTTGCCGCGACGGTCGGGTAACAACAAGGTGTGATCGTCGGCCACTTGGATGAAGCCGGGCGCGTCACCACGGGGTGAGGCGTCCAGCCCCTGCGGCCCCAGTGTGGTCAACACCACAAACGGGGAAGCTTCGATGTAGGGGCGGTAAAGCGGATGGACAAAGCTGGCCTCTTTGGCCAATGCGGTCTCACCCGGTGCTTCGGGGTAAATGCGTCGCAAGGCATGGAGATCGGCCACATGGCCTTCTAAGAACCTATCCATGAATAAAACAGCCCTGCGTTGTGACGACAAAGCGATGGATGCAAGGCGCAAGCCGCAGCCCAGGGTCTTCCCCTGGGCAAGGGTTGCAACGCCGCAGACACGCTTTGTCGTCACAACCCTTCGGGCCGGGGCCCCACAGGCCACGGGCGGGTGTCACAGTCCGCTTGTGGTGATGTACACCACGGCGCGGTCTGCTCCTACGCCCGTGGCCTGTGGAACCCCGGCGCAGGGCTGTTTTATTCATGGATAGGTTCTAGGTCGTTCCAGACGCTCATGCACTGCCCCAATGTTGGTCTGGCTCAAGCCACGCGCCGGCCCATCACGCGCACTTCGCAGACCACAGGCGCATCCAGCACCTCGCGTACCCGCACCAAGTCGCCGCGCAATCCCAGGCCAATCTCGCCCCGGTCAGGCAAACCGCAAGCCAAAGCAGGGCCGCGTGTGACCACGGCCAAGGCCTCGGGCAAGGAGAATCCCGCGTCACGTTGCAGGCGCCACGCCGCATGTAAAAGGCTGGAGGGCACGTAGTCAGACGACAGTGCATCCAGCACGCCAGCGCGGGCCAGGTCGATGGCCGAGACATTGCCGGAGTGGGAGCCACCCCGCACCACATTCGGCGCACCTGCCACGGTGGACAGTCCGCGCTCGCGGGCACGCTGGGCTGCGGCCAGGGTGGTGGGGAACTCGCTCATCACGGCACCCAGTTGCACCGCTTCTTCCACATGGTCGGTGGTGGTGTCGTCGTGGGTGGCCAGGGCCACCTGGTGGGTGCGGGCGAAGTCGGCA
>JBJOQO010000061.1:0-19356 GCA_046049865.1 Pseudomonadota bacterium | reverse complement strand
AAGCTGATCCAGCGTCTCGCCTTTGGCATAACGGTCGCGAAACGCCTGAGTCTTGGCTTTGAGCGCAGCGTCGTCCAGCGACTCGAATTGCGGCTCTAGCTTATTGACCTGCTCCACAACACGCCGATACTGCTTGAGCAGGCGCTGGTTGCGGCTACCGAAAATCTGGGTAAGAAGCTTGGGAAACATGCGCAATGAAAGGTTGGGGCCCAGCGCTGCGGTGGTCCAAGTCCATCAGACCTGTTTGCGCGTGCACACCTGCACGACGCAACGCCGCAGCGCTTAAGTATTCAATGTGGGGACGTGACCGCCGCAGACAAGCCCGCAGCAGCCACCCAAAACATGCGAGTTTACCCCGGGGAATGGGTTGCCCCTGCACCCCCAGCGTCCGGAACTGCGCGGTCAGGGCCTGGTGCCTGTCGGCTTCGCAACCGAGGTGGCCACACGGCTGGTGGGGTCACCGCTGGCCAAAAACTTGGCTGGGTCCTGTGGCACGCCGTCAACCAAAACCTCGAAGTGCAAATGGGATCCCGTGGAGCGGCCGGTACTTCCCACATGGGCAATGAGTTGCCCACGTTTGACAATGTCGCCCGCCTTCACAAACACCTTGGATGCGTGAGCGTAACGCGTGATCAGGCCCTTGTTGTGGTCCAACTCCACCATATGCCCATAGGCTGGGTGGAAATCACTGGCGATGACGACCCCACCCGCAGCCGAGTAAATGGGGGTGCCCTCGGGGGCTGGGAAGTCAAGCCCTGTGTGCAAGGCGGCACGCCCAGAGAAGGGATCGGTGCGAAAACCAAATCCGGAACCCACAGGCCCCAGAACAGGACGGCTGTTGGGCACCATCAGAGAAACCAGTTTTTTCTCGAACAACCGCGACTCAATCAAAGTGAATAGGTCGGTGCTCTGATCGGCCCTCACATCCACTGCGCTGGCCCAGTTGCTCAATTGCTCCATCCCCGAGCCGTGGACTGGGACAAATGGTCCGCCTTGGCCTGAGGCTTTCAATGGCTCAGTTTTACCTGGCGGAATCGGGAGCTCAGTGGGTTTGACGCCCGCCAACTCAGAAACACGCTCACCCATCGCTTCGAGTTTGACCACTTTGGCTTGCATCTCACCGACCTTCTGGGCCATCGCATCCAAATTCTCCCGCATGAACCGGTCACGCTGCGCGAACTCGTCTTTGACCACCAGACGCACCAAGGTGCTCACCACAGGCCAACCTTCACGGGCGGCCTTGAGAAACACCATGTGATAGACCGTGCCCGAAAAGACAATGAGTACCAGCACCAAAGCCACAAACGCCGCGACCATTTGCCAGCGGTTGAAGTGCAAGACACGTGCCTTGGCCAGGCTGCCGTGAGTGATGAGAATTTGCATCGTTAAACTCCAGCGGGTGAAGCACAACAAACCCACCCCGGTTGTCCCAAACACTGTGGCCTTGTCCCAGGCCTTGGAGCGTAGCGCCCCTTTGTCTCAGCTGCGCCAACGGCTCGCCGACTCCAACAATCGTTTCGCCGCCATTGAACAACTCTTACCACCGTTGTTGCTACCTCACGTCAAACCTGGTCCCGTCGATGACGAAGGTTGGTCGCTGCTGGTTGCCAATGGCTCAGTGGCGGCCAAGTTGCGCCAACTGCAACCCCGACTTGAGGCCGCTTTGCGCGAGCAGGGATGGCAGACTAACCTGATCCGCATCAAGGTTCAAGGCGTGCGGTAACAATTTAAACCGCAAGCAGCAGGTCGCATTTGTTTTGCGCCTGACTTAATTTGGTGCCCCCGGCAGGAGTCGAACCCGCGACCTTCGGTTTACAAAACCGCTGCTCTACCAACTGAGCTACAAGGGCCTATCTAAAACTGACCGCGCATTTTAGCCTAGCGCGGCCTTGTTACCCATTTACCTCTTGAACTACTTCACACGTTTGAGTGACGGCCTGCCCGGCGGCGGCGGGGTTTCCGGTGGCACGTCATTGTCTTGGGCAGATTCATCGCTCGCCGAAGACTCCGTACTGGCCAAACGCAGACCGGGGCCGGTCTTTTTTTCGCTCTCGTCCTGGGTCGAATGGGTGGCCGTTCCAGCACTGGCTTGAGTCGGCACAGGAAAAGCCATGCCTTGCCCATTTTCCCGTGCGTAGATGGCAATCACATGATCCACAGGCACCTGAATGTCACGTGATGTGCCGCCGAAACGCGCTTTGAACTCGATGAACTCGTTGCCCAGTTTTAAAGCCGTGGTGGCCTCAAACCCGACGTTCAACACGATCTCATTGTTCTTCACATACTCGCCAGGCACCTGAACGCTGGCATCCACAAACACCGCCACATAGGGCGTGAACCCATTTTCGGTGCACCAGTCGTGCAAAGCACGAATCAAGTAGGGCCTGGTGGAGCTGCCCGACGCGGGGGACACGGGAATGTTCATGGACGACGATGCGGTCAATGCGCCTTACTTGCGCATCACTTTCTCAGAAGGCGTCAGCGCTTCAATGTAGGCCGGGCGCGAAAAAATGCGCTCGGCGTATTTGAGCAGCGGAACAGCGTTTTTCGACATGTCGATGCCGTAGTAATCCAAGCGCCACAACAAAGGGGCGATGGCCACGTCCAGCATGGAGAAGTCGTCACCCAACATGAACTTGTTCTTCAAGAAGATGGGGGCCAGTTGAGTCAAGCGGTCGCGAATTTGCGCGCGTGCTTTTTCCAATTGTTTGTCGTTGGGTTTTAGGCCGCGGGCTTCCAGAACGTTGACATGTGCGAACAGCTCTTTCTCAAAATTGAGCAAGAACAAACGCACACGAGCACGCGCCACGGGGTCGCCAGGCATCAGCTGAGGATGCGGGAAACGCTCGTCGATGTACTCATTGATGATGTGCGACTCGTAAAGAATCAAGTCGCGCTCAACAAGGATAGGCACCTCGTTGTAGGGATTCATCAGCGCAATGTCTTCGGGCTTGGCGAACAAGTCCACATCGCGAATTTCAAAGTCCATGCCCTTTTCAAACAAAACGAACCGGCAACGGTGCGAGTAAGGGCAGGTGGTTCCAGAATAAAGCACCATCATGGCGGAGCGCTCCCGTGATCAAACGAATAGAGAATGAAAAAACTAAAACGCAGTGGTTTGCCCCGAAGGCTCCCCACTGCGCACTGCGCCTCAAGCACCACCAGGGCCTTGAGGCTTTGAGCTGTTACTTGATGTCCTTCCAGAATGCCGCATTCAAACGCCAGGCGATCAAGCTGAACACGCCCAAGAACAGCAGCACCCAAACGCCCAGCTGAGTGCGTTGACTGCGAACGGGCTCACCCATCCACTGCAAAAACGCCACCAAATCAGCCACCGTTTCATCGTACTGAAGTTGGGTCATGGTGCCGGGTGTGAGCTGTATCAGTTTCGTGTGATCGTTCGGATCTACTCCACGCTGCCCCTGCAACTCCCAAAGAACGTGTGGCATGCCCACATTGGGGAACGCCAGGTTGTTCCAACCAGTGGGTTTGGTGTCGTCTCGGTAATAGGTGCGCATGTAGGTATAGAGGTAATCCGTCCCTGGTCCTTGGGCAGCGGACGACCGTGAACGCGCAATCAAGGTCAAGTCGGGCGGCAGGCCGCCAAACCATTCTTTGGCCTGTTTAGGATCCAAAGCGACTTTCATGGTGTCGCCCACCTTCTCGGTGGCAAACATCAGGTTGGCTTTGATTTGCGCTTCGGTCAGGCCAATGTCGCGCAAACGGTTGTAGCGCATGAACGATGCCGCATGGCAGTTCAAGCAATAGTTGGCGAACACCTTGGCGCCGTTTTGCAACGCGGCGACGTCAGTGACCTTTTCTTTGGGGAAAACATCCCAGGCCACACCGCCACCAGCTGCTAAAGCCGTCGCGGCAAAGCCCCAAGACGCCAGCAGAGAAACAATAATTTTTTTCATGTTGAAGAAGTCCCGTGCGTGCCTATGGGTCAGTGCGCTTCGAATGTGACGCGGTCGGGCACGGGCTTGAACTCGCCCAGCTTGCTCCACCACGGCATCAGCAAGAAAAAGCCAAAGTAAAACAAAGTACCGACCTGGGAAACGCGTTCACCGACTGGAGACGGTGGCAACACACCGAGGTAACCCAAGATCAAGAAGTTGATCACAAAGATGCCGTACATGATCTTGTGCCAGTCGGGGCGGTAACGAATCGACTTGGCTGGGCTGTGGTCCAACCAGGGCAAGAAGAACAGAATGATCACAGCCGCACCCATGACGACCACACCCCAGAACTTGGCATCAATGTTCCACATCATGATCGACACCACGGCGGCGGCGCCCACGATGATGAGTTTGAACAATCCCGAGATTTTGGCCTTGGCCACACCCAGCAACGCCCCAAGAACCACGCAGCCGATCAACACCAGCATCATTTCAGTGGTGACGGCACGAAGCATCGAATAAAACGGCGTGAAGTACCAAACAGGCGCAATGTGCAGCGGCGTCTTCAGCGGGTCAGCCGGAATGAAGTTGTTGTACTCCAGGAAGTACCCCCCCAGCTCCGGTGCAAAGAAGATGATGGCGGTGAAAGCCATCAAGAACACGCTGACACCCAGGATGTCGTGCACGGTGTAGTAAGGATGGAAAGGAATGCCATCCAGCGGTTTGCCGCTGGCGTCTTTTTTGGCCTTGATTTCCACGCCGTCGGGGTTGTTAGAACCTACTTCGTGCAGGGCAATGATGTGGGCCGCAACCAAGCCGAGCAGAACCAAGGGCACTGCAATCACGTGGAATGCAAAGAAACGGTTCAACGTGGCATCACCCACCACATAGTCACCACGGATCAGCAGTGCCAGGTCGGGACCAACCAGGGGAATGGCGGCGAACAAGTTGATGATGACCTGAGCGCCCCAGTAGCTCATTTGGCCCCAAGGCAACAAATAGCCCATGAAGGCCTCAGCCATCAAGCACAAAAAGATGGCGCAACCAAAAATCCAGACCAACTCACGCGGCTTGCGGTAGCTGCCGTAAAGCAGGCCACGGAACATGTGCAGGTAAACCACCACGAAGAAGGCGCTGGCACCGGTGGAGTGCATATAACGCACCAGCCAACCCCAAGGCACGTCGCGCATGATGTACTCGACCGACGCGAAGGCATAAGCCGCGTCTGGCTTGTAGTGCATGGTCAAGAAAATGCCGGTGACGATTTGCAGCACCAACACCAACAAGGCCAAGGAGCCAAAGAAGTACCAAAAGTTGAAGTTCTTCGGCGCGTAGTACTCGGAGAGGTGTTCTTTATAGAGCTTGCTCGCCGGGAACCGGTTGTCCACCCAAGTGAGCAACTTTTCAGCTGGGTGGGCGTTTGCGGGAGCGACTTTGAATTCAGCCATGGTTTGATTTCCTGAACGTACCGCTGCTTCTGGAGATTTTTGGTTTTGGCAGGAATGCCGGGCGATTAGGCCTTCTTGTCTTCACCGATAAGCAAGGTGGTGTCGGACAAGTACATGTGCGGAGGCACTTCCAGGTTGTCTGGTGCGGGTTTGTTTTTGTAGACACGCCCGGCCAAATCGAAGGTGGAACCGTGGCACGCACAGAGAAAACCACCAGCCCAGTCGTCTGGCAGCGAAGGCTGCGGGCCGGGGGTGAATTTATCGGATGGCGAGCATCCCAAGTGGGTGCAAATCCCGACGGCCACCATCACTTCGGGCTTGATGCTTCGGTGGGCATTGCGGGCGTATTCGGGAGTGAACTCATCGGGTTTGCGCTCCGAGTTCGGATCGGCCAGTTGGCCGTCTAACTTCGCCAAGGCATCAAGCTGCTCCGGCGTGCGTTTGATGATCCACACTGGCTTGCCACGCCATTCAACCGTGACCTTCTCACCGGGGCGCAGGCTGCTGATATCGACCTCCACCGGGGCGCCAGCGGCCCGAGCGCGCTCTGAAGGCTGGAAGGTACTGATAAATGGAACCGCAACTGCGGCACCACCAACAACGCCCGCACAACTAGAAGCGATCAGCCAGGTGCGTTTGCCACTGTCGACTTTGGGGTCACTCATACAAAAAGCCTCGGGAATGAATGTTGCATCATGGAAAGAATGAATCTTGGGCAACCCGGCATTGTACTGGAGGCCGCAACCCTGCTTCGGCAAAACACGCGAAATGGGCTGCAAAGGCGGCAATTGCTGACTTCAACCCCGGGTTGACAAGCCAAGATTCTGGTTGATACTGCCTGCCGCCGCCAAAACCCGCTCAAAGGTTGGGCGCGCAATTCAAAAAAATATTCAGCAACCATATGTAACGGCCCGGCAACCAAGCAGGTCTAAGCACAACAGGAGAAAAACATGGGAATGATGTCCGATTTCAAAGAATTTGCGATGAAGGGCAACGTCGTTGACCTGGCGGTTGGCGTCATCATCGGAGCGGCCTTTGGCAAGATTGTTGACTCGATCGTCAAAGACGTGATCATGCCGCTGGTGAATCTGATCGCGGGAGGTCAAATTGATTTCGCGAACAAGTACTTTGTCCTCTCGGGCACGGTGCCTGCAGGAACCTCGCTCGTGGAAGCGCAAAAAGTGGCGAACGTGTTTGCCTGGGGTAATTTTTTGACGGTCTCGATCAACTTTGTGATCTTGGCGTTCATCATCTTCTTGATGGTCAAGCAAATCAATCGCTTGAAGAAGGAAGCCCCTGCCGCCCCCGCAGAACCCACAGAGGACGTGGTCTTGCTGCGCCAGATCCGCGACTCGCTCAAAAAATAAGCTCGCCCAACACAACGACGGCCCCCGAGGGGGCCGTCGTTCGTTTGCGACTGACCCATCCCCACAAACACCGTTTTGGGCCCATACTTGAAAGTCTAACTTTGGCGTAATGACTTTTCCCCCGACATGAAGGCAACAGACTCCCGATTACCCGCTGCCTTGGAGGCCTCGCTGGACTACGTGCGCGCGGCAGCTGCCGCTGCGGCTGAGCGGGTTTCGCAGGCCATGGCCGCGCAGGCCACCACAACGGCTCGTGTCACCGAACGGGACATGCTTTTTAAGGCCAGCCAAGACCTCAAACAACAACCTGACAAGTTTTTAGCGGTGGTGGCCGATACCCTCACCGAAAACACGCTGCACGAACTCGCGCCACGTACTGGCGAGAAACGAACATTGGCGATGACGGACTGGCAGTCGCTGAGTTTGGTCGACGACAACGAAGTGGAAGAGCGCATGTTTGCTGACCGTTTGGGGCAGCAAATTTCACATGCCAGCGAATGGGAGCTTCGGGAAATGGCGGCCTACATGGCGTCGCTCATGGGCTTGTCTCGGGCCGATGAAGATCGAAATCCTGTGCGGGGGTCTGCAGTTGGCGCGGCTATTTACAAAGGCGTGCAAGCCATCAGCGCCGAGCCAGATGTTCGAAAATTGCTGCATCGCGAGTTCGGGCTTGCCCTGGCACAGCTGATGCCAGCCTCGTACAAGAACATTTTGACCGACCTCAAAAACCGCGGCGTGAAACCACTGGGGCTCAGCGTCAAGGCGGTCGATGGTCCCGGCCACCAGCTGCCGGGGCTGAATTCCGCCTATGCCCCTTTGCGCGATGACCACATTTCAACACGCAGTGGATCCTCAGGTTTCGGTTCTTCATCGGGCGGCGAACTGAACTCCGGGCGTGATCTCACCGGTGCCGCCAGCAAAGGGCCCAGCGGACTGGCTCGCGCAAACGCCGGCCACGGTGGTGGAGGCGGCGGTGCAACGGCAAGTGCTGGCGGAGACGCTCAGTTGATGGCTCTTCTGCGCCGGCTCACTGCGCTGTCCAGCCGCCCAGGAATTTTGGACGAAGGTGGGGCACGGCGTTTGCCGCCTGACACCAATATGGGTGACATGCTTTCAGCGACCGCGCTTGGCGCATTGGGCGCTGACCGCGGTGCCGCTGGGGCAGCCGGCTATGGTGATGGCCTCACCGGACTGATGGCCGTCAACTTGATTCGCGCCCACCGAGAGGAGTTGCGGCAAGCCTCCAGCGGTGCACTTGATCACATGGTGATCGATGTCGTGGGCAGCCTGTTCGACCAAATTTTGTCGGACAACCGCGTGCCGCCTCAAATGGCCAGGCAAATTGCACGTTTGCAGTTGCCGGTCTTGCGTGTGGCACTGGCCGATCCGACGTTCTTTTCGTCGCGCAAGCACCCGGTACGCCGTTTCGTCAACAAGATGGCCTCGATGGCTTGTGCCTACGAGGAGTTTGACGACGGCCCGGGCAAAAAATTCTTGGCCAGGGTTCGTGAACTGGTGCAAGAGTTGGTCGAAGGTGACTTTGACCAAGTCGATTTGTACGCAACCAAACTCAACGAGTTGGAAGCCTTCGTGGCCCAACTCACCCATGACGACGTCCAAGCCCACAACTCGGCTGCGGCGCTTTTGGAAAACAAAGAGTCGGAGTTGCGCATTCAGCAGCGTTACATGCTGCAACTGCAATCTGCCCTCACACCTATCCAGTTGCCCACGTTTTTGCGTGACTTTTTGTCTCAGGTGTGGAGCCAAGCGCTGGTATTGACGAGTCGGCGTGACGGGTTGAACTCGGAAATCGCCAAACGAATGCGGCTCGTGGGTCGTGACCTGGTAATGAGTGTGCAGCCCAAGGGTTCGCTGCCCATGCGCAAGAAGTTCTTGATGCAGCTGCCCGCGTTGATGAAAGACTTGAACGAAGGTCTGCGTTTGGTCGGCTGGCCCGAGGACGCACAGAAGCAGTTTTTTGCGCAATTGCTGCCCGCGCACTCAGAGTCACTCAAGCAGCCTGCGCTGTCCGAACTCGACCACAACCTGCTCGTCAAGCAGTTGGACGCCATCTTCAATGCGGCCATGCCCGGTCAAGAGTCCGGCCCACGCCATGAAGCAGTGACATCGCTGTCAGAAGCCGAGATCGAAAAACGCTTCACCCCCGAAGAAGCCAAGAGTGTTGGCCTTCTGGAGGAAAGTGCCGTCGATTGGGCTGGTGAGGTGGTGGACATCGACCTCAGCGAAGACCTCGGTGCGACTCAACCAGCTTCGCACATGGCTGAAGGCGCCGCTGAGGCCAACAGTGCCGTCATGTTAGGCGCGACAGGCAACGCACCGCTTGATTTGGATTTGGGACTGGGTGTGGACATCAACCTGGACCTCAACACCGCCGACCCGGCCGAAGTCACCCAGGGCGCACATCTGATCGACCACATCAAGGTCGGTTTCGCCTACCAGATGCACCTCAAGGACGAATGGCAAAAGGTTCGTTTGAGTTTTGTCAGCCCTGGCCGCAGCTTCTTTGTCTTCACCCACGGCCGCAAGCACCAGCAAACCGTTTCGCTCACCGCCCGCATGTTGTCCCGAATGTGCGAGAGCGGTCGCATGCGTGCGGTTGAAAGCACCTATTTGATGGAACGCGCCACCGCGCGTGCACGGGCCCAGTTGGCAGCGCTCAAATCAACGCCTAAGTCTGTGCTGACCAAACACTGATGCTTCAGTTCCCGGGTTTTCCAAGAGCCAGTTGACGCGCCATGCGCAGGGCGGCCAACAAGCTGCTCGCATCCGCCAGCCCCCGGCCAGCGATGTCAAAAGCGGTGCCGTGATCGGGGCTGGTTCGGACAAAGGGCAGCCCCAAGGTCACGTTGACACCTTGCTCCACACCCAGGTATTTCACCGGTATCAGCCCATGGTCGTGGGTCATGGCCAGGACCACGTCGAACTCCGCTGCGCGATCGGCGCTGCGACGCGCCCGCATGAAGATGGTGTCTGGCGCAAAGGGGCCGTGGGCATCAATGCCCAGGTCGCGCGCGGCCTGGATTGCGGGCGCAATGATTCGCTGCTCTTCATCCCCAAACAATCCCCCCTCACCCGCGTGAGGGTTCAGGCCTGCCACAGCGATACGCGGCTTGAGCTGGCCCCAGGCCGCCGCGCTGTCATGGGTGATACGCAGGGTTTGCAGCACAGCGTCGAAGGTGACGGCTTCAATCGCCTTGCGCAAGGACATATGAATGGTGACAAGCACCACACGCAATTCGTCGTTGGCCAGCATCATGCGCACAGGCTGCACGACACGGCCCTGGGCTGACAAGGCCTGCAGCATTTCAGTATGTCCCGGGTAAGGGCTGCCAGCCGCCGCCAAGGCCTCTTTGTGTATGGGCGCGGTAACAACAGCCGCCACCTCGCCCCGCAGCGCGAGCGCCACGGCTTGTTCAATGCAAGCAACCGCAGTACAGCCCGCCCTTGCATCCACCAAACCCATGGGCAATTCTGCCAAATCAGGTGGCAGACCCTGGGCTTGCAACACTGGGATGCAGCGCGGTGGCACCATGGCCAAGTCAAGCAACGACACGATCTCGGCCACCGGAACAGGCACGCTTGCGCCCAAAAATGACGCGGCGCGGCGCATCACCGCCACGTCACCCACCACAAAACAACCCTCCAGCTCGGGCCCGCCCGCGGCGAACAACCGCGCAATCGTTTCAGGCCCAATGCCAACGGGGTCACCCAAGGTAAACGCAATGGGTTTATTCATGGAAAGTTCATGCGGGGTTGTTGATGTCAATGAACACGTGCTGCAAACCGAACTGTGCCGCCAGGTGTTCACCTAGGGCCTGCGCGCCATAACGTTCGCTCGCGTGGTGCCCACAAGCCAGATAGGCCACGCCCGATTCTCTTGCGTAGTGGGCTTGCGGTTCTGAAATTTCCCCGGTCACAAACACATCCGCACCCGCAGCGATAGCAGCTTCGAAGTAACTTTGTGCGCCGCCAGTGCACCACGCGACCTGCCGCAGCGGACGGCCGTCACCAGGAACAGCCACCACCGCATGTCGCACGGTTTGTTCAAGCTGTGAAGTCAGTTGCTCAAGACCCGTCGCCAAAGGCAAAGTGGCCAAACAGCCCAGCTGCTGCTCTCCAAAGCGGCGGCTCACGGTCCACCCCAGTTGAAGGCCTAGCTGGACGTTGTTGCCCCACTGGGGGTGGGCGTCCAGCGGCAAGTGGTAGGCCAGCAGGTTGATGTCAAACGCCAACAACTTGGACAAGCGTTTTTTCATCCAGCCGGTGACCCTGCCATCCTGCCCGCGCCAAAAAAGGCCATGGTGAACCAAAAGGGCATCCGCACCTTCAGCAATGGCGGCATCAACCAAGGCCAAACTGGCCGTCACGCCACTGACCACCTTGTGAACCTCGGTTTTGCCCTCAACTTGCAAACCGTTCGGCCCATAATCTTTGAACAACTCCACCGACAACAACTGCTGAAGGTAAAGCTCTAAGTTTTGTCGGTTCACCATCGCAAGAAGTCCTTTATGCGCAAAGTTTGGTTGATTTTCACGCAAGCCGTCACGGTGGCCTTGGGTCTGCTGTTTGTGGTGACCACGCTCAAGCCCGAATGGCTTCAGCGTTCACCATTGAACTCCACCACCGTCAACGTGGCGTCGGTACCCGCACTGGCCACGCTGCCATCCACTGGGGCCACAGGGTTTCGCGTAGCGGCACAACTGGCCTCGCCGGCGGTGGTCAGTGTCAGCACCAGCAAAAACGCTGCGCGCTCGCAGCAAGAAAGCGATCCTTGGTTCCAGTTTTTCTTCGGCAACCGCATGCCCCAGCAACAACCCCAGGCGGGTTTGGGCTCGGGCGTGATCGTATCCAAAGACGGTTTTGTACTCACCAACAACCATGTCGTAGAGGGTGCAGATGACATTGAAGTCGCCTTGATTGACGGACGCCGCGCCACAGCCAAGGTCGTGGGCACCGACCCCGATACCGATTTGGCCGTTCTGAAAATTGAGTTGCCCGAGCTGCCCTCCATCACCCTCGGCAACACCGAACAAATCGCAGTCGGCGATGCGGTGCTGGCCATCGGCAACCCGTTTGGGGTGGGGCAAACGGTGACGTCGGGCATCGTGAGTGCGCTCGGTCGAAACCAGCTTGGAATCAATACGTTCGAGAACTTCATTCAAACCGACGCGGCCATTAACCCGGGCAACTCCGGTGGAGCTTTGGTGGATGAGCGCGGTCTGCTCATTGGCATCAACACCGCTATCTATTCGCGCAGTGGCGGCAACCTGGGCATTGGTTTTGCCATTCCGGTGAACACCGCCAAACAAGTGATGGAGAGTTTGATTGCAGATGGCACCGTCAAACGCGGCTGGATCGGTGTGGAACCACGCGACCTGACGCCCGAGATCGCGCAGAGCTTTAACCTGCCGGTCAAACAAGGCGTACTCATCACTGGCGTGCTGCAAAACGGGCCGGCTGGCAGCGCGGGATTGCGCCCTGGTGATGTGGTGACCCAAGTGGCTGACATGAAAGTCGTGAACACCGCCCAGCTACTCGCCGCAGTGGCAGCGATCAAACCTCAAACTGAGGCCAGCTTTGCCGTGCAGAGAGGGGCAGAGAAACTGTCGATCAAGATCACCGTGGCACAAAGGCCAAAAGCGCCGGCCAATCGGCAGAGGTGATTCAACTCAATACAGCAGGCACTAAGTCGAACCCTTCGATGCTTCGTCAGCTTCAGGTGGGGCGACCGGTGCCTGCGTATGTTTCACAAACACCTTGGCAGCCCAAATGCCCACCTCATAGAGCAAACACATGGGAATAGCCAGGGCCAGTTGCGACACCACATCCGGTGGCGTGAGCACGGCGGCGATGATGAAAGCCAAAACGATGAAGTAGGCGCGAAAGTCTTTGAGCTTTTGAATGGACACGATGCCCATGCGGGCCAGCACCATGACCACCACAGGCACTTCAAAAGCGGCGCCGAAAGCGATGAACATGGAGAGCACAAAACTCAAGTAGGCTTCAATGTCTGGCGCGGCGGTGATGCTTTTGGGCGCAAAACTTTGAATGAATTTGAACACCTGCCCAAAGACAAAGAAATAACAAAATGCGACGCCAGCCAGAAACAAGAAGGTGCTGGAAAAAACCAAAGGCAACACCAGTTTTTTCTCATGGCTGTAAAGCCCGGGGGCCACAAAAGCCCATAGCTGGTAGAGCACCCAGGGCAGGGCCAACATGAAGGCCGCCATCAAAGTGACCTTGATCGGCACCATGAATGGCGAGATGGGGTTGGTGGCAATCAAAGTTGCGCCTTCAGGCAAGTGGGCCACCAAAGGCGCCGCAAGCCAGTCGTACAGCACGCCCGGCGATGGCCAAATTGCCAGCAAAACAAAACACACCAGGATGGCCAGCACCGCGCGAATCAAGCGGTCGCGTAACTCCACCAAGTGGGTGACAAAAGGCTGTTCGGTGCCCGCGAGTTCATCGGGTCCGGAATTGTTGTTGTTCATGGATTAGGGCGCGGTGGCCGAAAACGGGCCACGCGGGCCGCACCCGACTGCGCTTTGCTGCGCACGCCATGGCGCTGTTTGTACCACTGGGGCATGGCCGAACGTTTGAGTCGCCAGTTCTTCTTTTTGGGCTTGTGGTAATACGAGTTCGGGCGGAAACCGTCCATCGCCGCATTGTCAGACGCCGGATCACTCCAGCCGGTGGACAAGCTCTCCGAGGTTTGGTGGATTTCGTTGGAGACAGTCTCCTGCACCCCACGTGCCGCATCCTCAAACTGCCCTTTGGCTTTTTTGAGCTCTTCGAGCTCAATCGAACGGCTGACTTCCGCCTTGACGTCGGACACATAACGCTGCGCTTTGCCGAGCAAATGGCCCACGGTACGTGCCACTCGCGGCAAACGCTCAGGGCCGATCACGATCAGCGCCACCGCGCCAATCAATGCAAGCTTGTCAAAACCAAAATCAATCATGCGGCGCTGAGCAGCTCAGCCATGTCACGATTTTGTTTTGGCTTCAACGTCCACCGTGTTGGCATCCGCGGTCTTGTTGGTGCTCACTTGCTGCGCGGGCGCGTCAGCAGGATTGCTTCCATCCTTCATGCCGTCCTTGAACCCTTTAACTGCGCCACCCAAGTCGGAGCCCATATTCTTGAGTTTTTTGGTACCAAAAATCAAGACCACGACCAACAAAACGATCAGCCAATGCCAAATGCTGAATGAACCCATGAGGTGACTCCTGTGAAAACAATTGAAAGATTCTAGGCCAGCGGGGTGACAGCGGACATTCACCCACGCCGAGCAAGGTTCACCCTTTGGCCCAAGGCCTTGGTCCGCCGATGACATGCATGTGCAAATGCCCCACCTCTTGGCCGCCGTCAGGGCCCGTATTGATTTGAGTGCGAAAGCCATTGCTGGCCCCTTGCGCCACGGCCAGGTCTTTGGCCAAAACCAACATACGACCCAGCAAGGACTGGTGCTGTGTGCCCACGTCAGACAGGCTGGCGATGTGTTCTTTGGGAATGATCAGAAAATGGACCGGCGCCCACGGCGTGATGTCGTGAAACGCGAGCAAGTCTTCGTCTTCGTACACCTTGCGAGAGGGAACCTTCCCGGCGACGATCTTGCAAAAAATACAGTTGGGGTCGTGAATCATGGGCGAGAAGTCAGTTTTTAAATCAAGAATTTATTGCGGCATCGGGGCGTTGGCATTGAGATTGACCCAGCCACGAATCACGCGGTAGAGAAACCAAATGGAAATCGCACACCAGGCGATCCAGCCAGGCAGGAACAACAGCAGCCATAGGGGCGAGGTCACCAAATACAGACCACCCGCCCACAGCACCGTGCGAATGCGCCAGCGGAAATGCGACTCCTGCCACGTGCCTTGTGCATCGTCCTTTTTCACCAAATCAATGACAAAAGCGACGATCAGCAATACAACGCTGGCCTGCACACCGGGCAGCACTGCCCCCACCGCCACAATGGTGTGCAGCAGGTAGCTAATGTGGCCCGCCGTTTTGAACGAGCGGGTGCGTTCATCTAGGTCGATCACGTCATTCATGGTTTTTGCCTTTTCTCAGACCAGCTCAACCGCCGTTGGCTTCCCGGTCTTGCATTTTCCGTGCCGCGAACTCTTCCAAGCCCGACAGCCCTTCTCGCCGCTGCAGTTCGGTCAGCACATCGGCAGGTTTCAAACCAAAGTGCGACAGCGCAATCATGCTGTGGAACCAAAGGTCAGCCACTTCGTAGACGATTTTTTGCTTGTCACCATCTTTGGCAGCCATCACCGTCTCCGTGGCCTCCTCGCCTACTTTTTTCAAAATGGCGTCTGTGCCTTTGTGAAACAAGCGGGCCACATAACTTTTTTCCGGATCACCCTGTTTTCGCTGCTCAATGACGGCGGCCAGGTGTTCAAGGATGTCTTGCGAGGTGTTTGACGGATTCATGTAGCGGTTTGAATGGTCTGTCGGTCACTTGTAAATTCGCTCTGGGTCTTTCAAAACCGGCTCCACGGTTTTCCAGGCACCGTCTTTGTAAAGCTGAAAAAAACAACTGTGGCGACCTGTGTGGCAGGCGATGCCGGGCTCGTGACCCTGCTGGGTGACCTTGAGTAACACCACATCGTTGTCGCAGTCCAGGCGTATCTCATGCACCGTCTGAATGTGTCCCGACTCTTCGCCCTTGTGCCACAAACGCTGCCTCGAACGGCTGAAATACACCGCTTCACCACGCTTGGCGGTCTCCAGCAGCGCCTCGCGGTTCATGAAGGCAAACATCAGCACATCGTTGCTGCCAAGCTCTTGCGCGATCACAGGCACCAAGCCTTGTGCGTCCCATTTCACTTCGTCAATCCAGTTCATGGGGGCAGTGTAGCAATCAGGCCTGATGGGTTGCCCCCACAAAACCTTGCTCTTGGGCCAACCATTGCAGCACCGGCACGGTGCCCGGCAGCACTGGGGTGACCTCGACGGGGAGTTGTTGCCAGGCCATGCTTTGTTGTTCTCGCATTTGCAGTTCACCCGACCACTCAAACACTTTGCAAAAGTGCAGCCGAACGCGCGCGTGGGGATAGTCCATCACCTCCACTTTCCACAGCGTTGCGCAGGCAATCGTGATGCCCAACTCTTCCTGCAGTTCGCGGCGCAGGGCTTGCTCCACGGTTTCACCCGCTTCGAGTTTGCCGCCCGGGAATTCCCAATACCCTTCGTACACCTTGCCCTGCGGTCGTGAGGTCAGCAAAAACTGACCTTCTCTGTCAATCAACACCCCCACAGCGACTTCGACGGGTACGCGTTCAGTCTGCGCGGTCATGCGGCGTGCCTGCCGCTGTAGTCTTTGGCGAATTGGAATGCGACGCGGCCCGAACGCGAACCGCGCTCCAAGGCCCAGACCAAACTTTCTTGATGGGCAGCGGCAATGGCGTCTTGCGCAACACCCAAGTGCTGCAGCCACTGCGCGACGATGGCCAGGTACTCGTCTTGGGTGAAGGGGTAGAAACTCAGCCAAAGTCCGAAACGTTCGGACAGCGAGATTTTTTCTTCCACCACCTCACCAGGATGCACCTCGCCGTCCTCGGTGTGTTTGTAGCTGAGGTTTTCCTTCATGTACTCAGGCAACAAATGGCGGCGGTTGCTGGTGGCGTAGATCAGCACGTTGTCCGACGACTCTGAAATCGAACCGTCTAGGATGGACTTCAGCGCCTTGTAGCCCGGTTCACCCTCATCGAAACTCAGGTCATCACAAAACACGACGAAACGCTCGGGCCGCTCAGCGACCAAATCAACGATGTCCGGTAAATCGACAAGATCGGATTTATCCACCTCGATCAAACGCAAGCCCTGTTGAGCAAATTCGTTCAAACAAGCTTTGATGAGCGAGCTTTTCCCCGTGCCTCGTGCCCCAGTGAGCAGCACGTTGTTGGCGGGTTGTTTGGCGACAAATTGGGCCGTATTGGCAAGCAGCCGCTCTTTTTGGGTTTCAACTTCTTTGAGGTCGCCAAGGGCTATGGTGGCCACATGTCGGACGGGCTGCAGCAAACCGGAGCCACCTCGTTTGCGATAGCGAAATGCGATAGAGGCTCGCCAGTCGGGAGCCTGCAATGCGTGGGGCAACACCGCCTCCAGGCGAAGTAACAGGCTCTCGGCACGCGTGATCAAACGGTCAATATCAGTCATACGCGCAAGTTTAGGGGCAGTGGCAAACCTGCTGCCCAGCCACAGTCAGCGAAAAATCAAGCCAACAACAACTTCAGCGCCGCGTCCAAATGTTCGGTCGGCACACGTTTGAAACCGGAACGCGCGTAACGGTGCAGACGCCCCACCGCCAAGGCGGTCAGGGCCGATGAACGAAGTTGGGCCTCGACCGTGGGCGTGCTGGAACCAGCGCTGTCAAAGGCCAAACGCAAGCTTTGTTTGAGCTGAGACTCGATACGGTCAAAAAACTGGCTCATGCGGGCGAGCAAACGTTCGTTCTCAAACACCAAGGCATCCCCCACCATGACGCGGGTCATGCCGGGGTTTTTCTCACCGAACTGCAGCAACACCTGAACCGCCTTGTGCGCTTGGGTACGGCCATCGGTTTCGCGTTCGTTGATTTGGTTGATGAGGGTGAAAACACTTTGTTCGATGAAATCGATCAAACCCTCAAACATCTGCGCCTTGCTGGCGAAATGCCGGTACAAGGCCGCTTCGCTCACCTGCAAACGTGCCGCCAGTGCAGCAGTGGTCACCCGCTCGCCACCCGGTTGCTCCAGCATGGCCGCCAGTGTTTGCAAGATTTGCACCCTGCGCTCACCCGGTTTGGGGCGCTTGCGCACAGGCGCCGAAGACTCGGTCGCGACGGCTTCAGCCTCATCAGTGGCGTCGTCTTCGGGCAGGTGTTCTGGCTCTGAATTCATCACAAAGAACTCCAAACGCGGTGCAGAGTTTGTATCTGTTTGATTCTGGCACACACGTAGGAAGGCTTGGCGCAAGGGTGAACACTAACTCGCGTCGATTTCGTTGCGTTATTCACGCTGCTGGCGTCTCTGTGGTAACGGGGTTGGTAACGCAGCATCCAGGCGGTTTGCATGCCCACCTTACGAGCCCCTTTTTGATGGGCCAGGGTGTCCTCCACCAGCACGCAGCGATGGGCGGGTGTTTTGAGGCAAACGGCCAAGCGCCGAAAAAGACGGGCGTCGGGCTTGGGGCGCAGTGCTCCAAAAATGTGCATGTCTTCGATACTGATCACGGCATCGAAACAGCGGGTCATCCGCAACGCGGCCAACACGCGCAAGGCATAAGCACGCGGTGCGTTGGTCAGTAACACCTTGCGACCCGGCAGGCGCTTCAACGCTTCCCGGTCATGGCTGCTGGTCCGCAGCCTGGCCTCCAGCCCCGGCAGCAGATGGGTATGGTGCAAAAAATGCGCCGCGCTCACCCCATGATGGCGCACCAAGCCCAGCAACGTGGCTCCGTAGCGGTCCCAATAGTGTTGGCGCAGGGTGCTGGCGGCCTCGTGCGACAGGTCCAGATGCTGGACGATGTAGTCCGTCATCGCCTGGTTGGTCGGACCAAAGGCGGCGTGGCTGGCGTCGTGCAGGGTGTTGTCGAGGTCGAAGAGCCAGGTGCGATGGCGGCCCGTCGGCTTTGACGCCTGCCCCGGGGCCGACAAACGCTTCATGCCCCGGGCGGGTCGGCGGGGCATCAGTCAAGCGCTGTCAACGAGCCGCGAGCCCTCGTCGTCATCTTCAATGCGACCGAATCATGGTCCCGTAGGCCTGCTCGGTCAGTACCTCGAGCAGCATGGCATGCGGAACGCGGCCGTCGATGATGTGCACCGTGTTCACACCGTTCTTGGCAGCATCCAAGGCCGACGCAATTTTGGGCAGCATGCCACCGCTGATGGTGCCGTCGGCAAATAGATCGTCAATTTCGCGGGCCGTGAGGTTGGTGAGCAATTTGCCGCTTTTATCCAGCACGCCGGGCGTGTTGGTCAGCATCATCAGCTTCTCGGCCTTGAGCACCTCGGCGAGTTTGCCGGCCACCACGTCGGCATTGATGTTGTAGTTTTCGTTGTCGGCACCAAAACCCAAAGGTGAGATGACGGGAATGAATTGGTCATCTTGCAAGGCCTTGACGACGGACGGGTCGATGGATTCGATTTCACCCACCTGACCGACATCGTGCTCCTTGCTGGGGTCGTTTTTGTCCATCATCTTGAGCTTGCGGGCACGAATCAAACCGCCGTCACGTCCGGTCAACCCAACCGCTTTGCCGCCTGCCACGTTGATCAATCCGACGATGTCTTGCTGCACTTGGCCCGCCAGCACCCACTCGACCACTTCCATGGTTTCTTCGTCGGTGACACGCATGCCTTGAATGAAGGTGCCTTTTTTGCCAACCTTGGCCAACGCTTCGTCAATCTGAGGCCCACCGCCGTGCACCACCACGGGGTTCATGCCTACCAATTTGAGCAAGACCACGTCCTCGGCAAAATCTTGCTGCAAGGCGGGGTCGGTCATGGCGTTGCCGCCGTACTTGATAACGATGGTTTTACCGTGGAACTTGCGGATATAGGGCAATGCCTCGGCCAGAATTTCGGCCTTGTCGCGTGGTGCGATGTGGGCCAAAGAAGATGCGGCGGGGGGGTCA
>JBJOQO010000060.1:0-20086 GCA_046049865.1 Pseudomonadota bacterium | reverse complement strand
CCCGACTCGGTGTCCATGGTGAACATCACACCTGCAGCGCCAAGGTCAGAGCGCACCATGCGCTGCACACCGGCTGACAGGGCCACGTCGGCATGGGCAAACCCTTTGTGCACGCGGTAGCTGATGGCGCGGTCGTTGTAGAGGCTGGCGAACACTTCTTTCATCTTGGCCAGCACATCGTCAATGCCCACCACGTTGAGGAAGGTTTCCTGCTGGCCGGCAAAGCTGGCGTCGGGCAAGTCTTCGGCGGTGGCAGAAGAGCGCACAGCAAACGACGCACCGGGGTTGCCCTCGGTGAGCTTGGCGAATTCGGACGTGATGGCCGCTTGCAAGTCGGCTGGGAACGGTGTCGCTTCAATCCAGTGGCGGATTTCGGCGCCGGCTTCAGCCAGGGCTTTGACGTCCTCCGTGTTGAGCGTGGACAGCCGCTGGGCGATTTTGTCGGCCAGCCCCTGGTGGGCCAGGAACTGGCGGAAGGCATGGGCCGTGGTGGCAAATCCACCGGGCACACGCACGCCAGAGGCAGCCAACTGGCTGATCATTTCGCCGAGGGACGCGTTTTTACCGCCCACCGACTCGACGTCGGTCATTCTCAGTTGTTCAAACGGTGCGACCAGGGCGGTCGCCAGGTTGAGGGTTGACATGGAAAAGCTCCGTAACGTTGAAAAACCGGTGCTTCCAGCCGCATCAACCGCCTTGCTGGGCGCGCACTGCGCTGCACCAACGTGGCCCTGTGAGGGCGCAAGGCACCAGCGGTCGACGCAGACACACCCCCGCGACCATCACATGATGGCGGGTAAGGGTGGTGTAGGCAGGACGAGCGCATGGGGGTCGGGTGGAATAAGTTAGGGGCGATTTTAGGGGCTGCTGGCCGCTTTCGTGCAGGTTTGTGGATCGCTTGGTTCTATGATTGACCAGCGCCCGCCGGTCGCCGCCAACTTTTACACACGCTTTTTGCACACGCGCCATGCCCAATCGCACCGTATTTTTTGTCTCCGATGGGACCGGCATCACCGCCGAAACCTTTGGCAACTCCATCCTGGCCCAGTTCGCGATCAAGCCGCGACATGTGCGAAGGCCCTTCATCGACAGCCTGGACAAAGCCCACCAAGTGGTGGCAGAGATCAACCACAGCGCCGAGTTGGAAGGAAAAAAGCCGATCGTCTTCGCTACCCTGGTCGACCCCGAAACCCTGAATTTGGTGAAAACCCAATCCAAGGGCATGGTGCTGGACATGTTCAACACCTTCATCGAGCCCCTGGAGGCCGAATTGGAGATGACGTCCAACCACCGCGTGGGCCGCTTCTCTGACATTTCCAAGAGTCAGGAATACACCGACCGCATCGAGGCCATCAACTTTTCGCTGGCACACGACGATGGTCAGTCGGCAAAGAACCTCGCAGTAGCCGATGTGATTTTGGTGGGCGTGAGCCGCAGCGGCAAAACACCCACCTCGCTCTACCTCGCCATGCAACACGGCGTGAAAGCGGCCAACTACCCTTTGATTCCCGAAGACTTTGAGCGCGATGCGATCCCGTCGTCGCTGGCCCCCTTCAAGAAAAAATGTTTTGGCTTGACCATAGACCCGGAACGCCTGAGTCAAATCCGCAATGAACGCCGCCCCAACAGCCGCTACGCGTCCATCGACAACTGCCGCGACGAAGTCAAACAAGCCGAGGCCATGATGCGCCGTGAGGGCATTGCCTGGTTGTCGTCCACCCACAAGTCGATTGAAGAAATCGCCACCACCATTTTGCGCGATGTGCGGCCGGACCGTTTGATGTACTGAACCAGTCCGACCTCAAGAAGGTGGCAACAAACGTTGCCGTGCTGACTCGTACAAACAAACCGCAGCTGCAGCACCCACGTTGAGCGATTCTTCACCCCCTGGCTGCGGGATGGTCAGCGTGAGGTCGCAGGCCTGCAGCAGGTCGTTCGACACGCCCTGCCCTTCGTGGCCAAACACCCATGCGCATGGCCAGGGTAAGTGGGTGGCATGGAGCGCCGTTGCACCGTGCGAACTGGTTCCCAGGAGGGGCAGCTTCAGAGCATGCACATCAGGCAGCCCAGCACCCTCCACCAGGTGCAGCGCGAAATGCGCGCCCATGCCAGCGCGTAGCACTTTGGACGACCACAGCGCGGCCGAGCCTTTCAGCGCCACGACCTGCTTGAAGCCAAACGCCGCCGCGCTGCGCAGCAGCGTGCCCACATTGCCCGCGTCTTGCAAGCGGTCGAGGACCACCGTGGCAACGCCGGTGTGAACGCTGTGATTTTCTGACCAAGGCAGGATGAAGAGCACCGGTGGCGGTGTTTCTAAGGCACTCAACCCTTTCATGAGATCTGCGGTCACGATCGACACGGTGTCGGCCCGCATCGCCAAGGCTTTCAGCTCTGCGTCCTGCCACGCAGCTTCTGTGATCAACACGTGTTGCGGTTGACCGCCGCGTTGCAAGTGTGCACGGCCCAAGTGATCGCCCTCCAACACCACCTCGCCGCTTTTTCGGTAAGCGGCTGGATCGTTCAAGCGCTTGCGAAGGCGCACCAGGAGGGGGTTGTCTTTGGATTGAATGGTTTTGACAGCGGCCATATCAGACCTCGCGCAAGGTTTCACAGACCGCACGCACGGGCGCAAACGAACGCCGGTGGGCGTCACACGCACCGTGGGACTGCAGCGCTGCGAGGTGCGTCGGCGTGGGGTAACCCTTGTGCACATCAAAACCATAGGCCGGGTGCGCCGCATGCAGTTGCAGGCACAAACGGTCGCGGTGAACCTTGGCCAAGATGGAAGCCGCCGAGATGGCCTTGATCTTGGAATCGCCTTTGACGATGGCCTCACAGGGCACTTTCAGCACCGGCAAACGGTTGCCATCCACCAGCACTTTTTGTGGCTTCAAGCGCAAGCCCTCAACCGCACGGCGCATGGCCAAGAGCGTGGCTTGAAGAATGTTCAGTTCGTCGATTTCTTGCACGCTGGCTTCGGCGATGCTGCAGCACAGGGCCTGAGCGCGAATCTCGTCGAAGAGTTTTTCGCGGCGCAGTGCGGTGAGTTTTTTGGAATCGTTCAGACCCTTGATGGGACGCAAGTCGTCCAAGATCACCGCTGCGGCCACCACGGGGCCTGCCAAAGGGCCGCGCCCGGCTTCGTCCACGCCGGCCACCAAGCCGCGGGCGTCGAAGCTGAACGCCAGTTGGTCAGCGAGCCAGGATTTTTTCGATGGCATGGGTAGCGGCTTCGGCAGTGTTGCGCCGAAGCTCGTGGTGAAGCTGCGTGAAACGCTGCTCCAAGCGGGCGGCGCGTGAGGTGTCAGTCAGCCAAGCCAAAGTCGCTTGCGCCAATTTCTCTGGTGATGCATCGTCTTGCAACAACTCGGGCACCGCCATGTCTTGCAGCAAGATGTTGGGCAGGCCCACCCAAGGCTGCAATTGTTTGCGGCGCATCAAACGAGCGGACAGGGGATGCATGTTGTAGGCAATGACCATGGGCCGTTTGAACAAAGCCGCCTCCAAGGTGGCGGTGCCACTGGCGATCAAGGTGACATCGCAGGCGGCCAGTGCCGTGTGCGACTGCCCATCCAGCAACTGCACTGGAACCTGCGGCGCATGCACAGCCAGCGCAGCTTCAATGCCGGGCCGCTTGCCAGGCGCAATGGGCAAGACAAAACGCAGTGCAGGATTGTGCTGGTGCATCAAGGCCATCGCAGCCGCAAAACGGGGTGCGATGTAGCGGATTTCTGAGCTGCGACTGCCAGGCAACACGGCGATGACGGTGTCCGCTTCGCTCAACCCCAGGGCCATGCGGCTCTGTGCACGCGGCACGTCCAGCGGGATGGCATCGGCCAGCGGATGACCAACATACGCAGCCGCAATACCGTGCTTCTCGTAGAGAGCGGGCTCGAAGGGAAACACGCACAGCATGAGGTCAACGGCTTGGCCTATGGTGTGTATGCGCTCGGGCCGCCAGGCCCAGATGGATGGGCTGACGAAGTGCACCGTCTTGATGCCCTGGGCTTTGAGTCTGGCCTCCAGGCCTAAGTTGAAGTCGGGTGCATCCACTCCGATAAACACATCAGGCCGTGCCTGCAGCAGGCGCGCACCCAAGGCACGGCGTATGCGCCAAATGCCAAAGACACGACTGAACACTTCCAGGCTGTAGCCGTGCACGGAGAGGGTGTCGTGCGGCCACCAGGCGTCGAACCCTTGCGCCTGCATGTGCGGTCCACCAATGCCGAAAGACTGGAGCTCGGGCCAGCGCGACTGCAGCCCCGCCAGCAACAAACCGGACAACAAATCACCCGAGGCTTCGCCCGCCACCATCGCAAGCTGAGGCGATGTTCGGGTCATGGACTTTCAGCGCGCAATGCCGCGTGTGGCTTGAGCCAAAAAGGCAGTCATCAACGCAACGTCTTCGCGGGATTCGGGCGATGAGTGGGCCAGCGCAGCAATCTCTTGTGTGGCCTGGGCCAAAGTCTTGCTTTGGCGGTAGAGCAACTTGTGCATTTGTTTCACCCCGGCGATACGTTCTGCTGTGAACCCACGGCGACGCAAGCCCACCACATTGAAGCCGTGCACGGCCAGCGGATTGCCATCAACCGTCATGAAGGGCGGCACATCCTGTGTCACCGCACTGGCAAACCCCGCCATGGCATGCGCGCCAATCTTCACGAATTGGTGGATGCCGGTGAGGCCACCGATGAACACCCAGTCGGCCAAATGCACATGGCCTGCCAGGGTGGCGTTATTGGCCAGGATGATGTGGTCGCCCAACTGGCAATCATGGGCGATGTGCACATAGGCCATGATCCAGTTGTCGCTGCCAATGCACGTGGCACCACCGTCTTGCACGGTGCCGGTGTTGAACGTACAAAACTCACGGATGGTGTTGCGGTCGCCGATGATCAACTCCGTCGGCTCACCCGCGTACTTCATGTCTTGCGGCGCGGCCCCGATAGAGCTGAACTGAAAAATTTGGTTGTCGCGGCCAATGCGGGTATGGCCCTCAATCACGCAGTGTGGGCCGATACGGCTGCCAGCCCCGATGGAGACGTCAGGTCCGATCAGGGTGTAGGCACCGACAGTGACATCGTCCGCCAACTGCGCCGTACTTGCCACCAAGGCGGTCGGATGAATTTGGGCCATTCGCAGCGGTCCCCGTCAAGCAACCTTGCGCATGGTGCACATCAGTTCGGCTTCAACAGCCAACTCGCCATTGACCGTGCCGCGTCCCTTGAACTTCCAGATGCCCGCCTTCATGCGGTCGATGGCGACGTCAAAAATAAGCTGATCGCCTGGTTCAACCACACGTTTGAATCGCACCGCGTCGGCACCGGCGAAGTAGTACACCGTCTTGCCATCGGGCTCGACCTCCAGCGTCACACTGGTGAGCAATGCCGCGCATTGAGCCAGGGCTTCCAACATCAGCACCCCGGGCATGACAGGGCGGACCGGAAAATGCCCCTCGAAAAAGGGTTCATTGATGCTCACATTTTTGAGCACTCGGATCGACTTGCCCTTCTCCACTTCCAGCACACGATCAACCAAGAGAAACGGATAGCGGTGGGGCAATCGAGTCAGGATTTCGTGAATGTCCATCATGGTGTGTTCTTCGTTGGCGCTGTCGGCAAGGCGTTGTCTAGCGTTGATTCGAGTTTTTTTCAAGCTGCATCAGGCGCGTGCGCATGCGGTGCAGTTGACGCAAAGTAGCCGCGTTCTTCTCCCAGGCTGCATTGTCGTCGAAGGGAAAGCTGCCGCTGTACACGCCCGGCTTGGAAATGGATCGCGTGACCACCGTGGCCACCGAGATATGAACATGGTCGGCGATATTCAAGTGTCCGATGATGTTGGCCGCGCCGGCGATGGTGCAATGCTTTCCTATCACGGTGCTGCCGGCGATGCCGGTGCAGCCGGCAATCGCCGTATGGGCACCGATGCGCACGTTGTGCGCGATTTGAATCAAGTTGTCCAACTTGACGCCGTCTTCAATCACCGTGTCTTGCAAAGCGCCCCTGTCGATGCAGGTGTTAGCACCAATCTCCACATCGTCACCAATGCGAACGGCACCGAGCTGCTCAATCTTTTCCCATTCACCTTGCCTCGGTGCAAAGCCAAAACCGTCTGCGCCGATCACCACGCCAGAGTGCACTAAACCACGCTGCCCCATGACACAACCCGAACCGAACACCACATGGGCTGCAAGCCGGGTGAACGCGCCCAACTTCGCAGACTCGCCGATGTGGCACTGCGGCCCAATGACAACGTGGTCGGCGATCAATGCCCGGGCCTCCACCACCGCCAAAGGACCGATGCTCACACCCGCTCCGAGTGTCGCAGTCGGGTGCACAACGGCGCTCGGATGCACACCGGGCGCTATCGGTGGACGACTACGTTTGGCCCACCATTGGGTCAAGCGAGCAAAGTAGAGGTAGGGGTCAGGCGTGATGAGCGCAGCCCCACGGGCCTGGGCTTCCTCACGCGCACCAGGCGCGACGATCACGCAAGCGGCTCGCGACTGGGCCAGCTCTGCGTTGTACTTCGGATTAGCGAGAAAACTGAGGGTCTGTGGCGTAGCGCTTTGCAATGGCCCTATGGAGTGGATTCGCAACTCGGGGCTACCGACCAGCTCCCCACCAAGATCGGCAACGATGTCACCGAGTCTGTACCCATCTATGGCCGGATCAACCACGCCCACCCGATCAACGCGCACTCGATCTGACCACGATCATTTCAGGCTTTGCGCGTTCAGAATCTTGATGACTTTGTCAGTGATGTCGAGCTTCGGATTGACGAACAACGCGTCGCCGACGACCAGGTCCAGCTTCTCGGTTTCACTGAGTTGTTTAATGACGCGACGAACACGTTCGCCTAAATTCCCCATCTCTTCTTGTTTCCACAACGCCCCATCTTCTTGCAAAGCACGGTTGCGTCGCTGCACCTCTCGGTCTTGTTCGACCAGGTCTCGCGAACGCCGGGCGCGTTCCGCGTCAGCCAGCGTCGGAGACTCTTTTTCGAACTTCTCGGCATTCGCTCTCAAGCGAGCGGCCATTTCTTCTAATTCCTTTTGGCGCTTTTCCAGCTCCGTTTTGCGGGCAGACGCTGACTTCGACAAAGACGCCTCGCTCACTACCCGATCTTGATTGACGTAGCCA
Organism: Pseudomonadota bacterium; assembly: GCA_046049865.1. Lineage (GTDB taxonomy): Bacteria > Pseudomonadota > Gammaproteobacteria > Burkholderiales > Burkholderiaceae_C > JANPCX01. The sequence goes on along the minus strand of JBJOQO010000060.1, from coordinate 12,944 downwards.
ATTTTGATTTCTTGTGCATGAGCACCTTGCGACGCGAAGGCAACAAGCACAAACGCACTCAGAAACTTGATGTAGCTGGTATTCATTAAAACGCTGTCCCGATCTGGAATTGAAGACGTTGGATTCTATCCGTTGGTTCCTTTTTGATAGGAACACCGTAGCTGAGCTTCAGCGGACCCACAGGGGACACCCAACTCAAGCCCAGTCCCACGGAGTACCGCAGTGTTCCGAACTCAACACTTTGTTTCTCACCCCAAACATTGCCAGCGTCCGCGTAGGCGAACCAGCGCAGCGTGCGGTCATTGCCGGTTCCTCCCAGGGGAAGGTAAAGCTCGGCATTCATGTTGATGCGCCGGGTGCCCCCAATGTAAGCACCGGTGACGTCCACTGGCCCCAGGGACCCTTGGTCAAACCCGCGCACAGTGCCCAGGCCACCCCCGTAGAAATTCTTAAACACGGGATACGGCCGACTTCCCAAAGCTTTGCCCCAACCCACTTCCGCATTGAGCGCCAAGGTGTAGCGTGTCGACAAAGGGAAATACTGCTGAACTTGACCGTTGAATCGCCAATAACGCGCGTCACCAAAGGCGGACCAATCGAGATTGCTTCGGAGGTACCTACCCGTGGTCGGCACCAAAGCGCTGTCCCGGCCATCCCGTGTCCAACCAACCGTCAGCGGGAAGGAGGTGCTGGTACGGCCATACTGCTCGCGGTAGAGCAGATAACTGTTGGGTAGTGCACGTTCGCCTTTGATGGTGGTTTGCTCGCCGCCGATTCCGAAGAAAACGGTGTCCAATTCTGTAAACGGCACGCCAAACCGAATCGACGCACCCGGTGTGATCAGCTGGTAGTCCTCACCTTGGCTGTTCAAGGGTTTGTTGGTCCGGTAGTACACATCAAAAGCACGGGACACACCGTCAATCGTGAAATACGGGTTGACGGAGCTCAGTACCAAGGTGCGCTGTGACTTGCTCGTGTTGAGGTCAATACCAAGGTAGTTGCCCGAGCCAAACACGTTCTCTTGTTTGATGGATGCGGTGAGCGACACTTTGTCCGCGCTAGAAAAACCAACACCCAGCAACAAGTTGCCGGTGGGTTTCTCGACCACGGTCACGGTCAGGTCGACCTGATCGGGCGCTCCAGGGACTTCGTTGGTCTCTATGTTGACCTGGCTGAAATACCCCAAACGATCCACGCGGTCTCGCGACAACTTGATCTTCTGGCCGTCGTACCAGGCCGATTCAAACTGCCGGAATTCGCGCCTGATCACTTCGTCGCGGGAGCGGCTGTTACCGGAAACATTGACACGCCTCACGTAGACACGTTTGGCGGGCTCAGCCACCAGATTGATCACCACTTGACCATTGGCGCGATCAATCTCGGGGCGGGCCTCCACGCGCGCAAATGCATAACCGAATACCGCATACTGGTCCGAGAAAGCCTTGGTCGTTTCCGCAACGCTGGTCGCACGGTACGGCTGACCGGGCTTTATCGTGATCAGCGATTTGAACTCGTCTTCTTTGCCGAGGAAGTCGCCGTCAAGCTTGACGGCCGTGACCGTGTAGAGCTGCCCTTCATTGACTGTCAGCGTTACCGTGATGGTTTGTTTGTCGGGTGAGATGGCAACTTGCGTTGCGACAACATCAAACTCCAGGTAACCCCGGTTGAGGTAGTAGGCACGTAATGTTTCGATGTCGGCGTTGAGTTTGGAGCGCGAATAACGATCCGCTTTGGTGTACCAGTTGAGCCAGCCACCATCGTTCAAGTCCAGCAAACCTTTGAGCGTGCTTTCGGAAAAAACGCGGTTGCCCACGATGCGAATGTCCCGGATGCGGGCGGGCGCGCCTTCGGTGATGGTGAAGGTCACATTGACGCGGTTGCGCTCCAAAGGAGTGATCGTAGTCACGACTTCCGCGCCATACAAGCTACGGCTGAGGTATTGGCGCTTGAGTTCTTGCTCGGCGCGATCCGCCAAACTCTTGTCAAAGGGCTGCCCCTCGCCTATGCCGTTGTCGCGCAAAGACTTGATGAGAACATCCTTGTCAAACTCCTTCATGCCTGAGAAGTCGATACCAGAAATGACAGGCCGCTCTTCGACAATGACAATCACCACGCCTTTGTCGATATCGATGCGCACGTCCTTGAACAAACCCGTGGCAAACAAAGCCCGAAGGCCTGCAGCGCCCTTCTCATCGTTGTAGGTATCGCCAACGCGAAACGGCAAGGATGCGAAAACGGTACCTGCATCGGTGCGCTGCAAACCTTCGACACGAATGTCGCGCAAGGTGAAGGGCTCTACCGCCCAAGCGCTGCCCGAGAACATAACCGCAGCCAATGCTGCGCCAAGCAGCGTTGGTCGCAAACGAATCAAACAAGAGTTAGGCATGGGTGGGGATGGCACCAAAGAGGCGCGGGGCAAATAAAAGGTTCAATGCATGCCCATGAGGCGCGCAACGTCGTTGTAAATGGCAAGCGACATCATCATGAGCATGATGGCAACACCGCCACGCTGCAGCCGATCCAGCCACGCACCTTCGACCGGGCGTCCTGTCACTGCCTCGAAAAGATAATACATCAGGTGCCCCCCATCGAGCATAGGCAAGGGCAGCAGGTTGAGCACGCCAAGGCCGATGCTGACCACCGCGAGAAATCCGAGGTAGTAGGCCAAACCGGCTTGCGCGGACTGGCCGGCATAGTCCGCAATCGTGATGGGGCCCGAGAGGTTCTTCAGCGATGCCTCACCAATGAGCATCTTGCCGAAGGTTTTTAAGGTGACCCAAGACATCTCCCAGGTTCGAGAGACGGCCAGCGAAAACCCCTCCCAAGGGCCCTTGCGCACTTCCACCATTTCCGCCGATGTACCAATGGCAGCTTCGATCCGGCCGATGGTCAACTCGCCCTCACGAACCACCGCTGGGGTGACCACCACCTCTTGGCTTTGACCAGCACGTTCAATACGCCACCGCATCAAAACCGGTTCGCCGGTGCGGGTACCGTCTGCTGATGCGCCGAGATTCACACTGGCACGAATGCGGTGTTGAAGTTGGGCGGCGTCCCGGATAGGCACGTCATCCACACTGAGCACGCGGTCGCCGGTGTTCAGGCCTGCTTTCGCAGCAGGGCCACCGGTGATCACATTGGCCAGAACCGGCTCACGCAGGGGCGCTCCCACTCCAATGCGACGCATCACCGCCGCGTTGACTTCCGTGATTCCCAGATTCTGCAGGTCGAGTACGGCTTCTCGTGAGCCGTGCCCGCGTGCGTCACTGACTTGCAAGGTGAGCGGCTCGCCGCGCATCACGCCTTGGGTGATTTCCCAGCGCAGGTCGGTCATGGCGTCAATCTCGCGCCAATTTGTACCGTCGGCAGAGGTCGACTGAACCCAGTCCCCGGCACGCAATCCGGCTTGCTCGGCCAAACTACCGGCCGCCGGCGTCGCCAGGACCGCTTTAGGTTCGTCCACACCGATCCAGTGCACCGCTGCGTAAAGCACCACGGCGAGCAGCAAATTGGCCACAGGGCCAGCCGCAACGATGGCGGCGCGCTGCCTCAAGGGCTTTCGGTTGAAGGCCATGTGCAGTTCGTGGTTCGGCACGCCACCTTCACGCTCATCGAGCATACGCACATAACCGCCCAAAGGAATGGCCGATATCGCAAACTCGGTCGCATCGGGATGGGCCTGCCTGCGCCACACCACCGGTCCAAACCCCACGGAAAAACGCAGCACTTTGACACCAAAAGCCCGGGCCACACGGTAGTGGCCGTACTCGTGGATGACGATCAAGATCCCGAGGGTCAGAATGAAGAAGAACAAAGTACTCATGGGGAATGCTCAATCGTTAGCCTAGATCCTGCAGTTGGACGCGCCCGAGCCGGCCGCGATGAGGCAAGGCGGCCAAGGTGTAGCAGGGCTTTAGAGAAACTTCGTATTCGGACAGCCTGCTGTCCGCCTGCGAAACGATCCACGCCTGTAAGCGCGGGTGCGCCCCGCAACGGAGACGACGCTGCGTGCCCATGCTTGCGACGTGGAGCAAGACAGCTGAGGCGTCGCAGCGTGGCTCGCTCGGGTGCGTAGCGCCCTCACCCAAGCGGTGAGGACGGCCGTGAGTGCGAATCTCAGTGTTCATAGCGTGTAGCCAGCACAGGGGAGCGGTTAACTGCCGGATCTAGGGTTAGTGTGCACGCAAGGCGGCAATCAGCCCCCGTGCGACGATGCGTGCACGGCCATCCAAGGACAGCAAATCGTCAATAGACGCCGAATCTTGTGGGTTGACTGACACCTTGGCCAAGGTGTCAGCATTGACCGCGTGAATCTGATCGAACCGCAAGCCATGGTTCAAGAAGGCGTCGACCGCTTCTTCGTTGGCTGCATTGAGCACGGCCGTTGTACCGGCTGCAGCCCGCAGTGCATCCCAGGCCAAAGGCAAACCGGGATAACGCTGGGTATCGGGTGGAAAGAAATTCATCTGGCTGGCTACCGCAAAGTTGAGTCCTTGGGCGCCACATTCAACGCGCTCAGGATAGGCCAAACCAAAGGCGATGGGGCCTCGCATGTCGGGCGTACCGAGTTGCGCCAGCACCGATTGGTCTCTGAGTACCACCATGGAATGCACCACGCTTTGCGGGTGTATCACCACCTGGATTTGCTCAGGCGTTAAATCAAACAGCCAACGCGCTTCAATCACCTCCAAGGCCTTGTTCATCATGGTGGCGGAATCGACGGAGATTTTTCTGCCCATGACCCAGTTCGGGTGGGCGCAGGCTTGCTCGGGGGTCACGGTAGCCAAGGTAGTGGGATCACGGTCGCGAAAGGGCCCGCCCGATGCGGTGAGCACGATGTGTTGAATCCGGTTTGGCCAGGTACGCCTGTCTTCAGGCAAACACTGAAAAATCGCGGAGTGCTCGCTGTCGATGGGAACCAGCTCAGCCCCCCCGTCCTGCACCGCCTGCATGAAGAGAGCGCCACCCACCACCAACGCTTCTTTGTTGGCAAGCAATAACCGTTTGCCCGCATTGGCCGCAGCCAGACAAGCGGGCAGACCCGCAGCGCCCACCACAGCCGCCATGACGGTGGTGACTTCTGGGTGCGCGGCCAGATCACTGAGGGCCTGTGGCCCGTCAAGCACTTCGGTGGCCACGCCGTCGGCTCGAAGCCGGTCACGCAAGAGACGCGCTTGCGACGCATCACCCAGTGCCGCAAAACGCGGTCGGTATTGCTGACACAGCTTGAACAACTCGTCGATCTGTCGGTGCGCGGTGAGCGCAAAAATTTCGAATCGATCGGGGTGACGTGCCGCCACATCCAGCGTGCTTTTGCCGATGGAGCCAGTGGCGCCCAGGACGCACAAACGTTGCAATTGGGGGCGGGTCATGCGAGCAACTGGTAGATGGCCAGGGCCAAAGGAAAAACGGGAATCAAAGCATCAATACGATCGAGCACACCGCCATGTCCGGGCAAAAGCTGACTGCTGTCTTTGGCCCCTGCACAACGTTTGACCAGCGACTCAACCAGGTCTCCCACCACACTCATCGCACACAGCAACAGCACGGCCACCAGCAAACCCAAAGGCCCTGTGCGCTGGAAAACGGCTGAAAAAATACTCTGCGAATCAACCTGGAACCGGCTGTCCAGCCACATCCAGAAACCGGCCAGGATCACCACGCCGACAATGCCGCTGTACACACCGGCCCAAGACTTGCCAGGACTGATGGACGGCGCCAGTTTGCGACGCCCAAATTGGCGCCCACCAAAATAAGCCGCCACATCAGCCATCCAAACGAGGCAGAGTACCGAGAGCAAAAAATTCAAACCCAATGACTTGGCTGCCATGATGGCCAACCAGGCCAGCCACAAGGCCAGCAATCCGCCCAGCAGACGCGCCAAGTGGGGCCATCTCGGCCACTGTTGAACGCCCCCGTGCAGGGTGACGGCACCGCCTGCGAGCCACAGCACCGCGGCCATCAGCCAAAGCGCCGACGGCGCTCGCCCCACCCAACCCAACCACCACGCCACCAGCCCCGCCAAAGCCAGTAGAAAACCCACGCCCAGCGCTGGCATTTGCGACAGCCCATTGAGTCGCCCCCATTCCCAACCTGCTGCGCCGATCATCAGCAAACTCAGGATCGCAAACGGCCAAGTGAGCGCGGAAAAAACCGCAGGCAGCAAGACAGCGAGTAAGACCAATGCGGTGATGATTCGCTGGCGCAGCATGGTCACGCGTTCGCAGACACGTTGGCAATCGGTGGGCTGTCTTTGAGCAGTCCGAACCGGCGGTCACGCCGCGCAAAATCCATCAAAGCCGCATCAAGCTCTGCCTCGCCAAACGCGGGCCACAGGCAGTCGGTAAACACCAGCTCGGCGTAGGCTGCTTGCCACAGCAAAAAATTGCTGATGCGCTTTTCGCCACCGGTGCGAATGATGAGATCCGGGTCGGGGGCATAACTCAGCGCCATGTACCGCGACAAACACGCCTCGTTCAACTCGTGCGAAGCGACACCGTCCAGCATGGCACGTTTGCAGGCCTGCACCACGTCCCAGCGGCCGCCGTAATTGAAGGCCACCGATAGCGTGATGCGGGTGTTGTGTTCGGTGGTGCTCTCCACCTCTTCCCAAACCTTGCGCAGTTTCTCAGGAACCGCGTCACGGTCGCCAATGATGCGAATGCGCACCCCTTGTGTGGCCAGCCTGGACAGGTATTTGGTCACTCCAATCATGACCAAACCCATGAGTCCAGATACTTCGTCTGAGGGGCGTTTCCAATTCTCCGAAGAGAAGGCAAACACTGTCAGGTAGTCCACACCCCGGTCAGCGCAGGCGAGGACCACCTTGACCAAGGCGTCAACACCGTATTTGTGGCCGAAGTAACGCGGCATGAAACGGCGTTTGGCCCAGCGGCCATTGCCGTCCATCACGATGCCGATGTGGCGTGGCCGGGCGGGCACAGCATTGGATGTATTGGCAGACATGTGGGCGGACAGGGCCGAAAGCGCGTTGGGGTGTCCGTAAAAGCCAGTGTCAAAACGCAGTGCTAAACAGCCAACACTTCGGCCTCTTTGGCCGCCACCAAACGATCCACTTCTGCAATGTAGCGATCGGTGAGTTTCTGCGAGTCTTCCAGGGATCGACGTTCGTCATCCTCCGAAATCAATTTTTCCTTGAGCATTTTTTTGGCTTGCTCGTTGGCGTCTCGGCGCAGGTTGCGCACGGCAATACGCGCATCCTCGCCAGCATTACGAACCACCTTGGTCAGGTCCTTGCGGCGCTCTTCAGTCAAAGCGGGCATGGGCACGCGGATCAAATCACCTTGGGAAGCGGGGTTCAGGCCCAGATCGCTTTCACGAATGGCCTTCTCAATTTTGGCACCCATGCCTTTTTCCCAGGGCTGCACACTGATGGTGCGAGCATCTAACAAAGTCACGTTGGCGACCTGCCCGATGGGCACCATGGAGCCGTAGTAGTCCACGTTGACCTGATCCAGGATACCGGGGTGGGCGCGGCCGGTGCGAATCTTTTGCAACTCGTTCTTCAGGGCCTCGATCGAGCGGCCCATCTTTTGTTCGGTGTTTTTTTGAATTTCAGCTGTGGTCATGGCATTTCCTGAGACGGCCTGGTTCAAACGTGAACGAGGGTGCCCTCGTCCTCACCCAGCACGACACGTTTGAGTGCGCCGGGTTTAAAAATACTGAAGACTTTGATCGGGAGTTTTTGGTCGCGGCACAGCGCAAACGCTGTGGCGTCGAGCACCTGCAAGTTCTTGGCGATGGCCTCGTCAAAACTGATGGTGGTGTAGCGCGTAGCGCTGGGATCTTTCTTCGGGTCAGCGGTATAAACGCCATCGACCTTGGTGGCCTTGAGAACCACTTCCGCACCGATCTCTGCACCGCGCAGAGCGGCAGCGGTGTCGGTGGTGAAAAAAGGATTGCCCGTACCAGCGGCGAAGACGACGATCTTGCCTTCTTCCAGGTATTGCAGCGCCTTCGGGCGCACATAGGGCTCAACAACCTGTTCAATAGCGATGGCTGACATCACCCGGGCCGTCATGCCCTCTTGGCGCATCGTGTCAGCCAAGGCCAGGGCATTCATCACGGTGGCCAACATCCCCATGTAGTCGGCGGTGGCACGGTCCATGCCGACGGAACCACCCGCAACGCCTCGGAAAATATTGCCGCCGCCGATGACCACCGCCACCTCGCAGCCCAGCTGCGTCACCTCTTGCACCTCGCGCACCATACGAACAATGGTGGCCCGGTTGATGCCATAGGCATCGTCGCCCATCAGCGCTTCACCAGACAGCTTCAGAAGTATTCGCTTGTATGCAGGCATGCGGGGCGCACTTTCTTCAATGGATGATGAGAGAGAAGTCTAACGTGGTGGCAGTTCGTTGGAACCCCGCGACCTGCCACCGCTGCGTCAAAAAGAAAAGATCAACCGCCTTTGGCTGCGGCCACTTGCGCGGCAACTTCTGCGGCGAAGTCATCCACCTTTTTCTCAATGCCTTCACCTACGACATAAAGGGTGAAACCCTTCACCGTGGTGCTGGCTGCTTTGAGCATTTGTTCGACCGTTTGTTTGTCGTTCTTGACAAAAGTTTGGTTGAACAGGCTGACTTCCTTGAGGTACTTCTGCACCGAGCCTTCAATGCGCTTGGCGACGATTTCAGCGGACTGAACAGCCTTGCCAGCAGCTTGCGCTTCTTTGGCATCTTCGGCGGCTTTGCCAGCTGCCACGGCACGCTCTTTTTCGATCAAGTCGGCGGGCACGTCGTTCGAGGACAGGGATACGGGCTTCATCGCAGCAACGTGCATGGCGACGTCCTTGGCGGCCGTTTCGTCGCCGTCAAACTCCACCACCACACCGATGCGGGTGCCGTGCAGGTAGCTGGCCAACTTGCTGCCGCCGCCAAAACGCTTGAAGCGACGAATGGACATGTTCTCGCCGATCTTGCCGATCAGACCTTTGCGAACATCTTCCAGCGTCGGGCCGAAACCGTCTTGGCTGTAGGCCAGCGCCGACAGCGCAGCCACGTCGGCGGGGCTGCTCTTGGCAATCAATTCGGCGCAGGCGCGTGAGAACGCCAAGAAGGAATCGTTTTTGGTGACGAAGTCGGTTTCGCAGTTCACTTCCACCATGGCGCCGACCTGGCCTTCAACCACAGCTGCCACAACACCCTCTGCCGTGACACGGGCAGACGCTTTGCCGGCCTTGCTGCCGAGCTTGACGCGCAGCAACTCTTCCGCTTTGGCCATGTCGCCATCGGCTTCGGTCAAGGCTTTTTTGCACTCCATCATGGGGGCATCGGTTTTGGCGCGCAGTTCGGCGACCAGGCTGGCGGTAATGGCAGGCATGTTGTTTCTCCGTTTAAGCTGGCTGCCGACAGGATTGGCAGCACGAATTTCGATTTGACTTGAAAAAAAGGGGATGAATCAGCCCCTTTTGGTTCTCACGGCGCGTTCACCGCTTTCGTGAGAGGGGCTTTTTTAGGCGGCTTCGCTGACTTCCACAAACTCATCACCGTCGGCAGCAACAGCTTGCACGACTTCATTGGTGGCGTTGGCTTTGCCTTCCAGCACCGCATCAGCGATGGCGCGGGCATACAGTGCCACGGCTTTGGCCGAGTCGTCGTTGCCAGGAATGACGTAGTCCACACCCAAAGGCGAGTGGTTGGAGTCGACGATACCGACCACGGGAATACCAAGCTTGTTGGCTTCTGCGATAGCGATCTTGTGGTAACCGACGTCAATCACGAAAAGTGCATCAGGCAAAGCATTCATGTTTTGAATGCCACCGATGTCTTTTTCCAGCTTGGCCAATTCACGCTCGAACATCAGCGCTTCTTTTTTGATGCGGATTTCGGTGCCGGCTTCAATTTGCGCTTGCATTTCTTTCAGGCGCTTCAAAGAACCTTTAACGGTTTTGAAGTTGGTGAGCATGCCGCCCAACCAGCGCTGGTCAACGAAAGGCATGCCAGCACGTGCAGCCTCAGAAGCGACCACTTCACGCGCTTGGCGCTTGGTGCCAACCATCAAAATGGTGCCGCGCTTGGCAGCGAGTTGGCGCACGAATTTCAACGCGTCGTTGAAGAGCGGCTGCGTCTTCTCGAGGTTGATGATGTGGATTTTGTTGCGATGGCCGTAGATGTACGGAGCCATCTTGGGGTTCCAGAAGCGAGTTTGGTGGCCAAAGTGCACACCGGCTTCCAGCATTTCACGCATGGTGACTGACATAGGAGATTCTCCAAAGGTTGGTTCTAGAATCCGGCCTGAACGACTCGCCCTGTGAAACGGGTTGGCCGCACCTTTTGGTGGCTGGATTCGCGATTTGTTTCCCCATCCAGGCGGCGGCAAATCCGGCAGCCCTGAGGTAAACCCGCAGATTCTAGCACGGCTTGCATGAAGGACTAGGAGGCTGTCGGGCTGTGGGATGGGCCTGCGTTGAATCAGGAAAGGGGCTCAGCCTAGGCGCAAAGCACAGCCATGCCGGGCGGCATGGCGCGCATTTGCTTGCGACGGATCAGCCCCTTTCCTGTTTCAACCCGAAGGGCCGGGGAGAGTTCCGCTGCCATGCGTCGTTGTCGGCTTGTTGTGGGGCCCTACCCCACGCCTCGCCGACGCCTCGCCTGGCAGCGGAACTCTCCCCGGCCCAGGCCCATCCCACAGCCCGACAGCCTCCTTGCGGTTCAACATGGTTCAACCTCCGATGCAAACCGCCCTTCCCGCCCTCACCACCACGCCACTGCACGGCAGTGCCAGCACACGTCGCATGGAGGCCGCGCTGGCAGCCACCCTGCCCCCACACACCCTGATGCGCAGAGCAGGCCTGGAAGTTGCCAGATTGGCTTTGGCCATAGCCCCTCACGCCCGAGTGATTTGGGTGGCCACGGGCCCGGGCAACAACGGCGGTGACGGCTGGGAGGCCGCCTTGCATTTGCATGCGGCAGGAAAAGACGTGCGTGTAAGTGAAGTGCGCACGCCTTCGGGTTTGCCCACCGATGCGGCTGACGCACGCCAGCGGGCCTTGGCCGTCGGTGTCCAAGTGTTCGAGCACACGCTGCCATTGGCAGCAGGCGATCTGGAAACATCTGACTTAGCCATCGATGCCCTGTTGGGCCTGGGCTCCAGCCGGGCACCCCAAGGCGTTTTGGCCGAGTGCATCGCGGCGCTGAACCACTGCCGCTGCCCCGTGTTGGCCGTGGATTTGCCCTCAGGCTTGTGCGGCGACACCGGCCGTTTGTGGGGCGAGACCGCCGTGCGCGCCACACACACGTTGTCGCTACTCACCCTCAAACCAGGTTTGTTCACTGCCCAGGGCCGCGACCACGCCGGGCTGGTGTATTTCGCCAATTTGGGCCAGTCGGGAGAAGAACCCGCCGATGCCAACCTGATCGGCCAGGACAGTCTGCGCGCACCACCGGCGCAGCACAGCGCACACAAAGGCAGCCGGGGCGATACCCTGGTGGTGGGCGGAGCCAGCGGCATGGCGGGTGCCGCCCACCTCGCGGCACGCGCCGCACTGGCCGCTGGCAGTGGCCGTGTTTACGTCAGCATGCAAGACGGCGGAACAAGCGCCTGGGATCCCGAGCGGCCCGAATTGATGCAGCGCCCCGCGACATGGCCTGACTCACCCGAAACGCTGGCACGCTGCACGGTGCTCGCAGGCTGCGGCGGGGGCGACGCCATTGCCGCAACACTGCCCCGGCTGCTGAGTGCCGCCCCCCGTTTGGTGCTGGACGCAGACGCCCTGAACGCCATCGCCCAAGACACGATGCTGATGCGGCTGCTGCAAAACCGGGCGCACAAAACTTTTGCCACCGTGCTCACACCACACCCCCTGGAAGCCGCGCGGTTGCTGAGCTGCCAAGTGGCCGACGTACAAGCCTCACGGCTGGCGGCGGCCTCGCAACTGGCCGATCAAACCGGGGCGATGGTGGTGCTCAAAGGATCCGGAACGGTGGTGGCCGCACCCGCAGCCATGCAAATCGAACCCTGGATCAACAGCACAGGCAATGCCGCCTTGGCCACTGCGGGCACAGGCGACGTCTTGGCGGGTTGGCTCGCAGGGAGCTGGGCCGCGCGGCGCAACGATTCTTATCCTGGACTCAGTGACAAGGCATTGGCGCTGCAAACATGCCTGGCCTCGGTTTATCTGCACGGCTTGGCCGCCGAGCGGGCTGGCGTGCAGCCGCTGCGAGCGGCGGACTTGATTGAGGCGATGTTTGGGGTGGGGAACGGGAAAATTTAGACACATGCGTCGCCGCATTTGATTGACGGAGACGATCCTAGTTTCCTGTCCCGCGTTTCGCGATTGCAATGCGAAGTACTTCGTTGTCGACATGGAACATAGAGAGTGGCTTTCCGCGTTCTTTTTCGATATCAGCTGCGGCTAGAGCACCAACAATGGCGTAGCCGATACTCTGTCCAGCGGCTTGAGGGACCGTGTTTGGCGGAGCGCCGAGGTTCACCTGTGTCGTATCAAGAGGCGTCAAAGAACCAGTTCCGGCAGTTGAGCCAACTGCAACACGCTGCGCTTCTTGAGCGCCGGCGAGATCTGGGAAGTATTGGAAATCTTGATGGGCAAGAACGTAGAGCCTTGGAGGCTCACCTACCTGCCGGGAAACAAAAACACCGCCCGATTGGATAAGAAAGCCGCGAGAAGTGTGAAGGAGAATGCTTCTCCCCGGCCCCTGAAACAATGTTCCGTCGGCATTCTCGTAAACGGCACGATAGATCCCTGCTGCCAAGCCGTATTCCACTTCGGATACACCAACCTTCTGCTTTGACACTATGGGCGCACTCAACACAAATGACTGCGCGGTAGAAGGGGCGAGCTCAAATTTGAAGTGCGACACCCTACAACCTGTAAGGTGTCACTCCAATGGGAACAAACTACTCGCACATTTCTGAGGCTGATCGCATGACGATTCAAGCCCTGCTTCTGGTACCTTTGA
>JBJOQO010000059.1:0-20462 GCA_046049865.1 Pseudomonadota bacterium | reverse complement strand
TTGAGCCGGCGGCCGCGGCGGCGGCGGGGGGGGGGGGGGGGGCGGGGGGGGGGGGGGGGGCGGCCCCCCGGGGAACCTGGGCCGCAATACGACGGCCCCAAACGCGACCATGGCAAGCGCCCGTCGCGCCGTGGTTGCGGGCATCGCCACCCGCGTTCTGACGACATTCTTCATACACCAACACGCACACGGCTTGGGTCGCTCATCACCAGACTGCACGCAGCAATACAAGCATCACGCCAAGCACGTTGTGCACAAACGCTCAGCCATCCGCGTCAGCCTGCGCACGTCATAGACCGAGCTTTCCCAAATCCCCCACCAGCTTTGGTAGTTCTTGAAAAACTGCTTTGCCTGCCACACGAACTAGATCTCCATACACCCCAACTGGTGCCCCCTCCTTAGAGCGTTACCTTTGAAATTTGCCGGACGCCGATACCAGCGCAGCGGAAGTGCACATCACCAGCAATGGCAGCCAACATGCGTAACTGCCAACGGATGAAAGCGGTCAACTGCAAGTTCAAACAAGGTGTGCGAGGCAACGACGCGGGTGGTGTGGGCCATTGAGTCATTGCAAATGATGCTGCCAACCGTCTACTTTTCGGAAATGAACGTTGACAGCACCTGAAGCAGCTCCGGATCGGCGCGCCTGAGCGCATCGCCAGACAGTGTGGTCCCGGCTTTGTCGAGTCGGGCACGCACACTCCCATCGATCACGCCCATTTTGGCGCCGTTGTCTTTGAGGGCCTTGAGCGTTTCGGCGGCATTCTGTTCGCTCATTAGCCAACCCCGTTCTTCCGCAGCACCTGCGGCCCGGATCACGGCGTCGCGATGCTCGGGCACAAGCGCATCCAGGGCTTTCTTGTTAATAATCACGACGTTGCGTGGAAGCCAGGCATTGGTCCGATAGAACCAAGGCAGCTTCTCCCACATCTTTGTGTCTACCCCTTGGGCGGCAGAGGTAAACACCAGCGAGACTTTGTCGCTTTTTACGGCGCTTACCAAATCAGGGGTCTCGACCAGCACGGGTTGGGCACCGAGTGCCTCAGCCAGTTTTTTCACGGAAGGGGAGTTCTCGCGCATGTTCATTCCCAGAAGATCTTGGGCGATGCGAATCTCCTTGGATGAAAACATGCCTTGAGGCGGCCACGGCACCGAATACAGAAGCGCAAAACCTTTGTCGAGGACCTTTTTTTCGGCCAATGGGCGGGACAGGTTCCACAAGCGACGCGCGGATGGGTAGTTGGTGGCCAGAAACGGTATGGCGTCCAAACCGAATACCGGGTGGACGGGGGCCAGGCTGGGCCCAAAAATTTCGCCAGCAGCAACCTTTCCATCGATCACGGCCTGACGCACCTCGATCGCTTTGACCAGGGCCCCGCCCGGATGGATCGTGATAATGACTTGATCATTGGTTCTTGACCCCACGTCTTTGGCGAACTCGCGCAAGTTCTTGACGTGAAAACTGCTTTCCGGGTAACCCGTGGCCAAGTCCCACTTTACTTGTGCCCAGGTGTTGGCGGACGCCAGCAGGGTGACGAGCCCAGCGACGAAAACCCAACGGCTGACGCCAGCGTTTCTCCTATGCATCTTCTTTTCCTTTGAATAAACACATTGTCCGAGGGTTGCATTCTATTGAGGGTTTCATAACTTTTAACCCGCTCGATTGACGGTGCGTGGCGTTTGTCACGTCAGCACCGCCTCAATCAGCTCACTCACCCGCTGCGTCAAAGCACGCCGATCCAAATGGCTTATGACCTGGGCGGTTTCAAGTCTGATGCGCCTTCTTCACGTACCCATCTGTCTTCAATATTTCTGACCTATGAGTAAATAGGCGCTGTAAAATGCGAATTAATGATGGCATGTAAATCGCATTAATTCAATGCGGCCATCCACCAACCCCTTGGAGTTTGCATGTCGTATACCGCCAGCCGTTCTATTTTGGCTACCGCTATTTTTTGCGCCGTGGGCGCCAGCCCCGTGGTGCAAGCGCAAAGTAATGTCACGCTATTTGGCCTTGTCGATGCGTCGGTCGGCCGCTTCCAGGCGCCGGGGGGCACCTCCATCACTGCGGTAGAAAGCGGCAAGATGACCACCAGCAACTGGGGCATTCGGGGGTCGGAAGACCTGGGCGGCGGCCTGAAGGCTTCTTTCTCTCTCGAAAGTTTTTTCCGTGCCGATGTGGGGGCCGTAGGCCGTTTCAACGGAGACCCCATGTTCACGCGCAGCGCTTGGGTGGGGCTCAGTGGTGGGTTTGGCTCGGTCAACCTTGGTCGCAATACGACCTCCTTGTTTCAAAACGTCCTGCGGTTCAACGCCTTTGGTGACTCCTTTGGTTTTTCACCCAGCATTCGCCACTACTTCAGCAGCAACACTGCAACCGGTGACACCGGCTGGAGCGACTCCATCAAATACGTCAGCCCCAACTTCAGCGGGTTGTTCGTGACCTTGCATGCTGCCGCCAAAGAGGCCGACGCGGGTTACAACAAAGGCGCCAGCGCCACCTACTCCGGCGGACCGCTGGGCTTGAGTGCCACCTGGCAGAAGGTAGAAAAAGGTGCGACGGTAAACGACACCGACACGTGGTCACTCGGGGGCAGCTACGACTTCAAAGTGATCCGCGTGTTTGCACAGTACGGCGAAGTCGACAACGACACCGTGGTCAACACCTTCAAAATCAGCGGCTTGGGTGCCTCCGTGCCCATCGGCGCCGGCAGCGCCCTGTTGCAGTGGGGCCAAGTCAAGCCCGACACGGGGGCCAAACGTGACACCCTCAGCGTCGGCTACGACTATTTCCTCTCAAAACGCACGGACGTCTACGCCGTGTTCATGAACGACAAACTCAGCGGTGTGAGCGCTGGCAAGAACTACGGTTTGGGCATACGCCACCGGTTCTAGCCCGCTGGTGTTGGCGCGGTGGTGGACACAGCACGCAGCGCCCACCACACGCCGACTATCAGCGAGGCCATGCCGAGCAAAGTCAATGGACTGGGCACTTCGCCGCGCAGCAGCAAGGCATAGGTCAGCGCCGCCAAGGTTTCAAACACGATGAGTTGCCCCACCAAATTCGTTGGCAGTCGTTGACTGGCTTCGTTCCAGCACAGCGTACCCACCCACGAGGCGAGCAAACCAGCGGCCAGCATCAACCACACAAACCGTTCTGGTGTGGGGCCGTATGGCAGTTGAAAAGTTTGTGCGGTCGTCTGGCTCCACAGCCAAAACCCCAATCCACCCAGCAAGGCCAAGGGCAAGGTGGCCACACCTTGCGCCGTGGCCCAGGTGCGGGGGCTGCGGTCGGCGTGGTGGCGCAGCCAGTCGGCGTTGCGCAGCGGGTACCAAGTCCAGCAGGCCACCGCACCCACGGCCAGCAAGGCGCCCAAGCCATAAACCGACCAATCAACTGCACCTTGAACCGAGGCACGCAGGTGCTGCATTTCCGCATGGTTGACCAGGGCGATGCCCAAGGTGATCAACAACAAAGAGGGCCCCAAGCGTGACCACGGCAAACGGCCGTCGCGCCCGTGGTTGCGGGCATTGGCACACAGCGCGATGACCACCGGCAAGGTGCCGATGATCATGGTCGGCAAGGGGCCACCCGCGCGCTGGATGGCGGCTGCGAGCAGCACGTAGTAGAGCAAATTTCCCACCGCCGAGAGCTTGAGTGCTTCTATCCAGTCGGCACGGCTCAAACGACGCAGGGCGTGTCGATCCAACCAGGCGATGGGTAGGGCGATCAGACCAAAGGCAAGGTAGCGGCCCACCGACAACAAGGCCGCCGGGTAGTCGGGCAAGAGCAGCGGAATGACGAAGACCAAGCCCCAGACTGCCCCGGCGACCAGGGCGAACAAGGTGCCCGTGACGACGGCCGTGGCGGCGTTGGTTTGACCGGACGCCGGCATGTCGCTCAAGCCACCTCCCCCATCGCGCGCCGGGTTTGCGCAGCGCGCTGCGCAATCCAGTCGCTGAACTGCCGCACTTCAGGCCGCTCCAAACTGCTTTGCGCCGCCAGCAACCAGTACGCATAGTGGCTGTGGATGCGGCCTTGCACACCGAAAGGCTCAAGCAATTCGCCGCGCTGCAGCGCTTCGGTCACCAGGGCAATACGCGCCAACGCCACCGCCTGGCCGGCCAAGGCCGCTTGTACTTGTTGGTAGGTGTAGTTCAGATACATCCAGCGCCGAGGCTGCAGTCCGGCTTGGCCTTGTTGGGTGAGCCAGTGCGACCAGCTCAAGAGCACGCTGCCAGGAAGCCCGTCGTCTTCTTCGGCCAAGGTGTGCTGAGCCAAATCGGCCGCTACTTTCAATGGGGGCATCTCGCCGGCCGCGATTCGCGCCGCAAGCCAAGGGCTGATCACCGGCGTGAGCACTTCACCGAACAAACGTATCGCACCGGACGGGGCGTCCACCGGATTGCAATAACGCAGCACCAAGTCGTTCTCGCCGTCTTCGATGTCCACCATGTTGTCGGTGGCCGAAACGCGGATGTCGATGTCGGCATGTTCGCGCTGAAACGCTTCCATTTGCGGGATCAGCCACATGGAGGCCATGGACGCAAAGGTGTTCAGGTTCACATGCTTGCGGCCCCGGGCGCGGCGAATGTGACGCACCGTGGTGTCCAGGCGGTCCAAGCCCGGCGCAACGGCGCGCAACAACGCTTGACCGTCCCCGGTGAGTGCGACGTGGCGGGTGCCACGTGAAAAAAGCGGTGCGCCCAACTCCTCTTCCAAGCTGCTGATTTGTCGGCTGATGGCGGATTGGGTGAGGCTCAGTTCCTCCGCAGCGGCGCGAAAACTCAAATGCCGGGCAACGGCTTCGAAGGCGCGAATCGGGCCGACGGACAAGGGGCGGTGGCGGTGGGCAGACATGAGGACGTTCTAATTGATGCGATATGAGAATGAATGCGCTGCCGCAATCTCATTGGACGAAGAAGGCAAGTCTACATAGCGTTGAGCCTCATATTCAAAGGAGTCACTATGAACCGCCCAGTCATGAACATTGTGCAACAAAAGCGCAGCCCTGGGTGCGTGAGCTTGGGCACCGAATCACGCGCCCAATCCATCACCTTACGCACCGGTCGCCAACCCAGCGTATTGAAGGTGGAGCGCGGCATGGCGTGGGTGACCCTGCCTGGAACGTCCTCACAAGCCCCGCAGGACCTGTGGCTGCAGGCCGGTCAAACGTTGCCGCTGGCAGCGAAACAAACGTTTTGGGTGGACGGCTGGCCGCATGCGGAGTTGTCAGTGCAAGCGCCGGAGCGGGCCCCGGCGCGACAACTGTTTGGTTTGGTGGTCCGTCTCGTGGCGCGCTTCAGGCGTCGCGGGGCGGCTTCATCGCTGCCTTGCTCCGCCGCTTGACAGCAGCTGGTTCGGTGCGGCTTTGGGTTCGTCGAGCGGCCTTGCCGGCTCTGGCGCGTAAGGCCGCTTCCATCGCCCGGCGTGCCCAGGGCAACATGAAGTTGGAGGACTCCATGGCCTCATCCGGTGGGCTGTAATAGTTCATCTGGATGGGTTTGTCTTTGGTTTCAAAAACAAATGGCGAGCAACCCGCCGCTTCAAAGTGTGGGCGTGTGGTGTCGTCCACCTTGAGGTAAAGCTGCTCGTTGGCGATCAAGGCGATGAAAAGGTCATCGACATAAATGCCCCGGCCGCCAAACATTTTTTTGGCGCGGACGACGCCCAAGCCGCTGAGCAACTCCAAGCAGTAAGCGGCGAATTCATCCGCCGGGGTGGTGATGATGGGTTTCGGAAAGGCGGGCACGTCTGCAGTCTTGCACAATCCTCCCGTCGCGGCCAGCCGCACCCGAGACCTTCACCATGATGGAAACCGACCGCAGCCTCATACGCCAACGCCTCGTCAAAGCCCGCCAAGCCCTGCCCGACCGGCTGGAGCGCGCGGTTCAGTTGCAAAGCGTGCTGCGCATTTGGCTCGTGGGCCGCAGGGAAAAATCCATCGGCGCTTATTGGCCCATCAAGGGCGAGTTCGATCCACTGCCCGCGCTGTACCGCTGGACGGAAGGTGCGCCTGACGGCGTCACTCGGCGCATTGGCCTGCCGGTAGCCGACAAAAAAAACCAGTCACTGCGTTTTCATGTGTGGTACCCCGGCTGCGAAACCGAACTCGACGCCTACGATATTCCCAAGCCCAAAGGCACCGAAGAGTTCGTGCCCGATTTACTCATCGTGCCCTGCCTGGGTTTTGGCCCGGGCGGTGTGCGGCTGGGTTATGGCGGCGGTTTCTTTGAACGGACCTTGATGTCCATGACGCCCCGCCCCGTGGCGGTGGGCGTGAGTTACACCCACGGCTTTTTGCCTTTGCTGCGCGCCGAGCCGGGCGACTTCATTTTGGATGCCATGCTCACCGAAGACGGGGTGATGTGGCAGCAGGATGGGGGTGGGTACACGGTGAATGAGTTGCAGCGGTGAAGTGTGAAAAGTGTGAAGGACATTGGTTAAAGTAGCGGCCTTGTAGCCAAAAATCCGGAGACAGTCTGAGCCATCAGCGTGTTTGAACGTTTGTTCCAGCGACGTGTCATCACAGTTTCACAGGCCTCAGGCCTGGTGTTCAAGCTCATACAACCATCGATCAAAACCCGAGGACATAAATAATGCGCAACGGAAAAACAGGGGTTCTTCGCTTGAAAAGCCAGACTCTTTTGGCATGCATCGCAGTGCTACTCACCACTGGGTGTGTGACGCCGATGGTGGAAACAAAACGAGTGGTGGCTGACAGTAAGTCTTATCTCGCAGAGAGTTTCACTCTCACTCAGTTGTCGCCGACAGTTCAAGCTGCGGTGACAAAAGGCTCTTCCCTATCTCCGCGCTTCAGAACCATGCGTATCAACTTCATCGCCGAGACAGAGAGCGATGGGAAAAAACAAGAAATCGCTGGGGTTCGGGATCTGAACAATATTGGCAATGGTTACATTCAGACCCGAACGGAATTTTCAAGAAACGCTATTCCCTACCGCGTTAATCTTGAGCTTTCCTTCCTCGGACTGGTCCGGCTTAAAGATCAAATAATCTACTTGGCTCGGACAAATGGAGAGGTTCCATTTGAGGTCAAAGAAATCAAACGATTTGACAGAGAAGTTGCCAATCCTGTGAAGGGAACGACCTACCTATTCGAAAGCAGGTATGGGTCAAGCGGGCAATTGGCGAACTTCTATCAGGACACGAGATCCTGCACCGCAGGTGAGGCCTTCCAAGCCTCGTCACTTCATTCCGTCTTTTCCGGTCGAGCTGTTTCGCTGGAATGTAGCTTGATAGCGGAAAGCAGCGTGGCGTTCGGCAAGGAGAAGTGGGCCTATCTTGAGGACTACGGGGTCGCTTGGCAAATAGAGAGTGCCAGCTCAAAGAGTACAGCCGTCATGAAGATCGTTGATGTATCAATTACGCGGTAGTGGGTTATCACGAGCTGCTAAGGCTCACTTGACCTAGGGAAACGCTGAACAAGTCCCTTGCAGCGCGCGCATCTGCGGGGACTTGACACTTATTCAGCGCTTCCCTAGTTTGAGTCCAGTTTGACGAGCACAGAAATTTGCTCGTAACTCTCGTTCAATGCCGGAGCCCCGGCCATCCATGGATCGGGATTCTTCGGCGTCTAAGCCCCAATCACCCGCACCCGGATCACATGCGCCACCGTTTTGATGGCGCTCATCACCTTGTCGCTCGGTGCCGTGCCGACATCAATGATGTTGTAAGCCAACTCACCCCGGCTTTTGTTCATCATGTCCAGCACATTGACTTGGTGCTCGGCCAGCACCGACAGCACCTGGCCCAACACGCCCGAGACGTTGTCGTTGGAAAACGTGAAACGCGTCGTGCCCGGCACGCGGTCCATGGCCACCGCGGGGAAGTTCACCGAGTTGCTGATGTTGCCGTTGTCCAGGTAGTCGATCAACTGGTTGGCGGCCATCACGGCGCAGTTTTCTTCCGACTCTTCGGTGCTGGCGCCGATGTGGGGCATGGCGATCACTTCAGGCTGCCCGATGAGGTGGGGCTCCGGGAAGTCGCACACATAACGGCCCAGCTTTTTCGCTTGCAACGCACGCAACACGGCGTTCGAGTCAACAATCGATTCGCGCGCAAAGTTCAGCAGCACGGCATTGGGTTTGCACAAGGCCAGCGCGGCTTCGTTGATGAGGTGGTGGGTGGCCTCAATGGCGGGCACGTGCAGGGAGATGTAGTCAGCGCGAGCCAACAGGGCCTGCAAATTTTCCATGCGGCCCACGTTGTTGGACAGCCGCCAGGCGGCGTCAATGGACAGCGCCGGGTCAAACCCCACCACCTTCATGCCCATGGCCAACGCCATGTCAGCCACCATGGAACCAATGGCACCCAAACCCACCAGGCCCAAGGTTTTGCCTTTGAGCTCACCGCCGGCAAAACGGGCTTTTTCTTTTTCCAGCAAGGCCGACATCTCAGTCGCGTCGGTCATGTGGGTGAGGGTGCTCACGTAAGCCATGCCCGGGAGAATGCCGCGCGCCGAGAGCAGCATGCCGGCCATCACCAACTCTTTCACCGCATTGGCGTTGGCACCCGGTGTGTTGAACACCACGATGCCTTGCTGGCTGTAGGCGGGAATCGGTACATTGTTCACGCCGGCACCGGCACGGGCCACGGCCAGCAGCGAGGGCGGCACCGCCACATCGTGCAGCTTTTGGCTGCGAATCAAAAACGCATCCGGGTGGCCAATGTCGCTGCCCACTTCAAACGATTCACGAGGAAAACGATCCAGCCCTTTGACGGAAATCTGGTTGTAGGTTCTGACTTTGTGCATGACCGTGGCCCTCGTTGTTTGGGTCTGAGACTAAGCAGCAACTTGCCCGTAGGCCCAAGCCAACCAAGGCATCAGCGCTTGCAAGTCAGATTTTTCAACCGTGGCACCGCACCAAATGCGCAAACCCGCAGGCGCATCTTTGTAGGCGCCAATGTCGTAGGCCACACCTTGGGCATCCAAAAGTTTGACCATTTGTTTGACTTGGTCTTCCGTGGCTTTCAGGGTCAAACAAACGCTGGTGTTGGAGCGCGTTTTTTTGTCCTTGGCCAAGAAGGAAATCCAATCATTGGCCGCGACAAAATCTTCCAGCACTTGAAGGTTCGCTTCGCTGCGAGCGATGGTGGCTTGCACGCCGCCTATGCTTTCCACCCACTGCAGAGCGTCCAGGTAATCGGCCACACACAACATGCTGGGCGTGTTGATGGTTTCGCCCTTGAAGAGGCCTTCGGTGAGTTTGCCGCCGGACTTCATGCGGAACACCTTGGGCATGGGCCACGGGGGGCTGTAGGCCTCGATGCGTTCCACCGCACGTGGGCTCAATATCAACATGCCGTGGGCACCTTCACCGCCCAGCACTTTTTGCCACGAGTAGGTCACCACATCCAGCTTGTCCCAGGGCATGTCCATGGCGAACACGGCGGAGGTGGCGTCGCACAAGGTCAGGCCCGCGCGGTTGGCGGGAATCCAGTCGCCGTTTGGCACCTTGACGCCCGAGGTGGTGCCGTTCCACACGAAGACGACGTCGTTGTCGAAGTTCACCTTGGCGAGATCGGTGATGTCACCGTATTCGGCCGTGATCACATTCGTATTCGGCAGCTTGAGCTGTTTGACGATGTCGGTCGTCCAGCCCGCGCTGAACGACTCCCACTCGAGCACATCCACACCGCGCGGCCCGAGCAGCGACCACATCGCCATCTCAATGGCACCGGTGTCCGATCCCGGCACCACCGCCACGCGATAACCCTCGGGCAGGCCGAGCAAACGTGCTGTCTCAGAGCAGGCCAAACCCAACGCCTTTTTGCCCAGCGCAGACCGGTGCGAGCGACCCAAGGTGTTGAGCGCTAGTTTGCTAACGTCATAACCCGGCCGCTTGGCACAAGGGCCAGATGAAAAATTGGGGTTGGCGGGTTTGACGGTGGGGAGGGTGGTGTTAGGCATGGGCGTGCAGGCAATCAAGCTGATTCGGTTGACGGGAAACACGACACTGTGAAAGCAACAGGGTCAAATTCATTGTAGTCATGCACCTTTGCTGCGCCGCACAGTGAACACGGCCCCCTATATTGCGCCCAGGAGTATCTGATGGAACCCTTCAAAAACTTGTTTTCACCCGAACTCGTACGCTGCACTTCACGGCACTTGCGTCGCCACATCAAGCAGTTCGACCAGGTGGCGTTTGAAACCAGCGTGCTGGGTCAAATCGATGCGCTGGAACTCAAAGCCCGCGCTCAACTGATTGCCGACCATGTTCACGCGGCTTTGCCTGCTGACCCCGCAAAACGCGAGCGCATCCTGCTGGCCATGCTGCACCCCGACGAACTGGATCATGCCAACCAACCCGCCAGCGACGAAGGCATCAGCGGGTGGGGCATCTTGCCGCTGACCCAGGTGGTGGCACAACACGGCCTGCAGGACTTTGACCGCTCCATGCAACTGCTGCGCGAGATGACCAAACGTTTCACCGCCGAGTACGCCGTTCGCCCATTCCTGCTGGCCGATCAAAGCCGCGCCATCAACATTCTGAGAACGTGGGTTGATGACCCCAGCCACCATGTGCGCCGCTTGGTCTCAGAAGGCAGCCGTCCCCGTCTGCCCTGGGCCATGCAATTGCCCGAACTCAAACGTGACCCGTCAGCGATCTTGCCGCTGCTGGAGCGGTTGCGTGACGACGCCTCGCCTTATGTGCGCCGCTCGGTGGCCAACCACTTGAACGACATCAGCAAAGACCATCCCGAACTGATCACCACCTTGGCATCAAGCTGGAGACGCGGTGCCAGCCCCGAGCGCGAGGCCCTGCTGCGCCATGCCTGCCGAGGGCTGATCAAACAAGGCCACGCCGCTGCCTTGGCGGTGTTCGACCGCCATCCGCCGCAGCTCAAAAAAGGCGCACTGCGCCTGTCCACGCCGTCGCTTCGAATGGGTGAGGTGCTGGAGATGCAAATGCTGCTGCGCTCCACCGCGCAAGTACCCCAGCAACTCACCATCGACTACGTGCTGCACTTTCTCAAAGCCAACGGGCAACGTTCACCCAAGGTGTTCAAAGGTGCTTTGCTGACCTTGGTGCCCGGTGAGTCCATCACCTTCAGCCGTTGCCACCGCTTCCGCGAGGTGACCACGCGCAAACACTACCCGGGCGAGCAGGGGGTTTGTTTGCGGATCAATGGGGTGGATACGGAGGTGGTGGGGTTTGGGTTGCGGGCTTGAGCCTACCCACCGAACCCCGGGGCGCACCACGGGTGATTGGGACCTGCACGAAATCGAACGCCCCACCTAGAATGCGACAACCGAAACGCTCGTTTTAGGAGCGGCGCAAGCAAACAGGAGTGATTGCCATGGAACACATGATCCAGTTGCATATCGAAAAGCTTCCCGAAGGGCTTTACCTTGCTACAAGCGACGAAGTTCAGGGGCTGATCGCTCAAGGCCGCACGATCCAAGAAACCATCGAAATCGCGCGCGACGTGGCGAAGAAATTGATCGAGGCCCAGAGCGGCACCAACACCACAGTGCTAGCCCCCGCAAGAGAGGTCTTCGACTACCCGCTCATCGTTGCAACCTGATGGGTGCGCTGGCGGGGTTCCGCTACCGGGACATCATCAAACGGCTGAAACAGCTCGGCCTGGAATTTCACCGCCAAGCGGCTGGAAGCCACGAGATCTGGTTCAACCCGGCGCTGAACCGCTACACCACCATTCCCAACCACCCTGGCGACATGCCCGAAGGAACCTTGCGCGCCATCCTCAAGCAGGCGGGGGTTGAGGCAGACGTTTTTTTGCAGAAGAAATAAGAACTACGTTCATACGTGGCCTCCCAAAGCAGCTCGGTTATGAAGAGACCAACCTTTGTAGCAGCACTATTCATTCCGATTTTGGGAGCCTTTTTTCTACTCGCTCCTAAAGCCCAAGCAATTCTGAATGCCGACGTTATTCGCCAAAGTGCTCTCATCGGAATCGGGCTTGCTTTCACTTGGTTCGCATGGACAAGAGGTTTTAAGCCTGCGTTGGATCCAGTGGCGTTTTCTTTTCGTTTCTCCAAACCCCCGTATCGGAGATTCAAAGCGCTCGCCCGTGCAGCTGTGGCTTTTGTCTTACTGGGAGCGCTGCTCGGAGTTTTGGTTTTCGGTCTATCGGCAGCGGTGGCCCAGCGGTTCGCGACAGAGCCGTGGAATGCCGTTGGCAGGGTCGAGACGCACTATCGTATGAAGGGTTTCTTTGTTGGTATGTGCCAATTTACCGTAACCGACCTGCACACCGGAGACTCTTTTCGGTTTGCGTGGCCAATGGAAAAGCCCTTAAGCCGCAGTGTGAATGTAGGGTCGGTGATCACGTTGCGTGGTCGTGGCCGATCAATCTCAAAGATAGTCGACGAAGTTCAGATCGTTGATCAGTCAAATACAGGTACAAAAAAAGACGTTTCCCAGCAACACGTCGCATACGGTTGCAACTGATTTCGTACCCAGCACGCTCGAATATTTATCGCGACCTGCTTGCCGTAGCAGTGGATTGCGACCCTGCCGCCATGGAGCGAACAAGCCGCCCAGTGGTACATCTCGGCTTCACAACCCCAACCGCCCCGCAATCTCCAACACCGCCTTGCTCTGGTTCATCGTATAAAAGTGCAGCCCTGGCACGCCGGCGGTGCGCAGTTGGTCGCACAGGTCGGTGATCACGTCCAGGCCAAAGGCTTGGATGGACGCGGTGTCGTCGCCGAAGCCTTGCAGGCGCAGACGCATCCAGCGGGGGATTTCGGTACCGCAGTTGTCGGCGAAACGGATGATGCCGCTGGCGTTGGTGATGGGCATGATGCCGGGGATGACGGGGATGTCGGCGCCCATGGCATGGGCTTCATCAACAAAACGAAAGTAGGCGTCGGTGTTGAAAAACATTTGGGTGATGGCCGAGCTGGCACCGGCTTTCACTTTGGTGACATAGGCCTGCAAATCGGCTTGCGGGCTTCTGGCCTGGGGATGCATCTCGGGATAGGCGCCGACTTCAATGTGGAAGTGGTCGCCAGTCTCGGCGCGGATGAAGGCCACTAGGTCGCTGGCGTAGCGGAACTCGCCCAGGCTGCCTGAGCCATAACCGCTGGGCAAATCACCGCGCAGGGCCACGATGCGGCGGATGCCCGCGGCTTTGAAACTTTGCAGCTGCGTGCGGATGGACTCTTTGTTGGCGCCGATGCAGCTGAAGTGCGGGGCGGCGTCCACACCTTCTTTCAAGATGGCTTGCACGGTTTGAAACGTGCCGTCTTGGGTACTGCCACCCGCGCCATAGGTGACCGAACAAAACTGCGGCTTGAGCGCATAGAGCTGCTGGCGTGCGGCGGTGAGTTTGTTTGAACCTTCCGGGGTTTTGGGTGGGAAGAATTCGAGGCTGAGGGGGAGACTTGGTTTCATCTGCATCTTTCGTTGGTCTTTGCAGCAAGCCCCCTCACCCTAGCCCTCTCCCGCAAGCGGGAGAGGGGAAGAAAAGCTCCCTCTCCCGCTTGCGGGAGAGGGTTGGGGTGAGGGTTCTTACCGGGCAAGATTTCTATCCTTGGGGTTTGGCGTGCACAAAAAATTCGCGGTTGCCGTCGCCGCCGTCAATGGGGCTGGCGAAGTAGTCCACCACTTGAAGTGACAGTGCAGCGCAGGCCTCGCGAATGCGTTGCTCTACACGCGGGTAAGCGCCCTCACTTTTGACGAGGCCGCCTTTGCCGATGTCCACCGGCTGCAATTCAAACTGCGGTTTCACCAGCAACAGCGCTTGCCCTTGTGGGGCCAAGTAAGCGGCGATGGTGGGCAGCACCAGGGTGAGTGAGATGAAGGACAGGTCGGCCACGATGAGGTCGAACGAATGCGTGGGTTCGTCTTGTTCGAAGGTGGAACCGCTCACGTCGCGGGCATTGAGGCCTTCGTAACTTTGCACGCGGTCGTTGGCCGCCAGGCTTGGGCTCAACTGGCTTCGTCCCACATCAATGCCCACCACACGGCGTGCGCCTTGCTGCAACAAGGCGTCGGTGAAGCCGCCTGTGCTTTGGCCCACATCGAGGCAGTTCAAATCTTGGGCCGTGATGCCGCAATGCTCAAGCGCACCTTCGAGCTTTAAACCACCCCGCGACACGAACCGAAGCTCGTCGTTGTTGGTGACCTCCATCACGCAGCCTTCGGGCAGGTCTTCGCCGGCTTTTTTGGGCACGAGCCAACCCTTGGGTGATTTCCAGCGCACACCGCCGCTGTCGATCAGGCGCTGGGCAGCTGACCTCGTGGGGGCAAGGCCTTGGTGGACGAGGAGTTGGTCAGCGCGCATGGGGGGTGGGGTCGAGGTGAGTCAGAGCAAACGATCAAGCCGTCATGCCCGCGTGGTGGTGTACCCACGCGGGAATCCAGTGTGGTTGCCCACGAGCATGCGGATGCCATGCGGCACAGCCGGCTGGATTCCCGCCTGCGCGGGAATGACGGAAGGGGGGTGGATCGTCACGGTGCCGTAGCGATCCACTACCGTTCTTTAGTACCGGTACGTATCCGCCTTGTAAGGCCCTTGCTTCGGCACACCGATGTAAGCCGCTTGTTCTTCCGTCAGTTCGGTCAGCATCGCGCCGACTTTCTTCAGGTGCAAACGCGCCACTTTTTCGTCCAGGTGTTTGGGCAGCACGTAGACCTTGCCGATGTCGTAGGAGTCGCTGTGGCTGTACAGCTCGATCTGCGCAATGGTTTGGTTGGCGAAGCTGGACGACATCACGAAGCTGGGGTGGCCGGTGGCGCAGCCCAGGTTCACCAGGCGGCCTTTGGCGAGCAGGGTGATCTTTTTGCCGTCAGGGAACTTGATGTGATCGACCTGGGGTTTGATCTCGTCCCATTCGCATTTGGCCAGCGACGCGACATCAATCTCGTTGTCGAAGTGGCCAATGTTGCAGACGATGGCTTCGTCTTTCATGGCGGCCATGTGCTCATAGCGGATGACGTTTTTGTTGCCGGTGGCGCTGACAAAAATATCGGCCTTGTCGGCGGCGTATTCCATGGTGACGACTTTGTAGCCTTCCATGGCGGCCTGCAAGGCGTTGATCGGGTCGATCTCGGTCACCCACACTTGTGCAGACAGCGCACGCAGCGCCTGGGCTGAGCCTTTGCCCACGTCGCCATAACCGGCCACCAGAGCCACCTTGCCGGCGATCATCACGTCGGTGGCGCGTTTGATGGAGTCCACCAGGGATTCGCGGCAGCCGTACAGGTTGTCGAACTTGCTCTTGGTCACGCTGTCGTTCACGTTGATGGCGCGGAACAGGAGTGCGCCCTTGGCGGCCATTTCTTTCAAGCGCAGCACGCCGGTGGTGGTTTCTTCGGTCACGCCAATGATTTGTGCGCCCTTGCGGCTGTACCAGGTGGGGTCCACAGCCAGCTTGGCCTTGATGGCGTTGAAGAGGCAGGTTTCTTCTTCGCTGCCGGGGTTGTTCAAGAGCGAGGCGTCTTTTTCGGCGCTTTTCCCGAGGTGCATCAAGAGCGTGGCGTCGCCGCCGTCGTCCAGGATCATGTTGGGGCCTTCGCCCTCCGTGCCCTTGGCACCGAACTCAAAAATGCGGTGGGTGTAGTCCCAGTAGTCCTCCAAGGTTTCGCCTTTGTAGGCGAAGACCGGTGTTCCGGCCTCAACCAGCGCTGCAGCGGCGTGGTCCTGGGTGCTGAAGATGTTGCACGAGGCCCAGCGCACTTGCGCGCCCAGGGCTTGCAGCGTTTCCACCAGCACGGCGGTTTGAATCGTCATGTGCAGCGAGCCGGTGATGCGCGCACCTTTGAGCGGTTGCTTGGGCGCGAACTCTTGGCGGATGGCCATGAGGCCGGGCATTTCAGTCTCGGCAATCTTGATTTCTTTGCGGCCCCAGGCGGCAAGCGACATGTCGGCCACGTGGAAATCTTGGGTGGGTTTCAAAACAGCGTTCATCAAAGGCTCCAATTCGGTTTGAAGGAACCCGCATGCAAGCGGCTGATGGGCGGTCGGAAATACAACTCACCCACGAGCCATGTCGTGCGGGTGAGCGCGGTTGCAATGAAGATTGGTGACGACATCACTTGAGTACAAATGAGCCGTCCCCGGGTTTTCACCCGCCCAAGCCTGGGACACTGGATGTGCCTTGCAACGCTCCTTGGGAAGTGCCGCCATTCTAGTGCCCTCGAATTTCCTTGTGCGGCCAAAATGCACGGAAAACACCTGCCAGTTTCACTTGAACACCGATCCAGCGCCTATGTCACCCCGTTGCCTTGCATGGTCCCAATGCCCCACAAGCGCATTGCGCGCCGTGCGCGGCGTGCTGACCGACATTGACGACACATTGACCACGGAAGGTGCCATCACGCCCGACGCCCTGGCCGCCTTGCAGGCGCTGTGTGATGCGGGCCTGCCCGTCATGGCCATCACCGGCCGCCCCATGGGCTGGAGCCAGCCCTTTGCGCGGGACTGGCCGCTGGACGCCATCGTGGCCGAGAACGGCGCGGTGGCGCTGTACAAACAAGAGGGCGCCCCGGTGGTGGACTATGTTCAAGACGAAGTGACTCGCCAAGCCAACGCACAACGCCTCGACCAAACCGCGCAGCGCATCTTGCGTGAGGTGCCCGGTTGCCAACTCGCCCGCGACAGCGCAGGCCGCGTGACCGACATCGCCATCGACCACAGCGAATTCGCCCATTTGTCCGAGGCCCAAATTCAGCAGGTGGTGGCCATCGCACGCGCTGATGGTTTGACGGCCACGGTCAGCTCGATCCACATTAACGCTTGGCTGGGCGACCACAACAAACTCAGCGGCGCACGCTGGATCGTTCAACAACGGCTCAAGCGCGATGTGGAGGCCGAATTGGACGCCTGGGTGTATGTGGGCGACTCCACCAACGACCAGTTGCTCTTCGGTCACTTTCCCTTGAGTGTGGGCGTGGCCAATCTGCGGCGGTTTGAGCAGCAACTGGACGTTTGGCCGCGTTACATCACGTCGGGTGAGCGTGGAGCGGGGTTTGCGCAAGTCGCGCAAGCCATTTTGAAAGCCCGCGCATGACGCTGAGCTCGCCAAACAAGGAAGCGCCACACCACGTCCTTTGGCAACTGGCGTTGGCATTGGCGCTGACCTCGGCCGTTTCCCTGGGCCTGGCGCGTTTCTCTTACGCCTTGATCCTACCGCCCATGCGCGCCGACCTGGGCTGGACCTACTTTCTGTCTGGCGCGATGAACACCGCCAATGCCTTGGGTTATTTGGCAGGGGCCTTGATGAGTCGCCGCTGGCTGGCGCGGTTTGATGCTTGGCCTGTGCTGATGGTGGGTGGCGCAGGCGCCGTTCTCACTTTGTTGGCCCACGGTCTGTGGGTTCCCGATAGGACTGTGGCCATGGTTGCCGCCACACAAGCCTTGAGCAGTCAACACAACGCCTGGCTGGCAGTGGTGCGTTTTTCTGGCGGTGTGGCCAGCGCGGCCATGTTTGTAGCCGGTGGCCTGCTGGCCGCACGTTTGGCCACCCGTGCCACGCGATCCGCCGGTGCGGGTACCGCTTCACGATCCGGATTGATTCTGGGCATCTACTACGGCGGCACGGGCCTGGGAATTGTGTTGTCCGCCGCCTTGGTGCCTTGGGTCAGTGGCTGGGCCACGCCCCACGCTTGGCGCTGGGCTTGGTTCGGTTTGGGCGTGCTCGCGCTGCTGGCGCTCTTGACCACCGCCCGATTGATGGCCGGTGAACGCGGTGATTTTCTGGCTGCCCCCGAAGTGTCCCGGCCAGCGGCCAACATCACGCTGCCCGTCAATAACAGGGGCTTTCCCTGGCGCGATTTTTGGCCCAGCCTAGCGGGCTATTTTTGTTTCGGCCTGGGTTACATCGGCTACATGACTTTTGTCATCACGCTCTTACGTGAACAACAACTCTCCGCGCACTTGGTGGTGGTGTTTTTTACCCTGCTCGGTGTGGGTGTGATGGCATCGAGCTGGCTTTGGGCTGGCCTGCTGCAACGCCACCGCAATGGCCGCCCGATGATGCAGCTCAACGGCCTTTTGGCCTTGGCTACCGTTCTGCCCGTGCTCAGTGTTCACCCCCTGGCCGTGCTCGCCTCGGGCGTGCTCTTTGGCAGCGTTTTCCTTTCGGTGGTGGCGTCAACGACGGCCCTGGTGCGGCACAACCTGCCCGAGCCGTTGTGGACGGCTGGCATTGCCGCGTACACCATCGTCTTTGCCATCGGCCAAATCATGGGACCGAGTGTGGTGGGCTGGGTGGCCGATGGGCCAGGCGGTTTGTTGCGGGGGTTTTTGGTGAGCGCGGGGGTGTTGGCGTTGGGGGCGGGGGCGGCGGCGAGGCAATCCGAAATCAGAAAAAAAGACCCTTTATTCAAACAATAAACATAAAATATGGACTCATTTCAGATTCTCACTGCTCAATAAGGCCCCCATGCAAATCGCCATGAATGTTTTAAAGGCCGGTCTGTCGCGTTTCATGGCGCAGGCCCGTGCCGGTGCAGTGATTGAAGTCACCTCGCACGACAAACCCATCGCCCGCATCGTGGGCATTCCCGAAACGCCCCACGCGGGCATGGCGCGTCTGATGGCCCAAGGTGGGGCGCAGTGGTCGGGCGGTAAGCCGCAGCTTTCCCCAGCCGTTCAATTGACTAGCCTCGGCAAACCATTGAGCGCGATGGTGATGGAGGATCGCGGTTGATCCTTTTTTGTGACACCTCGGCCCTCGTCAAACTTTATGTGCGGGAGGACGGCACAGACGAAGTCACCGAACAAGTGGCCGCTTGCCAGGCGGTTGCGGTCAGCCGCATTGCCTGGGTGGAAGTGATGTCTGCGTTGGCACGCCGTTCCCGCGAGCAACCCCAAGACGTGGCGTTGCTCGCTCAAGTGCGGCAACAAGTGGCACTCGATTGGCCGCGTTACTTGAAAGTGGAGTTGACGCAGGCTCTATTAGAGCTGGCGGGTGACTATGCCGAAGCCTTCGCCTTGCGAGCCTATGACAGCGTGCAATTGGCGTCTGCCCAAACCTTGCATCGAGAGATGCCTGGGCAGGTGAAGTTTGCTTGTTTCGACGGTCGGCTGGTGAAGGCGGCGGGGGTGTTGGGGATGGGTTGATGGGGCGTCGCGATACGAGTTGAATGGTGGTTCAACAGAGGTATGCAATCCACTGACACTGCCGATCTGCGGAAACGAAAGCGCATGAAATACAAAGAGATAGATGCGATGCTCCACAATTTTGGCCACTCGTTTGTGAGCCTGATGAACTACGTTGACGACGTGCACATCGCCGATGTTCTACAAGAGTACGTATGGAAGGCCGAGTCACATGAAATTCGAATTGACTTCCATGATGGCTGCATCACACCCAACCTTGATTTTCCTCAGGCGTTTGAACGTTCGATTGCTCTTTGGAAGGCATGGCTCCCAAAACACATGCGAAACCATCGCATCGACGAGCAATCTCTCGCTCCTGTTGTGTTGCGTTTCCGGCTTACAAACCAAGGTCCGGAAGTCATCGTAGAGACAAAGGATGATCGCGGGAAAGCGCACAAAGTCTTCGTGCGCACCTAGGTTCTGCTTGTGGCTACGGCCGGGGCACAAGGCCCCTTAACTTTGCATTCGCAAAGTTAGCCTTCGCCGCAAGGCGGTCGAAACCGCTTTGCGGTTGCTGGGCCTTACAGCCCAGCCGCTGCACGCAGCGCGGCCGCCTTGTCGGTGCGTTCCCATGAAAACTCGGGCTCATCGCGGCCAAAGTGCCCGTACGCCGCCGTCTTTTCATAGATGGGGCGCAGCAGGTCCAGCATCTGGATGATGCCTTTGGGACGCAGGTCGAAGTGTTCGTTCACCAGGGCGGCGATCTTGTCGTCGGAAATGACGCCTGTGCCTTCGGTGTACACCGTGACGTTCATCGGCTTGGCCACACCAATCGCGTAGGCCACCTGGATTTGGCACTGCTTGGCCAAACCTGCAGCCACCACGTTTTTCGCCACATAACGGGCGGCATAAGCGGCCGAGCGGTCCACCTTGCTGGGGTCTTTGCCGCTGAACGCGCCACCGCCGTGGGGGCAGGCGCCGCCATAGGTGTCGACGATGATTTTGCGGCCGGTGAGGCCGCAGTCGCCTTGTGGGCCGCCAATCACAAAACGCCCAGTGGGGTTGACCAAATAGCGCGTCTCTTTGAGCCACTCTTTGGGCAAGACGGGTTTGATGATTTCTTCGATCACCGCCTCATAAAAACTGGCCTTGAGTTTGGTGGCCGACTCGCTTTGGTCGGGGTCGTGCTGGGTGGACAGCACCACGGTGTCGATGCTGTGCGGTTTGCCGTCCACATAACGCATGGTCACCTGGCTCTTGGCGTCGGGACGCAAGAAGGGCAGGCGGCCGTCTTTGCGCAACTGGGCTTGGCGTTCGACCAAACGGTGCGCGTAATAAATGGGCGCGGGCATCAGGTCGGGGGTTTCGTCGCAGGCGTAACCGAACATCAGGCCTTGGTCGCCGGCGCCAATGTTCAGGTGGT
>JBJOQO010000058.1:0-21436 GCA_046049865.1 Pseudomonadota bacterium | reverse complement strand
CAGCAGGCTTCAAGAACTTCTGCCGCACCGCTGGGTGCCACCTGAAACCTCCAGCGCACCGAACACTGCACCGGTCAACACCTGATCGTTGATTCGGTCAAGGTGGGTTCGCCGAACGCATACACTCAAACTGCTGCCCCCCGAGGGGCAAAGCCTGGTGGTCGCGGGTGCGCTCATCTCCATGGCGCTGAATCCTTTGTTGTTTTCCTTGGTGGAGCCTTTGCAGCGCTGGATTTGCGAGCGCTCTGCACTGGCCCGTCGGCTCCAAGCGCGTGACGACCCCTTGGCCACGCTGCCCACCAACACCGCCGACAAATTCCTTGCCCAACAAGTGGTGCTGGTGGGTTATGGCCGCGTGGGCCGCCACATTGCCGCAGCCTTGGCCGAACAAGGCCAGGCTTTTGTCGTGGCCGACCACAACCGTGAACGCGTGGCCCAACTGCGCGCGGCAGGCATCGCCGCCGTGCATGGCGATGCCACCGACCCTGCGGTCTTGATCCAGGCCCACATCGCTCAGGCGCGCTTGCTGGTGATCGCCACCGCCGCATCAGTCGATGCGCGCCCGATGATCGAAACCGCCCGCACCCTGAACCCCGGCATTCAAACCGTGGTGCGCGCCCTCAGCGATGAGGAGGCCCACCGTTTGCAAGCCGATGGCGCGGTGCAGGCCCTCGTGGCGGAAACTGAGTTGGCCCGCGCCGTGGTGCAACGTGTTCAAACCGCGCTGCAAGCCCCGCGGGCATAGGGGCATCTGCAGCCTCAGCGAGGCTGTGTGGGCATCGTTTTTGACGGCCATGTGGCCAACACCACACCACTGAGCGCCAAAACGAATGCGGCCACCTGCATGGCGCTGAATTGCTCACCAAGAAGCACGACTCCCACCGCCGCAGCTGTGACTGGTAGTAGCACCGTGTAAATGCCCGCACGCGACGCAGGAATGTGTTTGAGCCCTGTCATCCACAACCACACCGTCCACATGCTGGCCGCCAATGAATAAAAAACCAGCAAGGCCCACGAGCTGGGCAACACCCTCGAAAAATCAAACTGCCAGGCTTGGTAAATCCCAAATGGCGTCACCAAGGCCAAGCCCCACAAATTCACCAACGCGCTGATGCGTTTGGCCGAGACGCGGCCCGTGAGTTTTTTGCCCAGCACCACATACAGTGCTTCGCAAAACACGGCGCCGACCAAAAGCAAGTTGCCCAGCAGGGAGCTGCTGGCGTCGCCCGAATGTTTTGTAAGCGAGACCAGTGCAATACCGCTGACCGCGCAGGCGATACCGCCCAGCACTGCCTTGGTGATGCGCTCTTGGAGCAACAACCAGGACAACAACGCCACCACCGCCGGGATGGCGGCCATGATCACACCTGCCGCCAAGGCTGAGGTGAGCGACACACCGAACAGCATGCAAATCGAGAACAAAAAATTGCCAAAGAAGGATTCCAGAAACAGCAGTTTGCGGTCGCGGCTGTTCAGCACTTCGTCGCCCGGCGCGCGCCGCACCCAATGCGCCATGGCCACCGCCGCAATGCCAAAACGCAACCAGGCCAGCAAAAACACCGGGAACACCAGCACCAGCCATTTGGAAAAACCCACGTAAGCACCGACCAAGGCCATGGCGCTGGCCAAGCAAAGATAGGCTTGCCAGGGAGTTTGTTTGGTCGTCATAAAAAGGGTGGCGATGGGATCAACCAGCCCTTGCGGCCTGAGTCAGTGCGCGGTGACGCTCACGTTCAGCGCGTGCCAGTACATAGGTGGCTACCAGGGTGGCACATGCCACGATGACGATGACGATGATGACG
The DNA here is from genome assembly GCA_046049865.1 of Pseudomonadota bacterium. GTDB lineage: Bacteria > Pseudomonadota > Gammaproteobacteria > Burkholderiales > Burkholderiaceae_C > JANPCX01. Next base: position 19,634 of record JBJOQO010000058.1, on the reverse strand, counting down.
GTGGCCATGGCGTTGACGCTTGGATCCAGACCCAAACGCGCTCTAGAAAAAATCACGAGTGGCATGGTGGTGGCGCCGGGGCCGGAGAGAAAGGCCGAGAGCACCACATCGTCCAGCGAGATGGTGAAGGTAAGTAACCAAGCCGAGACCAGCGACTGGGCAATCATGGGCAAGGTCACCAACCGGAACACCTCCGCAGGGCGTGCACCCAAGTCCATGGCGGCTTCTTCCAAGCGTGGGTTGAGTTCTTGCAAACGCGCTTGGATCACCAAGGTGGCGTAGGCCATGCCGAGCAGCAGGTGGCCCAGCCAAATGGTCAGCATGCCGCGCTCGGGGAAACCCAATGCGCGCTGCACTGAAACCAACATCAAGAGCAGCGACAAACCCACAATCACTTCAGGCATCACCAAGGGCGCATTCACCATGCCCGAGAAAAAGGTTCGTCCCCGAAAGCGGGTGTATTTGACCAAAGCAAATGCTGCGAGCGTGCCCAGGAAGACCGAACCCCAAGCCGTGAAGAATGCCACCTTCAAACTCAGCCACAAACCGGCCAGCATGGCCTCGTCTTGCATCAACGCGCTGTACCACTTGAGGGTGAAACCGGCCCACACATTGGGCAGCTTGGAGTCGTTGAAGGAAAACACCACCAAAGCCAGGATGGGCAGGTAGAGAAAGGCGTAACCCAGCACCAGCCACAACTTGGAGAAGCTGCTGGTGAAAGTTGGGCCAAACAAGGTGCGGCGGCGGATTGTGGTTTTCATCGACCCAACTCCCGAGCCTCGGCCTGGTAGCGGTTGTAGACCGCCAGCGGCACCAGAATCAGCAGCACCATCACCACCGCCACGCTGGCCGCCATGGGCCAGTCGTTGTTGCTGAAAAACTCGTCCCACAACACACGGCCAATCATCAAGGTTTCCGGGCCGCCCAGCAGCTCGGGAATCACAAACTCACCAATGCAGGGAATAAAAACCAGCATGGAACCCGCGATGATGCCGGCCTTGGACAGCGGCACGGTGATCTTCCAAAAGGCTTGCAGGGGTGTGGCCCCCAGGTCGGATGCTGCTTCGAGCAAACGTAAATCCATTTTGGACAGGTTCGCATACAGCGGCAGGATCATGAAGGGCAGATAGGTGTAGACCATGCCCAGCACCAAAGAGAAGGGCGTGTTCATGTACTGGCCAGGGCCAGGAATCAAACCCGCGCTGGTGAGCAAGGTTCCCAAGCCCGTGGCCGTTAAAGCGTTCGCCACCAAACCGCCTTCACTGAGCAAACCTTTCCAGGCATACACACGCAGCAAGAAGGACGTCCAAAACGGCAGCATCACCATCATCAACAAAGCAGGCTGCCAAGTGGTTTTGGCGCGGGCCATGAAGTAGGCAAAGGGGTAACCAAGACACAAGCAAATCACCGTGGTGATGGCGGCGTACTTCAGACTGGATAAATAGGTGGCGAAGTAAAGCTCGTCACTGAGCAAAAACTGAAAGTTGCTGAACTTCAAACTGAGCTGCAACACCCCTTCGTTCCAGGTGAGCAGGTCTTGGAAGACCACACCATCGGTTTCGGAAACACTGATGCGCAGAATGATGAGAAAGGGCAGCAGGAAAAACAGCAGCAACCAAAGGTAGGGTAGGCCAATCACGGCCGTGCGGCCGCGCCGCCAGCCGGCGGTAAAGCCCGCGCTCGCGCGCTGAATTTGGGGTGTCGGGGCAGCCATGTTGTTATTGCATCGATTACTGAGTCAGTACGACCTGCGCGGCCCCCGACCATGTGGCCCAAACCTCGTCACCCCATGTGGCTTCATGTTCGCGGTGACGTTGTGTGTTGATTTCACTCACCTTCAGCAATGCACCGCTGGCCAGTTGCACGCGGTAAACCGTGAAGCTGCCAAAGTAGGCTTTTTCTTTCACCTGACCACGCACGCAATTGAGCGCCGTGTTTTCTGGTGCATGCGTGGAGAGTTGAATTTTCTCGGGCCGCAGTGCCACCGTCACTTCCATGCCCTTGCTGCCGGTGATGCCATGTCCGACATGGTGGGTACAGTCGGCACATTGAATCACCACGTGGTCGGCTTCATCGACCATCACCGTGCCTGGCATCAAATTCACATTGCCAATGAAATCGGCCACAAAACGGGTGCTGGGGGTTTCGTAAATTTCGTGCGGTGCGGCCACTTGCTGCACGCGGCCTTCGTTCATGACCGCGATGCGCGAGGCCATGGTCATGGCTTCTTCTTGGTCGTGGGTCACCATCACACAGGTCACGCCCACTTGTTCAATGATGTTGACGAGTTCAATTTGGGTTTCTTCGCGCAGCTTTTTGTCCAGCGCACCCAAGGGTTCATCCAACAACAACAACTTGGGTTTTTTGGCCAAACTGCGCGCCAGCGCCACGCGCTGCTGCTGGCCGCCCGACAACTGGTGCGGCTTACGTTTTGCAAACTTGCCCAACTGCACGAGTTTGAGCATGGCCTCTACTTGCTCGGCCACCGCGTGCTTGGCTAAACCGTCGCGGCGCAATCCGAAGGCAATGTTGTCCCACACCGTCAAGTGCGGGAAGAGGGCGTAGGACTGGAACATCATGTTGATGGGCCGCTCATAGGGCGGCAAATCACCCAGGTCTTGTCCACCCAACACAATGCGGCCAGACGTTGGGGTCTCGAAGCCACCCAACATACGAAGTAAGGTGGTTTTGCCGCAGCCGGAGGGCCCCAGCAGCGCAAAAATTTCGCCCTGGGCCAGACTCAAACTCACGTGGTTCACGGCGACGGCGCCACCGCCGAAGTCTTTGACCAGGTCGATGATCTGCAAATAGTCGGGTTGGGGGGCGGGCTTGTCGGGACTCATGGTGCAGTAGATGGTGGCACTTGAAACACAAGGTTGATTTGGGCCAGAAGTGTGCCAGCAAATTCGCCGATGCCCGTGGCCCCGGGTTCAAAGTGATGTGGCGTCAGCCAGTGTCAATCGTCGGGCATGAACTCGGCCCGCATCGCTGCAACGAAGGTTTCGGCCTGCACGACCATGGTTTGTGCATCGCTGTGTTCAACAGCAGCGCCCTCGTAGTCAGCCACGTAGCGGAAGGCCTCTGCGTGTTTCAACAAGCGCCCCATCTCCTTGTCCAGGCGGCCGCTTTTGATGAAACGATCGCTGAAAGCGCTGAGAACCCCTTTGTGGGTCTTGCCTGTGTCATGGCCAAAGGCCAACAGCGCTGCACGGGCGGCATCGAACATGGCGTAGTAGGCGCGGTTGCATGCACCATCGGTGTCTCCGGTGTCGAGCAGTACCCTGGCTGATGCGACAGCCTGTATTGCTTTTGCCATCAAATCCTGCGTATTCACATCCTGACGCCTTCTCGGGCGATGTTCTTCAGCAGCGCTGGGTTGGCATAACGCTCCGGGTGTTCCCACTGATCGAGCCACACAGGCAAGGGCGAAATGTTGATGCCTGTTTCCAGGAGAACGTCATAGGCCACATCCGCCATCGCCAGCGTGGTGGTCAGAACTCGCTGGTGATCTCCGTTCAGGAGGATGGCAACGTCGGCATCGCTGTCGGCACTGTGTGTGCCTCGAGCACGGCTGCCATACACGATGGCACCCGCCATGTCGTAGCGACGGGCAAGCAATGAGATGAACCGCCGAACGGCTTCTTCTGTGCTGGGATCAATGCGGCCAAGCTGCTTCATGCGTTTGCCCTCTTTCTTTTGGCATCGGAGCAAAGCCTAGCATGCCAAGGTTTTTTGAGAATCAGCGGTGTTGCAGCGTTTTCCTGGGCGCTGAACCCGCGCCCGGGAGCTGCATGTTGAGTGGGTGAGACTGCGTCCTTTTCGCCCTTCACTGAAGCGTTTTGACCTTGGGTCGGCTGGACTCGTGCGCACGGAGGTAGGCCATCAGTTCGTCGTACTGGTGGGCGTGGACGGTTACTTTCATGGCCTCGCCTGCAGCTTGGGCTATGCTTTCAAATTCAGGGTTGCTTGCGAGCCACGCCACTGCGATGCCCACTGGGGCACGAGATCTATTCATGGAGTCGCTGAGCGTTACGGGGGAGTTGGGGTTCAATGGCTTGTAATCCAAAGGCACCATATTTTTGTTGTGGAAAATTTGGTCTACGCCGTCCAGGTTGCGTGCGAGATCCAACAACGGCAACGCCTTCGTTTCGAGCAATGAAAGCAAAGACTTCACTTCTTGTGACGAGGTGATTGGATGGCCAGAGTTGAAATACCCCTTGAATATTCCGACAGAGAAACTAACGTCCCGCAGCGCAACGTTATGCCGCTCGCCATAAACAGTTGCCAGAAGGTTTTTAATTAGTTGGTTGGTTGACTCACAACTGATCTCGCACGTGAAATTGGGAGCATTTCCCTTGATCCACATGCTGATCTCTTGCTCCCCCCCCTCAAAACTCCGCGTAAAACTCGTGACACCATCGGGCATTTTTTTGCCCACAAAACCATGTTTCTCGAGGATGTCATGCAAGAAGGTGACCATCATTTTGCGCAGGTCGGCTTTGGTGATGGGTTTTTCCTGGGTCTGGGCGGCGGTGTCCATTTGTTGTTTCAGGTCGTCCCAACCCGCTTGGTCGCTTGGGGGCAACACCTGGCCCGAGGGCAGGAAGACCATGCCAAGCTCTTCGGCCATCACCGTCAGGCCTCGGGCGGTGGATTCATCCACCACGCAACGCATCAGGTGTGCGCGCTGATCGGGGTCGTCTGGCAGGTCCAATACCCACACACCACCGCGAAACAACACCGACTGGTCTCGCGGGTCGCTTAACCACACCGAGTCCTCATCGTCCACGGGGAACTTCTTGACGAGTTTGTGTGCCACGGTCACGAAGTCCGGGTTGATGCCGGGCTCGGTCAACTGCAAGGCGTCCACGACCTGAATGGCCTCCTCAAGCGTTGTGGGGGTGGGGGCATCTTGGGGCTGTTGCCACACTTTGAGAGAAGAGCTGCTCATGGTGTTTTGGGGGTGGATTGAGGTTGGTAAAAGCCGACGGCGTTTTTGCGTTGAGCAGTGTAGGCCTGGAAACCGCGTCGGATTTGCATGCGGGCGCGACTCACGTGAGTGTGTTGCTGGTCTGTGAACACGGTATTCGCGCCTTCGCGGGAATGACGCCAGCAACGGCGGTCGCACGTTTCAGGATGCGGCTAGTGGATTCCACATCACAAAAATCCACATTGCTGCAACGCATCAAAATTTCCCATCACGGTAAACGCGATTTCGCATGCGGAAATGCGCGTCTTAAGTCGTTGTTTTAGTTGAACTTAAATAAGTGTCTTATATAAGACATAAGTCTTCACATACTTGGCCCGAAGGACTATGCTCAGTCCAATGCTCAACGCATTTCTCTCGGCTTGTTTTCATCAACCTCAGGAGCGAACCATGACGACACTCACACGTGAACAACAAATTGCAGCCATCGAAAAAGACTGGGCCACCAACCCCCGCTGGAAGGGCATCAAACGCGGCTACAGCGCTGCCGATGTGGTGCGCCTGCGTGGCTCGCTGCAGGTGGAGCACACCTTGGCCAAACGCGGCGCGGACAAGCTGTGGAGCTTGGTCAACACCGAGCCCTTTGTGAACTCTCTCGGCGCATTGACGGGTAACCAGGCCATGCAGCAAGTCAAGGCGGGCCTCAAAGCCATTTACCTGTCTGGCTGGCAAGTGGCGGGTGACGCCAACAGCAATGGCGAGATGTACCCCGACCAGTCGCTGTACTCGGTGGACTCGGTGCCCAAGGTCGTGAAAAAAATCAATGCCACTTTCGCCCGCGCCGACCAAATTCAGTGGAGCGAAGGCAAGAACGACATCGACTACTTCGCCCCCATCGTGGCCGATGCCGAAGCCGGTTTCGGCGGCGTGCTCAATGCCTTTGAGTTGATGAAGGCCATGATTGAGGCGGGCGCGGCAGGTGTGCACTTTGAAGACCAACTGGCCGCTGCGAAGAAGTGCGGTCACATGGGCGGCAAGGTGCTGGTGCCCACCCGCGAAGCGGTTGCCAAACTGGTGGCTGCTCGTTTGGCTGCCGACGTGATGGGCACGCCCACCGTGCTGTTGGCACGCACCGACGCTGAAGCCGGTGATTTGGTCACCAGCGACATCGACCCCAACGACCAGCCTTTCTGCACTGGCGAGCGCACGGTGGAAGGATTCTTCCGCACCCGCAACGGTTTGGATCAAGCCATCAGCCGTGGCCTGGCCTACGCCGAATACGCCGACATGATTTGGTGCGAAACCGGCAAGCCTGACTTGGCTTTCGCCAAGGCATTCGCCGATGCGATCCACGCCAAGTTCCCCGGCAAACTGCTGGCCTACAACTGCTCACCGTCGTTCAACTGGAAGAAGAACCTCGACGATGCCACCATCGCCAAGTTCCAGCGCGAACTCGGCGCCATGGGCTACAAATTCCAGTTCATCACGCTGGCGGGTTTCCATAGCTTGAACTACTCCATGTTCGAGCTGGCCCACGGTTACGCCCGCAACAACATGAGCGCTTTCGTGGAGCTGCAAGAGAAGGAGTTCGCTGCTGCTGAAAAAGGCTTCACCGCCGTCAAACACCAGCGGGAAGTGGGCACCGGTTACTTCGACGCAGTGACCACCACCATCGAACGCGACGCATCCACCGGCGCACTGAAAGGCTCAACCGAGGACGAGCAGTTCTTCGACAAGAAGCACGGCTGAAGCCTGGCTTTCAACGAAGCCCACCCCTACGTTCATGTGAACGCAGGCGGTGGGTTTTTTTATGGGCCGCTATCCTTGTAGCCCATGACCACCTCACTCTTGTCGCCTCGCATGGCGGGTGTGCTTGAACGCATCCACCGCGCCAAACAAACGCCGTTTCATGCGCTTTCAGTACAAGACGCCCGCCGTGCGTATCTGGTGGGTTCGGAAGTGCTCGATCTGCCGCGTGCGGCCTTGCCCCGGGTTTTGGACCTGGACATTCCGCTGGGTGACCACGCGTGCAAGGCCCGCCTCTACGCACCCTCCCAAGAGAAGTTGCCTGTCTTGCTCTACATGCATGGGGGCGGCTTCACCGTGGGCGGCTTGTCCACCCACGACAGCCTGTGCCGTCAGTTGGCTTTGCGATCACAGGCGGCAGTGCTGGCATTGGACTACCGCTTGGCACCCGAACACCGTTTTCCCGCTGCGGTGAATGACGCCTGGGAAGCACTGAAGTGGCTGGCGCAGCAGGGCGCAGCGGACTTGGGTTTGGACGCCAACAAGCTGGCTGTTGGCGGTGACAGCGCAGGCGGCACCTTGGCCGCAGTGACAGCCATTCAGGCCGCTCACGCTGGCCTGGCCATTCGCGCCCAGTTGCTCATCACACCCGGTACCGCAGACAACACCAACAGCGCCTCTCACCATCTGTTTGCCAATGGTTTTTTGCTGGACACAACCACCATCGCCTGGTTTTTTGACCACTACATTGACCGACATGCACGCGGCGATTGGCGTTATGCCCCACTGAACGCCCCTGACGTGGATGGTGTTGCGCCTGCCGTGGTGGTATTGGCAGAGTGCGACCCCTTGGTAGACGAAGGGCTGGCTTACGCCGACACATTACGCGCGGCGGGTGTTCCGGTCGAATTGGAACTGACGCGTGGGGTCACCCATAATTTCATCAAAATGGGCCGCGCTTTACCTCAAGCCGTGGAGGTGCAAACCTGGATCGGAGAACGCCTGCGCGAGCGGTGGTGAAAGTGAATCAACTCTTGGGTGGACGCTTACGCGACACCTCGGGTTTGAGCAAACTGCGAACACGGGTTCTTTTGGCGGGCAGGCTGGTCATGACGGAAGAGGGCAGCAACAAGTCCGACTCACTCTCAGACACCTCGCTCAGTTGCACCGCTTCTTCGGTGCTGGCGTCGTCAAGCTCGTAGCGCGGAGGCCAGTGGGTGAGGCTGGAGCGGCGCAGCAAGGCCAAACCGCCGCTGGGGCTGAAGGTGCGCTCCAGCACATGGGTGACGGTCTGCCCTTTGGTGCGCTCGCTGATGATGAGGGTTGAGCAGCGCGTGCCATAACGTCCATCGGGCGTGCGGATGAAAGCCGGCGAGAGCTGGCGCTCCATGTCCATCGACACGCCGGTTTGCGGCAGCGACCCGTCATCCGCCTCGGTACGATCGGCCAGTGCGGCGAACAGTTGTTCGGCGAGTTGATCGACATCGCTTGCGCTGGAAAGCGCGTGTTTCATGTTGGATTTGAGCGCTTCCACCTTGGGCCAGGGCGCGTCGAGGTGGGCATTGGACAGGCCGTAGGTGCCGCGCTCCAGTTGTTGGGGATGCCCATGCACATTGGACGCGGCAAAACACTCGCCCTTGCGAAAGTCGGCGGCAATCAAGTTGAACCCGTTGTGCCCACTCATGGCCACACGGGCCCAGAACTGATCGGGCCGCTCGTGGGCCGAGAGCCACCGCGGCACGATGGAGCCCCTGGATGGGGCCGAGGGGTCGTTGCGTGCGGGGTTGCGTACATTGGTGATCAGGGCCAAACGCCCGGCGGCCGTCAGGCCCAACCAGGTGCCGCCTGCGAGCAAGTCGCGCCCAGCCAATATGGCGGGGCCACTGCCTTCGGGTGTCCACCAAGCCATCCGGGCTGCGGGCCGGACAAAAAACTCATCCCGGTTGGCGGCCACGACCAATGGAAAACGGCGGTGAACGTCCAGCGCCAATGACAACAAACACATGCTCAGGTCCCGTCCACAAACACTTCGACATGGCGCGCGCCCACCACCCACGGCACCGCACTTTGGGCGGCGGACTCGATGGCGGATTGCAATGGCGGCGGCACCCCAGCGGCGCCGGTCATCGCATAAACCTCCATCCAGGTGCGCAGCCCATCTTGCGCCTCAGGCCGTTGCAGCAATCGAGCGCTCAAACCGGGCCAAGCCCGGCGAAATTGATCTTGCATTTGATGGACGGCAGTTTTCACCACGGCATCATCTTGGGCCTGCGCCCGAAAGTAAATGAACAATTCACGCATGGGTGCAGGCTAGCCAAGGAAACGAAAAAATAGCGCTCAAAGCGTGCCAGAAGTGGCAGTTGCGCTGGCTTCTATGGGCACCGCGTAGGGCAGGGCGCGCGGCTCCAGCATGGCACCCGTGTTGGATGACAAGTGCAGTGTGCCTTGCGCCAAGGCGGTCAATTTAACCTCAGCCAAAAGAAGTGTTTGGCCATCTGCTTGTTTCACCGCATTGACCACCAGCCCCGCCGGTTGTTCAGCGTCGGCACTGTGAAAAACCTCGGTGCCGGCGGTAGCGGACCCGCTGGTCCGAAACAAGAACATGCGCCGTTTGGCGGTTGCGCGGTACTGGCTGCGCGCGACCACTTCTTGGCCGGGGTAACAGCCTTTCTGAAAATTCACACCGTCGATGAGTTCGTAGTTGATCATTTGAGGAACAAACTGTTCGGCTGTGCGTTCTTCAATCATGGGCAGGCCGCTGCTGATCTGCAAACGTTGCCATTCGGACAACTCGGCATTGGGCTGCAATGCGGCGGCTGCGCTGGCGTTTCGTCCCACCCACAGCACACGCCAGTGCTGCTGCACATCCGTTAACCGAACCACGCTGGCCGGTGCATCGGCATCGGATCCGTCGTCCACAGACCAAGGGGTCATGGCGTTACCCGCAGCCGCGTCGGTGGAATCGAGCCGACCCCACATTCCCCACAATGGACGGTCTTGGGTGGCATCACTGAGTTTGCATTTGGCGCGAAGCACAAACATCGACAAACGTTTGAGTGTGCTGTCCAAGACGCTGCGGTCGCAAACCAGGAGCAGCTCTTCTTCGGACTCCCGCCAAACAATGAAGGTCGCCAGAAGGCGGCCTTTGGCGGAGCAATATCCAGCTTGCCGGGCTTGGCCCAGTGCCAACTGTTGAATGTCCTGGGTCAGTTGGCCGTGCAAAAAGGCGGCGGCGTCGCTGCCTAGGGCGCGAATCACGCCCCAATGGGGCAGTGGGCAACGCTGAGCGCCTGGCGAGCCGATGGCGGGAAAGGGGGAGGCAGTCGCGGAAATGTTCATGGGGCAATTATCATGGCCGCCCTGCCTCCCTGCGAGGTTCCTGGATTTATCCGCTGCCGTCTCGATGAGAACCTTGCGCCGTTTGTTCCTTTTGATGTTGATGCTGGCGGCACTTTTGGCTGCGGCCATTTTTTATTGGCTAGAGCGACCGCTTCCAATGGCCACCGACGTGGTCGAGCTGTCCATTGAGTCTGGAACCTCACCCAAAGCCATTGCCAACGACTGGGTGGACGCGGGTGTGCAAGCCTCGCCCTGGTTGTTGTACGAATGGTTTCGCTGGTCGGGGCAGTCCAAGAAAATTCGCGCGGGCAGCTATGAAATAGACCGCAACACCACGCCGCGCAGCTTGCTCAACAAAATGGTCAGGGGTGATGTCACCCTGGCCACGGTGCGCTTCATCGAGGGTTGGACGATGCGCCAGGTGCGCTCTGAATTGGCCAAGGCGGAGGGCTTACTGTCCACGATTCAAACCATGAGCGACGCCGACCTGATGGCCGCCCTCGGGGCCACCGGGCAAAGCGCAGAGGGTGCTTTTTTTCCGGACACCTATGCCTACAACAAAGGCAGCACCGACTTGGCTGTGCTGCGTCGAGCTCATCATGTGATGAACAAAAAACTGGCGGCTGCATGGGCGCAGCGCACAGCCGACTTACCACTGCAGAACCCGCAGCAGGCCTTGATTTTGGCCTCCATCATTGAAAAAGAAACGGGTGCTGCGCAGGACAGGCGTTTGGTGGCGTCTGTGTTCATCAATCGTCTGCGGATAGGCATGCTGCTTCAAACAGACCCCACGGTGATCTATGGCCTGGGTCCCTCCTTCGACGGCAATTTGCGCAAACGCGATTTGCAAACAGATACCCCCTACAACACCTACACCCGCGCCGGTCTACCGCCCACCCCCATCGCCATGCCGGGAAAAGCGTCATTGTTGGCCGCCGTTCAGCCGCAATCCAGCAGAGCAATGTATTTCGTGGCGCGTGGCGATGGCAGCAGTGAATTCAGTGACAACTTGGCCGCTCACAATCGGGCGGTCAACAAATACCAGCGGGGTGGCAAGTGATGACGGGTCCTGGTTCGTTTATCACCTTTGAAGGCATCGACGGGGCAGGGAAATCCACCCACATCGAAGCGCTGCGCCAGCGTCTGCAATCCAAAGGCAGGACCATGGTGTTGTCACGAGAACCAGGTGGGACGCAGCTGGCAGAACAGTTGCGCGGTTTGGTGCTTGCGCAGCCCATGGACGACGTGACCGAGGCTTTGCTCATGTTTGCGGCCCGTCGCGATCATGTTGAAAAAGTCATCAAACCTGCTTTGGCGCAGGGCCACACCGTGCTTTGCGACCGTTTTTCCGATGCCACGTTCGCCTACCAAGGCGGTGGCCGCGGTCTGGACTGGACGCTTTTGCAGCAACTCGAACAAATCGTTCACAGCCCTCTGCAGCCCGATCTGACCTTGTGGTTTGATTTGCCGCCAGCGCTTGCAGCGCAGCGACGTGCGGCCGCCCGCGCGCCGGACCGTTTCGAGCAACTGGACCTTGCGTTTTTTGAGCGTGTGCGTGCCGGTTATGCGCGTCGTGCAGCGGAGTCACCAACGCGTTTCTTGCGCGTCGATGCGTCCCGGTCCGTGGATGAAGTGTGGGCCTCAATCGCCCAAGCGTTGGAGTCCCGAGGATGGTGACCCGAGCCGCTTCTGCAAACGTAGAAACGGTCGACAAGCCGCTGCCGCCTTGGCTGCAAGAGCCCCTGATCAAGCTGTTGCAATCGCGGCAAGGCCATGCGCTGCTACTGCATGGCGTGGCAGGTGTCGGGCAGTTCGATTTGGGCCTAGCCACAGCGCAGGCCTGGCTGTGCGAACAAAACGAGGCCACCTCGGATGCGACCGAGCCGGCCTGCGGTGTGTGCGCAAGTTGCCATCTTTTTCAGGCCCATACCCATCCGGATTTTTTGCTGCTGGTTCCCGAGGCCATGAGAGAGCAATTGGGATGGGAAATAGAGGAGGGCGCGGCGACGAGCGAAAAGGCCACCGCCGCCAAACCCAGCAAGGACATCAAAGTAGAGGCTGTTCGCCAAGCGGTCACATTCGCTCAAACCACATCTGCCCGAGGCCGCGCCAAAGTGCTGCTCGTTCATCCCGCAGAAAGAATGAACACAGTCGCGGCCAATGCCTTGCTCAAAACGTTGGAAGAGCCGCCAGGCCAGGCGCGATTTGTATTGAGCAGCTCGGCGGTCGATGTGTTGTTGCCCACCATACGCAGCCGTTGCCAATTGCAGGCCATGCCACTTCCTGGTGTCGAGGTGGCCTGTGCCTGGCTCTCAAGTCTGGGAGTAGAAGAGCCTCAGGTTTTGCTGGCTGCTGCGGGAGGACAACCCCAAGAGGTGCTGGTTTGGTTTGGTGAGGGCATCACGTCTGCACAGTTGCAAGCGCTGCCGCAGCAATTGATCCAAGGCAGGGCGGGGGTGCTCGCCGACTGGCCTCTGGCCCGTGTCGTGGAGACCCTGCAAAAAATTTGTCAGGATGCGATGCGTTTGGCCCATGGCGCGCCCTCACGTTACTTCGCCAGAGATTGTTGGCCCACGCAAATCGCATTTGATCCCTCAGCACTTTCCGTTTGGTCACGCGACCTGCAATCGACCGCCCGGCATGCCGAACACCCATGGAGTGCACCGCTGGCGCTGCAGGCCTTGGTCTTGGCCGCCATGCAGGCTTTGACCTGCGGCATGACCGCCACAAAACCGATGAATTCTGATCGCCGGGCAGCGGCACCACGCACTGAAGGGGCAAGCGGGCAACCTGGCAGGTCAGGCATTCGTTAAACTGCTGCCCATGAGTGATGTTCCCCTGCGCGCCAACCTGTCAGCAATGACCACCACACCGCCTACCAGTACGCCTGCTGGTGCCCGGCCCAGTGTGATTCAGTTGGTGTTTCGTGAAAAGGGTGCGCTTTACGCCGCCTATATTCCTGTTCTGACCGATGGTGGTCTTTTTGTTCCCACCACACGCGAGTACAAATTGGGCGAAGACATCTATCTCTTGCTGTCGCTGCCCGACGATCCCCAGCGTTATCCGGTTGCGGGCAAGGTCGCCTGGATCACGCCTGCCAATGCATCAGGCGGTAGAACACAAGGGGTAGGGGTGCGTTTCCCCAACGACGAGAAAACCCGTGTGCTGAAACTGCGCATCGAGGAGATTTTGGGCACGGCTTTGTCGTCTTCTCGTCCTACCCAGACCCTCTAATTCCCCCATGTGGGCCATGCCATGTTTGTGGATTCCCACTGCCATCTGAACTTTCCTGAGCTGCGTTCCAACCTGGCCGACATTCGGGTCGCCATGGCGCAGGCCAAAGTGGACAGGGCGCTTTGCATTTGCACCACGTTGGAAGAGTTTGAGCAAGTGCACAGCCTGGCCACGACATACGACAATTTTTGGGCCAGTGTTGGCGTTCATCCGGACAACGAAGGTGTGCAAGAACCGACGCTGCAAGACTTGCTGCAGCGAGCCGCGTTGCCGCGCGTGGTCGCGATCGGCGAGACGGGGCTCGATTACTACCGCCTCAATGGGCGCTCCATTCAAGATATGGCTTGGCAGCGCGCGCGTTTCCGAGTTCACATCGAAGCGAGCCGGGAGACCGGACTGCCTTTGGTAATTCACACCCGCAGCGCGTCAGAGGATACCCTGGCCATCCTGAGAGAAGAGGGGGCTCAGAACGGTGTGTTCCACTGCTTTACGGAAACCATGGAAGTGGCCCGCGAGGCACTCGACATGGGATTTTTCATTTCGTTTTCTGGCATCTTGACGTTCAAGAGCGCCCGCGACTTGCAAGAAGTGGCCCGTTTTGTGCCGCTGGATCGCTGTTTGATCGAAACCGACAGCCCGTATTTGGCACCTCATCCTTTTCGCGGCAAGACCAACAGCCCCGCCTGGGTGCCTTATGTGGCACATCAGGTGGCTCAGTTGAAGGGCTGTTCTGTTGCGGAGGTTGCGGATGCGACCAGCGCAAACTTTGATCGATTGTTTCCCAAGGTTTTGACTTAAAGGCTCCAGAATGAACTTCATAAAATACTTTAAGAAAATAGTCTATCTATTTGTCATTATTGGATATTCTTCTGCATCCGCCGGATCCTACGAGGATTTCTTCTCGGCCCTTGATCGCAATGATCCTGGGTCTGTCACCCGCTTGCTGGAACGCGGTTTTGACCCCAATACCCGTGACCCCCAAGGCCGTACCGGTCTCTTTGTAGCGCTGCAGAAGGAGTCCTTTGATGCAGCCCAAGCTTTGTTTCGGCATCCGCAAATTGATGTCAACGCACTGAACAACAACGATGAATCGCCTTTGATGATGGCGGCCATGAAAGGGCAAGTTCAGTGGTGCAAGCAGTTGCTGGACAAGGGGGCAGTCGTCAACAAAACGGGCTGGACGCCCCTGCATTACGCGGCTTCGGGCAGCGAGCACCAAGTGGTGGCCTTGCTGCTGGACAAAGGCGCTGCCATTGATGCACCGTCACCAAACGGGTCCACGCCCGTCATGATGGCCGCGCTTTATGGCTCCGAGGCCAGCGTGAACCTGCTGGTGACCCGCGGTGCTGACCTCAAACGCAAGAACGACTTGGGACTCACGGCGAGTGACTTTGCGGCACGTGGCGGCCGTGACAAGCTCGCTGCTCAACTCAAAATTTCCGCTGGAGGTTGATAAAAACGTGGCTTTTGTCAGGTTTCTTCTGACAGTGCGTATGTCGCCAGGCTGACTCGTCAACGTGCGCCGTCGGCGTATCGTTCTCCACACACCAACCCCTCTGTGGAGACGAGTCATGCACAAGTCCGAAGTCAACGCCAATCCATTCGCCTTGATGATGAATCCAGAGGCGGTTGTTGCTGCAATGAACCGCTCCGAGCGGCTGCGCCGTCTCACCAGCCATGTTTGCCGTCCGCTGGACAAACCAACACCGCTGAAGCCATTGGTTGGCACCAGTGCAGCGGTGGAGGCCAAGTTGGATGCCACCTTGGCGGACGACCACCCGGTCAATCACCACTGAGCGTCAGACGTCCCAGCCCCGGGACTGTCGCCCTTCAGCGATCACTTAGATAAGCTACGATGTATATTATGTAAACTTGATTCAGCATCTTTTGAGCCGTTTTGGCCGAAAATACCGTCAGTTGCTTGCAGATGCTGCCCGCGTTGCCTGCGGTGTCAATTCCTTTGGCGTTTTGGCCGATATTCGGCCATGAATTGGTATCGCGCCCCACGCCCCACGCAAACCCCCCACCTGTCCATCCTGCTTGATGCCGTGCCCGCCAGCCGTGGCGACGTGGCCAAGTATTTGGGGGTTTCCCTGCGCACGCTGCAACGCTGGGAGGCCGCAGGCGCGGCACCCAGGGTGGCCATGCTGGCACTTTTTTGGGAGACCAAATGGGGGATTGACTGGTACGACTGCAACCAGATCAACACGGAGCGCTTGCTCAGGGGGTCGATTGATGCCCTGCAACGTCAGGAATCGGCCCTTAGGGCGCGAATTGCGCGGCTTGA
Organism: Pseudomonadota bacterium; assembly: GCA_046049865.1. GTDB lineage: Bacteria > Pseudomonadota > Gammaproteobacteria > Burkholderiales > Burkholderiaceae_C > JANPCX01. The sequence continues at coordinate 4,101 of JBJOQO010000058.1, read as the reverse complement.
GGCCCTTGGGGACTACGGTTCAGCGAATTCACCGCTGGCAGTTGCACCCACCATCGCCGCCCGGCCTGGACAGGTTGCGGTTGATGTACGCCCGCACCTCAGGCAGGTTTGACAGCAGCCACGCTGCCAGCACTGCGCCGCCGACCAAGATGATGGCCTCGCGGACGAATTCAGCGGGCTTCGGAAACGCGCTCACGATGGAGCCCCCTTACTTCGGCTTTGAGTTCGTCAACGTCTGAGCGCAACCACGCCAGTTTCGTGGTGATGATGCCCCAGGTGACCGCAGCATTGAGCACGGCACTGAGAAGCGCGATTTGCACCGCTTCACTCATTTTTTAGCCACCCGATTTTTCTGGCATGACGACGCCAGCGAGACCGGCCACACCGATCACCACTTGCGCAGCCAGATCGACGGTGCCCGGTGGCAGGCCGAACAGAAGGCCCAATGCTGACAGTCCGGCCCATGTAGAGGGCTCGCGCAGACGGTTCAAAAATTTCCTCATGGTTTCCCCTTTATTTGCCGCCGTAATAGGCGGGGTTGTACAAGATTTGGTCCGTCAGCCGCGCATCGTTTTGCGCCGCCTCACTCCCGATCGTGCTGCTCCAGACGCCGCCCAAAAACCGGCCCGCTGGGCAACTAAAAGAGGCATCCCACATGCGGCCCGCTGCAAGGTCTTTGTCGCATTGGGTTTGGTTTGTTCGCGGCACGCCCACCACATCGCCCACGGCATAGACTGGCGCGGCTGTCACGCCGCCCACGAAGTCAGACGCCGGGCATGAGAACGACGCCGCCCACCAGTCGCCAGCGGCGCGGTCTTGCTCGCATTGGGTTTGGTTGGTCGCTGGAATGCCCACGAGCCCGCCGAGGAACTCGCCACCGGTTTGAACTACTGCATTTCCGGCCTGCGCGGCTTTGCCGCCCCGGCTGAAGTACCAAAGCGCCGCCAAACCGGCCACCGCCGCGCCTGCGTAGATGTAGGTGGTTTTCATGCGACGACTACTCCTCCCGCTGCTGCGTATCGCGCTTGCAAGTCGGATGAACGCCGTTCTGGCTGCCCGTAGCCCGCTCCCGGCAGGCTCGCCCAGGTTTTGCGGGCCAGCCGCACCGCTTCCGAGAATTGACCGGCTTCAATGGCGCGGTGTGCGCCGCAGTCTTTGAGCAATTGGATGGCCGCCGCGTCCTGGCTTGCTGGGCTGAAGTCAGGCAGTCGAAGTTTGTTCTTGAGGGCCACCCACGTGGGCCGGATGATTTGATACTTGCCCGCCGCTGTGCTGACGCACCCGGCCCCCAGGCCAGCAGCGCGACACATGGCCGCGCTCAGTGGCTCACCGCGCCACGAACCGAGCACCGTGGGATGGTCTGCAAAGTTGGTGATGGTGAATTTGTAGGCGAAGCACACCGCGTAAGGGTTGGCACGTTGCCCCGTACCTTCCGCCCACGCGATGGCCTCTAAAAATGCCGCGACGTTGTTTTGGTTGCTCACTGGTTCGCTCCAGTCAAAGATCGGGGCCACGTTTTCCGACCAGGAAACTTGTGCTGACTGGTACCAGCCCGGTTCTTCGGTTGTCCACTCGCCCGGCAAAGGTTCCGGGGCTGCTGGCGTAGGTTCCGCCGCTTGCAGGTGGCTGCGCGATGCTGCCCACGCGAGCCCCGCTGCTGTGAGCAGACCCATGCCGACGAGCAAACGTGCTTTGTTCATTCACGCCCAGACCTCGAAGTGAATCGACACTGAATCCGTTTCAGTATCTGCGCCCACCGCTTGTTGCACCGACCTAATCTGTCCGGTGGTCGTTGAAACCATTGCGCCTCTCACTTCAGTCACTGGCGTGGTAAACGTTGATGCACCTCTGGCCACAACGATTGCCTGTACTGATGTCGCACTTGTCAGAACGAACGAGTACGATCCTGCGCTTAGCCGCGACGTTGACGTGACGCCTTGCCCGCTGATTAGCGCCCCCGTTGCGCCGTTCATAAGCCCCCATGCCCGCATGGTTAGGCCAAACGGGCCGCTTGAAAAACTCCCCTGACTTATTGGCGGCATGTCTTACCCCTGCAATCTCATAATGTTTGTATTGCTTGCCAGATCGCCAATTGCAAAGATCTCTTGTCCCGTTATCTTGGCGTCCAATTCAAATGCCCCACCCGGCACGATAAGCACGCCCGTCGCCTGACTCGCCGCCGCCCCGAAATTGATCCAAATGCGCCCCACCGGGTCTTTGTTTTGAATCAACAGGTATTTGCGACTTGGGTTTGCAGCCATGAGACTGCCCGACACGTTTGTGACCGTTGTAGACGCACCGATCAACGTGACGTTATCGACAATCGACACGGCCCCCGCCAATCTCCTGGTTCCTGCATCCCCGTCAGCAATGATCCACCCGACATCTTGTGCAAGCGTCGAAGTGATTTGGATCACTTCATATCGGCCCGGCTTAACGTAGATTCCTGGCCCGCTGTTCCGTATCGAACTGACCTGAGCGCCTGAGCGGTCGCTCAATACAACGTTCACACCGCTGGATGGTGCGTCCGTGAGTTCGAAGTATTCACCGGACACAGTGAACGTTTTAGTTTCACCCGCCGAAAACGATGCCGAGAGTGTTTCTATCATGATTTTTTGGCCCTAAAAATGAACGCCGCCGCTGCCGCTGCCGCCGCAACCATGCCCATTGTTTTGATGGCGTCTAGCGCCTTGTTGTCAGTAGGCGTCCAAGCCTTGATTGCTACATCAGCCAGCCCGAACCCCAATTTGGTGTTGTCCGCTGCCAGCTTGTTGATGGCTGTTTGTTGCTCACCGATCAACGAGCGCGCCCCGTCCAACGTGTCCACCGTCACTTTTGTCGCCGACGCGTTTGCGCTTGCAACTTGCGCCGCCGCTTGCGCGTTTGCAGCTGCGACTTGTGCCGCCGCCGCGTCAATGGCGTACTGTTGATTCTGGTATGTGCGTTCAATGATCGAATCCACCAGCCCAACCGATCGATTTACCGTGTTGTCCAGGCTTGCGAGGTTTCGGTCTATGGAGTAGCCGGTCAGCTCCGCGTTTGCCAAAGCCGCCTCTGTGCTGTTGAAGCTGATGTTTCCGTTGATGCTTGAATCGCTCAGGCCCAACCCGTCCTGCACAGCGAATCGTTGGTCCGTGTTGTTTATCGTTGTTGCACTCGACGTGCTTGATCGACTTGGGCCGCTCATTGGATTGCCTTTTTCAGATAGATTTGATCCACCGAGTAGCCTAGCTTGGAGACCTTGCGCACGAGTCCAGCCCGGCGCGTTTTGAAGGCGACGAACATGCACCCGGCTTGCTTTGCGATCAACTCGATCAAGGCTAGCCCTGTCGCCGTTAGGTCTTCCGCTGCCACGCCCTCCGCTGCCGCAACCCAGCATGTTGAGCCCTCTTTGCTCAATACAAAGACGCCCTCGCCGGTTGTTGTTTTGATCCTGTAAGCCTGACCGCATGATGCGATCTCTTGCGCGGTGTAGCCACCGACCGCCGCGCACTTTTCCAAGCACACGACCGCCTGTGACTCATCAATTGGGTCTACTTTTTCAAACGCCATACTGCCAACAGGCCAAGCCCGCCCAATACCCACCACGTCCAGTTTTGCCCCATCGCTCCTCCCGACTGCGCGACAAATGGCAACCCTTGCCAGTCTCCAGCCTGAGTCACCAGTGGCTGCGGCTGTCTTGCGCCTTGGGCTGGCATTTGGCCCACGCTGTCGCTGTAGCTGGTGGTTCGTGTCGGTGTTGATGTCGCTGTTTGCGTGCCGCGAAAATTGACGGCCCAGCCTGAGCCGTCTTGCCCCGACCCGATGCCGCCGCTGAATCCGCTCGACCCGCTGCTAGATGGTGCGCCGAACAAACCGCCGCCCCCCGCACCCGCCATACCAGCGGCACCCGTGGCCCCTCCGGTGTAGACACTCAGCGCAGCCATGCCGATCTGCGCCCAGCCTTGACTGTTGATCGACATCTTGTCCCATCACTTATTGATCCGGCCCGCAAACAGATTCAAGCCGCGTATTTCACGAGCGGGTCTTGGAAGAAGCTTTTGACACGTTCCGGTTTGGACTGCAACGCGGTCATGTGATCAACAGCAGCGGCCTGCAGCT
>JBJOQO010000057.1:0-22084 GCA_046049865.1 Pseudomonadota bacterium | reverse complement strand
CCAGTTGTCGCTTGATCTTCTCGTGCCATCCCACCGTTTCCATTTGCCTCGCCCTCGCTGTTGTCAAAACAGCAACCTTCGCAGCCTTCTATTCGTTTGCATAGGGTGGGTTGGCGGAACGCATACGAAGTGACCCGCTTGGGCCACGCCTGGAGCGGCGGCGCGGCGCGCCAACCTTTCAGCGACCCGAGTGGCCCAGATGCATCGCGCCTGGTGTGGGCCTTTGTGGCCAAGCAATTCAAACGCGCTTCGCCTTTGGCAACGCCTGCGCGGCTTCCTTTGGAGCAGCGCACGGCCTCAGCGGTGGGTGAACTCAGTCAGGCTTGAGTGGGGCCTGTATGCTTTATCGGTAGAGGTGCCCCATGCGCAAAGAGTACGACTTCTCCGCTGCAAGCAAGAATCCCTATGCCGCTCAACTCACGAAGCAAATCACCATTCGGCTGGATGAAGATTCCATCACATACTTCAAGACCATTTCTGAAGATGTTGGCATTCCGTATCAAAGCCTCATCAATTTGTACCTTCGAGACTGCGCGGCGTCGCACCGGAAGCTGAATCTCAACTAGAAGTGAGCTGGTTTTTGCGAAATGTGGCTCAAATGCAAGACCTCAGCGCTTGACCCCAACGCCGCTGAATTCAAACATTAGGAAGCACAGTGTCCAGCTTATCTTCGCCTCTCCGCAAAGGAACGATCGTGGTATTGAACGGCACCTCCAGCTCAGGGAAATCTTCCATTGCAGTCGAACTACAGCGGCAGGCCCCGGAACTCCAATTTCTCCACCTGCAACTCGATGTATTCCGCGCGATGGAACCGCCCGGATATTGGGCTGACGAGTACCGGGATCAAGCTTCGCTAAGGTTTGAAGCTCTTTGTCGCGCGATGAACAAGGCGGCTGCACAGTTTGCTGCCTGTGGTCAGAACGTATTCATTGACCATGTGCTTACGTCCAAGGCGCTCGCGTACATGCTTGAAGACCTGATTGACCACAGAGTTTTGTTTGTCGGCGTGAAGTGCAGCGAAGAAGAGCTGTGTCGACGCGAACATAGTCGCGGCAACAGACCGCTTGGGCTCGCTCAATCGCAGCTCGCTTCAGTGCACGCACACTGTCTCTACGACATTGAAGTCGACACAAGCTGTACGTCGGCAGCCAGCACAGCACTCTCTCTGGCGCAATGGCTCCGAGAATCGCCTGAGGCGACTGCACACCCACGTATGCAACATGCGCGCAGTGCCGCCTCGCTCGAGCTTTGAGCCATCGGCGCGTCGCACGGTTAGCTCGCTAGGTGTCACAAAACTGGACATCCGCACGCCCCTCACGCCCCCTTCAACACCACCAACAAATCCTTAGCCTGGACCCGATCCCCAGGCACCACGAGCACGGCTTCTACGACGCCGTCGCGATCGGCGGTGACGTGGGTTTCCATCTTCATGGCTTCAAGGGCCAACAAGGTGCTGCCTGCGGTGATGTGCTGGCCCACGGTGACGGCTACGCTGACGATGCCGCCGGGCATGGGGGCGGCGATGTGCAGGGGGTTGTTTGGGTCGGCCACGGGGCGGGTCGCGGCTTGCGCGCCGTCGGTGCGCTGAACGCGCACGGTGCGTGACTGGCCGTTGAGTTCGAACTGCACTTTTTTCGCGGCTTCGCCGTCGTCGGAGATGGACTGCAGGGCCACGAGCAAGGTTTTGCCGGGGTCAATTTCCAGTGCCATTTCTTGCTGCGGCTGCGGGCCGTAGAAGAACACGGGGGTGGGCAGTACCGAGGTGTCACCAAAGTTGCGCTGGTGGGCGAAGAACTCGCGGGTGACCTTGGGGTACATCAAATAGGACGCGAGCTGTTGCTCGTCCAGCGGCTGCTCGCATTCAGCTTCAGCTTGTTCACGCATGGCCAACATGTCCACCGGTGGCAGGCGGTCGCCCGGGCGATAGGCCTCGGGGGGTTGTTCGCTGCTGGCCAGTTTGAGCACCTTGCGTGACAGCGCGGCGGGGAAACCGTCGGGTGGGAAACCCAGCTCGCCTTTGAAGAGCGAGACCACGGACTCGGGGAAGGCTACTTCGCGGGCGGGGTCGCTCACGTCTTGGGGTGTGAGGTCGCTCGCGACCATCATCAAGGCCATGTCGCCGACGACCTTGGAGGTGGGGGTGACTTTCACGATGTCGCCAAAGAGTTGGTTCACATCGGCATAGGTTTGCGACACCTCGGTCCAGCGGTGGGCCAGGCCGAGTGAGCGCGCTTGTTCGCGCAAATTGGTGTACTGGCCGCCGGGCATTTCGTGGCGGTAGACGTCGGCGGTGCCGGAGCGAATGTCGGATTCAAACGGCGAGTAAAACCGCCGCACGCCTTCCCAGTACATGGAGGCGGCGTGCAAGGCGTGTTGCGACAAGCCGGGGTCACGCACCGTGCCTTGCAGCGCCGCCGCGATGGACGACAAATTGGGCTGCGATGTGAGGCCACTCATGGCATCAAGCGCGCCGTCTACTGCATCACAACCGGCTTCCACCGCAGCAAGCACCGAGGCGCTGGCCGCGCCGCTGGTGTCGTGGGTGTGGAAGTGCACGGGCAGGCCGGTTTCTTCTTTCAGCGCTTTGACCAAAGCAGCGGCCGCGCGCGGGCGGCAGATGCCGGCCATGTCTTTGATGGCCAGCAGGTGCACGCCTGCGGCTTGCAGTTCGCGGGCGACGGCTGTGTAGTACTTGAGGTTGTATTTGTCACGTTTGGCGTCGAACAAATCGCCGCTGTAGCAGATGGCGCCTTCGCACAGGGCGCCGGTGTCCACCACGGCGTCAATCGCCACGCGCATGTTTTTCACCCAGTTCAGGGCGTCGAACACGCGGAACAAATCAATGCCGCCTTTGGCCGCCTGCTGCACAAAGTGCTGCACCACGTTGTCGGCGTAGTTGGTGTAACCCACGCCATTGGAGCCGCGCAGCAGCATTTGGAAGAGCACATTGGGAACGGCTGCGCGCAGCTGGGCCAGGCGCAACCAGGGGTCTTCTTTCAAGAAGCGCAGGGCCACGTCAAAGGTGGCACCGCCCCAACATTCCAGCGAGAAGAGCTTGGACAACTCGCGTGCATAAAAAGGCGCAATGGGCAGCATGTCGGCGGTGCGCATGCGGGTGGCCAGCAGCGACTGGTGGGCGTCGCGCATGGTGGTGTCGGTGATCAAGACCTGGCGCTGGCCCAGCATCCACTCAGAAAACTTTGTTGCGCCCAATGCTTGCAGGCGCTGGCGGGTGCCGTCGGGAATGGCGGTGTCCAAAGCCACTTTCGGCAACACCGGTTTGGGCAGGGGCAAGGCAGGCAGGGTGCGGCCTTGCACTTCGGGGTTGCCATGCACCGCCACCTCGGCCAAAAAGCGCAGCAGCTTGGTGGCGCGGTCGCGCCGCGCGGTGAAGGCCAGCAGCTCCGGGGTGTTCTCGATGAAACGTGTGGTCAGCACACCTTGGGTGTCGTTGGCAAACGCTGGATGGTTGATCAAGTTTTCCAGGAACTGCAAATTGGTGGACACGCCCCGAATGCGGAACTCGCGCAAGGCGCGGTCCATGCGCTGGATGGTTTCCTTGGCGGTGGGAGCCCAGGCGGTCACCTTGACCAAGAGCGAGTCGTAATAGGGCGTGATCACCGCGCCGCCATAGGCTGTGCCCGCGTCCAACCGAATGCCAAAACCCGCCGCGCTGCGGTAGGCGGCGAGTTTGCCGTAGTCGGGCAAAAAGCCGTTCTCGGGGTCCTCGGTGGTCACGCGGCATTGCAGCGCGTGGCCGTTCAGCGGAATCAGCGCTTGCGGTGGCACGCCGGTGGGGTGGCGCACTTTGTCGTCGTTGGGATCGGGTGATTCGTCTCCGGTGACGCCCACATAGCCGCCTTCGGTGATGCGGATTTGCGCCTTCACGATGTCCACACCGGTGATCATTTCGGTGACGGTGTGCTCCACCTGGATGCGTGGGTTCACCTCGATAAAATAACAGCGGCCATCGTCGGCGTCCATCAAAAATTCAACCGTGCCCGCATGGGTGTAGCCCACCGAGCGCATCAGCTTCAAGGCGCTGTCGCACAGGGCGGCGCGGCCTGCGGCATCAAGGTAGGGCGCGGGCGCACGTTCCACCACTTTTTGGTTGCGGCGCTGCACGGTGCAGTCGCGTTCATACAGGTGCACCACGTTGCCGTGCTGGTCGCCCAAAATTTGCACTTCCACATGGCGGGCGCGGCGGATCAGTTTTTCAAAATAGACCTCGTCGTTGCCAAAGGCCGCCAGCGCCTCGCGGCGCGAGGCCTCCAGCGAGGCGGCGAGTTCGCCTTCGTTTTCAATCACCCGCATGCCGCGGCCACCGCCACCCCAGCTGGCTTTGAGCATCACCGGGTAGCCGATGCCAGCAGCGAGCTTGGCGCACTCGACCACGTCCATCGGTAGCGGCGGTGTGGCGGGCATCACAGCCACGCCTGCAGCCACCGCCGCATGGCGTGCGGCCACCTTGTTGCCCAAGGTGCGCATCACCTCGGGCGAAGGGCCGATCCAGCGGATGCCTGCGGCGATCACGCTTTCGGCGAAGTCGGGGTTCTCGGACAAAAAGCCGTAACCGGGGTGAATGGCATCCACACCCGCTTGTTTGGCAATGCGCAGGATGTCGTCGCCATCCAGGTAGGCGGCGAGCGGCTTTTTGCCCTCGCCCACCAAATAACTCTCGTCTGCCTTAAAACGGTGCAGCGCCTGCCGGTCTTGTTGCGAGTAGATCGCCACGGTGCGGATGCGCATTTCAGAAGCTGCCCGCATCACACGAATGGCGATCTCGGAGCGGTTGGCGATCAGGATGGAACGGATGGGACGGTGGCTCATGGCGGGACTCTCAACTCAGGCTGGTTATGCGCAGCGCGCATCTTAAGATGAGCAGCATGCATAACATGTGCCCAACCCTGGCTAAAAGGGTTGTGAATTACCCGTGCGTAGTTTTGCGGGGTGGGGTGGCGATGAAAGCAATGGGACGGGGCCCGAGCGGTCAAGTCGGCGTTTTATTCAGGCCAGGACAAGTCGAGCACTTGAACCGCCAGTCGGTGGCGGTCTGCGGGGGGGATGCGCTCCTGAAGCGCCTGAAGCAGTTGTTCTGCGTTCTGCAACCTCTTGCGTGGCTTCAGTCCTTCCGGAGGAAGCCTTGTTGCGGTGCCAAACCACAACACCAGGTAGAGCCCAAAACCCTGAGCATCCGGGTCGATGGTGTAGAGGTGCTTCAACTGGTCGCGCCAAGCCGTCCAGAGTTTGTCGTGGTGATCTTCTTTCACTTCAATGGGTAGGACGATGCGCCGGTTCGCTTGCGTGAACTCGGCGCACATATCAATCCGTTTGTCTCGTGCAGCACTGCATTCGCGCCCCACCAAAATGTTCAGTGGTTTGAGGTGTGCGCGTAGCTTTTCAAGCAACAAGTCTCGGCAAAAGTTTTCTTCTTTTGGTTTTCGTATCGAGTCTTGCCAAAAAAGTTTCAGTGCAAATGTGTCACGCCCTCGCCACTGGTCTTGCATTTGAGCAAGGTGATCCATCACCAACGCCCGCAAATCAGCTGGGTTGGCGGGTACCTGATTGGCCAAAGTACATGCCACGGTTTTCGCATTGGGCACCTGAAAGTTGGCTTCTCTCGCAGTGGCCGCGTGGCTCCGCAGACTGAATTGAATGGCTTCAGACCAGGCGCTGAGGCTCGGTGTTTGGGCCAAGCGCTGCAACACCGCTTTGGCCTCTTGGCTGGGGTTGGAAGAGAGCGCCGCCAATAAGCCGCGTACGGTGTCGCCCCGGTGCTCTGCATTGGTTACCCAACCTCCACCAAGGGTGCGGTCGGCGGGTGTGATCGGTACCAAAACCGCTACCAGGTGTTCCAGCGCGCTGGGAGCAAGCTGCAGTGCCGCGTGTTTGAACACACCTTGTTCGTGCAGGGCCTCTCCCAAGGCGACGGCTCGGCGTTCGTTGTCCCCGACCAAGGCAGACAACTCTACCGCTGCATCAGCCCGGAAAGGCAAGTCGGCCACCAGCCAAGCGATACGCTGCAAAGCGTCCATGCCAGCTTGACGCAATTTTTTCTGAATAAGTTGGGCCGCAACGTCTCGATCCAGTGCAGGTAAGGCTGACAGCAGGGAGCGGTTCAACATGCTGCGCATCCCCGGATTGGCGCGCAGAGGAACTGCCTGCAACAAATCGGGCAAGGCCAAACGAGTGAGCTGAACATGGCGGGCTTCACCGCCCAAGGACCACAGCCCGGTGACATAAGGCGAACTTTGGCCCTTGGACTGCGTTTTGAACTGCCTCAACGCATAGTTCTCCAGCACGGGGGCCACCCACTCGGCGCGGTGCTCGGCCAGGAGGTGGTACCAAGCTGGCATGTCCCCGGTGCCGTCGGTGAGGTAGTAGGCCACCAAACGCTGTGTCAAATCTTGCGGCCAATTCAAAGGCGCGTTGTTGCCTTGCTCGTGAACCAGCTTGGCAGCCAGCAATGCTGCGGGGCGAATGTAGTGTTGCCTGCCCTTGGCGGCTAAAGCCAGGGCCTCTTCCACTGTGGGCAAGTCAGGCCGCTGCAGCACCAAAGGAATGGCCTCAATGGCTGCTTGTGCAGTGGTGCGGTCCGTGACCAGGTAGTGGCCAACGCGCTCCAAAGGCGTTTCGCCTTTGATGTTGCTGAAGCCCCCTGAGTAAGACCGAGCCAGATCGTGCAGTAGACCGGGCGGCGCAGTGCCCGACAGTACGGAAGGAAGGTGGGGTGCGAGGGCTTGTTTTCGCTTCTCTTCTTCTGCGGCCTGTTGTAATTGATAGCGTTTCTCGCGGCTGCTTTGTTCGGCTTTGTAGTAAGCCCTTGACTGCCGGGTTTCCTCAAGCCACTGCGATGAATCAGGCCACTTTGCGCCGAACTGAACCAGCCAAGCCTTCACTTGTTCCAACGTGGGGTTATCGAAATCTTCTCTAGGTTCTAAGGCGGCATGTGCCGCTTGGATGAAACAAAAGCGTGCCAATTCGGGGTTGCTCGCGATGCGGGCTTGATCCAAAAGCCAAAACAACCAGTCGCGTGGGAGGTGAGCCCCATGCAGTCGCTGTTGCGCCTGCCAAAAATTCCAGCGCCCATGTTTGTCTGCAACGGCTCGGGCCAGACCGATGGCCACCAGGGCTTTCATGCGATCGGGGAGCGCAGACAGCCACTGGCGAACGATGTCGCGTTCGTCCGGTGTCAAGCTCGAAGATCCATATTCGTCGAGGCCAATGCCCAGCCAGTCATAAAGCCTCGCATCAGAGACCTTATCTCCGGCTGTATTCAAGCTGTGTGCAAGCAGTTTGCTCGCGATGGCGCTGACCTCGTGCGCAAACAACCCCGTGGCGTTTGACGCAGGTTTTATTTGGAGCCACCCGTCGCACAGCGCAGCGAATTCTTGGGGCTGGGTTTGCGTCCAAAGCCAGTGATGCCAGAAAGTTGAATACCGACCATAAGTGAATTTCTGTTTGGGCTCATGCCAATACGCAAACACCTCACTGGGTTGCACGTGCTCCGGATACAAGTCACGCAACAGCACCCCACACAGCTCATCATCGTTGTCTTGTAGCTTGCCGGACTGGATGGCTTGCAACCACTGCATGGCGATGTTCGCTGAAAAGCCGACGCTGTTTTTCCACGCCAGGTAAGCATCCACGCGCAGATGGCTGGCCAACTTGGCGTCCTCAATCCATGCTTGCAGCGCTGATGCCAGCGACGGCATGGTCTGTCCGTTTTGCAGGGCGGTGAACACACACTCCATGAAACTCAAGTGCCCGGGGTCACGGCGGGGGTCGCGCAAAATTTGTTCGTACACAGGGGCCATGTCGGAGCGTGCGAGCGGACCGAAAGGGTGGCTCACCCAAACACCCTGTAGGAAGCCTGCGTCTTTCTCGGCGAGTTTTTCCAGCGCATTCAAGACGCCAATGCGTTCATCCAAACCCAGCGCTGCCACATCGCCGTTGAGCACAAAACCCAGTGGATCGAGGCTCACCAAGTGATCTCGTGCTTGTGGCAAATACACAGCCAACCACGCCCACAGGCCACGCAGGGGATCAACCGGCATGCCGTCTCGGCCTTGCATCAGCGCCAGCACGCGCTTCAAAGGCAAGCCTTCTTGAATGCACTGCGCCAGCGCACGTCCGCCCAGGTACTCGGCAATGCTGCGGTGCCGTGGCTCAGCCACGCGGTTTGTCATGGTGAATACTTTGCTGCCCAGCGCCGCGTCAAGGTCACGCCACGGCAAGGCCAGATCGAAGGGCGAGAAGGTGTCTGCTGACGCTGCTTTGGGTGCGGTGGCTACGCCACGCTGCCCGCTCAAAAGAAGAATGGCGCACAACAAACCCGCGTCGTGTAGCAGCGCGCGGGTCTGTTGTGCCTTTGGAGGTTTGGCTTCCAGGTGTTCTTCGTTTTCTTCCCTGGCGAGTTGTTCGCAAGCACGCTCATAAATGCTGCTGCGTGTGGTCAGACCGGTGCCGATCTGGCCTGCTTTGACCATCAAATCCAGCAGCAAGGGGCTGCGCAGCAATTCAGATAGACCTGCTTTTTTCAGCGAGGTCATGAAAACATTGAGATCACCTATTTCCCCGCTGCGTGCCTTCAGTAAAACCTGAGCATCAGCGTCGCTCAGAGGCACCAGGTGCAGTTTGGTGACCTCATTCGATGGGGCGACTTGTTTCAGTTTCTCCAGGTCGCTGGCACCGCGCCAATCGGCCTCTCGGCAAGACAAACGAAAACGTGGGCCACCTTGGTCAAAAAGCCATTTGCGGATGGCATTGAAGGGTGTTCTACCGTCGCTTGTTCCTGCTCGGACTTCGTCTAGCCCATCTATAAAAACGGTAAGTCCGGAGATGGAGGTTGGGGCAATTCCATGCACTACATCATGAGCCTTTAGGAACAAGCCGCCAACGGCTTTGCATTCCTCTTCCATCGCATGAGTTTTGCCCGAACCCGGATCACCCAGCAGCACGTAGGCATCCCGGTCGCGCCAACCTGACAGTGAACGTGTTTCTTGACTTTTAGTGTCTGGATCGACCTTGCTCGCGCTGCGTGGAATGTGAAGGGACGCCATCGCTTTGTCAGACCTCAACGTGTCCAGTAAGGCGCAGGCTGTTGCAAAAACTCGCCCAGCGGCAGTGATTCACTTCCCACCAGCCACTGTTTGGCGCTTGGGTGGCGTTTGCAAAATTCATGCAGTCCTGCGGAGGTGCTGCTGCCGGTAGCGAGTTTGACTTCGATCGCAGCCAAACGGCCCCGGTGTTCAATGACGAAATCCACTTCTTTGTCGCGCTCGCGCCAGAAAAAGAGTTTGGTGTCTGCATCTGCGGTGTTCAGCAAATGGATCCCGACCAGGCTTTCTACCTGCCGCCCCCAGTGGCTGCGGTCCGCACGCGCTTCATCAAAGCCATAGCTGGACAGGGCGGTCATCAGCGCGTTGTCGTGAACTTGAAACTTCGGTGGCGAATTGCGTTGCCGAACCACTTGACCGGAATACTTGTGCAAACCCGATAACAACCCGGCTTGGCTGAGGCGCGTCAGGTTGTCTGCCAATGTGAGGGTATGCCCCTTGCCCAACATGCCACTGACTTTGTCCAGCGACAGAATCTGACCGGAGTAGCTGCAACCCAGTTCAAAGAGTTGCCGCAGCAGGGCAGGTTTGTCGATGCGGGCCATGGCCAGCACGTCTTTCTCGATGCTGGGGTCAATGATGGCGTGGCGAACGTAGTCACGCCACCTGGATTCGTCGGTCACCAGGGGTGCACTGCCGGGATAGCCGCCAAAGTGAATGTATTCATCCAGGGACAGTCCGAACGCCTCGTTCATTTCGGCGAAGGACCACTGCGCCATGCGGATCAATTCATACCGCCCTGTCAGGCTTTCACTCAACCCCTGTTGCAGCAGCAACGGTGCTGATCCCAGCAGCACCACATGCATCGGCGTGCCGCGGGCGCGGTCGGCATCCCACAAGCCTTTGACCAAGCTGGACCATTGCTCTACTTTCTGGATTTCGTCGATGACCAGCACGAAAGGCAAACCGGCTGCCGTGGGGTTCACCTGTACCGATTCTGCCCAAGCACGTGCGGCTTCAGCGGCCGCCATCCACTGGTGTTGCAACCATGGGGCAGATGGCGGTGTGTGGACACTGGGTGACTCCAAAGTTTTTGAAGTCAGCGCCTCGGGCAAAGCTGCTGGGTCGGCAGCGGTCATGCGAAACGATGCCAAAGGCCGCTCACCCAGCACTTGGGATATGAGCGTGGTTTTGCCCACCTGGCGAGGGCCTGCCAGAATCTGCATCAGCCGTGGGGGCTCGGTCAGGCGCGCTCTTACCCTCGCTGCAATCGGTCGTTGGAAAGTTTCTGGCATGATGCAAATTATAAATGAGTAAATTTACTCAGTGATACACGAACTGAGTTACTCCCGGTTCGATCGCCCCACTTTCTTCATAAATATTCTTCTCAAACAATGACCCCTGCAAACTCGACACCCGCTCCGGATGCAGAGCGTTTCGGCCGCCCCCTGTCCGGCTGGCGTTTGCGCCTGTACACCATCATTTTTGAAGCCGACACCCGTGCCGGGCGGCTGTTTGATCTGCTGTTGATAGGCTTCATCCTGGCCAGCGTGACCGTGGTGGTGCTGGACAGCATTGAACCCATCCACGCCCAGTACGAGGGGCTGTTCACTACGCTGGAGTGGACTTTTACTGCGGTCTTCACCCTGGAGTACATCGCCCGCTTGGCCTGTGTGCGGCATCCGCTGCGGTATGCCCGCAGCTTTTTTGGCGTGATTGATTTGATCGCCGTGTTGCCCACCTACTTGGCCATCTTCTTCCCCGGTTTGCACGCGCTGATTGATGTGCGCATCTTGCGCTTGCTGCGTTTGTTCCGCATCTTGAAGCTGGGCGCTTATGTGCAAGAGTTTGCCGCCCTGGGCCGCGCCTTGAGCGCCTCGCGCCGCAAGATCACCGTGTTTCTGAGTTTTGTGGTGATGGTGGCCCTCATCATGGGCACCTTGATGTATGTGGTGGAAGGCCCAGCGAATGGTTTCAGCAGCATTCCGACCAGCGTCTACTGGGCCATCACCACCATGACCACGGTGGGGTTTGGTGACATCACACCCAAAACCGACCTCGGCCGCTTCATTGCATCGCTGATGATGCTGATGGGCTGGGGCACCCTGGCTGTGCCAACGGGCATTGTCAGCGCCGAGTTCGTCGCACAAAAAACACCGCGCGAGCCGACCACCCGTACCTGCCACCACTGCCTGAGCGAAGGCCACGGGCCCAACGACCGCTTCTGCCGCGACTGTGGGGCGGAGTTGCCGCCTTGGCAGCGGGATGGGGAGGAAAAGTAGCTGTTGTTCGTGGGGGACAGGGAACAAATGGGCAATTTTCAATGAAAGCACTTCCGTGACAAAAAGCGGAGCGATCCTAATGAACCTATAAACCGCCCGATTTGCGGTTGAGCCGCTCCCAATTCCCAAAAAATACTTTCCAACAACCTCCATGAACCGTTGATCTACCCATGCGCCCAGGCTGGAACCCTACCCGTCGCAACAAACATGCAGGCACCAAGGCCCATGGTCATGGCCAGAACAACCGCTTGACGATTCCGGATTCTTGGGCCCGTGACCCAAGGCTCTACTACGAAAAACTAACTTCCTACCAAACACTATGTCGCCAGGTGGCGTCGCGAGAATTGCGTTTCTTCGTCGAACCCACCCGGCCAGATTGGTTCTACCCCTGCACCGTTGACGATATTTGTGCACTGTTGGCGCATGTTGATCTCGATGCGTTATCGGCGTTTGATTTCATCGTCATGCGCCAACCTACACGCAAGCAGCGCATTCTGTGCCCGGTGTGGGGGCGTGCACTGTTCGCCTTCGACATTGACAAGTACAGCGGCTCAGCCATCGTGATCGAGGCGCAGACGCTTCAACCCATTCTCTGGCCCAAGACTGTCCACCCCGAATCGGCCAGAGAACTAGAGCGGTTGCGCCTGGACGGTCACACCATTGAGCGCACTCGCCGTGGCATCCAGATTCGAGCCACCATGGACTCGCTTCGCAACACCATGCTGTACCGAACGTTGCTGCATGAGATTGGTCACCATGTCGACCACAAGAGGAGTGGTGATCAAGCCTGGGATGGAAAAACAAAAAGCACCAAAGAGGACTTCGCCCATCGGTACGCCAAGGTGCTTTTTGAGCATCTGGCGCAGCAAGGTGTGGTGCCGTTTGCACCAGTTCTGGACGACCAGCGCCTGTCCGCAGATGGACTTCACCACGAGTGGTTTCGGCCATCATGCCCGTGATTCAAGTCAAGGTGAAACTCCGCGCTCGCAGCAGTACCTTGCAGCGCCTGGACGATGGCACCTACCTCGCTCAAATCAAATCTCCGCCGGTCGATGGGCAAGCCAATGCAGAGTTGCTGGCCTTGGTCGCGCGTGAGTTTGGGTGTGCTAAATCGGAGCTGAGCATCAAGGTTGGGGGCGCGTCGCGTTTAAAGTGGGTGGTCGTCCCTGATTCGTAATGGTTGACATGCACCCACAGCACCCGAATTTCGCCGGCCGTGTTTTTGTCTACGGCACCCTCAAAACCGGTTTCCCCAACTTTCATATCAACACCGGCCAGCGTGTGCCTGGGGAGTTTGTGACGGTGCAGAGGTTTCCGCTTTACCTCGTTGGCCCCACCCAAGTACCTTGGCTGGTGAACCGTCCTGGTGAAGGTGAGTTCGTGGTCGGCGAAGTGTTTGAGGTCGATGCCACCACCTTGGCCCGCATGGATGTCCTGGAACAAATTGATGAGCCACTTTGGTATGCGCGTGAACCACTGCTGGTGCAGCGGCTCGACGACTCAAGCAGTCCGCCGATGCAGGTGCAGGTTTATTTCGGCAGTGCCGAACGTCTGCTCACCGCAACCATTCAGGCCGGCCCTTTGTCCGAATACACACCCATCCATGCTCGTGGCTACAGACCCGAGCAGGTTTAACCACTGCCATCAACCGCCCCCCTTTTTTGACAGGAGAGCACTCTTGGTCCATCCCGACAAAACCCTTGCCATCTTGGCCGCAGATGCCCCGCTGCGCAGCAAGCCGTCGCTCTATCCCGAACCCTTTGCCTCTCGCATGGCGGGCCGTGAAAAACGCGTTCTGGGCGACCTGTTTGGTTTGACGAACTTTGGCGTCAACCTCACCCGATTGGCGCCACAGGCGGTTTCGGCACTGCGCCATGCCCATAGCGTGCAAGACGAGTTTGTCTACATCCTGCAAGGCCACCCCACCTTGGTCACCGATGAGGGGAGTACCCCGCTTGCACCCGGTATGTGTGCGGGTTTCAAAGCAGGAACGGGCAATGGCCACCTGTTGAAAAACGAAACCACTGAGGACGTGGTTTATCTGGAAGTGGGGGATCGCAGCAGCGGCGATTCGGTGACCTACCCTGACGACGACTTGCAAGCCCAGTGGGTCAACGGCCAGTGGCGTTTCGCACACAAGGACGGCTCGCCGTATGCGGAATGAGTCAGGGTGAGAGTCGCCAACTGTGGCGGCATTTGGCGTCCGTGAGATTCAGGCGCGCCAGCCCCTGGGGTACTGACCGGCTCCCCCAGGGCGCAACCAATCCATCTCCAGGCGATATCGCCAGTAGTATCATGCGGCATGAATTCTGCTGCCAAGCTCCTCGCGTCTATGCGACGAACTCAACTCGACTGGCAGATCGGCGACCTCCAGACCGTTGCGCGCCAGAACGGAATCGACTGGCGGCACCAAAAGAGCAGTCACTGCGTCTTCCTGCGAGAGGATGGCCGAACCCTGTCCGTGCCCGCACACCGGCCCATCAAACCGATCTACGTGCGGAAGTTTGTTGAACTCATCGATGGAGCATGACTCATGAGCAAGTTGACTGACTACCCGTTTGAAGTACGCCCCCTCTCAGCGGAAGAAGGCGGCGGCTATCTTGTCTCGTTTCCCGACTTCGCTGAATGTATCTCTGATGGCGAGAGTGTTGATGAAGCCATCGAGAACGGTCGCGACGCATTGAAAGCGACCATTGCCGCTTTGAAGTCAATGAAGATGCCGGTACCCGCCCCGAACAGCGGCGGGGTAGCTTCTGGAAAATTCGTCGCACGCGTTCCTAAGACCGTTCACGCCCAGTTGGCTTCGCGGGCACGTGCCGAAGGCGTGTCGCTCAATGCCCTCGTGCTGACCTTCATTGCGCAGGGTTTGGGCCGTGGCGGCAAGGCGCGCCACGAAGGGGCAACATGATTCCTGGCACGCAAATTAAAAATGAGCAGCAAGGCCGTTGCCTCGTATTCGACAAAGGCTTGACCGAAGAGGCATTCACAACTGTCGTCGGTGCCATGATGCGAGGGGGCATGGAGTTCAATCTTTACGATCCCAAATATCCCTCCCCTTCAGATCCTGGCGCTTATCTCAGTTATTCACCCAAGAATGGCGCTTGGCTTATGACGTTGGGGAATCATGGTTGGAGTGGGGGCATCTACACCGTAGACACCACCACTATCTCCAGGCAGCTTTACAACCTGTATGCAACGGGGCACTTGACGCCTCTGGGTTTAGACCAAGTTTGCTTCTTTAAGCATTACCAGCGGGAGAGCGCGGAGAAGAATGTTCAGATGAATCGGCGGTTACAGGAAATTCATGCATAACCTGCGCCGCCGCCCATTGGCAAAGTTGCTCTACCGCGCCCGGCGCCTAGCCCGCCTCGCCACACGCCAGTGAAACCACAGGCTGGACGACACCCGCACCAGCACATAACCCACGGCCGCGCCACCCACCGCAAAAATCCCCATGCCGACCACCGTGGGCCAGCCAAACGATTGGATGGTGGCCAGCCAGCCGTTGGCGCTGCTCAAATTGGGTGCGGCGCTGGACTCCACAAAAAGTGAGCCCGTCTTGTAGGCCAGGTACAACCAGCCGCCGATGGTGAGCGGGTTGGTGATGAGGGTCACGCCCGCTGCCACTGGAATGTTGCCACGCCACCAAACACAATGGGCCGCGGCGAAAAGGATTTGCGCAAAGGGCACCACAAACGCCCAGAACATGCCAATGGCCACGCCGCGTGCCACCGATTCCGTCTTCATGTGCCACAGGTCGTACTCGGCCAAACGGTGAGCGATGGGCCCGAGCCAACGCTGTTCGGCCAGCGTTTCTCGGGTGGGCATTTGGGATTTGAACTGGGTTTTGAACTCGTCCCAGAAACGCGGTTCAGTGGCGGCTTGGGTTTCGGGCCCGCTGGGTGGCGTGGCGGCAGCAGGCTGTGCTTTCGAGGGCGGGTGTTCAGGCATGGAATGGTCAAAGAAAAGACAAGCTGCGCGCGCAGGGCCGCACAGTATGGCGGTGCCCCACCGAGGACCGGATCATCCCCGTTGCCAGCAGGGACTCACTGCACAAAACCCATGGGTGTGCGCTTGTGCCCGCTGTCGGGGAGGTCAGCCACCACCACATGGTCGCGGTGGTCCAATTTGGCGTTGCCAAAACCTGTCATCCAAGCGCGGCGCATGTCGCGTGGGGCCATGTCGCTCATGTGGGCGAGCACCTCGGCGTCAGGTTGTGGATGAAAGCGCGAGCCCCAATCGTGCTCCGCGCGAATGCTGCGATAGAGCTTGGCAGCGATGCGTTTGGCTGCTTCGCGATCGGGTGCCTGCACTTCGTACACATTCATGCGGTTGAGGATGGGATCGGGAATGCCGCGCGCATCGTTGGCTGTGGCCACCCAAATGACCTGGCTGGCGTCGATGGGCACTTCGGCGAATTCATCGGTGAAGCTGCCGGCGGTGTCGTGCTCCAGCAGGCTGTAAAGCGCACCCAGCGGATCGTAGCTGTGCTCGCCACCGGCTTTGTCGATTTCGTCCACCACCATCACGGGGTTGGCGTATTCGCCGTCCACCAAGGTTTCAAACACCTTGCCGGGGCGTGCGCCCTTCCACTGGCTTGACGCACCCGAGAGCACCCAGCCTGCCGTCATGGATGACATGGAGATGAAGCCCATGCCGGTGCCCAGCAAAATGGACAACTCACGCGCGAAATGGGTTTTGCCGACACCCGGCGGCCCCAGCAAAAGCAGCGGCGTGATTTCCAGCGCATCGCGGCTGTCTTCGCACAAAGCGAGCTGGCGTTTGATGTCGTCCAGCACTTCGGTGAAGTTGGGCAGGTCGTCGTAGAGGTGGTCCATCACCGGCAGACCCGAGGGTTTGACTTGAAAACGCTCGGGGCCTTTTTCCAGCATGCGCTCGTAGGTGGCGCGCAGGCCCTCGTGTTCTTTTTGCGGCAGCTTGTTGAGCTTGCGGCCCACTTCGTCCACGCGGTACATGTGGCGCATGCGCGCGATGGGAATGTTGCCCTGCTTAGCGGGCAATGTGACCAACTCACTGGACACCACGGGGGATGCGCTCATGACGACCTCCATCAAACACCACAACACCATTCAAGCACAGCCCGGTTGTAGCAAAGCCGGGATAAGCCTGCTCTTTCAGGGCCATACGCGAGCATTTGTCGTGCCAACTTTCACCGGAGGGCTGAAAAAACTTTTGCATCCAGTTCGGTTGTGGCCGCGTAGAGCAATCAGGTCAGCCACGCATGAGGCTGGTTTTTCAACTACGTCAGGAGATCCCCATGAAAACTTCCTTGTTGTTGTCCGCGATGGCTGTCGTGGGCCTGACCGCCTGCGCGTCCGCGCCCATGTCTTCAGCACCTGCTTTTTCACAAACCAACTTGCCCGACGCCGTCAAAGTGCCTGCTGGCCACAAGGTCAGCATGGAGACGGTTGGAGTGGGTCGCATTGCTTACGAGTGCCGAGAAAAAGCAGCGATGGCAGGCAGCTTTGAGTGGGTATTTGTTGGCCCCGATGCGGTGCTGAACAACCGTGCCGGAAAAATGGTGGGCAAGTACTACGGCCCGCCAGCCACCTGGGAAAGCGCCGATGGTTCCAAAGTCACAGGCACCCAAGTGGCCGTGGCACCGGCTGCAGCCGGTGCGATTCCGCTGCAATTGGTCAAGGCCAACCCGGCGATGGGTTCCGGTGCAATGACAGGCACCGCCTATATCCAACGTGTGGCCACTTCAGGCGGTGTGGCACCGAGCCTGGCCTGCGGTGCGGACAACAAAGGCAAACGAGAAATCGTGAACTACCAAGCGGACTATGTTTTTTGGACGGCGGGCTGAAGCCGCTCAGTCACCCAACGAGGTCACTCGGGTTTGCGTTTGGCCCTTGGATGCGCAGCGTCGTACACCTTGCTGAGATGTCCGAAGTCCAGCTGGGTGTAGACCTGCGTGGTGCTGATGTGGGCGTGGCCGAGCAACTCTTGCACGGCCCGTAAGTCACCGCTGCTTTGCAACAGATGCGAAGCAAAGGAGTGGCGCAGCATGTGCGGGTGCACATGGGTGGGCAGGCCGGCTGCAATGGCTTGTTGTTTCAGTCGCACGCGCAACTGGCTGGCGGTGAGGCGGGTGCCGCGCTGGCTCACGAACAGCGCGGCCTCGCCGTGGTGGGCCAGCAGCGGGCGCTGTTCAAGCCAGGCGGCCAGTGCGGCCAAGGCCGGGCCACCGATGGGCACACTGCGGCGTTTGCTGCCTTTGCCCAGCACATGGGCTGTGGCGTCGGGCGCATCAATCCAACCGGCGGCTTGCGGGCTGGCGCGCTCGTCCAGCCCCAGCAGTTCACCGACACGCAGGCCGCAACCATAGAGCAGCTCCACGATGGCGTGGTCGCGTGCGAGCAAAGCGGCGTTTCCGTGCGCTGCTTCATGTTGGGCCAAAGCCACCGCATGGTCCACCGCCAGCGCTTTGGGCAAAGGTTTGGCCGCTTTGGGTGCGCGCACGCCCTCGACGGGATTGGCTTTCACCAAGCCGTCGCGTCCGCACCAGCGGTAAAAGCCGCGCCACGCCGACAAGATGATGGCAATGCTGCGCGGGGCCAAGCCTTGCTGGTGCAAGCTGGCTGCCCAGCGCCGCACGTGGCTGGTCTCGACCAGCAACAAATCGAGCTGCGCCACGCCAGCAAAGTGCTGCAGGCGAACAAAAGCTTCCGTGTACATGGCCAGCGTGCGGTCGGCCAGGCGACGTTCGACTTGCAGGTGCTGCAAGTGGGACCGCAGCACCTCATGCAGCGGCACCGGTGGTGCGGCCGCCACGCCCATGTTCACACCGCTGGCAACAAACGCGACAGTCCAGCCGAGGCGATCTCGCCAATGCGCATCAGAAACTCGGTGCCCATGTCGGTCGAGTAACGCGTGGGGTCGGGTGAGCCCAGAACCAGAAGGCCAAATGCGGCTTCGGAGCGTTCGTGGCGCAGGGGAATCAGTGCCAGCGATGCAACCGTGGCTGCATCGTCCAACCAAGCGGCGGCTTCAAAGCCGGTGTTCAGGCCGCAGTAGGGCAAGGTCAACGACGACGTGAGGATTTTGGTGTCGGCGCTGACACTTTGGGTGAAGGGCTGGTCCGCGTATTTGTCGTCTACACCCCAAACACGGATGGCGGCCTGCGGAATGAGAAATTGGTGCGTGAGCTGCTGCACCAATACCTGTGGCAAAAAGGTGGGCTGGCTGGTCAGCATGATGGCGCGTGTCCAGCGGTGCAGTTTGTCAGCAATGGCCACGTTCTCTTGACCATGGCGAATCATGTCGATGATTTTGTGCTCCAGGCCCTTGATCTTTTCGCGCAGCATTTCCATTTGCCGCTCTTGCAGCGAGACCGCACGCTGACCGTGTGGGCTGGTGAGCTGGATGCTGGACAGCAACTCGGCCTGGCGTTCAAAAAAACCGGGCGTATTGGCCAGGTAGTTGGCGATGTCGGCTTCTGTGATGCCTTGCACACTGGCGCCAGCGTTGACGGTGGGGCTCATAGTTCTATTTCTCCTTCGAAGACAGTTTCAGCAGGGCCGGTCATCAGCACATGCTGACCGCCGCCGCCCCATTCAATGGTGAGCAGGCCGCCGCGCACTTGCACATCCACCCGCGTATCGAGGAGTCCCAATTCAATGCCCGCCACCACCGCGGCACAAGCCCCGGTGCCGCAGGCCAGGGTTTCGCCTGCGTCGCGTTCGTACACACGCAGTCGAATCGTCTGACGATCGACGATCTGCATGAAACCGGCGTTAACCTTACGTTCAAAACGTGGGTGGGACTCCACCTGCGGACCGACGACTTCCACAGGGGCGTGGTCCACATCGGGCACCACTTGCACCGCATGCGGATTGCCCACGGACAGCACCACCACCTCGGCAGTCACCCCATCACCCAAAGTCAGCTCATACAGCGCTGTGCGTCCCATAACGTGCCGGCGTGCGCCTTGGGGATTGAAGGGCACCCGAGCCAAATCGAAGATGGGGGCGTTCATGTCAACCGTGACGCGGCCATCGTCTTGCAGGCGCAGTTCCAGCAGGTTGTTCACCGTTTCAACACGGATGGTTTTTTTGGCGCATAAACCGTGCTCGTGCACATACCGCACAAAACAGCGCGCCCCGTTACCGCAATTTTCCACCTCGTCACCACTGCTGCCGTTGGCAATTCGATAACGAAAGTCCACTCCAGGCGTGGTGCTGCGCTCGACCATCAAGATTTGATCCGCCCCCACGCCAAAACGCCGATCCCCCAGACGTTTGATTTGATCGACGCTGAGGTTCAAAGGAGCACGTGTTCCGTCGAGCACGACAAAGTCGTTGCCCGCGCCGTGCATTTTGGTGAAAGGAATGCGCATGCGACGATTATCCCGGTTTGTGAGGTAATCCACAGTAACCGTTGATCAATAGACCCCTGTTTCTCCATTGGGACGGGTCTTAAAGCGTTTGTGCACCCACAGGTACTGCGCTGGATTTTCCAGCACCAGTTTTTCAACGAATTGGTTCATCCACAGCGTGTCTTGTTCTGGCTGGTCAGTGGGAAACGCCGTCAACGCAGAGAAGAAACGCACGCGGTAGCCCTTGCCCCCTGGCAGCATGTCCACCACCACCGGCTGCACCAGCATGTTCAACGACTTGGCCATGCGCGACGGGGCCATCAAGGTGGCGGCGGGCACACCGAAAAAAGGCGCGAAGGTGGCGTCGCGGGGACCGAAGTCCATGTCGGGCATGTTGAAGAAAGCGTAGCCCTCTTTGATGTGTTTGATGACGGGTCGCACCGAGGCACCACGCGGGTAGGCCACGCCACGCCCAAACCGCAAGCGACCTTTGGTGAGCACGCGATCCCAAAACGGGTCGCTCTGGGTTTGGTAAATGTCCACGCCCATGCGGGTTTGGAAAAGCTGTACCGCCACGCCGGCCAGCTCCAGACCTACAAAATGGGGCACCAGCCACATGACGGATTGGTTGCTGCGTTCAGCCAGGCCAATGTCCCCTTCAACATGAATCAAACGTTTGAGTCGGTCGAAGGACGCATGCCACAACATGCCGCGCTCCAGCAAGCTGCGGCCCAACCAGCCAAAGTGCTCGCGCAACAGCGTTTCTCGTTCGGTGTCTGTTTTGTCCGGGAAACAAAGCGCCAAGTTGGTTCTGCCCACATGGCGTCGGGAACGCGCCGTTTGATACAGCAACCAACCCAGCCCTTGACCCAGCCGCGCCAAAACCGACAGAGGCAAGAAATGCAGCAACCACAACAGTGCGTAGACGAGACGAGAGAGCAAAGCGTCATTCCTTAGGCGGCGTGGTCGGTGGCGACTCAGAGGCGCGCCCCGATTTGTAGCGGTTGTAGCCCCACAAGTACTGCTGGGGGCATTGCAGAATCAGGCGCTCCATGCAGCGGTTGATGAAGGCGGCCGATTCTGCCTGAGGGGCGTCACTGCCTGGCATCACCTCGGTAGGCTCGGACACGTGAATCAGATAACCCCGCCCCCAGGGCAGACGTTCGCACCACAGCAGCAGCAAGGCAGCACCCGGTTGATGCGCCAAACGCGCCGCCAGTGTCATGGTGTAAGCGGGGCGGCCAAAAAAAGGAGCCCAAACCCCCATGCCGTCGGGCGGCACTTGGTCGGGCAACAGTCCGGCGGTTTGGCCATCTCGTACTGCGCGCAGTAACTGCCTAACACCCACCAAGTTCGCTGGCGCGGCCACCAGGCCTGGGCGTGTGCGGGCAGTACCCACCAAGTCGCTCAGCCAAGGTTTTCGAGCGGGGCGATAGAGCACCGTGATTTGCCGTTGCTGATTCAGAAAACGCTCTGCAATGGCTTGGGCTGCAATTTCAAAACAGCCCATGTGGGGCGTGAGGATGACGATGCCTTGTTTTTTTGCGTGCGCCGCGTCAAACAACTCAGCACCCAACCACTGAACTTTGCTCAAAATTGATGACCCAGGGGGGCGCAGCCACAGATAGGGCAACTCCATCAGCATGCGCCCCGCTTCGGCAACGGCACCTCTGATTTGACGTCTGGGGATCCCCGCCAAAGCCGCATGGGCGACAAAACGCTTGCGGTAGCTGGGGGACGCTGCGTAAGTCACCCAACCCAACAATGCGCCCAAGCCCTGCAATAACCACAGTGGCCAGCGCGAAAGCACCTTGAACAAAAACAACATGAAATTCGATCCGCTTTCTATAATGCGTGCATCGCCGAGTTAAAGAACTACTTGCGGGGCGATGTCAATCGGCTGGGTTTCCTGGCCTTGACCGGGCAGCTTTCAAAGGCTGCTCAACAAATTCTGCTAAAGCGTTCGCCGCTCTCATCCGAGAAAGACAGCTGGCAACGCGGGTTTTGTCAGTTAACTTTTATTGGGAGAAACAGCGTGTCGAACGATTTCCTCTTTACCTCTGAGTCTGTGTCTGAAGGTCACCCCGACAAAGTCGCGGATCAAATCTCAGACGCCATCCTAGACGCCATTTTCAAGCAAGACCCGCGTTCCCGCGTGGCCGCTGAAACTTTGTGCAACACGGGCCTTGTGGTGCTGGCCGGTGAAATCACCACCAATGCGCATGTCGACTACATCCAAGTCGCCCGCGACACCATCAAACGCATTGGTTACGACAACACCGACTACGGCATCGACTACAAAGGTTGCGCCGTGCTCGTGGCCTACGACAAACAAAGCAACGACATCGCCCAAGGCGTGGACCATGCCAGCGACGACCACCTGAACATTGGCGCCGGCGACCAAG
>JBJOQO010000056.1:0-22258 GCA_046049865.1 Pseudomonadota bacterium | reverse complement strand
TTTGGCCGCACGCCGCAATGGGTCCGGTTGAGCGAATGGTTAGGCATCAAGGTTTGGGTGCCGCACATGTGCCACAAGATATTGCAAATATGGATAATACTAATCCAATAATTGCGACAGAAACCGGAAAGGCAAGCCAAAGCCAGTGCGAGCTGGCAATGGAACGTGTGAGACTGAACCTGCGCTTGGTGAAATGTAAGGAGTCCGCATCTTTCTCCATTTGAACGACTGAGCGCCCAATTGGATGCTCCGTTGATTCATCCAGCTCTTTTAATAGTCGAGAGGCGCGTCTTCTGTTTCTGTGATATCTTTCTGTATATGTCGCGGAAAAGAGTGATCCGACAACCCCAATGATGATCACCGATATACAAAGCGGCAGATCGTAAACGTTGATGTGCTTGTCGTAAGTTATAACTGCAATAACTGCTGTTGCGGATGCTATTACGTATCCAGCGACAGATGATCGCAATGTTTCACTGTGCCTGGCTTGATTTCGTCTCTCTGAAGAAAGATCCCACAGTAGCTTTCTGCGATCTGCATTTGATGATTTGGATTCTTGTTGCATATGGGCACTGTGGCAGCCTTGATGCCTAACTTGTTATAGGGCGACAGTTTTGCTGCATAACACCGCCGCCTGTCTCCCTAAATCTGGCAGTGCTATCGGCCTGCAGGCCTCATGAATATTGGGTTCTCGCGATAAAAGCTGGCTGATGTAAGGCAATAACAAAATCGCGAAAACCAGCACCGACATAGAAGCGCCTCAATACTCCGCCCCCCCCCCACTCCCCGGCGCCAAGTTGTCAAACTTGGTCAGCGGTTTGTTGAAGAAGAGCTTCACGGTGCCTGTGGGGCCGTTACGTTGTTTGCCGATGATGACTTCGGCGATGTTGGGTTCTTTGCAGGCTTCTTTGGTGTAGTAGTCGTCGCGGTAGATGAACATGATGACGTCGGCGTCTTGTTCGATGGCGCCGGACTCGCGCAGGTCGCTCATCATGGGGCGTTTGTCGGTGCGGGTTTCGACCGACCGGTTGAGCTGGGACAGCGCGATGACGGGGCACTTGAGTTCTTTGGCCAGGCTTTTGAGGCCGCGTGAAATTTCGCCGATGACGGTGGCGCGGTTTTCTTCGCTGGCACCGCCGCTGCCGCTCATGAGCTGCAGGTAGTCGACCACGATCAACCCGAGTTGGCCACACTGGCGGGCTTGGCGGCGGGCGCGGGCGCGGACTTCACTGGGTGACAGCGCCGCGCTTTCGTCGATGTACATGCTGACCTTGCCGAGTTTTTCAACGGCTTCACTCAAGCGGCCCCATTCGTCGTCGGCGAGTTTGCCGGTGCGCAAGTGGCCTTGGTCGATGCGGCCGAGCGAACCGACCAAACGCAGCGCCAATTGCGCCGCGCCCATTTCCATGGAGAACACGACGACGGGCAACTCTTCATTGACGGCCACGTGTTCGGCAATGTTCAGTGCCAGCGCGGTTTTGCCCATGGAGGGGCGCGCCGCGAGCACGATCAAGTCGCCGGGCTGGAAGCCGGCCGTCATGCGGTCGAGGTCGAAGTAACCGGTGCGCACGCCGGTGACTTCTTCGGCACCGTTCTCATGCAGTTCGGTCACGCGGTCGAGCAACTGGACCACCAGGTGGTCCATGGTTTGAAAACCTTGTTTGGACTTGCTGCCTTCTTCACCAATGCGAAAGATGGTGCCTTCGGCTTCGTCCAAAATTTGGTCAACCGGGCGGCCCTGCGGGTTGAAGGCGTTGGTGGCGATGTCATCGCTGGCGGCGATGAGTTTGCGCAGCACGGCGCGCTCGCGCACGATCTCGGCATAACGGCGCAAATTGGCGGCGCTGGGCACGCTTTGCGCGAGTGCATTGAGGTAGACAAGGCCACCGCATTCTTCGGCTTTGCCCAGGCCCTGCAGTTGTTCAAACACGGTGATGACGTCGGCCGGTTTGGTGGCGTTGACCAGGCTGCCTATGGCAGCGTAGATGTGGCGGTGCTCGAAGCGGTAGAAGTCGCTGTCGATCAGCAAGTCACCGGCTTTGTCCCAGGCGGTGTTGTCGAGCAGCAGGCCACCGAGCACGCTTTGTTCGGCTTCGATGGAATGGGGCGGCACCCGCAGGCGTGCGACTTCGTCGTCGGGGCGTGCGCTGGAGGTGTTGGATTGGGGGGGCAAAGACGTGGGGGAGAAGATGGCGGCCATCAAAGAATCATACGGCGAGGCGTGGAAAACGGCTGTGGGTAAGTCTGTGGAGATTCGGTGGGCGAGCGGGGGAAATCACGGGAGAAGTTGTGGGGCACTGACGCAGGCAGTGCACATGCAGGGCCCCAATGAAAAAGGGCCGACAGATGTCGGCCCATTGGGTGTGCGGTGAAGCGCAGGATCAGTCGGTTTCGCCAACCACGACCACTTTGACTTCCACGACCACGTCGGAGTGAGGCGCCACGCTGACGGTGTGCTCACCCACGGTTTTCAGTGGGCCTGTGGGCAGGCGCACTTGCGACTTGGCAATTTTGAAGTCGATGCGGGTCAGGGCTTCGGCGATGTCGTTGTTGGTGACGGAACCGAACAAGCGACCATCCACACCGGCTTTTTGCGTGATGTGCACGGTGCGGCCATTGAGCTTTTCGCCCAAGGCTTGTGCAGCGGCCAATTTTTCGGCGGCAGCTTTTTCGAGCTCAGCGCGCTTCAATTCAAACTCTTTGATCGCGGACTCGGTGGCGCGGCGGGCGGCCTTGGAGGGGATCAGGAAGTTGCGTGCGTAGCCGTCTTTGACTTTGACGACGTCACCCAGGTTGCCCAGGTTGGCGACTTTTTCCAGCAGGATGATTTGCATGGTTGTTTACTCCTCAAACCTTGTGCTGGTCGCTGTATGGCAAGAATGCCAAGAAACGAGCGCGTTTGATGCAGGTGGTCAGCTGACGCTGAAAGAAGGCGCGGGTGCCGGTCAGGCGTGCGGGGGTGATCTTGCCGTTTTCGGCAATGAAGTCGCGCAGGGTGTCGACGTCTTTGTAGTCGATCTCGGTCACGCCAGTGACGGTGAAACGGCAAAAACGCTTGCGGCGAAACAGCAGGGACTGCGTATTGCGCTTGGGTTTGCGGTCTTTGGAAAACTTGCCCTTACCACGTGGTGGTGCCATGTTGGATACCTCGTTAAATCTATGCTGTTGATCGATCTGCGTTGAACAAGCCTGGGCTGTTACAAAGCAGTGATGTGAACTTCGGTGATGTGAAAAACAATGCCCCTGCCGTTGCGCTGCGAGCCCAAAAATCCTGCAAATCCGTGGTCGCTGCCCAGGGCCAAGGCCTGAACCTGTTGTGTGATGCCGCCCACCGCGCGCGCTTTGATCTCAAAAAAGACTTTTCGCGCTTGGCCTTCTTGGCTGACCTGTGACTCGTGCTTCAAGCTCAAATCCAGGGCAGGCAAACCGGCCGGGGTGTACCGCAACACACTGCGTTCCACGATGTGTGCATTCAGAACCAAACGGTTCATGGGCCCCATCGCTGACACAGGCATGTTTCTTACAGACCCATCTCCTGCGGTGCGCGGCGGCTTTCTTCGCGGCCAACGTTTTTCATCACAACGGATGGGCCGGTTTCAGCTTTGCTCTTGAGCACGGTGAGGTGGCGCAGCACTGCATCGTTGAAGCGGAAGCCGGTTTCCAGCTCGGTGAGCACAGCCTGGCTGCACTCAATGTTCAGGCACAGGTAGTGGGCCTTGGCGAGCTTTTGGATCAGGTATGCCAGTTGACGGCGGCCCCAATCTTCCACGCGGTGGACTTTGCCGCCGCCCGTGGTGATCACACCCTTGTAACGCTCCAGCATGGCTGGAACTTGTTCGCTCTGGTCCGGATGGATCAGCAGCACGATTTCATAGTGACGCATTGATAACTCCTTGTGGATTTCCTCCCCGACAGCCGCCCTCGGAATGAAAGCAGTCGCAGCGAAGAAGTAAAAGCCACCCCGAAGCGTCTAACCCGGGTGTGGCAAGGGGAACCGAGGATTCTAGCCCAAAACCAATGAAAAAGGGGTTCCAGGCCAAGCCAGGAACCCCAGTGACAGTGAAGTTGGCCTGAGAATCCAGGCCAAAAACGTCGCTTTAGATCAACTCTGGGTCGACATGGTGGAACCCTTCACATCGGGGTAACGGACATGCTCCACCAACTCTTGAACTTCGCGGTTCGGGGCGGGCGTGAGGAGACTCACCAAGATGATGACCGCAAAACCAACCGGCACACCGAACACACCGGCGGAGATGGGCAAGATGCCAAACCACAGTTCCACCGGCTGCGTCACGCCGAAGAGCGTGCGCATCCATGCATGGTTCATCACCATGTAGTAGATGGTGATGCCCAGGCCCGCGGCGATGCCGCAAACGGCACCCATGGAACTGGCCCGCTTCCAAAAGATGCCCAAGACCAAGGCCGGGAAAAACGCCGCCGCAGCAAACGAGAACGCTGCTGACACCAGGAACAAGATGTCAGCCTGTTTGGTGATGTAGACCGTGTAGGCCACATAGGCGGCCGCCGCTGCCACCACGAGCAGCAAGGCCTTGGAGATGGCCACGCGGCGTGAGGTGGGTGCATTGGGGTCGACCATCTTGTAATAGAAGTCGTGCGACAGGGCGTTGGCGATGGTGAGAAGCAAGCCGTCGGCCGTTGACAGTGCCGCGGCCAAACCTCCCGCCGCCACCATGCCCGAGATCACATAGGGCAAGCCACCAATTTCAGGTGTGGCCAGCACGATGATGTCACCACCAATGCGCATTTCACCCAACTGGAAGATGCCGTCTTTGTTGACGTCGATCACCGACAACAAACTCGCATCCACTTTTTGCCAGTTGGCGATCCAGGCCGGTAGCTGGTCTATCGGCGTTCCCACGAGCACATTGAAGACCTCGTACTTCACCAGCACCGCCAAGGCAGGCGCGGTGAAGTAAAGCAAGAAGATGAAGAACAACGACCAGGTCACGGACTCGCGCGCTTCTTTCACCGACGGGGTGGTGTAGTAACGCATGAGAATGTGTGGCAAGGCTGCCGTACCCACCATCAAGCAGAAGATCAAGGCCATGAAGTTGCGGCGCGACTCGTTGAAGGTTTTTTGCGCCTTCTCGTCACCATTGGGGTCGCCCGCATAGATGGTGCCGTGTGATGGCATGCCTGCAAGGGGTCTGGCCCTGGCCTCGGCACCGGTCTTGGCTGCTGTGTAGGCCTTCTTGGCGTCTTCAGCCGTCTTCGGCAAACCTGCCAGCGCTTTCTCTGCAGCTTGGATATCAGCCACAGGGCCGTTGGCAGCCTTCAGATCGTCCAACTTCTTTTGCGCTGCGGCTTGATCTGCAGCCATGGCGGCGGGCACATCTTTCAATTTGGCGTCTGCAGCAGCAGCTCGTTCTTTGAAGATGTTGATGACCTCCAACTCTTTCGGGTCGGCGCGCAACTGCTTCTCACGCTCGGTCACCTTGGCCAGTTGTTGGCCGTAGATCGCTTGCGGAACGGGCACGCCAGTTTGTTTCACCGACAACCACACCACCGGAATCATGTAAGCAATGATCAAGATGATGTACTGCGCCACTTGGGTCCAGGTGACAGCACGCATGCCACCCAAAAAGGAGCAGACCAAAATGCCGCCCAGGCCCAAGAAGATACCCACGGCAAAGTCCACGCCGGTGAGGCGGGTGGTGATCAAGCCCACACCGTAAATCTGCGCCACCACGTAAACGAAGGAGCACAGAATCGCGGCGAAGATGCCCAAAAAGCGGGCCACGTTGCCGCCATAGCGCGCGCCCAAAAAGTCAGGGATGGTGAACTGGCCAAACTTACGCAGGTAAGGTGCCAGGAAAAGCGCCACCAAGCAGTAGCCGCCCGTCCAGCCCATGATGAAGGCCAGGCCACTGTAGCCCTGCAGGTAGAGCGTTCCCGCCATGCCGATGAAAGAGGCTGCGCTCATCCAGTCAGCGCCCGTGGCCATGCCGTTGTAGATGGCAGGCACACGACGACCGGCGACGTAGTACTCGGACGCATCAGACGTGCGACTCATGATGCCGATGCCGGCATAAAGCAGCACGGTGGCGGCCAAGAAGGTCATGCCGATCGCGCCGCGCGACAAGCCCATTTGCTCAAGGATGGCCAGCACGATCACGAAGGCGATGAAGCCACCCGTGTACCAGGCATAAACCTTGTTGAGTTGCTGCTTAAACGCACCTTTGGCAGCCGCACTGCTGCCAGCGGTACCCGATTGGGGTGTAAATCCGGCCATGTCAGTCCTCCTCCGCCACGTTGTGTTCTTGGTCGAGGCGGTTCATGGTTCGGGCATAGGACCAAATCAGAACCACATAGACGATCAGCGCACCTTGGGCACCGACCCAAAAGCTGAACGGCCAACCGAAGAAGTTGAAGTTCAAGTCACGAGCGAAATACGCAACGACAAACGTGACAAAAAACCAGATCGCCAGCGAGATGCCAGTGATGCGGAGGTTTTTTTGCCAGTAGCGTTGGTGGTTTTCAGACACCTGCATTGCTGTCTCCTTTTAGTTTCAAGCACCCTTGCGGGTGGATTGGACGGCGGGTCGTCTTTGCGCCCTACCCATCCCCTAGCCAAGTTGAAGCATCACCCTGCTTCAACCTCAACATTCACGGTGCCGACGTGGCCACCATCAAACCGGTTTCACGTTCCAGTTGTGCGGCCACCTTGGGCTCGAAGCCTTTGAGGTGGGCGATGATGCGCACCGTCTCTGCCGGGTTGTGGCGCTCCAAATGCACACGCGCCAACTGGTACCAGCCATAAGGGCTCATGGGTTGCAGCTCGGTGTTTCGTTTGAGGGCGACAACCGCTTCGTCGTGGCGCTGCAGCCGGATCAGCACCAGGCCCAGGCCGTACCAGGCGCGATCCAACTCGGGGCGAAAGCGGGTGGCCTGCTCAAATGCATGGCAGGCCTCTGGCCAACGCTCGCCTTCTTCCAAAAGGAACCCCAGGTTGAACCACGCCACACCGTGCTCAGGTTGCTGCGACAGCAGCGCCTGGTAGGCGGTAATCGCCTGAGGCTTACGCTCCAACACGGCCAA
This sequence comes from Pseudomonadota bacterium, assembly GCA_046049865.1. Taxonomy (GTDB): domain Bacteria; phylum Pseudomonadota; class Gammaproteobacteria; order Burkholderiales; family Burkholderiaceae_C; genus JANPCX01. The sequence goes on along the minus strand of JBJOQO010000056.1, from coordinate 15,199 downwards.
CAAATGGGCGCGGCTGAGGGCAGCATAGTGGTCGGTTGGAAACCGCTTGAGCAAGCGTTCGTAGACAGCCAAAGCGCGCTCGTTTTGGCCCAACAACAACCACAACCAGGCTTGCCCGCGCCACCAGGACCGAGAAAAATTCAGACTCATCGACACACCTCCATACCCATGGCCAAACAGGTGTTGATCTTCAAAATCAACGCGCACAGCCAGATGAAAAACAGCAAACAGGCCGCAACCAAGGGCATGTGCCGGTCCAGGATTTGTTTGGGCGCGATGAAACGCGCGGCTTGAATGAAGGGTTTGGTCAGCAGTTGAAAGAGTTGGTAGATCGGGTTGCTGTCGCGTTTCGCGCCAGCCAACAAACCCAGCAGCCACTGGCCCAGTAAACACATCAAGGCAATCTCAGCAACCAACTTCAAAGCGGAAACAAACAACAGCATGCGCACCCTCTCGATGGATGCACAGGACTGTTGTTGCCACGGCTTACTGATTTCTTACAACGCGGGATTGCGTGCTGGAGAACCCGAATAGGAGTTACTCGGGGGTGGCCGCTGTATCAACTTCAATGGCCGATTTGGGCTTGTAAGTCAGTGGATGGCGTTTGGTTCGCACCCGGCACCTGACGCCTTGCAAACAAGCTGTAAACAGTGGGCACGACAAACAGCGTGAGCAGCGTGCCTAAACTCATGCCGCCCACGATGACCCAGCCAATTTGCTGGCGGCTTTCAGCACCCGCGCCTGTCGCCAAAGCCAAGGGCAACGCACCCAGCACCATGGCACCCGTGGTCATCAAAATGGGGCGCAGGCGCATGCTGCTGGATTTGATGAGCGCGTCCAGCATGGGCAAGCCCTCCTGGCGCAACTGGTTGCTGAACTCCACGATCAAGATGCCATGTTTGGTGATGAGTCCGATCAAGGTGATGAGTCCAATCTTGGAGTACACATTGAGGGTGCCGCCCGTCCAGTACATGGCCAGCAACGCACCCAACATTGACAGCGGCACAGCCGTCATGATGACCAAGGGGTCTACAAAACTTTCAAACTGCGCCGCCAGCACCAGGAAAATAAAGAGTGCTGACAAACCAAACACCAAACCGAGTGCGCTGCTGGATTCGCGGAACTCGCGTGATGAGCCCCCAAGCTCAGTGGCATAGCCGGGTTTGAGCACCTTTTTGGCCGCGTCATCCATGTACTGAATCGCCTCGCCCAAGGAATAACCCGGTGCGAGGTTGGCCGTGATGGTCACCGACCGGCGCTGGTTGAAGTGGTTCAGCTCGCGCGGACTCACGGCCTCGCGCACCTTGACCATGGACGACAGCGGCAACATCACGTCGTTGCGCCCGCGCACAAAAAGGTGGTCAATTTGATCCGGTGTGATGCGGTCCGCGCTTTCTGTTTGCACGATGACGTCGTACTGCTCGGCATCACGTTTGTAGCGGGTGACATTGCGCCCGCCCAACATGGTCTCCACCGTGCGGGCCACTTGATCGACGCTGACACCCGCATCGGCCGCACGGTCGCGGTCAACTTCCAGGAAGATCTCGGGTTTGTTCAAGCGCAGATCGGTTTCGGGCTGAACCAGACCAGGGTTTTTGGCCATCTCGGCCATGAGCTGTTGCGATACGCGAGACAGGTTGTCGTAGCTGTCGCTGGTGACGATGACAAAGTTGAGCGGTCGCTCACGAAACCCCTGCCCCAAACTCGGCGGGGTGATGGGCGATGCGGTCACCCCAGGCAAACCCGCAAAACGCGGCTGCAACTCGCGCGCCAATTGAATGGTGGTTTTGCTTCGTTCGTCCCAGTCTTTGGCGCGCAAAAAAGCAATGCCTTGCGACACCGTGGGGTTACCGCTGACGGTGAACACGCGCTCAAACTCGGGGTACTCCATGGCAATGCGTTCAATCTCAAGCAAATAGCGTGAGGTGTAAGCCAAGGTAGAACCGTCGGGCGCATTCACATTGGAGACCACCACGCCACGGTCTTCCATGGGCGCCAACTCACTTTTGGCGTTCAGGAAGAGCCACGCGCTGCCAGCGGCACTGGCCAGCATCGCCAGCACCACGAGCCAGCGGTGGCCTGAGAGCACCCAACGCAAGCTGGCGGTGTAGCCATTCGTCAGACCGCCGAGCAGGTATTCCATCACGCGATCAAAACGATTGGGCTGCGATTCGTGCTTGAGCAATTTGCTGCACATCATGGGTGTCAGCGTGAGCGCCAGAAAACCTGACACCACCACCGCGCCAGCCAAGGTCAACGCAAACTCGACAAACAAACGTCCGGTTCGGCCAGGCGTGAAAACCAAGGGCGCATAGACGGCGGCCAGGGTCAGTGTCATGGCCACCACCGCGAATCCGATCTCACGCGCCCCGCGCAAGGCTGCTTGAAAGGGCTCCATGCCTTCTTCGACGTGCCTAAAAATATTCTCCAGCACCACGATGGCATCGTCCACCACCAAACCAATGGCCAGCACCAGGGCCAAGAGTGTCAAGGTGTTGATGGTGAAACCCGCCAAAGCCATCAACGCAAACGTGCCAATCAAACTGACGGGAATGGTGACAAGGGGAATCACCGCCGCACGCAGGTGCCGCAGGAAAACAAAAACCACCACCGCCACCAACAACATGGCCTCGGCGATGGTTTTGTATACGGCCGCAATGGATCGCTCAATGAACACCGCGTTGTCGTTGGCGACCTGCACGTTGACGCTGGCGGGCAGGTCTTGGGCCACCACGGGCAAAATTTTTCGCACGCCATCGGCCACTTCCAGCGGGTTGGCTGTGGCTTGGCGAATAACCCCCACCGAGATGGCGGGCACACCGTTCAAACGCACGCTGCTGCGTTCGTCGGCGGGCCCCTCCGCGATGCGGGCGACATCACGCAAACGAACCGCATAGCCGTTAACGACCTTGAGCGACACCTCGCCAAACTGGGCGGCGGTATTCAAGTCGGTTCGGGCAGTCACGTTGAACTCCCGCTGCTGGCTTTCGATGCGCCCAGCCGGCACCTCCAGGTTCTGCCGACGCAGCGCGTCTTCAACGTCTTGCACCGTGAGGCGATAAGAAGAGAGTTTGTCGGCATCAAGCCAAATACGCATGGCAAATTTGCGCTCGCCGTTGATGACCACATCGGCCGCACCCGGCACGGTTTGCAGCCGGGGTTTGAGCACGCGGTTGGCCAAATCGGACAACTGCAGCGGCGACAAACTGGGGCTGCTGAGCGCAATTTGTATGGTGGGGGTGGCATCGGCTTCCACCTTGGCAATAACCGGTTCTTCCACTGCCTGAGGCAGGCGACCGCGAACGCGGGACACACGGTCGCGCACATCGGCGGCGGCGTTGTCAGGATTTTTCTCTAACTTGAAGCTGACGGTAATTTGGCTGCGTTCGGAGCGAGAAATGGAGGTCACCACATCCACACCGTCGATGCCGGAGATGGAGTCTTCCAAGATTTTGCTGACCTGGGACTCAATCACTTCGGATGAAGCCCCGACCAACCGGGTAGACACAGTCACCACCGGCACATCGATGCGGGGATATTCACGAAGCTGCAATTTGGAGAACGACACAACGCCCAGGAGCAGCAGCAACAAGGACATCACCGTCGCGAAGACGGGGCGTCGTATTGAAATGTCAGACAACTTCATCGGCGGAACTCCCAAATGCAGTTGGCGTGACGCTCATCGGGCTGCATGGGGTGCCGCATCGGAAGCCGCACCCGGCGCACCACTGGCAGAGGCGGCTCCGGGGGACGACGCCCCAACGCCAGCGCGCCGCGCACCACTGCCTTGGCCCCGCCCAAGCTCCACCACTTTCAGCGGCAAACCGTCCGCACGCATGAGTCGCGCTTGACCGGCGGTGACGATTGAGTCTCCCAACGCGACGCCCTCCAGAATTTCCACCTTGCCCGGCACGCGCAACCCAATCTTGGCTTCTACGCGTTGAGACACCGGCGGTTTGCCGGGCTCAGACGCACTGACCACTTTGATCAAAAACTGCTTACCGCCCTGAGGCACCAGCGCTTCTTCGGGAACCACCAAGGCACCCGCGCGCTCGGAAAAAACAATGCCGGTGCGGGCAAACATGCCAGGCTTGAGCAGACCCTGCGCGTTGGGCAATTTGGCGCGCACCAGCACCGACCGCCCGTTGGCATCAACTTGAGAGTCCAGCGCCTGAACTTGGCCCGTGAAAGTTTTGCCCGGCATGGACTCCAGCACCACGGTGACGGCCTGTGCAGTTTTGACGCGGTTGATGACGCGCTCAGGCAAACGAAAGTCCACGAGCATGCTGGAGATGTCTTCCACGTTGATGAGGTCGGCACCGTCTTTGACGTAGTCACCCACATTGACCAATCGGATGCCCGCCCACCCGTCGAAAGGTGCAACGATGCGCATGCGTGCCTGCTGCGCCTGGGACAGAGCCACCTGGGCCTGCGCCACTTGCAAATTGGCTTGTGCCTGGTCCACCACACTTTGGCTGACAAAGTTCTGCGCCAAGAGTTCGCGGTTGCGCTGCAGTTGGGTTTGCGCAATGCCAGCTTGGGCCAAGGCTTGCTGGACTTGCGCCGCTTGCAAGGCGTCGTCCAGTTGGACCAACAACTGGCCACGTTTGACGGCTTGGCCGTCCGAGAATCCCAGTTGTTTCACACGACCGCTCACCTCAGGCCGCAGCATCACGCCCTGCTTGGATCGCAAGGTACCGATGGCTTGGGTTTCGTCTTTGAGGTCGGCCGCTTCAACTTTGGCCACCTCCACAGCCACGGGTCCGCTGCGTTCGCCTGTTGCTGGCGCGGATAGAGTGGCTGGGGTTGCAGTTGCCATCGACGCAGAACTCGACCGCTTGAACGCGCCCGGAGTCTGCAGCCAATAGGCTGCCGCCAAAGCGCCCGCGGCCAGGGCGATGACAACAAAATGCAGTTTCTTCAACGCCATCCGACAACCTCGATTGCAACAACTGGAAACATAGCGCTAATGTAAAGCGTGACCTCCATTGGAATCAGGTCGCGGTTGCGGACTCCACGCCACGGTTGGCCAGCATGTCGGCACGCTCATTGCCGGGATCGCCCGAGTGGCCCTTGACCCAGCGCCAATCCACGCGGTGCAGTTCGCGCAGTGCATCCAAGCGCTGCCACAGGTCGGCGTTTTTCACTGGCTTGTTGTCGGCAGTTTTCCAACCGCGTTTTTTCCAATTGTGTATCCACTCGGTGATGCCTTGGCGAACGTATTGGCTGTCGGTGTAGATGTGCACCTCGCAGCTGCGTTTGAGCGATGCCAGGGCTTCAATCACGGCCGTGAGCTCCATGCGGTTGTTGGTGGTGTTCGCTTCGCCGCCAAAGAGTTCAATCTCTTTGCCTTTGCTGGACAACCAAGCACCCCAGCCACCGCGACCTGGGTTGCCTTTGCAAGCCCCGTCGGTATAAATGACGACCAAGGGACGGGCGATCTGGGGCGTTGTCTCTGAAGACGGAAGTGTGCTCATTCGTTACCAAAAAATTGTTTGCGGCGATGTGCCACCACTGCCGGTACGGCTTGTTTGCGTGATTGGCTGTGCGGAGCCAGGCCCACCAAGCGCATGCCACGCACCCGTTTCACCACCACCACCATGTAGACCGATCCGAAGACTGGCCACCACCGCTCGCCCACGGTTTCCATCCAAGCGCAGCGCTCCAACCAAAGAGGCGAATTCAAGGGTGGCCGGTAGCAGCCGAACCGTGCAGACACCACATCAAAACTCAACAAGCGCAACCAGTCGCGCAAGCGGCGGTAGCCAATGAACTCACCCGCCCGCGGCATGAACAAGGGCTTGTTTTTTCCCAAACCCACGCTGCGGCGAACATGGCCGGCTCGCTGGCGCAACCCCCAAAGACTCGTCGGATTGAAGCCCAAAATCACCGCATGCCCCTCGGGCCGCAATACCCGATCCACCTCACCCAATGCCCGGTGAGGATCCTCTGCCAGCTCCAAAGAATGCGGCATCACCACCAAATCCAGGCTGTTGGTGTCCAGGGGCAAAGCGTCAAAGTCACACACCATAGATGGCGCAACGGAATAGGACCTCGACCACGGTTCTACGGTACGGGGGTGGTTCAGGCTTTGCAGGAGAGGCGATTGAACCGATGCTTGAGTGGCACCCACATCCTGTGTTTGAAGTTGTTCGATGTCGGATGCATCCACCGCCAGCCAGCGGTGAGGCATGCGATTGTCCCGCAAACCTTGCAAGGCGGGCATGCCCATCTGCAAAGCGTGAAAGCCAAAGAGGTCAACCACGGCAGCGTCGAGCTGTTGCTGCTCCCAGGCGAGCAGGTCAACGCCAGCAGGGGTATGCAGCCACTGGGCCAAACTTATAATCGAGCACTTGTCTGCCATGAAATTGATTGCACTACCCGCGTTTACGGACAACTACATCTGGATGCTGCACGATGACCACCATGCCATCGTCGTCGACCCAGGGGATGGTGCGCCGGTGCTGCACGCGCTTGCGTCAATGCAACTGCTGCTTGTCGGCATTCTAGTGACCCACCACCACCACGACCACACCGCAGGCCTTCAGAGCCTGCGGTCTGTTTTGAAGGGGCCTGTGTGGGGCCCTGCACGCGAAACCATCGCCGGGCCCTACACACCTGTTGGCGAAGGTGACAGCTTTGAATTGCTGGGCCAAATATGGAATGTGCTGGACATTCCAGGCCACACGGCGGGACACGTGGCCTACTTTTCTGAAGCAGGGGGTGAGCCTATCGTTTTCTGCGGCGACACTTTGTTCTCGGGCGGTTGTGGTCGCCTTTTTGAAGGCACACCCGCCCAAATGCACCAGTCCTTGCAGCGACTCGCAGCCTTGCCCAGCAACACTCGGGTATGCTGCGGCCACGAATACACGCTTGCGAATTTGGCTTTCGCGCAGGCGGTAGAACCCGACAACCTAGACGTCGCTATGCACCTGGCCTGGTGCCAAGGCGCACGAGAACAACAAGCGCCCACCCTGCCCTCCAGCATTGGACGCGAACTGAGCATCAACCCGTTCCTGCGTGTGCATGTAGCAGGCGTCATGGACCAAGCGTTGCAACACGGCGCGCCCGATCGCGAAGCCGTGCATGTGTTTGCAGCACTTCGACAATGGAAGAACACGTTTTGATCCCAACCCACCACCCATTGAACTTGCGTTTTTTTGTCAAGCTCGGCATCGCTGCGCTGGTCACCACCTTGTCAGCGTGTTCCACAATACAAACAGCTTCCACTTCGGCGCAAGCACCCGTGTCGATCGCGACACCCGAAATCAAAGCACAAGCGGCTGAGCCGGTCGATGGCGACAAAACAAAATCCTCAGGCACCGATGTACCCGATTCGATAGCGAGCTTGGCGGCAGGTCAACCGATTGACGACCTGCGGCCCGATGTCAACGTGAACCTGGATGACAAAGCAGCACAAGAGGTCGCGCGCAAAGACCTTTGGCAGCGTTTGCGCGCGGGCCTGGTGATGCCTAATCTAGACACCGACTTGGTGCGCCAACAAGAGCAGTGGTACGCCAGTCGCCCTGACTACGTGCAGCGCATGACCACACGCGGGGGCCGCTATTTGTTCCATATTGTCGAAGAGGTGGAACGCCGAGGCATGCCCAGCGATTTAGCCCTGCTGCCATTCATTGAAAGCGCATTCAACCCCGAAGCTATGTCTTCCGCCAAAGCATCGGGCATCTGGCAGTTCATGCCGGCGACCGGCAAGGATTTCGACCTCAAACAAAACATGTTCCGGGACGACAGACGCGACGTGCTCGCATCCACCCGCGCAGCGCTGGACTATTTGCAACAGCTATACGGCATGTTTGGTGACTGGCATTTGGCTTTGGCCGCCTACAACTGGGGACAAGGCAATGTGCAGCGCGCCATCAAACGCAATCAGTCATTGGGCTTGCCCACCGACTACCTCAGCTTGAAGATGCCTTTGGAAACACAACACTATGTGCCCAAGCTGCAAGCCGTGAAAAATATCATTGCGCAGCCTGATCGTTTCAAGCTTACGCTGCCCCCGCTGGAAAATCACCCTTATTTTTTGGCGATACCCATTGAGCGTGACATTGACGTGGACGTCGCGGCCAAGCTGTCGAATTTGAGCATGGACGAGTTCCGCACGCTCAACCCCCAGATGAACAAGCCTGTGATTCTGGCCGCAGGCACGCCCCAGCTGTTGCTGCCCTATAACAACGCCAAAGAGTTTGTTCACCGCATCAAAAATCACAAAGGCCCCTTGGCCACGTGGACGGCCTGGGTCACTCCCAGCACCATGCGTCCGCAAGAAGTAGCGACCAAGGTCGGCATGGATGAAGCGGACCTTCGCAGCGTGAACAAGATTCCATCGGGCATGCTGGTGAAGGCCGGCTCCACCTTGCTCGTCACACGCGGCACGCACAAACACGACGACGTGTCTGAACGTATTGCCGACAACGCCAGCATCACATTGGCGGCCGATGTGCCCGCCAAACGCCGAGCCACTGTGAAAGTGGGCGCCAAAGACACGCTCACCAGCATTGCCAAACGCCACCGCGTCAGCGTGGCCCAGTTGCGTGAATGGAATCAACTGGACGCGAAAGCCAAACTCAAATCTGGTGAATCCTTGGTGCTGTTTTTGCCCCATGTGTCGGGGAAAAAGTCTGCTTCGACCCGCACCGCTGCGGCAAGCACCAAAGCGGGTGCGCCTACACGCAAAACCGCTGCCACGAACAGCGGCAAACGCACGGCAGCAACCAGCAGCAAAACAGTGAAGAGCGCCAAGCCCGCCGCGAAGGTAGCTAAAAAATAGGCGTCAATCGCGCAATCAAACGCCCGCGAACAACAGCGCCACGTTGACCGCCAAAGCCGCCACCCAGGCGACAGTTCGCAGCGTCGGCTGATCGGCCACATAGAGCAGCACAAAAGCGGCTCGCAAGCCAATAAAGCACAAAGCCAAAAGATTGACCTTGGCCAGAGGTGCCTGCATATGCAAGGCCAAGAGCAAAGCGCCGATGAAGAAAGGCAAGGCCTCAAAACAGTTGGCCTGGGCCGCGTTGGCGCGTTTGCGGTAGCCCTGCTGCCGTGCCAGCCAATCGCGGGGATCGTGGTTGTCAAATCCACCCTCGCGGCGAGGTTTTCCAAAGGCACCCCACTTGGCGATGCCAGCGCAAAGAATCGGCATCAGGGCAGCGACCAGCACGCACCACAGCGTCAGCACAGGGGATTGCATCGTATTTGGCTCCTGAGAGAAGATTCAGCGCCTGTCCGACAGCGCGTAGGCAATGGTGCCCAGGTCTACATATTCCAAGTCACTGCCAACGGGCACACCCCGCGACAAACGTGTCACGCGCAGTCCACGCGCCTTCAAGGTTTGCGCCAGCACATGGGCGGTGGCCTCGCCGGTGGCGGTAAAGCTGGTGGCGATGATGACTTCTTGCACCACCCCATCGCTGGCCCGCTCCAAGAGCGGTTTGATGCCAATGTCGTCCACGCCCACGCCATCCAGTGGGCTCAGTCGCCCCATCAGCACAAAGTACAGGCCCTTGTAGCTGCCGCTGCGCTCCAGCGCGGCTTGGTCGGCGGGGCTTTCCACCACGCACAGCACGCTGGCATCACGTGTGGGATCCAGGCAGGTGTGGCAAATGGGCTCGGAGGTGAAGGTGTAACAACGCTCGCAATGGCCTATGCCCCGCAGGGCCGCCTGCAAAGCCACGGCCAGTTGATCAGCGCCGGGGCGGTTGTGCTGCAGCAAATGAAACGCCATCCGCTGCGCCGACTTCACACCCACGCCAGGCAAATGGCGCAGGGCGTCGATCAAAGCTTGCAGCGCGGGTTCAGACATGGCGGTGCATCACACCCATGCAGGGATGTGACAGGCTCAAAACGGAAACTTCATGCCCGGTGGCATGGGCATGCCGGCGGTGAGTTTGCCCATTTTTTCGCTGCTCACCGCCTCGGCTTTGCGCAGGCCGTCGTTGAAAGCAGCGGCCACCAAATCTTCGAGCATGTCTTTGTCGTCCGCGAGCAAACTCGGGTCGATGGTGACGCGGCGCACATCGTGTTTGCAGGTCATGGTGATTTTCACCAAACCCGCGCCCGACTGGCCTTCCACTTCCATGGTGGCGAGCTCGTCCTGTGCGCGTTTGAGGTTGTCTTGCATCGCTTGGGCTTGTTTCATCAAGCCGGCGATCTGGCCTTTCATCATGGTGTTTTCTCCAAAGAAATTGAGTGGGGTTGTTTTATTCGCCAAGTCGGATCAGGCCAGCGGCCGAATCGAACCCGGCACGATGCGCGCGGATTTGAACTGGCTCATCATGTCGCGCACCATGGGGTCGTTCTGTACCAGGGCTTCGGCTTCTTGCTGGCGGCGTTCTTTTTCGGCCTGAGCGCGTTGTGCGGGATTGTCCTGCGCCACACCCGCTTGCACTTCAATACGGACTGGGCATTGCAACAGTTGGCCCAGGGCTGTTTGTAATTTCTCGACATGTGCGGTCGAACGCAAGGTTTCGCGTTCCACCTTCAATTGCCACAGTGCAGGTTGCGAGGTTTCGTTAATCCCCACACATTGGGCTTGCATCGCCAACTCGCGCACCAAGGCCTGAACCGTGCCGGCCGCAACCATGGCCTGCACCAGCGCGGCCCATCGGTCTCCTTCGGGTGTGGTGACCAAGGCGGACGCAGCGCCGACCGCGGTTGCTGCCACGGCGGCAACGCGGGGACTATTGGAAACCAGCACGCTGGGAGCGGGTTCAGCCACGCTGGCGTCGCCTTCCTCTTCCCAGGGCGCGGGTTCGTCCACCCATGAAGGTGGGTCGTTCGATGCCACCATCGCGGGTGCTGCAACGGGTTTTGCGACCACCGCCGGTGCGGCCTGCACGGGTGCCACCGCCGGCACCACTGGACGCGATACCGTCGCGGGCCGACTGGCCAACAGCGCCGCAGAGCTTGGCGCAGCAGCGGCATGGGCCTGAACAACCGCAGGCCGTCCCGCCTGGTTTGATTCAACCCGCGGCGCACTCACTGCCGGTGGTGTTCCACCAGGCCGAAACGCCAGCAAGCGCAGCAGCACCATCACCAAACCGCTGTATTCGTCGGGCGCCAAACCGAGTTCAGCGCGGCCGTGTAAACACATGCTGTAGGCGAGTTGAACTTCGTCGGCGGCGAACCCGGCTGCCAAACGAACCACCGCAGGCGCATCGGGATCGTTCGGGTCGAGTGCACCGGGCACGGCTTGTTCTACCGCCATTTGTTGCAGCAGGTCGGCCATTTCTTCCAAGGTGCCTGAAGCAGACAAACCCAAATCGCGCAATTGATCGGCAATTTGCACCAACCCTGCACCGTCTTGTTGACTCAGCGCATCCAGCAAACGCACGGCATGGCTACGGTCCACCGCACCCAACATCTGGCGCACACCGGCCTCGGTGAGCGCGCCGCCACCAAACGCAATCGCTTGGTCGGTGAGCGACAGCGCATCACGCATCGAGCCCTTGGCCGCACGCGCCAACAAACGCAGCGCACCCAACTCGGCGGCCAAAGACTCAGCTTCCAACACGGTCACCAAATGCTCTTGCACCGTCTGCGGTGCCATGGGTCGCAAATTGAATTGCAAACAACGTGACAGCACCGTGGGCGGGACTTTTTGTGGGTCGGTCGTGGCCAGCACAAATTTCAAATAGTCGGGCGGCTCTTCCAGCGTCTTGAGCATGGCGTTGAACGCCGTGTTCGAGAGCATGTGCACCTCGTCGATCATGTACACCTTGAAGCGCCCCATCACGGGTTTGTAAACCGCTTGGTCGAGCAGCTGGCTGATTTCATCGACGCCACGGTTGGAGGCAGCGTCCAGCTCCACGTAGTCAACAAAACGACCACTGTCGATGTCGCGACAGGCGTCGCACACACCGCAGGGTGTGGCGGTGATCGTTCCTTGTCCATCGGCACCGGTGCAATTGAGGCTTTTTGCCAGAATGCGCGACACCGTGGTTTTGCCCACACCACGCGTGCCGGTGAACAAATAGGCATGGTGAAGACGCTGCTGCGTGAGCGCATTGGCCAATGCCTGCACCACATGCTGCTGGCCCACCAGGGCTTCAAAGTTGCGAGGGCGGTATTTGCGGGCCAGAACCAGGGTGCTCATGGGCTTCATTCTACGAGGCGACCCGTGCCCCCCCGACCCTACGGGATAATCTCATTCAAATCATATGCCCACAGGGGCCCTTCCTCGCATGAACGCTTCCCACACCCCCTCCTCCGCCGATACCCTGAGCTACGAACAATCGGGCGTCAACTACGACCTGATCGACCCCTTGAAGGTGGCCGCGCAGCGGGCTGCAGCCGTCACCGGCGCCCACTTGGCGGGCCACGGCTTCAGCGAAGTGAAAGCATCCAGGGGCGAATCGGCCTATGTGGTGGATGTAGGCCCTTTTTACATCGCCAGCATCGTGGAATGCCTCGGTTCCAAGGCGCTGGTGGCCGACGAAATGCATCAACTCACCGGCAAAAGTTATTACGCTGGCATTGCCCAAGACACCATCGCCATGGCCATCAACGACCTGATCACCGTGGGTGCCACGCCCTTGGTGGTGCAGGCCTACTGGGCAGCAGGCGGGTCAGACTGGTTTTCTGATGCGCAGCGCGCGCAGGCCCTGGTGGCCGGTTGGAAAGCCGCCTGCGACGTGTGCCAAGTGGCTTGGGGCGGCGGCGAAACACCCGCGCTGGCTGGCATCGTCGCCGACGGCCGCATTGATTTGGCGGCCAGTTGCACCGGCCTGATCAATCCGAAAGAACGCCTGTCCGTGGGCGACAAACTCGGCGTGGGCGACGCCATCGTGCTCTTGGCCTCCAGCGGCATCCATGCCAACGGCTTGAGCCTGGCCCGCAAATTGGTGGAACGGCTGCCCGAGGGTTACCTCACCCCGGTGACCGCCACACAAAACTACGGCGAGGCCTTGCTCGCGCCGACGGTGCTGTACTCGCCCGTGACGGAAGCCCTCTACAAAGCGGGCATCACTCCGAACTACTGCGCCAACATCACCGGCCACGGCTGGCGAAAACTGCTGCGCCACCCCGCCACCCACACCTACCGAATCCACACCGTACCCCCTGTGCCACCGGTTCTGAAGTTCATCCAGGAACACGCCAAACAAGACAACCTGGAGGCCTACAGCACGCTCAACATGGGTGCCGGCTTTGCACTCTTTGTGAAAGCCGCTGATGCCTTAAAGACGGTGGAAGTGGCCCAAACCTTAGGTATTGATGCCTGGCTGGCCGGTGAGATTCAAGCGGGGCCTAAAAAGCTCTTGATTGAGCCGCTGGGCCTGGAGTTTGGGGATGACGCGCTGCAGTTGCGCTAACCGCATATAAGCTAACGGTCTTGTCAGACTCCACTCATCACCGCATCGATCGCAGCAACCAGGTCATGCTGGCGACTTGCAAGTGAAACCACCTTCTTTTTCAGATGCCGCTTGTCAAGCGGTGCCGCCTCAAAGGGCAACAGCATCAATGTCAGGCCATTGACTGCAAACATCGGGCACAGCTGACGAGGCACTTGCTCGCTCACCACCTCAGTCACCGCCAGCGGGATCACCAAACGAGTGGGCAAAGCGCTCAGCAGGTCGCTTTGAATGTCCACCACGAATGGGTATTGGTCTCGCATCCGTGGGCTGGGGTTGGCATACACGTCAAACTGCATCACCACACCCGCAGATCGTCGCACCACAGGCCGTGTTTCTCGAAACGTTTGTTCTGCACGTCAAGCCACGCTTGGTAGTCTTGATTAAAACGTTTTTGTCTGGACGTGAGCGTCTCTTTGGATGCGCCGGCCTTCAGCAGCTCAAACTGCTGCACCGACAGAATGACAGTGTCGACCCGACCATCTTTCTCCACGAAAACCGGCTCGGTCTTTGCTTGGGCGCAGACATAGCCGAAACGGTTTTTGGCTTCGGTAGCGGTAACTTGCATGGGGAAGCTCCTCAGGTGGGTTGCAACTTGATGGCCATTTTAGCCATTAGGCTGAATGACCTTCACTCTGCAAGCCTCACTCCCCCAACTGAGGCAGGCCCCCGCCGCTGGGCAACAACCCCGTGCGGCTGTACAGCCCCAGCTTGTCCCGCGTATCGGTGATGTCCAAGGTGCGCATCGTCAATTGCCCAATGCGGTCTTGCGGTGAGAAGCTGGACTCGCCCTTCTCCATCGTCAATCGCTCCGGGTGGTAGGTCAGGTTGGGTGACTCGGTATTGAGGATGCTGTAGTCGTTGCCACGACGCAATTCGATGGTGACTTCGCCAGTGACGGCGCGGGCCACCCAGCGCTGGGCGGCTTCGCGCAGCATCAGGGCTTGAGGGTCGAACCAGCGGCCTTGGTACAACAAGCGGCCGAGCTTTTTGCCGTTCATGCGGTATTGTTCAATCGTGTCTTCGTTGTGAATGCCGGTGATGAGGCGCTCATAGGCAATGAACAGCAAGGCCAAGCCCGGCGCTTCATAAATGCCACGGCTCTTGGCCTCGATGATGCGGTTTTCAATTTGGTCGCTCATACCAAGGCCGTGGCGACCGCCGATGCGATTGGCCTCTAACACCAAGGCGACCGGGTCGGTGTACTCCACGCCATTCAAGGCCACGGGGCGACCCTCTTCAAAACGCACAGTGACGGTTTCACGTTTGACTTCGACATCGTCACGCCAGAAAGCCACACCCATGATGGGTTTGACGATCATCACGCCGCTGTTCAAGTGCTCCAGGTCTTTGGCCTCGTGCGTGGCGCCAAGCATGTTGGAGTCGGTGGAGTAGGCCTTCTCGGCCGACATTTCGGCGCGGCCACCGAGTTCGTCGATGAAGGTTTGGTGGCGGACGTCGTTGTACAGCGCCACTTTCTTAGCCAGTGACAACGGAATCGGCGGGATGCCCTGCGCCATAAGGTTGGCGTTGGGCGGCACCACCTCTTCAAAGAGGCAAAGGCTGCGCCTGTAAATGTGCCGGTCTGCTGACGGCGATTAATCCAATAACCAAAATTAATCGGATCAACCTATGGCTCACCCTGACAGAAAACTGTAAAAAACACACCTACTTTTAAAAAAACTCTTAAAAAACATAAATTAAATAGGTGTAGAGTCCCGGACGATTGCATAGGCCCGAAGCGGTATCCGCTGATGATGGCGAGGGAGGTCATGCGTGGGTTGATTGAGGATCTCAAAGCCCAAACCTGCGGAGTCCAAAAGCCATGATGA
>JBJOQO010000055.1:0-22303 GCA_046049865.1 Pseudomonadota bacterium | reverse complement strand
ACGCGGCCAGCGCACCGCAGCGCAGCTCAATCGGGTGCGTAGCGTATTCACCCAAAAGGCAAAGGCTTTCGTGAGAGGAGATCTGAATGTTCATGTGAGGTTGCAAGCGGAATAAAGCGGTCAATTGCCGTTTCTAGGTCATAGGGCCTTGCGTAAGTTGGCGGGAGCAATCTTGAGCGCCTCGCGGTACTTGGCGACGGTACGGCGCGCCACTTGAATGCCCTGCTCTTCCAGCATGGTGGAGAGTTGGCTGTCGCTCAGTGGCTTCTTCGGGTTCTCGGCCTCCACCAACTGTTTGATGAGCGCGCGCACCGCCGTGCTGGATGCATTGCCGCCCGCCTCCGTGTTGAGCGAAGAGCCAAAAAAGTACTTGAGCTCAAAAGTGCCAAAGGGCGTTGACATGTATTTGGCTGTGGTCACACGTGAGATGGTCGACTCATGTAAACCCAACTCGTCGGCAATCTCGCGCAACACCAGCGGCTTCATCGCAATGGCGCCGTGGCTGAAAAAGTTTTTCTGGCGCTCCACAATGGCCTGAGACACACGCTGGATGGTGTCAAAACGCTGCATGATGTTTTTGACAAACCACCGCGCCTCTTGCAAACGGCCGCTGAGCCCGGCGTTTTGGTTCGCCGCACCACGCTGGTGTTTGATCGCGTTGGCATACATGTCGTTCACGCGCAGCTTGGGCATGACGTCGGGGTTGAGCTGCACGCGCCAGCTGCGACCAACTTTTTGCACGATGACGTCGGGAATGATGATGTTGTCTTCTGCTCGCGCAAAAGGACGGCCGGGTTTGGGCTCTAGCGCGGTGATCAGGGCCTGCGCCTGGCGCAAGAGGTCTTCGTCCGCGCCGGTCACCGACATGAGTTTGCGCAAATCGCGCTTGGCCAGCAGTTCAAGGTGCTGCTTGCAAATAATGATGGCAATCATTTGGGCCTGGCTGCGCGGCTGGGCGCGCAACTGCAGCACCAGGCATTCGCTCAAATCGCGGGCGCCAACACCGAGTGGGTCCATGTGCTGCAACCATTTCAATGCACATCGCAGGCGCTCAATCAGGGCCTCGGCCTCTTCTTCGTTGGTCAAACCCTCGGTCAACTCTTCAAGGGAGCTGGCCAGGTAACCATCGTCGTTGACCGATTCAATCAGCAAGTGCAGCGCGGCCTCGTCTTCCGGCGACAAGCGCATGCCCAGCAACTGATGGCGCAGGTGGTCCTGCAAACTCAAGCCGGCACCTTGGCGCTCTTGGGGGTCAAAGTCGTCACCACTGTGTTCGCCGGACACGTTGTTCGACGGCAAATCGCGGATGCCATCAAAGTCATCGCGTTCGGTTCCGTTTTCCCAGTCTTCACGTTCCGTGGTGCCGAACTCGGCGCTGTCCAGGGCAGGGGCATCGTCGCTGGCTTCGTGCTGGTTATCCACCGCGACTTCGCTCTCGCGTTCGCCCAAACGTTCAGCCGAGCTCAGGCGTTCTGCCAGCGGCTCGGGCGCTGCCACACTGTCCTCTTCCACATCCAAGAACGGGTTTTGCTCCAACATTTGCTCCACCTCCTGCTGCAACTCCAGCGTGGAGAGCTGCAACAAACGAATGGATTGCTGCAACTGCGGCGTGAGCGCCAGGTGGGCGGAAAGCCTGAGTTGGAGTGAAGGCTTCATGGCCTAGGCTACATGCGGAAATGTTCGCCAAGGTAAACCTTGCGTACATCGGCGTTCTCGACGATGTCTGTAGGGGTACCTTCAGCCAGCACGGCGCCATCGCTGATGATGTAGGCGCGGTCACAGATACCCAGCGTTTCACGCACGTTGTGATCGGTGATGAGTACGCCTATGCCGCGGTTCTTCAAAAAATTGATGATGCGCTGGATTTCGAGCACTGCGATGGGATCAACACCGGCAAACGGTTCGTCCAACAAGATGAACCTGGGCTGCGTGGCCAAGGCACGCGCTATTTCGACCCGGCGGCGCTCGCCCCCGGACAACGCCGGTGCAGGGCTCAACCGCAATTTCTCCAAACCGAGGTCTTGCAGCAGGCCCTGCAGCATCTTTTCTATCACCGCAGGTTTGAGTGCTTTTCCGTCAGCACCCACTTGCAGTTCCAGCACCGCTCGGATGTTCTCCTGCACATTCAGCTTGCGGAAAATAGACGCTTCTTGGGGCAGGTAAGACAAACCCAGACGCGAGCGACGGTGTATGGGCAAACGCTCCACACGCTGGCCTTCGATGGTGATCTGACCCGCATCGGCGCGCACCAGGCCAACGATCATGTAGAAGCTCGTGGTTTTGCCAGCGCCGTTGGGGCCGAGCAAACCGACCACTTCGCCCGCGCGCACCGAAACGTGCACATCCTTGACCACCTGACGCGCCCCATAACTTTTTTGCAGGCCAACGGCCTCCAGGCGCTGGTTTTGACGGTCGGTGGGCGCGGCCGCAGCCGGTTGCATCACTTCCTGTCTCCGAGCATGGGCGTGGATTTCAGTGGCAGCGCCGCCGGACTGGCTCCGACGCCGGCCGAAGCCGCTTCTTGCGCCGCGGGTGTGCCATCACGAGGGGACAGCACGGCACGCACTCGACCGCCGGGGTTGGCGGGGCTGGCACTGGCGGGACCACCCACCACGGTGAACACCTCGGAGGTGTTGTCATACGTGATGACGTTGCCCACGGTTTCGTCCACGATGACACCCGCGCGAACGCGGCGGATCACAGCGCGGTTTTGCAATCGAAGTGTGTCCGCCTTGGCGTCGTATTCAATGCGCTCGGCTTCACCTTCGATGGTTTCATCCAAACCTTCGCGTTTCTGTTTGAAATAGGCCAATTTGCCGGTCGCCGCAAGCGCCACACTTTGGTGGTAGCCCTCGGGTGTTTGGCGCACCTCCATTTGTCCGGCGCGCATCACCAAACTGCCCTTGCTGAGCACCACATTGCCGCTGAATACGCCAAACTGTTTCAGGTCGTCGTAACGACCCGCGTCAGCTTCCACATTCAAGGGCTTGAGACGATCAGCCTTTTCTGCACCAGCGGGAGAAACCAGCAGCATGGCCGTTGCAAAAAGCGCGTAAGCGCCGCAACGGCCAAGGAACGAGCGGGTGGGAGCAGGAGGGTGGGTCATAGGGGCATGAAACTTGCAGAGTCATTCTAGCTCTGCATTTTTCATGCCGAAGAGAAAACTGCGCCGGTCAGGTCTTTTTTCTGCTCAAAGCGATGAGAGCGTCCGCCACAGCCAAGGAACGCTCGGGTGAGCGCGCAACGGTGCCGGACGTCCAGTAGCGCCCTTGAATTCCCATGGCGGGTACGCCGTCAATGCGGTAGGCCTCAGCCAATTTGCGGGCTTGGGTGGCTTTGGTGCTGACGCCAAAGGAGTTGTAGGCATCGCTGAACTTCGCAGCATCCACGCCGTTTTTGGCCATGAAGGCAGCAATCTCGGGCAGTTTGTCGAGTTTGGCGCGCTCGACGTGGATCGTATAAAACACCTTGCGGTGCATAGTGCTGACGAGCCCCATCGCCTCCAGGGCATAGAAAATTTTCTGGTGAGGCCCAAAGGTTTCTTCACGAAACGCCACCGGAACGCGCCTGAAAGCGACGTCGTCGGGCAATTTCTTGGCCCAGGCGTCCAGCAAGGGCTCAAAAGAATTGCAATGCGGGCAGCCGTACCAAAAGAACTCCAACACTTCGATTTTGCCTGTGGCAGGCAAGGGCAAGGGCTGACTCAGGCGAATGTAATCCTTTCCTTCAACAAAACCTGCCGGGGCCTGCGCCATGGCGACCCCGGGCAAGAGGCCTGCACCGACACTCAAGCCCAGCAGTTGGTTAGAAAAAGCACGACGTTTCATGAAGACATCCTCTGTGTGGCTGCAATGGCAGCGGAGACTGACCCGTTAAAACTAACAAAGTTCACCCGATGCATGTTCTATGGGTGAGGTGTTGAGCTGGAAGTCTAGCTCGCATAGATCAGCGGGGACGCGTCCATGTCGAGAAGTATGGGAGGGTCAGCCGCACGCGGGGCCCGGTGGACACTATTTCTGAACCCTGACCAAGGCCGCCTCTACACCGGCACCCTCCAGGCTGGTTTTCGAAGCATCGGCTTGTTCTTTGGCGTTGTAGGGGCCCACCCGAACGCGGTAGACCGTGCGGCCTGCTTGCTCACGTTCGGTGACCTTGGCGTCGAACCCGAGCATGGCCAATCGGGCCCGCTGCTGTTCAGCGTCCTCGGTGCGGGCATAAGCACCCGCTTGAACAAAGTAAGCCATGCCATCCCCGGTTGTTTTGGCTGCGGCTGTTTCAACCGGCGCCTTGGGGGCTGCACTGGAAGCGGCCTCAATCACTGCCTCTATGGTGGTGGGTGCGGAAGCGGCTGCCTTGCCTTTGGCAGGGTCAGCCGCACTTGCAGCGGTATCTGCCTCTTTGCCCACCGAGCCGCTGGCTGCGGTGCTCGCCCGAGGGCTCTTCCCGGCCAGCGGTGCGTTGGGGTCCCAGTTCTTGTTGCGCTCGGTCTCCAGCGCGTCTTGGTCTGCGGTGCGCTGCGGTACTTTATTGACAAAGGGGACTGGCACTTTGGTCACATACAAAGCCACACCCAAAGCCAATGACAAACCAATGAGCAAGCCCACGATCATGCCCATCAAAAACCCGCCGCCTTGCTTGTTCATGCGTTTTGCTCTGTTTGCTGTTGGTTAGAAAAATGAACTGCGGGCACGTTTTACATGGATTCGGGTGCCTGCACGCCCAACAAGGTCAGGCCGTTGCGCAGCACTTGCCGCGTCGCGGCCAAGAGGGCAAGACGGGTTTGGGTCAGTGCCGCATCATCCAACAAAAACCGCTCCGCAGCGTAATAACTGTGAAAAGCAGCGCCAAGCTCGCGCAGATAAAACGCCACATCGTGCGGCGCCAAGCCCTGAGCAGCACCGCGCAGCATGTCGGGGTACTCTGCCAACTTCAGCATCAAGGCCGACTCGCTGGGTGCCGTCAGCAGGGCCAGATTGGCCATGGGTAACTGGGTCATCTGCCCGCCACGTTCGCTCACCCAATCACGCAGCACCTTGCTCAAACGAGCATGGGCGTATTGCACGTAAAACACCGGGTTCTCGTCGTTCTGCTTCAATGCCAAATCAACATCAAACACAAACTCGGTGTCGGCCTTGCGGCTGATGAGAAAAAAACGAACCGCATCTTTACTGGTCCACTCGATCAGGTCGCGCAGGGTCACATAGCTGCCGGCGCGTTTTGAAATTTTCACTTCCACCCCACCCCGCATCACAGTGACCATTTTGTGCAGGACGTAGTCGGGGTAACCCTTGGGGATGCCCACACCTGTGGCCTGCAAACCCGCGCGCACGCGGGCAATGGTGCCGTGGTGGTCGCTGCCCTGGATGTTGATGGCTTGTTGGTAGCCCCGCTCGAACTTGCGCACGTGGTAGGCCACATCAGGCACGAAGTAGGTGTAGCTGCCATCGGACTTGCGCATGACGCGGTCTTTGTCGTCGCCATAGTCGGTGGAGCGCAGCCACAGCGCGCCGTCTTGTTCGTAGGTTTTTCCAGCGTCGTTCAAACGCGCAACGGCGGCATCCACCCGGCCGTCGGCATACAGGCTGGACTCTAGAAAGTAGTGGTCGAAACGAACCCCAAATGCCTTCAGGTCAAGGTCTTGCTCGTGGCGCAAATAGGCCACAGCGAACTGGCGTATGCCCTCGGCATCATGGACATCACCGGACGCGGTGAACTCGCGGTCATCAGCGCGAACGGTTTTTTTCTCCAAAAACTCTTGTGCGATGTCGGCGATGTAGTCGCCGTTGTAGGCGTTTTCTGGCCAAGCTTCGTCGCCAGGCTTGAAACCGGACAAACGGGCCTGCACTGACGCCGTCAGCGTGGCGATTTGCACTCCGGCGTCGTTGTAATAGAACTCGCGCACGACCTCGTGGCCTTGGGTTGCGAGCAAATTGCAAATCGAGTCCCCAAGCGCGGCTTGCCTGCCGTGGCCCACATGCAAGGGGCCCGTGGGGTTGGCCGATACAAACTCCACCAGTACTTTTTGCTGTGTGGGCGCTTGTTGGCCGAAGCACTGGCCTGCTGCAAGGACTTCGCTCACAACGGCCTGTTTGGCCTGCGCATTGAGCCGCAGGTTGATGAAGCCGGGTCCAGCGATCTCCATGGCCTGCACCCAACGGCTCACCGCAGGTTGAGCGTTTAATGCTGTCAACAGCATTTGCGCGATGTCGCGCGGATTTTTCTTTTGCGATTTGGCCAATGGCATGGCGGCCGTGCAGGCCAAATCGCCATGGGACGCCTGTTTGGGCAATTCGAACGCGGCAGTGGTCACCTCAGAGGCCAAAGCGCCCGGTGAAACTTGTTCAATGGCCAGAGACAACGCGGCCAGCAGTTCTTGTTTGGCTTGAATCATGGGGGAATTCTAAGTTGGGGCCCGTCAGGTCCTTCCCGCGATCCAGCAAATTTGACGCAACTTGATACCAAGGAATGGCATCATCCAATTGAAAGAAATTGCTGCGGGCGTTATGGTCTGCTCCTGTTGCTCGTTGTGGTCACCCTTCGGACATCCATCTTGCCCTCTTCTACCAAACCACCCAGCTCCACCTCTTCCAGGTCGCGCTCGCGAACCAGCAGCACAAGCACCTTCACTTCGGGTGAATCTGGCCGCTCAGGCGCGAACGTGGGAGTGCTGGCATCCAGCACCGGGCACCCGATGAGCGATACGCCTGCAGACAGTTCGGCTGAGCCTGACGCCGGATTGCCCGCACAAATTGGCAAGTACCGCGTACTGCGCAAATTGGGGGAAGGGGCCACCAGCGAAGTTTTCCTATGCCACGATGACTTCAATGGCCGTGATGTGGCCATCAAAAGGGTGCGGCCCTCAGCCTTGGCCGATGCACAAGAAGACCATTTCTCTGCGCGTTTTTTTGCTGCCGAAGCTGCTTTGGTTGGGCGTTTGCAGCACCCCAACGTGGTGCAAATCTTGGATGCCGTGGAAGACCCTGCGTCTCCCTATTTGGTCATGGAGTACGTGGCCGGAGCCACACTGCGGCCCTACTGCCGCGCGGATCAATTGCTGTCGCTGGAGTTGATCGTTGAAATTGGCTTCAAATGCGCCATGGCCTTGGGCTATATGTACCGCCAGGGCCTGATCCACCGTGACGTGAAACCCGCCAATTTACTGGTGGTGCTGAACAACGGGGCCATCACCGATGTGAAGGTGTCGGACTTCGGCAGCGTGCTCAACCTGGCCGCTGAAGTGACCCAAGTCCACCGCGTGGGATCGCTGGCCTACATGTCGCCAGAACAACTCGACGGTGCCACGCTGGATGCGCGCGCCGACATGTACTCACTGGGTGCCGTGCTCTACCACTTGATCGCAGGCAGGCCGCCATTTGACGGTCATGTGCACTCGGCCATGATGCACCAGATCTACAACGTCGTGCCCGCGCCGCTGACCGCTTTGCGGCCAGATTTAGCACCTGCCGTGGATGGCGTGATTCAGCGCGCTTTGTTCAAAAATCCGGCCGACCGCTATGCGGACTGGAACGAGTTTGCGCAGGCCCTGTCCAGTTTGATCTCTGCCCAGTTGGTTCCCCGCGGACAGTTGCAAGGCGTGCTCGACTCGGAACGGTTCAACTTGCTGCGCAGCCTGGATTTTTTCTCCACCTTTGGTGACGTGGAGCTGTGGGAAGTGGTGCACCGTGCCAAGTGGCAGCGCTTTAATTTTGGCCATGCGCTGTTCCGCAAAGGAGAGGAGGGCACCACCTTTCACATCATGGCCCAGGGCGAAGTCGAGGTGTTCCGCGATGGCACCCGGGTGGCACTTCTGGGCGCGGGCACTTCGGTGGGTGAGATGGCTTACCTCGCCCCAAGTCCCGAGCTGCGTCGGCACAGCACCGACGTCATCGTGACCAAAGCAGCCACCACACTGTCTTTTGTGCCCGAGACCCTGCGCCAGGTCAGCGCCAACTGCCGCCACCGTTTTGACGAGGCTTTCATTCGTGTGCTGTACGTCGCCTGCATGTGGCACACGAAGCCTTGGCCCACCCGCGTCGCATCATGTGATGTCTTGGATGTCAGCCACAATGCTCTGGCCCGCGTTATGGGGCGGTGCTCGTTGATTCATGCCCGTCACACGCGGCTTGGGCCAGCGCACTTACACCACAATCCAATTCACTCGAGGAAACACCATGAAGAACCTGTTGCTTGCCGTGTCGCTGTCCCTGGCCGCCATGGCTTTCTCTGTCCCCGCACATGCCAAAAACGCGGCTTGTGACGCCACCGTCGCCGAGAAAAAATTGGCCGGTGCCGCTAAAGAGAGTTTCCTCAAGAAATGCGAAGCCGATGCCATAGCAGCTGCACCTGCGGCAAGTGCAACGGCTCCCATGGGTGCCAGCTGTGAAGCCAAAGCCGCCGACAAAAAACTCGCTGGTGCCGCGAAAAACAGCTTTGTGACCAAGTGCGAAAAAGACATGAAGGGCAGCTCGGCCCAAGCCACCTGTGAAGCCTCGGCTGCCGACAAAAAACTCGCTGGTGCGGCTAAAAACAGCCACATTAAAAAATGCGTGGCTGACGCCGCCAAATAACACTGTCTCAGGTCCCCGTGAGCCACTGGCATGGGAGTGGGTGGGGCCAACGCTTCATCCCGCGCGCAGCGCGGGTTTGAACGGGAGCGTTTGTTCTAAACCTCACTCAGAAGCGGACTCTCGGGTGCGCTTTTGGTGGGGATTTGATCGCTGCGCTCAGAACATGGCAACATCTGCGGTATGAACATATCAACCGCATCACCATCGGCATACCAAGTGGCCTTCATTGGACTGGGGGTCATGGGTTACGCCATGGCAGGCCATTTGGCGAAAGCCGGGTACCAGGTCACGGTCTTCAATCGCACCACAACCAAAGCTTTGGCTTGGGTAGCTGAGTTCGGGGGCCAACATGCCGCCTCGCCTCATGACGCAGCGGTAGACGCGGATTTCGTTTTTTCTTGCGTCGGCAACGACGACGACCTTCGCCACATCGCTTTGGGCGGCGAGGATGGCGGCGCGTTATCGGCCATGAAGCCCGGCGCAGTGTTGATTGACCACACCACCACCTCAGCGACGGTCGCACGTGAAATCGCCGCAGCGGCACTTGAACGTGGCTTGTTCTTCATCGACGCGCCGGTTTCAGGCGGCAATGTCGGTGCCACGAGCGGCACACTCACTGTGATGTGTGGTGGCGATGAAGCGGCTTTCCTGCGCGCCGTGCCCGTGATGAAAGCGTTTGCGAAAGCGGTCACGCGTTTAGGCGAAAGCGGTGCCGGTCAACTGGCCAAGATGGTGAACCAAGTGGCCATCGCAGGGTTGGTACAGGGCTTGGCGGAAGCCATCGCCTTCGGGCAAAAAGCGGGGCTGGACATGAATGCCGTGTTGGCGGTCATCGGCCAAGGCGCCGCGCAAAGTTGGCAGATGGACAAACGCGGCCCCACCATGGTGGACGACCAGTTCGATTTTGGTTTTGCAGTGGACTGGATGCGCAAAGACCTGGGCCTGGTGCTGGACGAAGCGCGTCGTAACGGGGCACGCTTGCCGGTGGCGGCGCTGGTGGATCAGTTCTATGCCGACTTGCAGGCGCAAGGCGCTGGTCGTTTGGACACCTCCAGCCTGGTGCGCCGTTTGCACTAATTGGTTTTACTTTTTCTCGGGCGCGGGTCGCATGTTGGCGAGCTCTGCTTCGGTGATGATTTCAAACACCCGCACCACTTTTTGAACACCGTTGATGGAACGCGTCAATTCACTGGCGCGATCTGCTTCGCGGTCGGTCACTCTGCCCATGAGGTAAACCACGCCGCGGTCGGTGACGACTTTGAATGCATTGGCTTGCAAGTCTTTGGCATCCACAAAGGTGGCTTTGACTTTGCCGGAAACAATCAAGTCATTGGAGCGGTTGGCCAATGAGCTGGCAAAAGCGCCCGAACCCAACACCGTCAGTTCGTTCACAGTGGCGCGGACATTGTCCACGCGTGCCACCGCCTGCTCCGCCGCCGTTTTGTCCGCATCGCTGGGGACTTCTCCCGTCAACAGCACCATGCGGTTGTAACTCGTAGCGCTCACTCGGCCACGGTCACCCAGTATTTCACGTAAACGATTGCTCGCCTTGAACTCAATGGCCTGATCTTCAAGCTGCGCACCCGAGGTGCGCCGGTCCGTCACCACCATGGCACCACCCAACATGGCACCTCCAACCAGCAAAGGGGCGCAGGCTGAGGTCAAACTCACGGCCACCAGGGCGGCAGTCAAACGAAGCAGTCGATAGGGGTGATTGGCTAGATTCATAGCGGATCCTGTTCTCCAAGTAATTGCAAGTCCACCGCGTCGCACAAACAGTGTGCAATCAAGGTGTGAACCTCGTGTATGCGGGCGGCCCGATCATGGGGCACCGCGATGGCGACGTCGGTCTCGGCCAGGCGTGCAGTCAGCAAGTTGGGGGCACGGCCCGTCAAAACCAGCACCACCATGTCCTTCGCACGAGCCGCATCAATGGCAGCCAACAAACTGAGCGGGGCACCCGAAGCGCTCAAAACCAAAAGCACATCGCCAGGTTGTCCCAAGGCCTGGATTTGTTTCGCGTAAACCGCATCAAACTCGCCTTGTTCACCGTGGGCGGACAGCATGGCCGTGTTGCTCGTCAAGGCCAGGGCAGCCAAACCCGGGCGCTCACGTTCAAACCGCCCCATGAACTCAGCCGCAAATTGCTGCGCGTGGCTGGCCGAAGCGCCATTGCCACAGGAGAGCACCTTGCCACCGGCCGTGATGCAGCCGACGACGGCGTGGGCCGCTTCGTTGATGGGTTTGCTTAAGGATTCCGCAGCGGCATAAAGCAAGTCGGCGCTGTCAAAGAATTGTTGCTGGATTCGTTGTTCAAACATGGGAAGGGAATCATAAGTCAGGCCTTGTGACCCACGGTAACGAAGTTCAGTTCCATGTACTGACATCAAACGCTGCACGTATCCACTGCAAGTGCTGGCCATCAATCGCAATGACATCAAACCTGCAAGGCGGCGGTGATGCCATGGTGCTCAGGTAGTGCTGTGCAGCGTAAATAATTTTCCTGCGCTTGGCGCTTTGAATGCTGTCGGCAGCGCCACCATGGGTGCCGCTGCTGCGTTTGCGAACCTCCACAAAGACCAGGGTGCCATCGACATCGCACAGCATCAGATCCACCTCGCCGCCACGGCGACTGGGACCCGCCGCGACACGATAATTGCACTCCACCAGCGTCAGGCCCCGTCCCAGCAGATACTCCAGTGCTTCGGTCTCACCTTCCTGGCCGATCGACGCACGGCTGGAAGTGGTCGGACTCGTCGTGGCAGCCATTTTTTTGAGCAAACCTTTGAGCATGTCTTTGAGCCCTTTGTTGTTGCAGGCAGCCTCGGCAGCGGCCGGTGGGCAACATTTTCCGTCGGGCGCGCTGTATGTCGTGGCCACACCCATAGGCAATTTAGCTGACCTGACCTTACGCGCCATTCATGTGCTGTCGTTGGCGGATGCGGTGGCTTGTGAGGATACCCGGCACAGTGCCTCGCTCTTGCAGCACTTGGGTTTGCACAAACCCCTCTTGGCGCTGCACCAACACAACGAACGTGAGGCCAGCAGCACGGTCATTTCGCGTTTGGCCCAAGGCGAACGTGTGGCCTATGTGAGCGACGCCGGAACACCCGCCATCAGCGACCCCGGCGCGGTGCTGGTGGCACAGGTTCAAGCTGCGGGTTACCGCGTTTTGCCCATCCCTGGCGTGAGCAGTGCGGTGGCGGCCATGAGTGTGGCGGGCAGCCTGCCCGCCAATGAAGGCGATGACGCGGCGGGCTTCTCTTTCGTAGGTTTTTTAAGCAGCAAGGCCACGGCCCGCAGCGCGCAATTGAAGCGGCTCGCAACCCAAGCCCAAGCCCAGGTGCTGTTCGAAGCACCGCATCGCATTGGCGCCTTGTGCGCCGCTTTGGCCAGCGAGTGTGGCGAGCGCCGCGTGACCTTGTGCCGTGAGTTAACCAAGCAGTTTGAAACCGTGGTCACACTGGCTGCCAGCGAACTACCCGCCTGGCTTGCCGCCGACCCCCATCGTGAACGCGGTGAGTTTGTTTTGGTGATGCATGCACTGCCTCATGCCGCCCACGACGGCCAGGACGACAGTTCGAACGATGGCGTGCTGCTGACCCTGATGGCCGAGCTACCGTTGAAGCAGGCGGTATCGCTCGCTGCGACCCTGACCCAAGCACCGCGCAACAGCTTGTATGCGCGGGCTTTGGTGCTCAAACAAGGTCAAACTGACGATTGATGCTCAGGGCTTGGGTGCCACTTGGGCGTCGTGCTTTTGACGGTGGATGTGTCGGCTGGTGTGGTTTTGGGCTTTGTGCAGGCGTTTGCGCTCTTTTGCTGTAACGACGCCATCGGCCTTGGCTTTGTCCTCGGCGCGGTCCACGGCCGCTTGTTGGTTTTCCATGCGCTTGGCTTCTTTCTGTGTCAACGTACCCGAAGCAACACCTTGGTCGATGCGTTTTTCTTGGTTCGCCTGACGCTGGTCGATACCTGGCGTGGCAGCAGGGTTGGGTGCGGTTTGGGCCATAGTCGTCAAGCTGACGGCGGACAAAACAGCGGCGAAAAGAGTGGTCTTGAGTTGGAACATGATGCAAATCTCCTTTGAATGAAACGGTGGGGTTGCGTGTACGGCTCGCCCTCCATCAACGGTGCTGTTCGTCGACGCGCTGACAACCCGAACGTAAAGAATCGTGAATGGGCGGTCACAATTCTCTTGACTGACAAGCGCCCCCCTTTTGCGGCCACGCGGTCAAACCCATAACGACACCCAGACGATCCAGCCACTTCTACAATGGGCCTTCACCCTTGGAGACACCTCCGTCATGATTTCTCGTGAACCTACCCTGGAGCGTTTGGCTGTCGCACGTGCGCTGTTGATGGAGCCATTTGGCTTGACCGACGCGACGCTGAGCAAGGCACTGCAAACCATCGCCACCCACCGCATCGACGATGCGGACCTGTACTTCCAGTACACCCGCAGCGAGGGCTGGAGCCTGGAGGAGGGCATTGTCAAAAGTGGGAGTTTTGGAATAGACCAAGGCGTAGGTGTGCGTGCGGTCGCAGGAGAAAAAACCGCGTTTGCTTATTCGGACGACATTTCCGAAGCAGCGTTGATGGATGCCGCCCGCACGGTGCGCACCATTGCTTCGGCGGGCCAGAGCCGCCGCATCAAGGTGGGTGGCCAGCCACAGAAGATCGCCAGCAGCCGGGTGCTTTACGCGCCCATGGACCCGATCGCGACGCTCGACAGCACACAAAAAGTCGCTTTGCTTGAAAAAGTAGAAAAACTCGCCCGAGCCAAGGACCCTCGTGTGGTCCAAGTGATGGCGAGCCTGGCAGGTGAGTACGACGTGGTTTTGGTGGCCCGCGCCGACGGCACCTTGGCCGCTGATGTGCGGCCTTTGGTCCGCCTGAGCCTGACCGTCATTGCTGAACAAACGGTCGCTGGACAAGTACGCCGCGAAACCGGTAGCAGCGGCGGTGGGGGGCGCTACGGCATGGGTTATTTCCATGACGAAGTGATCGCCTCTTACGTAGACGAGGCGGTGGGCGCAGCGCTGACCAATTTGGAATCGCGTCCAGCAAAAGCCGGGGAAATGAACGTGGTGCTCGGCCCAGGATGGCCCGGCGTGTTGTTGCACGAAGCCATCGGACACGGCCTGGAAGGCGACTTCAACCGCAAAGGCTCCAGCGCCTTTGCCGGCCGAATCGGCCAGCGAGTGGCGGCCAAGGGCGTCACGGTATTGGACGACGGCACCTTGCCGGATCGTCGCGGCTCACTGAATGTGGACGACGAAGGCAACGCCAGCCAACGCAATGTGCTGATCGAAGACGGCATTTTGAAAGGCTATTTGCAAGACTCGATGAATGCCCGGCTCATGAAGGTCAAACCCACAGGCAACGGCCGCCGAGAAAGTTATGCGGCAGTGCCCATGCCACGCATGACCAACACTTACATGCTCAATGGCGACAAAACACCCGAAGAGATCATCAAAGGTCTGAAGCGCGGCCTCTATGCCACCAACTTCGGCGGCGGGCAGGTAGATATCACCAGCGGCAAATTCGTCTTCTCGGCATCGCAAGCGTTTTGGGTGGAGAACGGCAAGATTCAGTATCCCGTCAAAGGCGCCACCTTGATCGGCAACGGCCCCGACGCCCTGACCCGGGTGACCATGATCGGCAACGACATGCGGCTGGACACCGGTGTTGGTACCTGCGGCAAAGAAGGCCAAAGCGTGCCGGTGGGCGTCGGTCAACCGACCCTGCGCATTGACGGTTTGACCGTCGGCGGGACCGCATAGTGGGCATGTGGTAGATTTCAGCCCATGCTTTGCCAGTCACGCTTCTTTTTTACCTACTTTTGGTTCTCCCACCGCACCGGCGGCAGAGAGGCGAGCGCGTAGGTTAGAAAGAGCGCACACCAAATCTCCAAACCGCCGGGCTCACCCCCCGGCGGTTTTTTTTGCCTTTCCGTTTTCGTTTTCCAGTTTAGACATCCCACACCCTTTGAAGGAGCCTCGCATGTCCCACCAGAACACACCGGGCGTTTGGTCCGCCAGCACCGAGAGAACCAGCCGCACCGACGATGAGAGGATAGAAAACGTGACCCCGCTGCCACCCCCCGAGCATTTGATCCGTTTCTTCCCCATCCACGGCACAGCGGTTGAAACCCTAGTGAGCGAAACACGCCAGCGCATACGCAACATCATGCAAGGCAAGGACGACAGATTGCTCGTCATCATTGGCCCTTGCTCCATCCACGACCCCAGCGCAGCCTTGGAATACGCACGGCGACTGAAGGAGCAGCGAGACCGCTTGGCGGGTTCGCTGGAAATCGTGATGCGCGTTTATTTCGAGAAACCCCGCACCACGGTCGGCTGGAAGGGTTTGATCAACGACCCCTATTTGGATGAAACCTACCGCATTGACGAGGGCCTGCGCATGGGTCGCCAACTGTTGGTGGAAATCAACCGCCTGGGCTTGCCTGCGGGCAGCGAGTTCTTGGACGTGATTTCCCCGCAGTACCTCGGTGACCTGATCTCTTGGGGTGCCATCGGCGCACGCACCACGGAAAGCCAGGTACACCGCGAGTTGTCCTCGGGCATCTCCGCCCCGATCGGCTTCAAGAATGGCACCGACGGCAACATCCGCATCGCCACCGACGCGATTCAAGCCGCCGCACGGCCACACCACTTCCTGTCCGTCCACAAAAACGGCCAAGTCGCCATCGTTCAAACCCGCGGCAACGAAGACTGCCATGTGATTTTGCGTGGCGGCAAAACACCCAACTATGACGCGGCCCATGTTCAAGCGGCGTGCAAAGACTTAGAGGCGGCCAAACTGCCGGCCACACTGATGGTCGATTGTTCCCACGCCAACAGCAGCAAACAACACCAGAAACAAATCGATGTGGCCAAGGACATTGCCGGTCAGCTGCAAAACGGCAGCCGAAGTGTTTTTGGTGTGATGGTGGAAAGCCATCTGAACGCCGGGGCCCAAAAGTTCTCGCCTGGCAAAGACAAGGTGAGCGGCCTGGCCTACGGACAAAGCATCACCGACGCCTGCATCGGTTGGGACGATTCAGTGGCGGTGTTGGACGTGTTGGCCCAGGCGGTACAGGCCAGACGCGCCAGCAAGTAAAAGGATGTTAGTAAGCGCTTGCAAGTCGATGTGAGCAATAGCGGCTTGGGGGTAACGCAGGTGAGCGCAAGCAATAGTGCTGGTGGCGGAGAGTGGAACGGGGTTCAATCAGACTCCCTTCCACTCCTTCAAGGATTGTTTATGCACAGCCCCTCTATGTTCTCTCGTACCCCTATGACCTTGCTGGTGGCCGCCGGCGCAGCACTGGCCCTGTCCTTTGGCGCTCAAGCGCAAACCATGGGCCCGGGCAGCAGCACCCCCAGCCCAACGCCGTCGGCGACCCTGTCCGCCAAAGAGATCGCTGCGATGGAGTCAGCCTTCACCCGGGCGGACGCCAACAACGATGGGGCGCTGTCATCGCAAGAAGCCAGCCGCATGCCGGCCATCGCAGCCAAGTTCTCTGAACTGGATAAAAACACCGATGGCGTTCTGAGCAAAGCGGAATTCAGCGTGGGTTACTTCGAAGCGGTGAAGTAAGGGCTCAAGCAGCGCGGCGCGTGATGGCGCTTTCAATCCCCATCGCGCGCCAAACGCTCGCTCTTCCAGTAGACGTCATCGCCACCCTTGCCATCCAGGTTGGCACGGTTGAGTACACGCGCCAATACAAACAGCAAGTCACTCAGCCGATTGAGATAGTGCCGTGGTTCAGCACGTACTGGCTCTATCGCGCACAAGGCCACGACAGCACGTTCAGCGCGCCTGGCCACAGTACGGCTTACATGGGCCAACGCAGCGCTGCGTGTGCCTGCGGGCAATATGAATTCCTTCAAACGCGGCAAAGTCTCGTTGTAGTGGGCGAGCGCTTGATCTAAGCGCAGTACGGCGTCCGCTTTGAGTAACTCATAGCCGGGTATCGACAACTCGCCGCCCAGATTAAAGAGTTCGTGTTGGATCACCACCAGCAGTTCGCGCACATCATCGGGCAGAGGTTCGGCCAGCAGCACACCCAAACCAGAGTTGAGTTCGTCCACCTCGCCCATGGCGTGAACACGTAGGTGGTCTTTGCCGACGCGGCTGCCATCACCGAGGCCGGTGCTGCCATCGTCGCCTGTTCGGGTGGCTATTTGTG
Organism: Pseudomonadota bacterium; assembly: GCA_046049865.1. Taxonomy (GTDB): domain Bacteria; phylum Pseudomonadota; class Gammaproteobacteria; order Burkholderiales; family Burkholderiaceae_C; genus JANPCX01. The sequence goes on along the minus strand of JBJOQO010000055.1, from coordinate 5,542 downwards.
TGAGTCGATTGGACATGCCGGGATGTTAACGGCTGTTGCCACCCTCAACCCGGGGGTGCGCGCATGGGCTTTTGCCTTGGTAGGAACCCTAGAATGCGGCCTCCCTAAATCAACCATATTGCTTCATGAAGTCTCTTTTGATCATTTCCGCCCTTTCTTTGTCGGTGTGCTCGGCCTTCGCAAACGACAACAAATCCATCAAACCCCTGCTGGGTTTTGGTTTGACCGGTGGCGGAGAAACCCTGGTGAGTACACGCTTTACCAATGGCGACAGCGCCAGCATTCGATCGGGCGGATTGGTGTCTTTCATTGGCGGGGCGGAATTCCGTGTTGCCAACAACATCGCTGTACAAACCACCATCGGATACCACGTTGACCGGGTCAACGCCACAAACGGCTCCATCCGCTTTGAGCGTTTTCCGCTGAGCGTTACGGGCCTTTACAGCATCAACCCACAAGTGCGTTTGGGTCTGGGTCTGGAGCATGTGTCCAACCCAAAAATTCGCGGCACCGGGGTCGCGGGTTCGGTGTCGGAGAACTTCAAATCGTCGACCGGGCTTGCGCTGGAGGGTGAATACCTGTTCAACGCAAAAATGGGAGTGAAGCTGCGCGCCGTGCAACACAAGTTCAAATCGAAAGATCTCAACGACGAGGTTGATGGCAACTACTTCGGCGTGTTCGGTACCTATTACTTCTGACCCCGGTCGTTTGTGGGCACAATCGTCTCCAAGCTAGGCCAGCCTGGAGACGATCATGAATGTTGCAAGCCCCGTCGGCCAGTTATTGGCCCGCGCCGTACCTCAGGCGCTCACGCTACAACTGCGGTCGCTGTTCGGCGATCGCTGTTCAAGCGCAATGGCTGTGCGCGAGCAACACGGTCGAGACGAGTCGCCCTTCGATGTGCCGCCGCCCGAACTGGTGGTGTATTGCGAAAGCACCGAAGAAGTCGCCACCGTGGTGCAACTGGCCCACGAACACGCCGTCCCCGTGATCCCCTATGGCGCGGGTTCGTCCTTGGAAGGGCATTTGCTGGCGGTTCAAGGCGGCATCAGCATTGACTTGAGTCGCATGAATCGCGTTCTGGCGGTACAAAGCGAGGACCTCACCGCCACGGTACAGGCCGGTGTCACCCGTTTGCAGCTGAACGACGAGATTCGTCACAGCGGCCTTTTCTTCCCGATTGACCCCGGAGCAGATGCCTCCATCGGCGGCATGAGCGCCACCCGCGCCAGCGGAACCAATGCCGTGCGCTACGGCACCATGCGCGAGAACGTGTTGGGGCTGACTGTCGTCACGCCACAAGGCGACGTCATCCGCACCGGCACACGCGCCCGCAAATCGTCTGCCGGCTATGACCTCACTCGGCTCATGGTGGGCAGCGAAGGCACGCTCGGTGTCATCACAGAAATCACACTCAAGCTCTACCCTCAGCCGGAAGCGATTTCCGCTGCAGTGTGTGTGTTCACGAGCATCGACGCGGCTGTACAAACCACGATTCAAATCATTCAAATGGGCGTGCCGATTGCGCGCTGTGAATTGTTGGATGCGAACGCAGTGCGTGCCGTGAACCGCCACGACAAACTGAACTTGGCCGAGCAACCCATGCTGCTCATGGAGTTCCACGGCAGCCCGGCCAGCGTAGCGGAACAAGCCTCCACCGTTCAGGCCATTGCCTTTGACTTCGACGCCAAAGATTTCGCCTGGGCGACCACCCCGGAAGAGCACAACAAACTCTGGACCGCCCGCCACCACGCCTACTTGGCCGCCTTGCAAACCAAACCCGGCTGCCGCTGCGTGACCACTGACACCTGCGTGCCCATCTCACGTTTGGCCGAGTGCGTGAATCAAACCGTGGCTGAAGCCGATGCAGCGGGCCTGCCCTATTTTTTGGTTGGCCATGTGGGCGATGGCAACTTCCACATGGGGTATTTGATCGACCCGGCCATTCCAGCGGAACGCGAATTGGCAGAACAACTCAGCCATCAACTGGTGACCCGGGCTATCGCCATGGACGGCACTTGCACGGGCGAACACGGCATTGGTCTGCACAAGATGGATTTCCTGGTGACGGAGGCGGGCAGTGGTGCCGTGGCCATGATGCGCTCGCTGAAACGAGCGCTTGACCCGAAGAACATCATGAACCCGGGGAAAATTTTCAGCTGGTAAGCGGGCAACGCGCGAACGATCAATCTTCGCGGCTGGGCGGCGCATCCACGCGCCACCATTTGGTCACATCGCCCGCGCTGTTCACGCTTTCCATTTGCACGCCAAAACCCCACAGCCGGGCCACGTGTTTGAGCACTTCGTCGGCGCTGTCATGCAGCGGCCTGTCGTTGTGCTGGGTGTGGCGCAGCACCAGGGAACGGTCGCCGCGCAGATTCACATTCCAAACTTGGATGTTGGGCTCGCGCTGGCCCAGGTCGTACTGGCGGCTCAGGGCTTCACGCACTTGGCGGTAGCCGGCGTCATCGTGGATGGCGGAGACTTCGAGCTCGTCTTCTTTCTCGTCGTCTTTGATCGCAAACAAGCGGAAGTCGCGCATCAGTTTGGGCGAGAGGTACTGGCCGATGAAACTCTCGTCCTTAAAGTTGCGCATGGCGTGGGAGATGGTTTCTAACCAGTCACTACCGGCCATGTCGGGGAACCAAGCGCGGTCTTCCTCTGTGGGCTCTTCGCAAATGCGTTTGATGTCGGTGTACATCGCAAACCCCAGGGCATAGGGGTTGATGCCACTGTAGTGTTTGTCTCCCACCTTGGGTTGGTAAACCACATTGGTGTGTGACTTGAGCCACTCGATCATCACACCGTCAGTCAAGTGACCATCGTCATACAGGGTATTGAGCAGTCGGTGGTGCCAGAACGTGGCCCAGCCTTCGTTCATCACCTGGGTTTGGCGCTGGGGGTAGAAGTACTGCGCCACCTTGCGCACGATGCGCACGATTTCGCGCTGCCAGGGCTCCAGCAAGGGCGCGTTTTTCTCGATGAAATAAAGTAAGTTCTCTTGCGGCTCGGATGGAAAACGACGAGCCTCTTTTTCCTCGGCGGCTTTCTCGGCCTTGCGCGGCAGCGTGCGCCACATGTCGTTGACCTGCTGCTGCGCATGCGCCTCGCGGTCTTTGCGTTCAGCCAGTTCCTGGGCGAGTGATTTGCGGCTGGGGCGGCGGTAGCGGTCTACGCCGTGGTTCATCAAGGCGTGGCAGCTGTCAAGGAAGGTTTCCACGGCATCCAGGCCATAACGTTCTTCGCAATCCGTGACGTAGTTTCTGGCATAGACCAAGTAGTCGATGATGCTGGCCGCATCGGTCCACATGCGAAAGAGGTAGTTGCCTTTGAAGAAGCTGTTGTGACCATAAGCCGCATGGGCAATCACCAGGGCCTGCATGGCCAAGGTGTTTTCCTCCATCAAGTAGCTGATGCAGGGATTGGAGTTGATGACGATCTCGTAAGCCAAGCCCATGTGGCCGCGGCGGTAGTTTTTTTCTGTGGAGATGAACTCTTTGCCGTAGCTCCAGTGGCGGTAGTTGACCGGCATGCCCACCGAGGCATAAGCATCCATCATTTGTTCGGCGGTGATGATTTCCAACTGGTTGGGATAGGTATCCAGACCGTAGCGCTCCGCCGTTTCACGGATGACGGTGTGGTACTGCTCGATCAGCTCGAAGGTCCAATCGCTGGGTGCGGGCAGGGGGCTCGTTGCCCGAGGTGGATTGACAAGGTCGGCCGCACGTTTGTCGCGCCGCGACATGTCCAGGCCAGCGCTGGTTTTGCTGTCTTGTTCAGGCAAGGCACTCATGCGGCGGCCCCTTCTTTTTTGAACAAGTCGCGGAACACCGGGTAAATCTGCGAGGCCTCGGTGGCCTTGCGCACCGCAAAACTTTTGGACGACTCGGCCGCCAGGGCCACGTACTCGTCCCACAGGTTTTGTTCTTCTTCGGCCACCTGCACATAAGCAAAGTAGCGGCACAGCGGCAGGATCTGGCTGGCCAGCAACTCGCGGCAACGGCCGCTGTCATGATGCCAGTTGTCACCGTCGCTGGCCTGGGCGCCATAGATGTTCCATTCGCTGGTGGGATATCGGGTGCGGGCGATCTCTTCCATCAACACCAGTGCGCTGGACACCACGGTGCCGCCGGTCTCGGTGGAGTGGAAAAAATTCTGTTCATCCACCTCCTGGGCCTGCGTGTGGTGGCGGATAAAAACAATATCGATTTTTTCGTAGTGCCGGGTCAAGAACAAATACAGCAGGATGAAAAACCGTTTGGCCAGGTCTTTGCGCGCCTCATCCATCGAACCCGACACATCCATCAAACAAAACATCACCGCTTTGGCAGTGGGCACCGGCACCCGCACGCGGCTGCGAAAACGCAGGTCGATGGGGTCCAGGTAAGGAATGCGTTCGATGCGCGCTTTCAATGCGCCTATCTTTTCTTCCAGCTCTTTGATTTCTAACGCATGCAACTCGGGTGCGGCACGCAACTCCTCCAAACGCTCTTGAAGCGCTTTGATCTCACGGCTGCCGGGACTGCCCAGCGCAATACGCCGGCCGATGGCACCGCGCATGGAACGCACCACGTGCAAGTTGTTGGGCGTGCCGTCGCTGGAGTAGCCGGCACGGTGGGTTTTGAATTCGGGGGTTTCCGCCAGCGTGGTGCGTGCGAGGTTGGGCAAAGCGAGGTCGTCAAAGAAGACCTGCATGAATTCTTCTTTGCTCAGGTGAAAAACAAAGTCGTCGTCACCTTCGCCAGTGTCAGATGCCTGACTGCCACCGCCGCCACCTTGCCCGCCCTTGGGCCGAGCGATGCGGTCACCGCGCACATGGTCTTCATTGCCGGGGTGAACCATCTCACGTTTTCCGCCCTGGCCGTGGCCGAACACCGGTTCGCTGATGTCCTTTTTGGGAATTTTGATGTCTTCGCCCTGAGCCAGGTCCCGAATGCTGCGGCCATCCACCGCACGTTTCACGGCCTCGCGGATTTGGTCCTTGTGCCGCCGCAAGAAACGCTCACGGTTGCCTATGGATTTGTTCTTTCCCGCCAAACGTCGATCAATGATCTGTTGCATGGTGAGTGTCTCGAAAAGGCCTGGCGCTTAAATGGTCAGTGAACAGTCATCAACCACAGCCCACCCTGAGCCAGAAGAAAGGTCCCCGCAGCGCGTTGGCGGAGGCCCTTCAACCGAGCTCGGGGTGGCCGCTGGGAAGTCAGTCATGGTGACCTCACGAACTCTTGCGCACCCGCAGATACCACTCGCACAACAACCGCACCTGTTTGCTGGTGTAGCCCTTGGCCACCATGCGTGTGACGAAGTCTTCGTGTTTTTTGGCCTCGTCGGCGCTGGCTTTGGCGTTGAAGCTGATGACGGGCAGCAACTCCTCGGTGTTGGAGAACATCTTCTTCTCGATCACCGTGCGCAATTTTTCGTAGCTGGTCCACACTGGGTTGTTCCCAGCATTGTTAGCACGTGCACGCAGAACGAAGTTGACGATTTCGTTGCGGAAGTCTTTCGGGTTCGCAATGCCCGCGGGCTTTTCTATCTTCTCCAG
>JBJOQO010000054.1:0-22338 GCA_046049865.1 Pseudomonadota bacterium | reverse complement strand
TAAATTGGGTCGTAAATACCCGGCGCTTTGCGCCTTGTTCACTTTGCCTATCCGTCATCTCTTGGACTCCTTGATCTGGTTCAGGTTAACCAATCTCATGGCGTCTGTTTTTGGCGGACCCTTCCACCCGACCCCGATGTACGCAAGCTCTCGCGCTTGGCGCTCACGGCCATCGGTATCGCGCAAAAGACGAAAACTGAAGGAGGCGCGCCATGACTTTTGTGGTGACCGAAGCCTGCATCCGCTGCAAATACACCGACTGCGTCAGTGTCTGCCCGGTGGACTGTTTTCATGAGGGCCCGAATTTTTTGGTGATCAACCCACAAGGGTGCATCGACTGCGCGGTTTGTGTGCCCGAGTGCCCGGTGGGCGCCATCGTGCCCGACACCGAGGTGCCCACTGAACAACAAGCGTTTGTCGAGATCAACGCCCGTTTGTCGGCGATGTGGCCGGTGATCTCTGAAGCCCGCGAGCCTTTGGTTGACGCCGAAGTGTGGGCCAACGTGCCGAACAAACGTGAGTTTCTAGAACAGGAAGTTTTGATGACCTGATAGCCCCCACAAAGAGCCGCCAAGACCCCCACGTGGTTCATGTGGGTTTGACCACCCCAGGTGGCACCGGTCTTGCTGGTAGAGGAGACGAGCGTTCAACAGCACCCTTGTTTGTTCACGGAGAACTGAGCATGAAGCACCTCGTATCCAGCGCATTCCTCGCCTGCCTCATCACCCTGGCCAGCCCCGCTTGGTCAGCTGAAGAAGTGGTCATCGGCATCGGCACTCAAAACACCACCACCAACACGGTGACCGGTGGTGTGGTGTTGAAAGAACTCAAACTGATTGAGAAGTACCTGCCAAAAACCGGCAAGTACAAAGACATCAAGTTCAAGCTCGACTGGCAAAACTTCACCTCGGGTCCACCCATCACCAACGGCATGATGGGTGACTACCCCTTGCTGGTCAATGGTGCCACCGGCCAGTCGCAGCCGGGCAATGAAACCCAGTTGGTGGCCATCATTGCTTACAACGCTTTTGGTTCGGGCAATGGGCTGGTGGTGCACAAAGATTCACCCTATTTCGAACTGGCGGACCTGAAAGGTAAAAACGTTTCGGTGCCTTTTGGCTCGGCGGCCCACGGCATGTTGTTGCAGGCCATGCAGTCACGTGGCTGGCCCGAGAACTTCTGGAACTTGTCCAGCCAGAGCCCCGAGGTGGGCACCACCAATTTGCAAGAGAAAAAAATCGACGGCCACGCCAACTTCGTGCCTTTTGCTGACTTGTTGCCTTACCGCGGTTTCGCCCGCAAGATTTTTGATGGCGCTGAAACCAAAGTGCCCACCTTCCACGGTGTGGTGGTGCGCAAAGACTTTGCCACCCAGTACCCCGAGGTGGTGGTCGCCTATGTACGCGCCTTGATGGAAGCCAATGCCTGGGTGCGCAGCAACCCCACGGCCGCCGCAGCTAAGGTGGAAGAGTGGACCAAGATTGAAAAAGAAGTGGCCTACCTCTACCTCGGCCCGGGCGGTATTCACACCCTGGACCCCAGCATCAAACCGCGCTGGCTCGACACCATCAAAACTGGGCACGAGGTGCTGACCCGTTTGAACCGTGTCAAACCTTTGGACATCAACGCCTGGGTGAACGAGAGTTTTGTCAAACAAGCCTTCGCTGAACAAAAGCTCGACTACGAAGCGCAAAAACAAACCTTGGCGAACTACGACATCACCGGCACCGACGCGCTGTGCAAGATTCCGGTGACTCGCCCCAAAGAAGCCGGTGAAGTCTGGATTGAAGGCAAACCCATCGCACCGCATGCGTCCGCCGTGTGCACCTTGGCAGCGGTGCAGCGTGCGCAAACCTCGGGCCAGAAAGTACGGGTGGCGTATGTGTTTGACAAAGCCTTGGGCATCAAGGTGTTTGCTGACAAAGCGTTTTACGCCGCCAACAACAGCGACCCCAAGAAACCCGTGATCGTGCCCTTCTTATTGAAGAAGGATGCTGAGGCCCATGCCAGCAGCACCGGTGGCCGTTTGGTGGCTTATGCCGATGCGCTGGCGATGGCAGCTGCCCCGTTCTGAGTCCCACGCAGGAGTTGGTCCATGTCCACTGCACCCTTGAGGGCTTTGCCCACCGCCACCGATGCCACGGCCTCGGCTGCGTCCGCCGTGGTGCGGCTGGCTGAGCCCACGATGCCCGCAGCCGTCGATGCGGCGGCAGCGCCAGCCAGTCCGTCTCGTTTGTTGGGCCTGCAACAAACCTTGCGTGACCATGCGGTGCCCGCCCTGCTTGGTGGATGCTCCCTTTTGGGTCTGGTGTTGTTCTGGCATTTGGCCACCACCTACCGCTGGGACTTCTACATTCGGTTCACCAACTTGCCCACGCCCCTGGAGGTGTTGCACAAGTTCGGCGAGGCCATGAATTCCAACAAATTCATGTTGAATGTGGGCATCAGCCTGCGTCGCATTTGTATCGGTTTTGCGCTGGCCACGGTGCTCGGTGTGACCTTGGGTTTGTTGATTGGCCGCTACCGGCTGACGCGGCAGTTGTTGTTCCCGGTGGTTGAAGCTTTGCGCCCCATCCCCGCCATTGCCTGGGTGCCGATTTCCATCATGCTGTGGCCGGACAACGAGGTGAGCATTGTTTTTATCACCTTCATTGGCGCGTTTTTTCCCATCTTGCTCAACACCGTCAGCGGCGTGCAGGCCGTGGATGCGGTGCTGCTGCGCGCGGGCCAATGCCTGGGTGCCCGTGAACCACAGTTGATGTGGCATGTCGTATTGCCCGGCGCTGCGCCTCAGGTGTTTACCGGCCTGGCCGTGGGCATGGGCGTGGCCTGGGTGTCGCTGATCGCGGCTGAAATGATTTCGGGCCAGTTCGGCATTGGTTACTTCACTTGGGAGGCGTATTCACTGATCTCTTATGCCGACATCGTGCTGGGCATGATCACCATCGGTGTGCTGGGATTGGCCTGCAGCTGGTTGATTCGCTGGGCGTCCAAGCTGTTGTTGCCCTGGTTGGAGTTCACCAAAATGGGCGGGCGCACATGAACACGCCACAGGCCAAGGGCCATATTGAGGTGCGTGGGCTGTCGATGTCATTCGGTGCCGCCCACCAACGCATTGATGCGGTTCGCGACGTGACGTTGCGTGTGGCGCCCGGGGAGTTTGTCTCGTTGATTGGCCCTTCGGGTTGCGGCAAGTCGACCTTGCTCAATGTGGTGGCGGGGTTTGCTAAACCGACTCAAGGCAAGGTGTTGCTCGATGGGCAACCCATCGCCGGTCCCAGCCCCGACCGCGGCGTGGTCTTCCAGCAGTACTCCCTGTTTCCCTGGATGTCGGTGCGAAAGAACGTGGAGTTCGGTTTAAAGATGCAGGGCGTTGGTGCAAACAAACGCGAAACCATGGCACGCACCCTGCTCGGCTTGGCCGGTTTGTTGGCTTTTGAGAACCATTACCCGGATCAGCTCTCTGGGGGCATGAAGCAGCGTGTGGGCATCGTGCGCGCATTGGCGACCAGCCCACAAGTGATGTTGATGGACGAACCCTTTGGAGCACTCGACTCCCAAACCCGCGTGGTGATGCAGCAAATCCTGACCAACATTTGGCAGCGTTTTCGCCTGTCGGTGCTTTTCATCACACACGACATTGAAGAAGCGATTTTCCTTTCTGACCGCGTGTATGTGATGACGGCCCGGCCCGGTCGCATCAAGGCAGAAATCGCTATTCCCTTGCCCAGGCCCCGCACAGCTGAAATGATGTCGTCGGTCGAGTTCACTCAAATCCTGCACAAGCTGCGCAACCTGATCCGCGAAGAGAGCCTGGCCGCCATGGGCCATGAGCTGGAGCACGGCGGTTTGGAAGGTTTTTCCACCGAAGTGGGCCCAAGCGGCATGAAAGAGGTGGTGTGATGTTGGACATGGAAGACCACGTGTGGCCCAGCGCCATCACTGACCACCAGCGTTCGGGACTGCTTGAAATTGAGTGGCCCAATGGTGAGCGCAGCCAATTGCCGCACGCCTTGCTGCGTGCGCGTTGCCGCTGTGCTGCGTGTGAACAGGCCGTGCGAACCCAGGGTTCCCACCCCGCTTTGGTAGCGGACGTGCGATTGGCCGAGATCCATACCGTGGGCGACAAAGGCCTCAACCTCGTCTTCAGCGATGGCCATGGCCGGGGCATTTATCCCTGGCTGTATCTGCGTGAGCTGGGCGATTTGTCAAAATAGCGGGTTCCGCACCTTATTTGAGTTTTTATGGCCACCCACGCAACCGAGCGCGTTCTTGATGTTCACCACTGGAACGACACGCTGTTTTCCTTTCGCACCACGCGCAATCCGGCGCTGCGTTTTCGCAATGGTCACTTCATCATGATTGGCCTGCCGGTGGACGGCAAACCGCTGCTGCGTGCCTACAGCGTGGCCAGTCCCAACCATGACGAGCACCTGGAGTTCTTCAGCATCAAGGTGCCCAATGGCCCTTTGACCTCGCGGCTGCAGCATTTGAAGGTGGGTGATGAAGTCATCGTGGGCAGCAAACCCGTGGGCAGTTTGGTGATTGATGACCTGCGCCCCGGCAAACGCGTGTTTTTGCTGGCCACAGGCACGGGCCTTGCGCCCTTCATGAGCATCATCCAAGACCCAGAAACCTATGAGCGGTTCGAGCAGGTGATTCTCATCCACGGCGTGCGCCAAGTGAACGAGTTGGCCTATGCCGACCTGATTGAAAACAAGCTGCCCGAACATGAGTTCTTGGGCGAGTATGTGAAGGGCAAGTTGCTTTACTACCCCACGGTGACCCGCGAGCCCTTCCGCAACCAAGGCCGCCTCACCGAATTGCTGGATTCCGGCAAGCTGTGCCAAGACCTCGGTATTGCGCCACTCAACCCAGAAACCGATCGCGCCATGATTTGTGGCAATGCCGCCATGCTGGAAGACTCCTGCAAGGTGCTGGACCGCCACGGCTTCAAGATCAGCCCACGCCAAGGCGAACTCGGCGACTACGTCATCGAACGCGCCTTTGTTGAAAAGTAAGGTGTGACCAAGCCCCGTCAACCCACATCGCCGTCGGTTCTCAGCGCGAGGGGGTGGTCGGGTGTGGCGGGGTTGAACCGCCTGTGGGTGGCAGGCCAGGCCCGTTGGCATGACGGGCCCCAACTGCTTTACGCCTTGCTCTTTGGCGTGTCTTTCCACTTTTTGCACGACGACCCCAGGGTCAAACCGGGGCTGGTGTTTTGCGCCAGCACGGTGTTGCGCTGGGGCGTGGCTTTGCTGGGGGCGCGCATCACCGCGAGTCAAATTGTGGCGCTGGGTTGGCCCACGGCGCTGACGGTGGTGGTTTGCGTGGCCAGCACCATCGCGCTGGGCATCACTTTGGCGCGACGCCTCGGTTTAACGACCACCCAAGGTTTGTTGTCAGGTGGTGCCACTGCGATTTGTGGGGCCTCGGCGGCCTTGGCCATTTCGGCGGTTTTGCCCAAAAGCCGGGAACAGGAACGGTTCACTTTGATGGTGGTGGTGACGGTGACGTGTTTCTCCACCATTGCCATGCTGCTCTACCCCTTGATTGCCCGCGCCTTGAGTTTGTCGCCCGCGCACGCGGGTTTGTTTTTGGGAGGCTCCATTCACGATGTGGCCCAGGTAGTGGGTGCGGGTTACCTGATGGGCGCGGCCACCGGTGACAACGCCACCGTGGTGAAGCTCTTTCGTGTGGCCTTGTTGGTGCTGGTGGTGGCTGCGGTGTCCTTGGCCTATGCCAAACACCACGCCGCGCCGGAAGAAGGCGCGGCTTTGTTGCCTCGACCTGCTCTGGTGCCCTGGTTCTTGTGGGTGTTCATGGTGCTGGTGATGGTCAATTCCTTTTGGGGCATTCCGGCTGTTGCACAACCCATCATTCAAGAGCTGGCCCGGGGCTGTTTGGTGGTGGCCATCACGGGTTTGGGCGTCAAAACTTCGTTCAAGTCGCTGTTCCAAACGGGCTGGCGGCCGCTGGCTTTGATGCTGGCGGAAACGCTGTGGTTGGCTGCGGCGGTGCTGGTGGGGGTGTTCGTTCTTGGAACTTATCCGTGAATAGGGCAGCACTGACACCCGCTACAGTCCGTTATGACTTATCAATTGTTTGACGGGCCCGCAGGCCAAGGCAGCGGTGAATTTTTGCGTTTGGCGCTGGAAGCAGCGGGTGCACCGTATGTCGATGTCGGGCGCAGCAGCGAAGCTGTCTTGCACAGCGTGGTGCAAGACAGCCGCCAACCCCATCCGCCTTTCGCCAAGCCTTTTCTCATAGATGGCGACCTGGTGATGGGACAAACGGCGGCCATCCTGCACCACCTCGCTCCCACCCTCAAATTGGTGGCCCGCAGTGAACAAGCCCGGGTCTGGACGCAGCAAATCCAATTGACCATTGAAGACATGTTGTTGGAGACCGAAGCAGCACATACGCCAGACGCCGCCGCTGACTTCGCCCGCAAGCGCATACCCCAGTGTCTGCAGTGGTTCGACACCATCATCACCCGCAACCCCGCCGGCCCGCGCCACTTGGTGGCGGGCAAACTCAGTTATGCCGACCTGTCACTGTTGCAGCTGATCGAGGTTTGGCGAGAACAATTTCCCGGCGCGACCGATGCCGCGTTGGCCCAAACGTCGATGGTGGCAGCGCTCCTGCGGCGAGTCGCTGCCCTGCCCAAAGTGGCGGCGTATTGGCGCAGTGAGCGGCGGGTGGGTGACAAGCCTCTGGCTCCCGCGTTAGACTGACAACATGTCATTCGTGCACACGTCCTTGCTAATCCGCTGCCCATGGGCAGCGGTGGCGTGTGCCTCGAAACACGCAAAAACCCAGCTCATCTGACCGGAGCTGTGGTTCCGTCCTCGGATGAGCGACGGAACCGATGCTGCCGCACGACCCGCCCCCTCGCTGATCCAAAGACGGCTGAACCCTCGGTCAACCTGTTGAGGATTTGTCATGCCTGCTCACGCTCTTTTTTCTTTTCGCGGCCTGTGGGTGCCGCTGGTGACGCCATTTCGGGGCGGCGCTGTCGATCACGAGGCGCTCGCTGCGCTGGTGCGTTTGCTGCGGCCCAAGGGCATCGCGGGATTGGTGGTGTGTGGGTCAACGGGCGAGGCGGCCGCACTCGATGCGGATGAACAGTTGGCTTGTTTGGAAACGGTGGCGCGCCATGCCGGTGATCTGCCCATCGTGATGGGACTGAGTGGCTACCACCTGGGCGATACCCTGGCCTGGGTTGCGCAGCTCGGCGGCTTGGCGGCTTCGCACTTGCTGAATTTGCGCGGCCTCTTGGTACCAGCGCCGCACTATGTCCGGCCTTCCCAAGACGGCCTGTGCCACTGGTTCGAAACGCTGGCCGATGCCAGTTCCTTGCCCATCATCGTCTACGACATTCCCTACCGAACTGGCGCGGTCATCACACGCCAAACGCTGCTGCGCCTGGCGGCCCATCCCAACATCCATGCAGTGAAAGACTGCGGTGGCGACGCGGGCAAAACCATGGCCGTGTTGGCTGATGGCCGACTCGATGTGCTGGCCGGGGAGGACTTGCAACTATTCAGCACCGTTGCCGCAGGGGGTGCAGGCGCTATCGCCGCCAGTGCCCATTTGCACACCGAATGTTTCGTGGAGGTGCTGAACGCGCTGGACCGTCAGGACTTGGCGGCGGCGCGTGCCGCTTGGTGGCCCTTGCTGCCCTTGATTGAGGCGCTCTTCGCCGAACCCAACCCAGGCCCATTGAAAGCCGCGCTGGCGCAGCGCGGCATCATTCGTGGGGAATTGCGGTCGCCGATGACTGCTGCTTCTGCGACATTGTGCGAGCGCCTGGAGAAACTCGTGAGGACGCTGGAGGTTTAAACGCCGCTTAACTGCCCCATGACCTCACCCATGCGAATCCCGCCCCCCGCCATCCAGGCAGGGTTGAATTGCAAGGGCCCTTTGGGGAACAGCATGACCACCGTGGAGCCCAGCAGAAAACGCCCCATCTCATCGCCCTGTTTGAGCGACACGCTATTTCCCTCGTAGTGCCAAGTGCGCACATCCTTTGTACGTGGTGGGTTGACGATGCCGTGCCAGGTGGTGGCCATGCTCCCAACGATGGTTGCGCCCACGAGCACCAGCACCATCGGGCCATGCGGTGTGTCGAACACACAGACCACACGTTCGTTGCGTGCAAAGAGGCCGGGCACCCCTTGGGCGGTGGTAGGGTTGACCGAGAACAAATCGCCCGGCACATACACCATGCGGCGCAGGTCGCCATCGCAAGGCATGTGGATGCGGTGGTAGTCGCGGGGGCTCAAATACAGCGTGGCGAAGTGGCCGTCTTGGAATTGAGCGGCCAAGGCGGCGTCGCCACCCACCAAGGCGGTGCTGCTGTAGCGGTGGCCTTTGGCTTGGAAGATTTGGTCGTGCTGGATGCGGCCAAACTGACTGATCGCCCCGTCCACCGGGCTCACCCAAGTGGCCTGTGCCATGGGCCGTGCGCCGGGTTTCAAGGCGCGTGTGAAGAAGTCGTTGAAGCTGGCGTAATGCGCGGGGTTCGGGTCCAGCGCTTCGTCCATGTTCACGCCATAACGGCGGATGAACCACTCGATCAAACGCGTGGTGCGCGCACCGCTGCGTTTGTTGGCAATGAAGCCAGCGAAACGTGTCAGGCCGTGCTGCGGGGTCAGGTACTGGGGCAATACACGCCAACGTGCGGCGGGATCAGCAGGCGTGATGAGGTCGAAATCTGGCGGAGAAGAAGACAAAGTACAGCCCAATACCAAGGGACCCAAGAGCAAAGTGGCTGCAATTGTATCGAGCGCGTGTTTGCTCTTGACGAAGGGATGACACCTTCGTCAGCAGCCTTAGCGCGACACTTGACCGAGATTCAAAGGCCCGCTTCGCGCAAACGCTGAACCAGGTCTTTTTCTTCGCGGGTGACGGCGCGCCGCTCGGGCCGGTGTTCACCGGCTTTGCGCCTCATCATGAAGGCGACAAAGGGGTTGCGCGGTTTTGGCGCGGTGACGGTGATTTTGTTTTGGTTTTTCATATGGACTCTCCCTGTTCTATCGGACGTTCTGTAGCAAAAATTTAGCCAGGTCTTGGGTTCATGGTGGTGGTGATTGACAAAAAAGCACGAAAAAAAGGCCCGATCCGCTGTTGGGAACCGGGCCGCTCTTTGGTGAGCATGAAGGATGCGCTTTTTAAGCTGCATCCTCTCCCGGGCGGGTCGAAATTCGTAGGTTGACGGTATGTGTGTGGTGGGGGCAATGACGGTTCAATCGCGACGCTCGCAGCGAGGTTTGACCAACCATGGGTAGCCACAGCGCACAGGTCGCGAAAGCGTTGATGAAGGCCGAGGTTGATTTCACAATGAGTTGCGTCAGCAAGTTGTCGCGGGTAGTTTGATTTTCTAGCTTGAGTGTGATGTTGAAGCGCGGTGTCCATGACGTCAATCTCTGTGAGCCCCTCAAATAAGGGATGCATGAAAACAAGTGGGTTGGATGACACACGGCCGCTACAGCAGTCAGCAGCTCCGAACGTTTTGAAACGCCGAGAATGGCTGCGTCGCACGTTGTTGGGTATCGCCACGATGGGTGGGTTGACCGCATGCAACACCGTCCCGAGTTCAAGTCAGTTGTGGGATCAGCGGCTGCGTGGCGACACTGTTGCCCTGTTGGGCGAGGTGCACGACAACGCCCCTCTTCACACCCGGCGTTTTCGGGGTCTGCAAGCGGCGATTCAAGCGGGCTGGCGACCTGCGGTGGTGATGGAACAGTTTGATACCAACCAGCAGTCAGCGGTTGACGCTGCCAGACGTGAGCGGCCCCGTGATGTCGCGCACTTGATCGCGCATGCCAGTCCACGCAGCAGCAGTGGTGCGCAGGCGTGGGACTGGCCGCTGTACATCCCCCTGATCGAGCTCGCGCTGCTGCACAACTTGCCCCTGCGTGCGGCCAATTTGCCACGTAATCAGGCCCGGCGTTTGGTGCGCGGCGGCTGGGCAGAGGTTTTCAGCGCAGAGCAACAAGATGCCTTGGGTCTGAGTGGTGCCGTGCCCGCCGCGTTGCAAGCCGCTCAAGAACGGGAAGTCGACCATGGCCATTGCGGTGCGTTACCGTCGCCTGTTTTGCCCGGCATGGCCCGAGCGCAAATGGCGCGTGACGCCGTGATGGCGGCCGTGCTGCGCGAAGCACTGCAGACCCGTCCGGGACAGGGTGCGGTGTTGATTGCGGGCAACGGCCATGTGCGGCGCGACCTCGGTGTGCCGCAGTGGTTGGCTGCGTTGCCTGCCCAGCAACTTTGGGTGGTGGGTTTTGTGGAGGCTGCACCGATTCCTGGGATCTACGACCACGTGGTGCAGAGCGAGGTGGCCGCACGCAGCGACCCCTGTGCGGACTTCAAACCATCTTCGGCAACACAGAACTCGGTGCCGTGATCGTCTCCATCCCTCCCAACCAGCGCATCGCTTGCTCCCGCGAGTCGCCACACATATCTTCAGACGGTTGAAGAGAGCTGCACACCGCTGGTCGGTCCAGGTGCCCGAAGATGGCGCAGCGCAAATCAGCCGTCAATTGCACACAAGGCACGCCCGCAGGTTTGCCATCAGGCATGCCGGGAATGGGGCTGGAGATGGACGGCGCAATGCAGCAGGCGGCGCAGTGAGGGCGGCAGTTCATGGTGCTGACTTTATCGGTTGAAAAACGCACAGCATGAGCTTTCGTGGTTCGATCAAGGGCGTGACGAGACGGCCCCCGCTCCCTACAATCGAGGGCTGCCCAAAAATGAGGCAGTCAGTGATCCGAAGGCCTTGCCATGTTGTTTCCCAAAGAGTTTGATGTGATCGTGATTGGCGGTGGCCACGCGGGCACCGAAGCGGCGCTGGCCAGTGCGCGCGCTGGCGTGGCGACCTTGCTGCTCACCCACAACATTGAGACCTTGGGGCAGATGAGCTGCAACCCATCCATCGGTGGCATAGGCAAAGGCCACTTGGTCAAAGAGATTGACGCCTTGGGCGGCGCAATGGCTTGCGCTACCGATGAAGCGGGCATTCAGTTCCGCATACTCAACGGCTCCAAGGGCCCCGCCGTGCGCGCCACCCGGGCACAAGCCGACCGCGTTCTTTACCGCGCGGCCATTCGCCGCCGCTTGGAAAACCAGCCCAATTTGTGGCTGTTCCAAGGTGCCTGTGATGATTTACTGGTGCAAGGCGATGCGGTGACTGGAGTTGTCACGCAAGTGGGTGTTCGCTTTTGTTGTCGCGCCGTGGTGCTGACCGCCGGTACCTTCTTGGACGGTCGAATTCATGTGGGTCTGCAAAACCACGCTGCTGGTCGGGCCGGTGACCCGCCTGCGGTCACGTTGTCGGCTCGGCTCAAGGAGTTGAAGTTGCCGCAAGGCCGCCTTAAAACGGGCACACCGCCGCGTCTGGATGGCCGCACCATCGACTTTGCCAAACTCGCAGAACAACCCGGCGACCTCGATCCCGTGCCGGTATTCAGTTTCTTGGGCGACGTTTCGCAGCACCCCCGGCAAGTGCCCTGTTGGATCACCCACACCAACGAACGCACGCACGAGATCATTCGTTCCGGGTTTGACCGCAGCCCCATGTTCACAGGCGTGATTGGTGGCGTGGGCCCGCGCTATTGCCCCAGCATTGAAGACAAGGTGAACCGTTTCGCCGACAAAAACTCGCACCAGATTTATTTGGAGCCCGAGGGCCTGACCACCCACGAGTTTTATCCCAATGGCATTTCCACCTCGCTGCCCTTTGATATTCAACTGAAAGCGGTTCACTCGATGCTGGGTTTGGAGCAAGCCCACATCCTGCGGCCGGGTTATGCCATCGAGTATGACTACTTCGACCCGCGTGCTTTGAAGGCCAGCTTTGAGACCAAATCCATCAACGGCTTGTTTTTTGCTGGACAGATCAATGGCACGACAGGGTATGAAGAGGCGGCGGCTCAAGGTTTGTTTGCCGGATTGAACGCCGCGCTGCAAGTGCGTGGCCAAGCCGCCTGGACACCGCGTCGCGATCAAGCCTATTTGGGCGTGCTGGTGGATGACCTCATCACCAAGGGTGTGAGCGAGCCTTACCGCATGTTCACCAGCCGGGCGGAGTTCCGCCTGCAGCTGCGAGAAGACAACGCCGACATGCGGTTGACTGAGGTCGGCCGTGCGTTGGGTTTGGTGGACGATGTGCGTTGGGACGCGTTCAACCGCAAACGAGATGCTGTCTCACGTGAAACACAGCGGCTGCGCTCCACCTGGATCACGCCCGCCAAGCTGTCGGCTGCGGACGCTGAACGTTTGGTCGGCAAGGCCCTGGAGCATGAATACAGCCTGGCCGATTTGCTGCGCCGCCCTGGTGTGGACTTCAACGCCTTGGTGGATGTGGCCGCCCTGGCTCGCCCCGAAGCCGGTGTTTCACGTGAAACCTTGGTGGCGGAGTTGGGTGAGGTCTTGGCGGCGGCCGTGGTGGAGCAGATGGAAATCAGCATCAAGTACGCGGGTTACATCGACAACCAAATTGACGAAGTTCAGCGTGCCGCTCACTACGAGACTATGCGTTTACCTGAAGACCTGGACTACGCCCAGGTGCACGCCTTGAGTTTTGAGGCCCGCCAGAAGCTCGGCCAACACCGGCCAGAAACCTTGGGCCAGGCCTCGCGCATTTCGGGTGTGACACCAGCGGCAATCTCCCTGCTCTTGATTCACTTGAAAAAAGGCAAGCGCATGGGCAAGGACGGAGGTTTTGCCAAGAGCAACGCCGCCGCCAACGATCCCCTCCCCGGCAGCGATGCTGCGTGACATGGGGTCCACTGTGCTGCGGGATCGCCTGGAGCAAGGCGCGGCGGCGCTGAGTTTGTCGCTCAGCGCTCCCCAATTCGATGCCCTGCTCGCTTACCTGGCTTTGATTGAGCGCTGGAACCGCGTCTATAACCTGACTGCGCTTCGTCAACCGGACGAGATGCTGACCCACCACCTGCTCGACAGCCTGGCCGTCGTACCCGCATTGCAGCGCCATCTGGACTCTGCCGGGTTAACGGCCGGTGCCCGTTTGCTCGACGTGGGCAGCGGCGCAGGTTTGCCAGGCGTCGTGCTGGCCATCGTATTGCCTCAGTTGCAAGTCACATGCATTGATACTGTGGGCAAAAAGGCCAGCTTCATTCAGCAGGTGGCCGCGGAATTGGGCCTGCGTCATTTGCGCAGCCAGCACGCGCGCGTTGAAGTCTGGGCCGGACATGCAGGGGAGGCGCCGTTTGACGTCGTGACGTCCCGGGCCTTCTCATCGCTCCCCGATTTTGTGGATTTAACCAGTCGCCATTTGGCGCCGCAAGGGGTTTGGTTGGCCATGAAAGGCAAACGCCCCAGCGACGAAGAGCAAGCGTTGCCAGCAAACTTGGAAGTGTTTCACGTGGAACAACTGCAGGTGCCTGGCTTGGAAGCCGAGCGCTGTTTGTTGTGGATGCGGCCTCGGCCTGCTGTGAACAACCAGGTTTGAGGTCACTTTTGCCCGATCGGCTGACGTAAACTTCAACGTCACCCCCGCCCTCCTTCGCCCTCGTTTTCTAGCCCTTCCAGGAGCCCCTCCATGTTCGGTATTGCCGATTACGGTCAATTCGTGCTCGCCGTGGTGGTCTTCTTGGCCATTCCGGGCCCGGGTAATTTGGCTTTGATCACCTCCACCAGCAAGGGTCGTTTGCTGGGTGGTTTGGCCGCCACGCTTGGGGTGATCGCGGGTGACCAGGTGCTGATGTGGTTGGCTGTGGCCGGTGTGGCTGCCTTGCTCGTCGCCTACCCTGCGGCTTTGACGGCGGTGCAGTGGTTGGGTGCGGCCTACTTGGTGTGGCTGGGCGGCAAGATGCTGCTGGCCAAACCGGGCGCGGCACCTATTCTGAACATCAAACCACGGCACTACTTTCGGCAAGCCATGGCCATTACCTTGCTTAACCCCAAGGCCATTGTGTTTTATATGGCTTTCTTCCCCTTGTTTGTGGATCCTGCTCACCACCAGGGCCTGGTCACGTTTGGCGTGATGGCGGGAACGATTGCGGCGCTGACGTTCCTATACGGTTTGGTGGTGGTCTTGCTCACCCACTTTTTGGCTGAACGCATGCGCGCCAACCCCGTCGTCTCACGCGCCCTGGAAAAACTCGCCGGGGTGTTCTTGATCGGCTTCGGCCTCAAGCTGGCCATCTCCAAGTAACTTTCCAAACGATCCAAGCGCATGGCCCGAATTTTCTGCATTGCCAACCAAAAAGGTGGCGTAGGCAAAACCACCACCACGGTGAATTTGGGTGCGGGTCTGGCTCGCATTGGTCAACGTGTGTTGGTGGTCGACCTGGACCCGCAAGGCAATGCCACCATGGGCTCGGGTGTGGACAAACGCGCCCTGGAGCTGACGGTGTACGACGTGCTGTTGGAAAACGCCTCCATCGCGGAAGCGCGTCAAAAGGCCGACAAAGCAGGCTACGACCTCTTAGGCGCCAGCCGTGATTTGGCTGGCGCCGAGGTGGAGTTGGTGCACCTGGAGCGCCGCGACCAGCGACTCAAAACCGCGCTGGAAGCGGTAGATGCTGAATACGATTTCGTGCTCATCGACTGTCCACCCAGTTTGAGCATGCTCACCCTGAACGGCCTGTGCAGCGCCCACGGCGTGGTGGTGCCCATGCAGTGCGAGTACTTTGCGCTTGAAGGGCTGAGCGATCTGGTCAACACCATCAAACAGGTGCATGCCAACCTCAACCCCAAGCTGGAAATCATCGGTCTCTTGCGGGTCATGTTCGACCCCCGCATCACTTTGCAGCAGCAGGTCAGCGATCAGCTCAAAGCGCATTTTGATGACAAGGTGTTCAACACCGTCATCCCGCGGAATGTGCGTTTGGCCGAAGCACCGAGTTATGGTTTGCCTGGAGTGGTGTTTGACCCGGCGTCCAAAGGGGCGCAGGCTTTTGTCGAGTTTGCGGCTGAGATGGTGGAGCGCTTGGGGCCCAAACCTTGATGGGGTTGGTGTTGTGTGCGCACACTATCGGCATCAGTCTTTATTTGAGAGTCTCTGAGTGACGAGCCCCTTCCGTGTCCTGTCCGTCATCCCGCCGATGACGCAGCTCAACACACCCTATCCGTCTACCGCCTACCTCACTGGTTTTTTGCGTTCGCGCGGTGTGGATGCGGTCCAAGAAGACTTGGCCTTGGCTTTGGTGCTCACCTTGTTGTCGCTGCCGGGTTTGGAGAAGGTGCACGCCCAAATCGAGGTTTTGCCCGAGAAACAGCGTAGCCCGCGGGTGCAGGCCTTCATGGCCCAGTTCGACCGCTACCTGGCCACCATCACGCCCACCATCGCTTTTTCGCAAGGGCGAGATTCAACAATAGCCCACCGCATCGCCGGCCGCAGCTTCTTGCCCGAAGGCCCACGTTTTGCTTCGCTCGATGTCTATGTGGACGACGAGGGTGGCGATCCTTTGGCCTGGGCGTTTGGCGCATTGGGCGTGCAAGACCGCGCCCGTCACCTGGCCACGCTCTACCTCAACGACCTGGCCGACGTGCTGCGCGACGCCATCGACCCACGTTTCGAGTTCGTGCGTTATGCCGAGTCCCTGGCGCAAAGCCAGCCCACCTTCGATCCGTTGGCGGCCGCTTTGGCCGCACCGCTGAATCTGGTGGATGAAACCTTGGTGGCGCTCACCTTGGCGGCGATTGAAAAACACGCTCCCACCTTGGTGCTGGTCTCAACACCCTTTCCGGGTTCCGTCTACGCTGCTTTCCGCATTGCACAGGCCATTAAAACAGCGCACCCCCACATCCGATTGGGCTTGGGCGGCGGTTTCGTCAACACTGAATTGCGCGAACTCAGTGAGCCCCGCGTCTTCGACTACTTTGACTATGTGACCCTCGATGCCGGTGAGCGCCCCCTGCTCGCTCTGCTCGAGCACCTGCAAGGCAAACGCTCACAGCAGCGCCTTGTCCGCACCTATGTGCGTGACGCTGATACACAGGCCGTGCGTTACATCAACCTGGTCGAGCCGGACATTGCTTTCGCCGAGGTCGGCACACCCACCTGGGATGGCCTGCCCCTGGACCAGTACCTGTCGTTGCTGGACATGCTCAACCCCATGCACCGTCTGTGGTCAGACGGCCGCTGGAACAAGCTCACCGTCGCCCATGGTTGCTACTGGAAAAAATGCAGCTTCTGTGATGTGAGCCTGGACTACATTTCGCGCTACGAAGGCGCGTCGGCGGCGGTGCTCGTGGACCGCATCGAGTCCATCGTGAAAGAAACCGGGCAAACCGGATTTCATTTCGTTGACGAAGCCGCACCCCCCAAAGCCTTAAAAACCTTGTCCGCCGAATTGATCCGGCGCCAGTTGTCCATCTCCTGGTGGGGCAACATCCGTTTCGAAAAATCGTTCAGCTCCGAGTTGTGCCAACAACTGGCCGACAGCGGCTGCATTGCCATTTCGGGTGGGCTCGAAGTGGCCTCTGATCGTCTGCTGCAACTGATGAAAAAAGGCGTGTCGGTGGAACAGGTGGCGCGTGTTACCAAAGGTTTTTCGGACGCGGGCATCTTGGTCCATGCCTATCTGATGTACGGCTTTCCCACGCAGACAGTACAAGACACCGTGGACGCGCTGGAGTATGTGCGCCAACTGTTTGAAAACGGCTGTATCCAGTCCGGTTTTTTCCACCGCTTTGCTTGTACCGTGCACTCTCCTGTGGGCAAGAACCCGCAAGACTATGGTGTCACCTTGCTGCCCTTGCCTGCGGTGTCATTCGCGCAAAACGATGTCGGTTTCGTTGATCCAACCGGGGTTGACCACGACGCCCTGGGCCGGGCCCTGAAAAAAGCCCTCTACAACTACATGCACGGCATCGGGCTGGAAGAAGACGTGCGCAGCTGGTTTCAAATGCCGGTGCCTAAAACCACTGTGCACCGGCACCGCATAACAAGGGCGTTGGCGACCACGGCTTGATGGACGGTGGGGATGTGTTTACAGCCCCAACGCCTCATCCAAACCCAAGTGCACATTCATCGACTGCACCGCCGCACCGCTGGCCCCCTTGCCGAGGTTGTCCAGGCAGGCCATCAGCAGCACCTGGGTATCGTTGGCAAAAACATGGATGTCCACGCGGTTGGTGTCGTTGCAGGCTTGTGCGTCATAAAAGCCGCTTTCCAGCACAGCAGGATCGCGCAGTGGTTTGACGTTGATGAAGGGCTCGGCCGCATATCGCGCTGACAGCGCGGAGTGCAGGGATTCGGCTGTGGTGCCAGCAGGCAGTTGCGACAAGTGCAAGGGCACGGTCACCGCCAGGCCTTTGTAGAAATTGCCCACGATGGGCATGAACAGCGGCGCGTGCATCAAACCGGTGTGGGTTTTCATCTCGGGCAAATGTTTGTGCGCCAAGGTCAAACCATAGGGGCGAGGCGACTGCAACTTGGCATCGCCCCCCGCTTCGTACTGCGCGATCATGCTTTTGCCACCCCCCGAGTAGCCGGTGATGGATGTGGCCGACACCAGGAGATCGCGTGGCACCAATCCCGCATCGACCAAGGGGCGCAGCAACACAATGAAGGCGCTGGCGTGGCAACCGGGGTTGGCGATGCGTTTGCTGTGGCGCAGCAGCTCTCGCTGGCCAGGGGCCAACTCTGGCAGGCCAAAGGCCCAACCGGCGACTGTGCGGTGGGCGGTGCTGGCGTCGATCAAGCAGGTGTTGGTATTGGTGATCATGCTGGCCGCTTCGCGCGAGGCGGCGTCGGGCAGGCACAAAAAGGCCACGTCAGCCGCGTTGAGCAGGCGTGCGCGCTCTGACGGGTCTTTGCGTTTGTCTGCATCAATCTTCAGCACTTCAATGTCAGGGCGCTGCGCGAGATACTCATGAATGCGCAAGCCGGTGGTGCCCTCTTGACCATCGACAAAAACTTTGTAAACCATGTCAACCTCTTTGCTGTTCTGTGTGAGAAGTGAAGGATAAGCTAGGGTGCCGCGAAGGGTATTGCAGAGGCACCCCAACCCCATGACTGACGTATTTCCCTACCCACAAAACCCCCGTGTCCTGCTGTTGCCAGGCTGGTTGAACTCCGACGCCGCCCACTGGCAAAGCCGCTGGGAGGCCTTGCATGGCTACACCCGCGTCGAACAAGACGACTGGACCTGGCCGCGCCGGGGCGACTGGATGGCTCGGCTGGACGAGGTGATACAACAACAAGACGCACCCGTGGTGCTCGTGGCTCACAGCCTGGGCTGCCAATTGGTGGCCGCCTGGGCCGCGCACTCGCAACACACGGCCCGCGTGGTCGCGGCTTTGCTTGTAGCTCCGCCGGACACCGAACGAGAGGACATGCCGCCCAACCTTTTCAATTGGCGTCCCATGGTGCGCAGCAAGTTGCCCTTTGCCAGCAGGGTGCTTGCCAGCAGCGACGATCCCTATTGCGCGCTTGAACGCGCCGAGGGCCTTGCACGGGATTGGGGCAGCAGTTTCGAAAACATAGGCGTTTGCGGGCACATCAATGGCGACTCTGGTTTGGGCGATTGGACCGAAGGCCAGACCCGGCTGGTGCAGTGGTCGGCTCGGCTCGGGAGGGAGGTTTGATGGCCGAAAGAAGCATGGCGCCGGATAAAACAGTTGCATAGCTAACCAAGTTCGACTAGCATTCGGCTATGTTTGATCACTGCATGTACTTCAATACTGCGGCATTGGCGCGTCGACTGGAGCAGGAATGGGCGCTGGCGTTCAAGGCATTTGACCTCACGCCGCCGCAGGCTTTTCTGTTGCGAGCGGTGGTCGCAAAACCGGGCCAGGTTCAGTCAGAGCTTGCGGACGCGCTGGCCATTTCGCGGCCTACCGCGACGCGTGCGCTGGATGGGTTGGCCGCCAAGCAGTTGGTCGTTCGTCAGGCGTGCAAAGAAGATGGTCGCCAAGTGGCCATCTACGCCACGCCGCGTGCCGTCGAACTGGGCCCGGCGCTGAACGAGGCCGGTGCCAAGGCAACGGTACGGTTGAAAAAGCGCCTGGGGCCGCAAGTCTTTGAAGAGCTTGTTCAGCGTGTGAAAAGTGTGCGCTCAGCCCTTGAATGAGTCCATTGCCGAGTTAAATAGTTGCATAGCTAACCACAGGAGTATTTCATCATGCCCATTCTCAACGTCAAGATCGCCGCCGAAAAATCCACCGAGCTCACCGCCCAAGTGGCGCAGACGCTGATCGAATTGACCTCCAGAGTCCTGAAAAAGAAACCGGAGTTGATGGCCATAACCATTGACTACGTGAGCCCCGATTGCTGGATCGTTGCGGGGGTGCCGCTGTCTCAGCAGGGCAAGCGCAGCTTTTACTTCGACATCAAAATCACCGACGAGACCAATACCAAGGCCGAAAAAGAACAGTACATCCGCGAGGCTTTCGAGGCCTTTGCGCGGCTGCTCGGCGATCTTCACCAGGAAAGTTACATCCATATTGAAGATGTTCGTGCAGCGGCGTATGGGTACGGTGGAAGGACCCAGGAATACCGCTACCAGCATGCTACTTAGGGACGGGCACGGTTTAAAGTGCATCAGAGTGACGAAGCCAGCAACCCCTTGGATATGGTGTTCCTGATGGCTTGCGAGGTCGAATCACCGACAATCCCCCCATGGTCACCAAGAAACCCAAAGGCCTCGGCCTGGGCCTCGAAGCATTGCTCGGCCCGAAAGTCAAAGATGTTGCGCCGGTCTCAGCGACGGATGTCAATCGTTCGCCCTCCAGCCTCAAGCTGAGTCAACTGCGCCCTGGTAAGTACCAGCCGCGCACACGCATGGACGAAGGCTCGCTGTATGAGCTGGCCGAGAGCATCAAGGCCCAGGGCATCATGCAACCCATTTTGGTGCGGCCACTCAGTAGTGGGGTTTACGAAATCATCGCGGGCGAGCGTCGTTCACGCGCGGCCAAATTGGCCGGTCTGGATGAAGTGCCGGTACTCGTCAAAGATGTGCCTGACGAGGCCGCCGCCGCCATGGCGCTGATTGAAAACATCCAGCGGGAAGACCTGAATCCGCTGGAAGAGGCTCAGGGTTTGAAGCGCCTCACTGAGGAATTTGGACTGACGCATGAACAAGCCGCCCAAGCCGTGGGACGCTCGCGCAGCGCCGCGAGCAATTTGCTGCGCCTGTTGCAACTGGCCGAACCCGTTCAGGGCATGCTGATGGCCGGTGACTTGGACATGGGCCACGCACGTGCGCTGCTGCCCCTGGATGGGGCGCAGCAAATCTTGAGTGCGACGGAAATCGTCGCCAAAAAACTCAGTGTGCGCGAGGCCGAGAAGCTGGTGGCGAGGCAAGCGCCGTCGGCAAAGCAGAAAACCTTGGCCCGCAATACGGCCGCCAAATCACGCGACTTGTTGCGCATTGAGGCCACCTTGTCCGACGCTTTGACGGCAGCTGTTGAAATCCGTGTGAAGAAGCGCACAAAACGTGGCGAACAAGGTGAAGTCGCCATTGCATTTGGCTCGCTCGACGAGCTCAATGGACTCTTGGAAAAGTTGGGGCTGGGTTCGACCTGAGCAATTGTTGTGGAACTTCAGGATCGAGATGGGACTCAGTAACAGGTGCGGCAGGACATGTTTTTGAATTAGGCCCGTTTTTTGCTGCTCCTCTCGGCATTGAATTGGTTGCAATAGGAGATGCTACAAACGCGTATTGATGCCACTGTGTGTTGATTCAGGAAAGCTCTGATGGAGCCTTGAGGGGTTTCATCAGAACTTCCCCAGACGCTAAGCGAACCGGCAACGGTTTGTTTTGCGCCTCCTTGAACCCTAGGAGATCAGCATGGACGTCATCAGCCATCTCAAAGCCCGTTACGAGCGCACGCGCGAAGAAGAACTCTCACTCGAGGACTACCTGAACGAGTGCAAGCGCAACCCGGTCGCTTATGCCACCGCCGCCGAGCGCATGCTCAAGGCCATCGGCGAGCCGCAAACCATCGACACACGCAACGACCAGCGCCTGTCCAGGCTCTTTGCCAACAAGGTCATCAAGATCTACCCCGCCTTTGCCGAGTTCTACGGCATGGAAGACGCCATTGAGCAGGTGGTGTCTTACTTCCGGCATGCCGCGCAGGGCCTGGAAGAGAAAAAACAAATCCTCTATCTGCTGGGGCCGGTGGGTGGCGGCAAGAGTTCGATTGCCGAGCGGCTGAAGTCGCTGATGCAGGAGGTGCCCTTCTACGCCATCAAGGGCTCACCCGTGAACGAATCACCGCTGGGTTTGTTCGACGCGGCGGAAGACGGCCCCATCCTGGAAAAAGAGTACGGCATTCCGCGCCGTTACCTCAACCGCATCTTGAGCCCCTGGGCTGTGAAACGCCTGGAAGAGTTTGGTGGCGACATCCGCCAGTTCAAGGTGGTGAAGCGTTACCCAAGTGTGCTCAAACAGATGGGCATTGCCAAAACCGAACCCGGCGACGAAAACAACCAGGACATCAGCTCACTCGTGGGCAAGGTGGACATTCGCAAGCTGGAGAGTTTTTCGCAAGACGATCCCGATGCCTACAGTTTCTCGGGTGGCCTGTGTTTGGCCAACCAGGGCTTGCTTGAATTCGTGGAAATGTTCAAGGCGCCCATCAAAGTGCTGCACCCCTTGCTCACAGCCACCCAGGAAGGCAACTTCAAGGGCACGGAAGGCTTCGGTGCGATTCCGTTTGATGGCATCGTGCTGGCCCACAGCAACGAGAGCGAGTGGAAAGCCTTTCGCAACAACAAGAATAACGAGGCGTTTCTGGACCGCATTTACATCGTCAAAGTGCCCTATTGCTTGCGCGTGAGCGAAGAGGTGCACATCTACGAGAAGCTGCTCAAAGGCTCCTCGTTAGCCGCCGCCACCTGTGCGCCCGGCACGCTGAAGATGATGAGCCAGTTCGCCATCTTGACGCGCTTGAAGGAGCCCGAGAACTCGTCGCTCTACTCCAAGATGCTGGTCTATGACGGTGAAAACCTGAAGGACACCGACCCCCGCGCCAAGAGCTACCAGGAGTACCGTGACTACGCCGGCGTCGATGAAGGCATGAGCGGCATCAGCACGCGGTTTGCCTACAAGATTCTCTCCAAGGTGTTCAACTTCGACAGCACCGAAGTCGCAGCCAACCCAGTGCATTTGATGTACGTGCTGGAGCAGCAAATTGAGCGCGAGCAGTTCCCCGCTGAGACTGAGCAGAAGTACCTCGCTTTCATCAAAGAACACCTGGCCGTGCGTTATGCCGAATTCATCGGCAAAGAAATTCAAACGGCCTACCTGGAAAGCTACAGCGAATACGGTCAAAACATCTTTGACCGCTACGTCACCTACGCCGACTACTGGATCCAAGACCACGAGTACCGCGACACCGACACCGGCGAGGTGT
>JBJOQO010000053.1:0-22861 GCA_046049865.1 Pseudomonadota bacterium | reverse complement strand
TCTGTCCCAGTCCCAGGCTGTGCTGCTTCATGGCCTATATCGTCGCAATCCTTCGCCTTCCCGGCAAGCAGGTTTGCTTGGTATTTATGCAGACCTTCCTTAGGCCTTCAAATACTCCGCCCTGACACCCCGCCAACGCGCCAGGTGTTTTTGGGCGGCATCCGGGTGGTGGTCAAGCAGCTGTTCTGCCGCATGCCTGGCTTGCTTTACCAAGGCCAAGTCTTCGCTCAAATCCGCAAAACGCAGCAGCGGCACACCACTTTGCCGCGCACCCAAAAATTCGCCGGGGCCGCGAATCTCCAAGTCACGCCGCGCAATCTCAAACCCATCGGTGGTTTGCGCCATCGCTTTGAGGCGGTCTTTGCCGGTGGGGCTCAAGGGGCCGGTGTAGAGCAGCACACAAACGCTGGCGTTCGCGCCCCGGCCCACCCGGCCGCGCAGTTGATGCAGTTGAGACAGACCAAACCGCTCAGCATGCTCAATCACCATCAGGCTGGCATTGGGAACGTCCACGCCCACCTCAATCACCGTTGTGCTCACCAGCACCGCCATCTGCCCCGAGGTGAAGAGGGCCATGACTGCCGCCTTCTCTGCGGTGGGCATGCGGCCGTGAAGCAGACCCACCAGGGTGTCAGGCAATGCCAGGCAAAGTTGTTGATGGGCTTCGGTGGCGTTTTGCAAGTCCAGTTTTTCTGACTCTTCAATCAGCGGGCACACCCAATACACCTGCCGACCCTCTTCCACTTCGCGGCTGATTTTTTGCACCACGTCGCCGCGTTTGTCATCTGCAAAAACTTTGGTGACGATGGGCGTGCGACCGGGCGGCAGTTCGTCAATGGTGCTGATATCGAGGTCGGCAAATACCGTCATCGCTAACGTACGGGGGATGGGCGTGGCGCTCATCATCAGCAAATGGGGTTCCAGATTTTGTTCTTGCAGTTTGTTGCGCAAAGCCAAACGCTGTGCCACACCGAAACGGTGTTGTTCGTCGATGACGGCCAGGCCCAAGTTGGCGAACTGCACTTCGGCTTGAATCACCGCATGGGTACCCACCACCAGCTTGGCTTCGCCGGTGGCGACACGTTCCAGCATCTCTTTGCGACCTTTGCCTTTGCGGCTGCCAGTGAGCCAGGCCATTCCAATGCCGAGGGGCTCCAGCCAGGTGATGAGTTTGCGGAAATGCTGTTCGGCCAAAATTTCTGTGGGGGCCATCAGTGCGCATTGCCAGCCCTGGCCCATGGCAATGGCCGCACTCAAGGCCGCGACCACGGTTTTTCCCGAACCGACATCACCTTGCAAAAGGCGGTGCATGGGGATGTCGCGCTGCAGGTCTTGGGCAATTTCCTCCACCACACGGCGCTGCGCGCCGGTCAGCGCAAACGGCAGCGCGGCCAGCAGTTGTTCATGCAGACCGCCCGCCACGAGCTTGAATGCCGGGGCCCGTTGCAAAGCGCGCTCACGCCGCGCTTGCAGCTGGGAGAGCTGCTGGGCCAGCAGCTCGTCAAACTTGAGGCGCAACCAAGCCGGATGACTGCGTTCCTCCAATTGCGCCAGAGGTACATCCGCCGAAGGTTGGTGCAGGAGTTGCAAGCTGCTGCGCAGCGAGGGCAAACCAGGCGGCACGAGTTCAGCCGGGATCACCTCGGACAAGTCCGCACGCTGCACACCGGAGGCCACGGCCTTGCGCAAATACGCTTGAGGCAATGCCGCGCTGGTGGGATAGACCGGCGTGAGTGCGGTGGCCAAAGCGGCGCCACTACTCACCGCTTTGAACTGGGGATGCACCATCTCCAGCCCTAAAAAACCACCACGCACTTCACCGCGCACCCGCACCCGCTGGCCGACGGCCAATGTTTTTTGGTGGCTGGCATAGAAGTTCAAAAAACGCAGCACCAAGGTCTCGCCTGCCTCGTCTTGCAACTGCACCACGAGCTGCCTGCGGTTGCGCGTTTGGATCTGGCAGTCAGTCACCACGGCTTCCACTTGCGCCAACTCGCCATCTCGCAACGCCGCAACAGCGGTGAGCTGTGTCTCGTCTTCGTACCGAAGCGGCAAGTGCAGGGCCAGGTCGATGTCACGCATCAAGCCCAACTTCTCCATCGCCTTTTGCGGCGCGGATTTCTCCTTGCGCGGCGCGGGGCTCTGGTTAGGAAGGTCAATGGGCATGGGACAATTCTGCCCTTCAATCACTTCCTTTGGCACGGGCCTCGTCAGGCCCTCAATGGCATGACTACTTCTTCCTCCGAATTCCATCGCGCATTCAGCCTAGGCGACTTCGATTTCCACCTGCCCCCCGATTTGATCGCCCAGCACCCTGCGGCCGAGCGCAGCAGCTCTCGGTTGCTCGATGGGCGCAAACAACCGCCAGTGGACCGCATCTTCCGCGAGCTGCCCAGCTTGCTGCAAGCCGGAGACTTGCTGGTGTTCAACGACACCCAGGTCATCAAAGCCCGCCTCTTTGGCAGCAAGGACAGCGGCGGCCACGTGGAAGCTTTGGTGGAGCGGGTGCTGCCCGGCACTCAAGAGGTTTGGGCCCACCTGCGTGCCAGCAAAAGCCCCAAACCCGGCAGCAGGGTGCACTTTGGAGGCCCCGCCGCCACAAAAGGATTCGACGCCGAGGTGCTCGGTCGCTGCGGCCCCGACGGCGGACTTTTCCATTTACGTTTTCCGTGGGACCCGCTCCAGCTCTTGGCCAGCCACGGTCACGTGCCTTTGCCGCCTTACATCACCCACGAGGACTCCTCTGAGGACGAACGCCGCTACCAAACCGTGTTCGCCAAACACCCCGGCGCAGTGGCCGCACCGACCGCCGCTTTGCATTTCGACGAGCAGGTGTTGGCTGCACTCAAAGCGCAAGGCGTGAACAGCGCCAGTGTTACCCTGCATGTGGGCGCAGGCACCTTTCAACCGGTGCGGGTGGACAACATTGCCGAACACAAAATGCACAGCGAGTGGTTTGAAGTGCCACAGGCCACGGTGGACGCCATCACGCAAACCAAAAAACAAGGCCGCCGCGTGCTCGCAGTGGGCACCACCACTTTACGTGCCTTGGAGTCGGCTGCCCGCGCAGGCGAACTGCAAGCAGGCAGCCGCGACACCGACATCTTCATCACGCCCGGATTTGACTTCCGCGTGGTGGACAAACTGCTCACCAACTTTCACCTGCCCAAAAGCACCTTGATGATGTTGGTGAGCGCCTTTGCGGGCTATGAAGCGGTCATGTCGCTGTATCAACATGCGATCAACCAGCGCTACCGGTTTTTCAGTTATGGCGATGCCATGCTGCTGGAGCGTAACGCCCAGCGCTGAGAGTCACTGCTGTGCATGCCGCGGCTTGCGACCGGTCAGTTTTTCCACGCCCGTTTCCAACCGCCGCCAGAACCCAACTTCTTCCAGCAGCGGGTTGAGAAAGTTGGTCACCACGCAGTAGTGCGAGTTTTTCTCCCCTTGGTGGTGGCGACCGTGGTGGCGCGGTGTTTGCAACACATAAGCACGCTGCAAACGCGTCACCCACCACGGTTTTTCGCTGGCGTTTTGGTGTGTCCATTTGTGGAGTTGATTGGCGTTGACCGACAACACCACAAACAGCAGCACCGCAGGGCTGAACCAACCCAAACCCCAGGCCAAACACAAAAGAGCTGCGCCCACAAAAAACAAATCCCAAGAGCTGGCCCACCAGCCTTTGGCCAAAAATGCGCGGGGGCGCTCGTGGTGCAGGTCGTTTTCTTCGGCAATTTTGTTGATCAAGGCGATCTTTCGTTGCGGCTTGACGCGTGCATAGGCGTCTTCCGCCCAATGCACCACGCCAGACACCAAGTCGGCCAACAACACCGCTGCAATCAAACTGGTTCCGGTGGAACCGATGGCTGAACCCATGGGCTCATTTCTCCAAGGCACCTTCACATGAAGGTGGGCGCATCGTGCGTGCGTCTTGCGCGCACTTCAACTGCCTAAGAGCGAGTGTTGACTGTTGATACCTGCAGCATCTATCGAAGCTGCTGCACATCCCCCAAGATGCGGGGCTGCGACCATTCAAGCTTAAGGAAACGCTGAACAAGTCCCTCGCAGCGCTCGCATCCTCGAACTCGGGCCGTCTGCAGCGTTAAAAATGCTCGCAATACCTTCGGGTATTGCTGCGCTTTTCGCCTCGCAGCCCATCCCGATTCGAGGCGCGCGCATCTGCGGGGACTTATTCAGCGTTTCCTTGAGTTTGTACTACCTTGGTGCAGTCACAGCGGGCTGTTGGACGAAGTCTGCGCCCCGTCCGTTCCTAGCGAGGCTCAACCCTCACTGTGAGGGGAGCGCGCAGCCGGCCCGGGTGCCTCCAGCCTGTAGCCTAGCCCACGCACGGTCTGGATCAGCGCGGTCGCATGGCCATCGTCGATCTTGCTGCGCAGGCGGCGGATGTAGACATCCACCACATTGGTCAGCGGGTCTTCGCTGTGGCCCCACACGCTGGCCAAAATGCGCTCGCGGCTGAACAGCCGCCCCGGTGCGCTCATGAGAAGCTCCAGCAGGGCCAGTTCGCGCGCTGTCAGCGTCAGCGGCTGACCGGTGCGGCTGGCTTTCATGCTTTCGCGGTCCAGCACCAGATCGTCCACCTGCAAGCGCGCCGAGCGGCTGGGTTGCAGGGGCTGGGTGCGCCGCGCCAGCGACTCCAATCGGGCCAGCAGTTCCTCGAATTCAAAGGGCTTACACAGGTAGTCATCGGCCCCCATGCGCAAACCGGCCACACGGTCCTCCAGCGAGCCCATCGCGGTGAGCATCAGGATGGGCATCGCCACGCCGGCTGCCCGCAGCGTCTGGCAAATTTCCATGCCGTTGATGCCAGGCAGCATCAGGTCCAGCACCAGCACAGTGGCTGGGTCGGTCGGCTGGGTCTGGCGCGCGGTTGCTTGCGCCAGCGCCAGACCGTCGTGGCCGTTGGCCGCACGCTGCACCTGGTGACCTTCGGCTCGCAGCCCGCGCAACAAAAAATCGGCGATCCGGGAATCGTCTTCCACCAGCAAGATATTCATGGATTGGGATGTTCGCTCAAGGCCATGGGCAGCTCACGCAGCACCTAGTGTCGCGGTTCAGAAATAACGGTACATGAAAGCGTGTACTTGACCCACTGGCGGCGTTGCAAATCCTCGCGATACCTCGGTATCGCTGCGGTTTGCGCCTTGCCATTGGGCCAACTCCACTACTTTCATTTGTACCGTTATTTCTGAACCGCGACACTAGTCGGGATCGTTCCACTGGGGCAGCCGCAACACCGCGCAGGTGCCGCCGTCGCCCGCTGGGTTGTAAGGGCTGAGCAGCTCCAGTGAACCGCCGTGCGCCAGCGCCAGCGCGCGTGCAATCGGCAGGCCCAGGCCGCTGCCACTGGCGCGGTGGCGCCGCGCGGTGCTGCCCCGGAAATGCCGTTCAAAAACCTGCGCCAACTCGTCTGGGGGAATACCGATGCCGTCGTCGATCACACGCACCTCCACCGAGCCGTCCTGCTCCTTGACCTGCCAGCGCACCACGCCGCCCGGTTGCGAGTAACGGATGGCATTGTCCAGTAGCAGCATGAGCAGCTGGGTAAGACGCTGTGCGTCGCCAAACACTTTGTAGTGTTCCTCTGGCTGGCCCTCGGGCTTCAAGATCACGCCATGCTCACCTGCCAAGCTTGCGGCCTGGCTCAGAGCGTCCCACAAAGGCTGCTGCAGCGCCACGGGCTGTCGCACCAGGCTGAAGGTTTCCAGGTCGGTGCGGGCCATGGCCAGCAGGTCATCGATCACCCGGCCTAACTGGCGTGAAATGTCGACGATGCGCGCCAGCGCCGCACGGTACTCGGGCAGCGGTTTGTCCTGCCCGCGCAGCGTCACCTCGGCTTCGCCCCGAATGGCGGTGGTCGGCGTGCGCAGCTCGTGGCTGATGTCGGCCAGCAGTTGGCGCCGGCGCACGTCGGTGCGGCGCAGTGAGTCGTTGGCCTGGTGCAGGTCGGTGGTGCGTTCGCGCACCGTGGCTTCCAGCAATTGACGCTGCTGGGCCTCGCGCCGCCGGTGCTGTTCCAGCTCGTCGGCCATGGTGTTCATGCTGCGCGCGACCTCGGCAAATTCGTCGCGCCCGGTTAAGTTGATCCGATGCGCCAGACGGCCGTGCTGCAGCGCCTGCGCACCTGCCGCCAGCGCGTCCAGCGGACGCCGCAAGGCGCGGCCAAAGTACGCGGTGGCGCTCAGTGCGCCCAGGGCCAACAGCAGCGCTGTGCCCATCCACCAAGCCCGCATGCGCGCCAGCGACGCATCCGCCGCCGCCCTCTCGCGGTCCATCGCCGCTTGTTCACGCTCAATGCTTTGGGCAATGATCTGCCGCAAATCTCGTCCTTCTGAGCGCTCGAACACGGCGGCCAAGGTGTCCCAGGCCTGACGTGCTTGCACGTTGGGCGACAGAGGTGGTTTCTGGCGGATCGCCGTGCTCAGCGTCTCCACGCTCTGCCCGAGTACCTGCAGCGCGTCCAGTCGCGCGCCCTGCTCTGTCGTGGCTCCTGCTTCCAGACCCATCACCGAAGCTTGCTGGGTCAGGTTTGCCAGCTCGCTCAGGATGGCGCGCATGCGCTGCTCCAAGGCGTCGCGCTCGGCCACGTCGCCGCCAGCGCCAATCTGAAACTGCGTCACCCAGGAGCGCAGGCGCTGCTTGGTGGCCGACAGCTCCACAAAACGCTGATGAATATCACTGGCAATTCGGCCACGCACCACTTGCCGCTCAGCCTCGCGCGCGGCCAGCACCGCAGCCACCGCCTGCAGCACCACGGCAGCAGCCAGGAGAACCAGCACCGCACTGAGTCGTCGTCGAAACATGGAGGCATTGTCAGGGCGCTGCAGGCCTGGCGGCGGCATTCATCTGGCGTTCATGTGAACGTCAGGGTCTGCTCATCTGTCATTCAAGCTGGGTTCAAGTGAGCGCCTTTCAATAGCAGCTGTGAAGGCGTCAGGCCCGCCGGGCCTCACTTCCCAATCCCATCCACCAAGGAGTTTCCAACATGTCCATTCGCTACCTCGCCCCCGCAGCGCTCTTGTTCTTCAGCGGCCTTGCATCCGCCACTGTGGTCAACCAGGCCATCACCGAAGCCGAGGTGCTCGCCGCCCAGAAGGGCTGGTGCCAAGCCCTGGTTGACATCAGCAGCGCCAACGACAAGGGCGGCCAAAAGGCCGCCAAGGAACTGGCTGAAAAAGTCATCGACGCCGCCTACGGCTACCAGATGGGCGTGGTGCTCTTCAAACCCACACTGACCGTGGCACCACAAACCTTCCGCACCACCCGCGCTGGCGCGCTGGCCTACTTTGTGGGCGGCGACAGCAATTTCCCCAAAGACACTGGGTTTGCACTCAAAGGCTGGACCAAGTGCGAGTCCAAGAACGCCGCCGTCTTCATCGCCGGCGACTCCGCCTCCACCATGGGCAACGTCATTATCACCGGCAAAGATGGCAAGGTCACCACCGTTGACAAGACCTGGAAGTACGTGAAGGACGATGCCGGCAAACTGCGCATCGTGCTGCACCACTCGTCGCTGCCATACAGCATGTGATTGGGTCTAGAGCCGAAATTGGAACCTTGATCACCGTCCGCAGCAGAAGGTAACCTGCTGCGACAATTGAACCTTCAGGCAGTGGCTGAACGCGCTCATCCCCGACGAGCGCATTGCCGACCTGCCGTTTCAAGGTTCCTTCTATGCTGAGTTTCGATCTACTGAAGACTGAAGGCCACGCCCGCCGTGGTCGTTTGACGTTGAACCACGGCGTGGTGGAAACACCGGTCTTCATGCCTGTGGGCACATACGGCACCGTCAAAGGTGTCATGCCGCGCTCGCTGCAAGAAATGGGCGCGCAAATCATTCTGGGCAATACGTTTCACCTGTGGTTGCGGCCCGGGTTGGATGTGCTCAAGCAGTTTGGCGGCTTGCACCGTTTTGAAAGCTGGCAGGGTCCCATCCTCACCGACAGCGGCGGCTTTCAGGTGTGGAGCCTCGGCGAGATGCGCAAAATCAGCGAAGAAGGCGTGAAGTTTGCGTCGCCTGTGAATGGCGACAAACTTTTCCTCACGCCCGAAGTCAGCATGCAAATTCAGCATGTGCTGAACAGCGACATCGTGATGCAGTTTGACGAGTGCACGCCCTATGAAACCAAGGGCCACTTCACCACCGAGGCGGAAGCGCGGGTCTCGATGGAGCTGAGTTTGCGCTGGGCCAAACGTTGCCTCACCGAACACCAGCGCCTGGAGAATCCCAACGCACTCTTCGGTATCGTGCAGGGCGGCATGTTCGAGCACTTACGCCAAGAGTCACTCGATGCCTTGGTGGATCTGGACTTGCCCGGTTACGCTGTTGGCGGCGTCAGCGTGGGCGAGCCCAAAGAAGAAATGATGTGCATCATGGCGCACACGCCGCACCGCCTGCCACCCCACAAGCCGCGTTATTTGATGGGCGTTGGCACACCGGAAGATTTGGTGGGGGGCGTCGCCCAAGGCGTAGACATGTTCGACTGCGTCATGCCCACGCGCAACGCGCGCAACGGCCATTTGTTCACCCGGTTCGGCGACTTGAAGCTGCGCAACGCACGCCACAAAACCGACGAACGTCCCGTGGACGAAACCTGCACTTGCTACACCTGCAAAAATTTCTCACGCGCTTATTTGCATCACTTAGACCGCTGCGGCGAAATGCTCGGCCCTATGCTTGCCAGCATTCACAACCTGCACTATTACGTGAACCTGATGCGAGAAGTACGCGAGGCCTTGGAGGAGGGGCGATTTGCAGCCTTTGTGGCCCAGTTCAAAGCGGACAGGTCGCGTGGCGTTTAAGCGCAAGTTATCGCTACAGTTGCAGGGTTGTCCAAACAAGGAGACGCCGTGACTGTTGCCGATTCCACACCCAGCGAGGGCTTGCATTTGATCGCGCTGTGGCGGCCCTTGGTTACTTGGTTGGTACATCCGGAGCAAATGGATCGATAGACCCATGACAACGTCCCAAGCCTATATTCAGCTGCTCGCCCCTGAGGGTGCCGAAGCGCTGGAAGCCACACGCGATATTTTTCGCGAGTACGCACAGAGTCTTGGTGTGGACCTGTGTTTTCAAAACTTTGACGCCGAACTGGCGGGCCTGCCAGGCGACTACGCAGCCCCTGCTGGCCATTTGTTGCTGGCCTGGGTGGATGGCCAAGTGGCCGGTTGCGGCGCCTACCGACCATTTCCTGACTCCGACTACGCCGACGCTTGTGAAATGAAGCGCCTTTATGTTCGCCCCGCTTTTCGCCGGTTTGGTTTGGGGCGTTTGCTGGCCGAAGCGCTGCTCGACCAAGCCGCACAAACCGGCTATTCCACCGTGTTGCTGGACACCTTGGACGACATGGAAGCGGCGCGTGAGCTTTACGTCACCTTGGGTTTTGAAGAAATTCCACCCTACTATTTCAACCCGATTCCTGGCGCGCATTACCTCAAAGCCGACTTGAGCGACGGGCTGTCGCGTTACTGAGCTGCGTCGGTGTCGAGCCAACGATGCGAAGCCTTGGTTCTTCCTCCCAGCGATCCGCTTGGAGTTTCACTTGATTTCCCACAACGCACACATCAACGTCGCCGTCGCCGAACCCAACCGCTTGGGCGAGTCGCCCCTGTGGCATCCGACAGAACACGTGCTTTACTGGTGCGACATCCCGGCGCATCGCCTGTATCGCCTCGACCCCAGCACAGGATCCGTCCAACATTGGCAGTTTGAAACCGACGTCGCCTGCTGTGCGCCAATGTTGGACGGCGGGCTGTTACTCGCCATGCGCGACGGCCTATGGCGTTTTGATGTTCTGACTGGCCAACGATCTCTCCTCGCGCCGCCCCCGTATGAACCCAGCCAAGAGCGCTTCAATGACGGCAAATGCGATCCGCAAGGGCGCTTTTGGGTCGGCACGATTTACGAGCCACGCGATCCGCCACTGGCGCATCTGTACCGTTACGCCCACGGCCAACTCACACGGCGAGAAAGCGGCATCACCACCTCCAATGGTTTGGCGTGGAGCGTGGATGGTCGCACCATGTATTGGAGCGACACCAAGGCCCACACCGTGTACGCCCTGGACTTCTCGCCTGAAACCGGCGCAACAAGCAACCGCCGTGTGTTTGCGAGTTTTTCCATCAAACAAGCCGACCAAAACTTGAGTGACTACGGCGGCCGCCCCGATGGTGCAGCCATGGATACCGAAGGTTGTTATTGGGTAGCATTGTTTGAGGGACAGCGTGTGCTGCGCCTGTCACCTCAGGGCGAGGTCCTGCGCGAGGTGCGCCTGCCGGTGCGTTGCCCCACCATGCCGTGCTTTGGGGGTGCCGACCTGAAAACGCTTTACATCACCACGGCCCGCGAAGGCCGGTCAGAGCAGGAGTTGGCTGAACAGCCCCACGCCGGGTGTGTGCTTTCCTTGCGGGTGGATACGCCGGGCTTGCCGGCCAATCTCTACCGCTGAGCCCTTTGCGCCGCAGGCCACGCCCATGGCGCCATGTCGAATTGGCATGGCGCTCGGGCAGCGGGCTGACTCGAACGACTTGAATACATCGGGTTACCTCGTATAATCCCGAGGCTTTGCCAAATGCAGGACTTGGATATCAGCAAACCGCACCTCTTGGTGCCGCTGAACATTGGCAAAGACCTGCGCTGAGTGCAGGTGGTCCGGTTGTCCAGCCCGAATTGAACAACAAGACATGCCTACCTCTGCCGCCGGTGAAGAGTCCGCAGCCTTTGCGCTGGGTGCCAACCCAGGCCAGGGTCTTGCAGACGACGATCAGCAAGAAGAATCGTTTGCGCCTCTCACAAAACAAGAGGCCGAGGCGTTTCGTGCCAAACAGCCGGTGTATTCACCTTGGCGGGTGTTGGGTGTGCAGTGTGCGGCAGGCTTGTTTTTGTCGGTATTGATGGGCGCGCTTGGAGGAAGCGGTTGGTGGTGGTCAGCGCTCTATGGAGTGGCTGTGGTGGTGCTACCGGGCGCGATGATGGTTCGAGGATTGAAGCAGTCTCTGGGTTTGCCTCAGGGTGCTGTGTTGGCGCGGTTCGCGGTATGGGAGCTGGCCAAGTTGTTGTTGGCAGTGGCCATGATGGTGGCCGCGCCTAAGTTAGTGAGTGACCTGAGCTGGATGGTGTTAGTGCTGGCTCTGGTCGTGTGTTTGAAGATGAACTGGGCGGTCTTGTTGTTCGATCAGCGCCGCGCAGTTCAGCGGTCAATTTCTTAATCAAAGAGACGGTACAGATGTCTGCTGAAAGCCACGTTGCATCCGGCCCGAGCGCCACGGAATACATCCAGCATCACCTGCAGCACCTGCAGAAAGACTTCTCCTTTCAGAGCGTGAAGCAAACGTCAATTGTTGACTTCAGTGTCTTCAATCTGGATTCGGTGTTTTATGCCCTGTTGCTGGGTGTGTTGGGCTGCTTCATCCTGTGGCGTGCGGCGCGTCGTGCGACCTCTGGTGTGCCTGGGCGTTTTCAAGCAGCTGTTGAAATCATGGTTGAGATGGTCGACAACCAGGCCAAAGGCGTGATCCACAACGCCACCAGTCGCAAGTTGGTGGCTCCACTGGCGCTCACTGTGTTCGTCTGGATTTTCCTGATGAACTTCATGGACATGCTGCCCGTGGACCTGATCCCGCACATCTGGCACAGCGCCGGACCAGCCCTGGGTTTCAAAGACTACATGCGTGTGGTTCCTACCGCTGATCTGTCCACCACTCTGGGCCTGTCTGTCAGCGTGCTCTTCGTCTGTTTGGTCTACAACGTCAAGATCAAAGGCCTGGGTGGTTGGTCACACGAACTGATCGCAGCCCC
Organism: Pseudomonadota bacterium; assembly: GCA_046049865.1. GTDB lineage: Bacteria > Pseudomonadota > Gammaproteobacteria > Burkholderiales > Burkholderiaceae_C > JANPCX01. The sequence continues at coordinate 11,043 of JBJOQO010000053.1, read as the reverse complement.
ATTCGGCGACAAATGGTTTCTCTATCCGGTGAACTTTCTCATGCAAATGATCGAGTTCGTCGCCAAGACTGTGTCTCACGGCATGCGGCTGTTCGGCAACATGTTTGCGGGTGAACTTGTGTTCATGTTGATCGCCCTGATGGGTGGCGTATGGGCATGGGAGTTCAATCCTCTGGCCGGTGGTTTTTGGCTGGGAGTGGGGCATGTGATTGCCGGCACGGTGTGGACCTTGTTCCACATCCTCGTCATCACATTGCAGGCATTTATCTTCATGATGCTGACCCTCATTTATGTGGGCCAGGCTCATGACGCGCACTGATGTCTGAATGAGTTAGTTGGAGCATCGGTTCATCGCCTGAGTTTTTTCGTTAGTTTCTTTCACTTTTCTTTTCATACTTTGGAGCAATCATGGAAAACATCCTCGGTCTCGTCGCTTTGGCTTGTGGTTTGATCGTTGGTCTGGGTGCAATTGGCGCATCCATCGGCATCGCATTGATGGGTGGCAAGTTCCTGGAGTCTTCGGCCCGTCAACCTGAGTTGATGAACGAATTGCAAACCAAGATGTTCATCTTGGCCGGTCTGATTGACGCTGCGTTCCTGATTGGCGTTGCGATCGCCCTGCTGTTCGCATTCGCTAACCCATTCGTCATTCGCTGATTCGCCCGCCCCTTTCACGACAGAAAGGATCGTGCCGTGAATATCAATGCCACATTGTTCCTGCAAGCGATCGTCTTTGCGATCCTTGTATGGTTCACCATGCGCTACATCTGGCCGCCTTTGACCAAGGCGCTGGATGAGCGTGCCGCCAAGATCAGGGAAGGCCTGTCTTCTGCCGACAAAGCGAAAGCCGAGTTGGACAAAGCCAACGCAAAGGCTAAGGAGTTATTGGCTACTGCGAGCAATGAGGCGGCGCAGCGTTTGGCCGATGCCGAGCGTCGTGCCCAAGCCATGATTGAAGATGCCAAGGGCCGCGCCCACGAAGAAGGCTCAAAAGTCATCGCATCGGCTCAAGAAGAAGCGAAACAAGAAGCCACAAAAGCCCGTGATGCGCTGCGCGACCAAGTTGCTGCGCTTGCTGTCAAGGGTGCAGAGCAAATCTTGAAGCGTGAAGTCAATGCCGGCGTTCATGCCGAGTTGTTGACCCGGCTGAAAGCTGAGCTATGAGCGGCGCTGCCCGCTCCTTCGGAGTTCACCATGGCTGAAACCGCAACCCTCGCACGTCCCTACGCCGAAGCGCTGTTTCAGGTGGCCGTCAAAGGCGACTTGAAAGCGCTCAGCGAGCAAGTTCGCGCACTGGGCGTCGTCACTGCCGACGAACAGCTGCGTCAATTTGCCGACAACCCCAAGACCACGGCACAGCAGGTCTTGGAGGTGGTGCAGTCTGCTGTCGGTATGCCGCTGTCAGCACCTATCGTCAACCTCGTGCAAACCGTGATCGACAACGGCCGCTTGAGTGTCGTCCCTGAAATGGCCGCCCAGTTCCAGGCCTTGGTGAACCAGCATGCCGGTTCATCTGACGCATGGGTCTACAGCGCCTTCCCGATCAGTGACGCACAGTTGGCCGACCTGGTGCTGACCTTGGAGAAACGTTTCGGCCGCAAGCTCAACGCCTCCGTGAAAGTGGAGCCGGAGTTGATTGGCGGCGTGCGTGTGGTGGTCGGCGACGAAGTGCTCGACACCTCGGTGAAAGCCCGTCTTGAACAAATGAAAGTGGCGCTGACCGCTTGAAGAAGGCTCACGCCTTCTTCTGTGCGGTCAAACCCTGTCCAGCGCGTGGGCCCGAAGGCCTTGCAACGGCACCCAAAAACGGAGAGTTGAAATGCAATTGAATCCAGCAGAAATTTCCGAGCTCATCAAGAGCCGCATTGAAGGCCTGGGTGTCCAAGCCGACATTCGCAATCAAGGCACTGTGGTGTCGGTGACCGACGGCATTGTGCGTGTGCACGGCCTGTCTGACGCCATGCAAGGCGAAATGTTGGAGTTCCCTTCAACCGCCGACGGCACCCCCACCTTCGGCCTGGCGCTGAACTTGGAGCGCGACTCTGTCGGCGCCGTGATTTTGGGTGAGTATGAGCACATCTCCGAAGGCGACACCGTCAAGTGCACGGGCCGCATCTTGGAAGTGCCCGTGGGCCCTGAGCTCAAAGGCCGCGTGGTCAACGCTTTGGGTCAACCGATTGACGGCAAAGGTCCAGTCAATGCCAAGTTGTCCATGCCCATCGAAAAAATCGCACCGGGCGTGATTGCACGTAAATCGGTGGACCAACCGATGCAAACCGGCCTGAAGTCGATTGACTCCATGGTGCCCATCGGCCGTGGCCAGCGCGAGCTGATCATTGGCGACCGCCAGACCGGCAAAACCGCCGTCGCGATCGACGCCATCATCAATCAAAAAGGTCAGAACATGACCTGTATCTACGTCGCCATCGGCCAGAAGGCGTCGTCGATCAAAAACGTGGTGCGTGCCCTGGAAGCCAATGGCGCCATGGAATACACCATCGTCGTGGCCGCCTCTGCAGCTGAATCGGCTGCCATGCAGTTCGTCTCGGCCTACTCCGGTTGCACCATGGGCGAGTACTTCCGCGACCGCGGTGAAGACGCGCTGATCGTGTACGACGACTTGTCCAAACAAGCCGTGGCCTACCGCCAAGTGTCCCTGCTGCTGCGCCGCCCACCAGGCCGCGAAGCCTACCCCGGTGACGTGTTCTATCTCCACAGCCGTCTCTTGGAGCGTGCCGCTCGTGTGAATGCCGACTATGTCGAAGCCTTCACCAAAGGTGCCGTGAAAGGCAAAACCGGTTCACTCACCGCACTGCCCATCATTGAAACCCAGGCCGGCGACGTGTCCGCTTTCGTGCCCACCAACGTGATCTCGATCACCGACGGCCAAATCTTCTTGGAAACCTCTTTGTTCAACGCCGGCATTCGCCCTGCGATCAACGCCGGTATTTCGGTGTCTCGCGTCGGTGGTGCGGCACAAACCAAAGTGGTCAAGGGCTTGTCCGGTGGTATCCGTACCGACTTGGCACAGTACCGTGAGCTGGCCGCGTTTGCGCAGTTTGCCTCCGACCTGGACGAAACCACCCGCAAGCAACTGGATCGCGGTGCGCGCGTCACTGAGTTGCTCAAACAAGCCCAGTACTCGCCTCTGTCCATCAGCTTGATGGGCGCGACCCTCTTCGCCGTGAACAAAGGCTTCATGGACGATGTGGACGTGAAAAAGGTCTTGGCTTTCGAGCACGGCCTGCACCAGTTCTTGAAAACCAGCCACGCTGGTTTGCTGAAGAAAATTGAAGACACCAAGGTTTTGGACAAAGATGCTGAGGCCGAGTTGTCGGGTGCCGTTGCCGCGTTCAAGAAATCTTTCGCCTGATCCTTGACGATCCAATCAAAGGAGCTCCGTCATGGCAGCAGGAAAAGAAATACGCGGCAAGATCAAAAGTGTTGAGAACACGAAAAAGATCACCAAGGCCATGGAAATGGTCGCCGCATCCAAAATGCGCAAGGCGCAAGACCGGATGCGTGCAGCCCGCCCTTACGCTGAAAAAATCCGCAACTTGGCCTCTAATTTGTCGCAGGCCACGCCCGAGTACCAACACCCTTTCATGGTCAAACATGATGGTGTCAAGACCGCTGGTTTCATCGTCGTCACCACCGACAAAGGGTTGTGCGGCGGCTTGAACACCAACGTGCTGCGTGCGCTGACCCTCAAGCTCAAAGACCTTGAGGCGGCTGGGCACAAAGCTGAGGCGGTGGCCATCGGCAACAAGGGCTTCGGCTTTTTGAACCGCATTGGTGCCAAGGTGGTTTCGCACGTGACTCAGTTGGGTGATAAACCTCACCTGGAAAAACTGATTGGCCCAGTCAAAGTGCTGCTCGACGCTTATGCCGAAGGCAAACTCAGCGCGGTCTACATCTGCTACACACGTTTCATCAATACGATGAAACAAGAGCCCGTGGTGCAGCAACTCTTGCCTTTGTCGGCCGAGACGATGGCCGCAGAAACTTCTCAAAGCAGTGGCAACCACGGCTGGGACTACCTCTACGAGCCCGATGCACCGAGCGTGATCAACGAGTTGCTGGTGCGTTACACCGAAGCGCTGGTTTACCAGTCTGTGGCAGAAAACATGGCCTCCGAGCAGTCGGCGCGCATGGTGGCGATGAAGTCGGCCACCGACAACGCTGGCAGCGTGATTGGCGAGCTGAAGCTGGTCTACAACAAGACGCGCCAAGCGGCCATCACCAAAGAACTCTCCGAAATCGTGGCGGGAGCGGCAGCCGTCTAAGCGGCGGGCCACTTTGCACTCAATAGATTTGATCTAAAGGAAAAACTATGAACGCAGCAACAGCGACTCAAGCCGAAGGCAAAATCGTCCAGTGCATCGGCGCGGTGGTCGACGTGGAATTCCCACGCAACGCCATGCCCAAGGTGTACGACGCCTTGAAAATGATCGGCACCGACTTGACACTGGAAGTGCAGCAGCAGCTGGGCGACGGTGTGGTGCGCACGATTGCGCTGGGTTCTTCCGACGGCTTGCGCCGTGGCTTGATGGTCACCAACACCGGCAAACCGATTTCGGTGCCTGTGGGCCGCGCCACCCTGGGCCGCATCATGGACGTGCTGGGCTCGCCCATTGACGAGCGTGGTCCGGTCAGCCAAGAGCTCACGGCGGCCATTCACCGCAAGCCACCCGCGTATGACGAACTCAGCCCGTCGCAAGACTTGCTGGAAACCGGCATCAAAGTGATTGACTTGGTCTGCCCCTTCGCCAAAGGCGGCAAGGTGGGCCTGTTCGGTGGTGCCGGCGTGGGCAAAACCGTGAACATGATGGAACTCATCAACAACATCGCCAAAGCGCACAGCGGTTTGTCAGTGTTCGCCGGTGTGGGTGAACGTACCCGTGAAGGCAACGACTTCTATCACGAGATGGCCGACTCTGGCGTCGTGAACCTGGAGAAGCTCGAAGACTCCAAAGTGGCCATGGTCTACGGCCAGATGAACGAGCCTCCTGGCAACCGCCTGCGTGTGGCCTTGACCGGTCTGACGATCGCCGAATCCTTCCGTGACGAAGGCAAGGACGTGCTCTTCTTCGTGGACAACATTTACCGCTACACCTTGGCCGGTACCGAAGTGTCGGCACTCTTGGGCCGTATGCCTTCCGCTGTGGGCTACCAGCCCACGCTGGCTGAAGAAATGGGCCGCTTGCAAGAGCGCATCACCTCCACCAAAGTGGGCTCCATCACCTCCATCCAGGCCGTGTACGTGCCAGCGGACGACTTGACCGACCCGTCACCTGCCACCACCTTCGCTCACTTGGACTCCACCGTGGTGTTGTCGCGTGACATCGCTGCTTTGGGTATCTACCCCGCCGTGGACCCACTGGACTCCACCAGCCGCCAGCTCGACCCCAACGTCGTGGGCGAAGAGCACTACAACACCGCCCGCGCGGTGCAAGGCACGCTGCAGCGCTACAAAGAACTGCGCGACATCATCGCGATTTTGGGCATGGACGAATTGGCGCCTGAAGACAAACTGGCTGTTGCCCGCGCTCGTAAGATTCAGCGTTTCCTGTCCCAGCCTTTCCACGTGGCCGAGGTGTTCACCGGCTCGCCTGGCAAGTACGTGCCGCTCAAAGAAACCATCCGTGGTTTCAAGATGATCGTGGCCGGCGAATGCGACAGCCTGCCAGAGCAAGCCTTCTACATGGTCGGCACGATTGACGAGGCATTCGAGAAAGCCAAGAAGATGCAATAAGCGGCGCACTCGAACCGGGGGCGTCGTTGCTGTGCTCAGTGGACAGGAGTCCACTTCCGCGCAGCCCCTAGCCCGCGGTCCGATTGCTTGCTTCTTGTTGTTGTCTCTACACGTTTAAGCGAGATCGAATATGGCCACCATTCATGTTGATGTTGTCTCCGCCGAAGAATCCATCTTCTCCGGCGAAGCCAAGTTTGTTGCTCTGCCCGGCGAAGGCGGCGAGTTGGGCATCTTGCCCCGCCACACCCCTTTGATCACCCGCATCAAACCCGGCGCAGTGCGCATTCAGCGCGCAGACACCGGTGAAGAAGAGTTCGTCTTCGTCGCCGGCGGCATTTTGGAAGTTCAACCCGGCACGGTCACCGTGTTGGCCGACACCGCCATCCGCGGCAAAGACCTGGACGAAGCCAAAGCCACTGAAGCGAAAGCCTTGGCCGAAGAAGCCCTGAAAAACGCCAAGAGTGATATTGACTTCGCAGCAGCCAAAAACGAACTCGTGGCCCTGGCCGCCCAGATCGCAGCGCTGCGCAAGTACCGCAAGAAGTAACCCCTTAGCGGTCCTGGTCCAAACAACCCGCCCGGCTCAACGCTCGGCGGGTTTTTTATTGGTTTGCCACATCGGTATGCTGGCAAACAATTCAACCTACATCGCTTTTTCGAACGCAGTTTCCATGATTCACTCCTCATTTCTCGTCATATCAATGCTGGCCCTGACCCTGGCGATGCCAGCGCAGGCCACGACCTCCTCAACCTCTTCCGCGTCCAGCACGGCGTCGGCGTCAGTTGGGAGTTCCTCGACCTCGATCGAGACGTCCAGTGACAGCTCCACGTCCGACAAAAAGGTGAGCGCAGGCGACTACAAGATCATCGACATCACGGCCGATGCGAAGCGCTCGGGCACCTTACGTTTGCGCTTGGTGGCAATGGATGCGAAAGCAACGGCCCAGGTGTTTGATTTGCTGTTGCCCCAAACCGTGGCCGACCAGGCGGGGCTCGCGCCAGGCGCGGTGATCGCCGCGCGTGAGCGGCCCTATGGGCTTGCGTTCTCGGTGTCTGGACAAACCCAGGCCTTTTTTCTGGTGTTGCACGACGATTGGTACCGAGATTTGCACAACCACGCCGTGACACTCTGAGCGCAGTCCCTTGTTGTTTGATCGGCGCCATTGCGCCTTGACAAGCTTGTTCTTGGCACTACTGGCGGGCGCCAGTAGTGGGGCCCAAGCCGGACTGCTGCGTGCCTGCGATGAACCCGAGGCGCTCACGGTCAACCAGAAGGACAGATTGATTCGGCTCGCCGCGCTCGTGAAAGCCGAGTTGCAAGGGGCCGACGCTGCAGCGGCCGTGATTGCACGTTCAGGTTTGGATTTGAACTACTTCGGTCAGCGTTACAGCCACGCAGGCATCAGCCTGCATGGCAGCAGCAGCGGGCCATGGTCGGTACGACAACTTTATTACGCGTGCGATGAAGCCAGGCCGAAAGTGTTTGACCAAGGTCTCACCGGTTTTGTGCTGGGCGTGAACGATCCCAACCAAAGTTTTGTGTCGCTTCTGCTGTTGCCACAAGCAAAGGGGCAAGCGCTGGCGCAGGTGGCCCTGAACAACCAGCGGGCACTGGAACTGCTGGGCAGCACCTACAGCGCCAATGCCTATGCATTTGGCCTGCAGTACCAAAACTGCAATCAATGGGTGATAGAAACCCTGGCCGTGGCTTGGGGCGATCTAGCACCGACCGAAGATCTGCGGCAACAATCCCAGGCTTGGCTGAGGCAACAAGCCTATGAGCCCACACGGTTCGAGCTCAAAGCGCCGCCCATCATGTGGTTGAGCCACTTGATTCCGTGGGTGCGCCACGATGACCACCCAAGCACCGACCTTGCGCAGCATGTGTTTCGCGTCAGCATGCCTTCATCGATTGAGACCTTTGTTCGCCAACAAGCGCCTGATGTGATTCGTGTGGAGTTTTGTTTGCGAGACAAGCACGTCGTGAAGCGACGCGGTTGGCAGCCGATCTCCTCGTCTTGCGAACCGCAAGAGGGAGATGTTGTTGTCGAGCTGGACTGAACCCAACCAGCACATCCCTCACATGGCCACGTACCGCCCCAATTTGTGATTGACCTCCGGCGTGAGGTTCAGCACCACCGCACCCAGCAAGGAGTAAACAGTCGGCCCTGCATAACCTCTACAACCCGCAGACAGCCAGCGAAATGGGGTGAGTGCTGACCGCAGGCTCTCTCTGGAATCGTTGCGCGAGGGTATTGTTAGGGAATTGCCTGGCCAACACCGGAGACCTCTTTCGTGCCCACGTGGGCGGGATGGTCGATCACAAACACCCACGGGTGGTCTTGAACAAATAGCGATCGTCGCCTGCGCCGGCCCCACGAAAGCAAAGGCTGTGCGGCCTATCAAGAGCCGCGCTCCGCCAACCCGCTTAGTCCGGTGATCAGCAGCGCTCACCCACGTCTACCCCCTAGGTTCGCAATGGCTCTTTAGCTCGAACTCATTTACGATGAACCGTGCAGGCGTCTGCCTGTTTGGGTCTGAACAACATGATGAAAGAACTGACATGAAGTCTTGTGCATCCGATGGGCTGGCGCCAATTTCGCGCGCAGCATCATCCATTCCTGGGCCGAGGACACGGCCGAGCGCTGCGGTATCGATTTGCGTGTATTGCGGTGCATCCGAAGACGTGCGAGCCGACTACATTGTGCTGGCTCAACGTTTGGGCACGCAACTCGCAGCAAGTGGCATCCGCCTGGTCTACGGTGGCGGTGGTGTTGGCTTGATGGGTGCGTGTGCGAAGTCAGCCCACGCTGCAGGGGGTGCTGTGCTGGGCGTGATGCCACGCTTTCTGCTGGAAAAAGAGTGCGTCTTCGAGGAAGTCGAGCACGTTCTGGTCGACGACATGCACACCCGCAAAATGCGCATGTTCGAAGAGGCCGATGCCTTTGTTGTGTTGCCCGGCGGTATCGGGACACTAGAAGAGGCGGTCGAGGTGCTCTCGTGGGCCCGACTCGGGCTCCACAACAAACCTGTGGCATTTCTAGACGAAGATGGTTTCTGGACGCCATTTTTCGACCTGATGGCGCACATCATCGACGGGCGTTTTACACCGGCCAGTTTCAAGTCGGCGCTGGTGCACAGCAACAGCCCCTTGGGGGCAGTCGAGTCGCTGTTAGAAACTGTCGCGCAGCAATGCCGGGGAGCTGCATGATGGATGGTGGTGTTCAACCGCTGCCCCGGCTTGAGCGAGCCACCGCTCGCTGGACTGAAGCCCTGCGCCAGCGTCTGACAGGCCCTGGTGGTTTGTACAACCTTGGAAATGCGTTCGGTCTGGTCACCGGACTGGCACTGTACTTGGCGTCGAGCGACGGTGGTGCCGGACGCTGGTGGGACTACTTTGTCGGGGGGCCAGCGGCGCTGATGCTGACTTTGTCGATGGCGGTCTTCTATGTAAGTGGCGAGGCCTATCACAAGGCCTTTGCGGGTCCGGCCTCACCGAACCTGGCCAAGCTAAGAACCGGTGACCTGCTATCGGGGCACGGAGCCGTGATGCTGGGCGTGGGTTTGATGTTTCTTGGCCAGCCGATGCTGGCTGCGACGGCCGGGGCGTTACACGCCGTTGGCAAGTACGGCAGCGTGGTGGTGTCGAAGTTCCCGCAGTGGGGCCCCCTGTGTCGCGCCGCAGTGGTGGTCAGCAGGATCCCCGCAATGGCTGCAACCTTGCTCAAACTGAGGCAAGTTGTTGTCGATCATCCATTGTTGAGTATCGAGGTACTGACGCCAATCACGATGCTGGTGTGCTACGGGTTGTGGCTTACGGCCGATCTGTTGCTGCTTCGTCCTGCGAAGGGTTCGTGAACCTGTTGCGTGTGCCCTGTGCTCACGGATTTGCACTGAGGAGGCGGAACACCTTCCAGTGCATCACTCACATCGCCACGTACCGACCCGGTTTGTGGTTGACCGCCAGCGTGAGGTTCAGCACCACCGCGCCCACCACAGAGTAAAACAACTGCATCGGCGTGACGGTGAAAAACGCAGCCAAAACAATGCAGCAATCCACCACCATTTGCACCTTGCCCGCACGCCAGCCGCGCCGTTGTTGCAACCACAATGCCACGATGCCCACACCACCCAAACTGGCCTGGTGCCTGAACAGCATCAGAAAGCCCGCCCCAATGAGCAAGCCGCCCATCACGGCAGCGTAAAGGGGGTGAACGTGATGGACGCTCAGAACCCGAGGCAAGGCTTCTGTGAAACCCGCCAACAACGCCACCGCGATGAAGGTTTTGAATGTGAATACCCGCCCCATGGCGAACCACGCCAGGCCATAAAAAGGCAGGTTGATCAAAAAGAAAAGCAAACCCAAACCCGTGCCCGTCGCGTAGTGCACCAGAAAAGCCAGACCTGCGGTTCCGCCGGTGAGCAAGCCCGTTTGTTTGAACAGCGTGATGCCCAAGGAGATGAACAAGGTCGCGGTGAGCAAGGCTTGCACATCTTCAAGCAGGGTGTGGCGATTATTGGTATTGGTCACTGGGAATTTACGTTTCGAACTTGGTTATGTTGCATCTGCAGCGCTTGCGCGCCAAACGCTCAGCACTGAATCAATGAACGGTTTTTTAGCCTCGGTATAGGCCTCGCGGTCCAGAGGATAACGGGCCGCGAGTTCCAGTTTCAGGCGCTCGTACCGCAGCGCCAGCGAAGAACTGTTGCGCAGTGCATCTCGAAATGCGAGGCGCTCGTGCCAGAGCTGACTGTTCCAAGGAATGAGATGCAAGTGGTGCGTGCGCAACGCGGGCGACGGCTTGCAAAACCAGTGCATCTGGTCGGGCTTGTAGGGGTAGTGGCAATAGCCAACGGCTTCGGCAGCCGAGATGGCTTCCCTCGAAGACGCCAGATCTCGAACTGGTGCCATGATGTCGATGACCGGCTTGGCCGACAAACCCACCACCGCGGTGCTACCAATATGCTCAATGTCAGCAACCAGCCAGGGTTCGAGCGCTACCCGCAGAATCGACTCCTCGGAGGCGAAAAGTGCTGGCCAGGCGGCCGAGTAAGGCAGCACTGCGATGGGCTGGTCTGCTGAGTTGCTAGCGTTCAAGGTGTTTGCCTGCGCCGCTTAGGAACGGTATGAGCCGCGACCAAAGGCATTCGACGCATGCCGTAATTCCATTTCCACATCAAAGAGGTAATAATTACCATGTTGTAAATCCATAACGGAGGTAGGCATGGCAAGACCGGCAAGAGGCGCAGAGAATTTGGAGTGGGCACGTGAAGTGCTTGCTCGGGCG
>JBJOQO010000052.1:0-23479 GCA_046049865.1 Pseudomonadota bacterium | reverse complement strand
CCGCGCCGTGGTGAACATCACCACAAGCGGGTTGCGACACCCGCCTGTGGCCTGTGGAGCCCCGGCCCGAAGGGTTGTGACGGCAAAGCGCGTCTGCGGCGTTGCAACCCTTGCCCAGGGCAATACCCTGGGCTGCGGCTTGCGCCTTGCATCCATCGCTTTGTCGTCACAACGCAGGGCTGTCTTATTCACGGATAGGTTCTAAATGTCGGCAGCTTTGATGGCGGGAGCCCAGTCGGCCACTTGTTTGGCCACGAAGCCCGTGAATTCTCCACTGCTTAGGCGCACCGGAGTGATTCCCAGTTCTTCAAACCGTTTGACGATGGCGGGGTCAGCCGCCACTGTGGCGAGGGCTTTGGCGAGTTTGTCGGTGACGTCTGCAGGCAGGCCTGCTGGGCCGGACACACCAAAATAGTTTTCGGCCACCAGCTGCGGCAAGCCCAGCTCCAGCACCGTCGGCACCTCGGGCAACAAAAGGGAACGACTGCGTGTGGTCACTGCCAACGCCCTGATTTGACCTGACTTGACCATGGGCACAAAGGCGGTGATGACGTCAATACCAACGGGGATGGTGCCAGCGATCAAATCCGTGGTCATGGGGGCACCGCCGCGGTAGGGCACATGGGTCATCTCCATTTTCATCGCATCCTTGGCCATCTCACCAACGATGTGGCCGATGGAACCTGGGCCGCCGCTGCCAAAGGCATATCCGGGTGTCGCAGCGGCTTTGGGCAGCTCTTTCAGCGTGGCTGGGCCGGTCTTGGGGTTAGGGCCTGTTAACACCAAAGATGCCAGTGCGAACGTGGTTATGGGGGCGCAGAGCAAGGCGCACGGCGCTGCCAAGGCTATTCGCCTTGGCGAGACGTGCAACGCCGCGCTGCGCCCCCATAACCACGTTCCCGAAGGGTTGTTCCCCAAAAGGCCTTGCGCGGCGTTGCAAAGCCTCGCCGGGGGCCCACCCCGGCTTCGTTTTGCGCCTTGCTCAAGGCCTTTTGATGAACAACGCATCTGGCATCTTTGGTGTTAACAGGCCCTAACCATCAGCAGCACCGGTGCCACACCCAGCATGCTGATGTGGGTGAAGTGCTTGACGGGGTCGTAGGGCATCTTGGGCACCACAAAGGGGCCAATTGAGAGCGGCGTGGAGTTCGACAGCATCAAGGTGTAGCCATCTGGTGCAGAGCGCACCACATCAAGGCCACCGATGGTGCCGCCCGCGCCGGGTTTGTTGTCGACCACCACGGTTTGCCCCAAGGCTTTGCTCAGTGGCTCCGCGATGACACGGGCCACGATGTCACTGGCACCCCCGGCCGCAAACGTCACCACAAGGCGAATCGGTTTTTCAGGCCAAGCGGCATGGGCGGCGGGCACAGCCGCCAAGGCCAAGGTGATGCTTGCTACAAAGTTGCGGCGGGAAGCGAACTTGGTCATGTGATTTCCTTGATGGAGGTAGGTGGTCCAGCCATCGTCAAAGCAAACGACATGCCGCAGTCCTGGAGTCAACTGCCCCGGTAGGTGCTGTAGCTCCACGGGCTGATCAACAAGGGAACGTGGTAGTGGCCTTGCGCGTCCGCAATGCCGAAGTCGAGTTGCACGGTGTCTAGGAAGGGAGGGTCGGGCAGTGTGGTGCCCCGGCTGCGAAAGTAGTCAGCGGTTTCAAACAACAAACGGTAGCGCCCCACGGCCATCTCCTGGGCGTTGAGCAAGGCCTGGTCGGAACGGCCGTCTTCATTCAAGGTGAAGCTGCGCAGCGTTGTGGGGCCTTGAGGTTCAAGCCGCAACAAGCTGACTTTCATGCCCGCGGCAGGGCAACCGTTGGCGGTGTCGAGGACGTGGGTGCTGAGGTGGCCCATGCAGTAACTCCGAAGCGGTGAGAGTGGACAAAGTGTAGCCACCTCTGACCCAGAACACGGGTGGGACCGACGCTTAGCCCGAATGTTTCACCAGGTCGCTCTCCTATGTCCCGCAACACCGCATGAATGCTTACTTTCTTGGCTTCGAGCACCCAATCCAATTTGTACCGAGCGCTACGCACCCGATTGAGCGGTGCTGCGGCACGCTGGCCGCGTTGCTCCTCCTCGCGGGCACGAGCCCGCAGCGTCGTCTCCCTTGCAGGGCGCACCAGCGCTTGCAAGCGCTGGTCGTTCCGCAGGTGGACAGCAGGCTGTCCGAAAGCCCTGCTACACCCTTGCCAGCGCACCGCATCTCCGCCCACTCGGGCGCGTCCCTGGTGAAATATCCGGGCTAGGGACTGTCCTGGTTGCCCGCAGCCTGCAGGCAAGACATCATGGGCTCGGAAATTGCTTTTTACCCCGTAGTTTTTTCACCCTTTGAATCATGGAGTTCCGGATGACCCTGTCTGCCTCGCTCTTGACAACCCTCACTCGCCGCCAAACTTTGTTTTTCGGCCTTTTGACCAGTGCGGCGCTTAGCTTGCCGGTGCAGGCTCAAGAAACCAACCTTAAATTCCAGCTCGATTGGCGATTCGAAGGCCCGGCCGCGCTGTTTTTGGTGCCAGCCGCCAAAGGGTATTTCAAGGCTGAAAAACTCAACGTCACCATAGACGCGGGCAACGGCTCAGGCGGCACGGTGTCGCGGGTGGCCTCCGGGGCCTACGACATGGGCTTTGCCGACCTGGCCGCCTTGATGGAGTTCCATGCCAACAACCCGACCGCTGCTAACAAACCCGTGGCGGTGATGATGGTCTACAACAGCACCCCCGCCGCGGTATTGGCCCTGGCCAAAAGTGGCATCAAAACGCCGGCTGATTTGGCAGGCAAGAAGTTGGGTGCTCCGGGATTTGACGCCGGGCGACGTGCTTGGCCAATTTTTGCCAAGGCCAACAAACGTGACCTGGGTCACCATGGACCCACCGCTGCGTGAAACCATGCTGGTGCGCGGCGAGGTGGACGCCATCACCGGGTTCTCATTCACGTCGCTGCTCAACATTGAAGCCAGGGGCGTCAAGAGCGAAGACGTTGTCATCCTGCCTTACCCCAGCCACGGTGTGAAGCTTTACGGCAACGCCATCATCGTCGGCGAAGACTTTCTCAAGAAAAATCCAGAGGCGGTGCGCAGCTTCTTGAAAGCCTTCACCAAAGGCGTGAAAGACGTGGTGACTGATACCAAAGGCATCATTGCGTCGGTGAAAGCGCGCGACGGCATCATCAACGAAGAATTGGAGTTGCGCCGTTTGAACTTGGCCCTGCGTGCGGCGGTGCTCACCACGCAAGCAAGAACGGAAGGTTTTGGCGATGTGAACGGCCCGCGTTTGAGTTTGATGGCCAGCCAGGTGTCGGATGCGTTTGCCACCAAAGACCGGGTGAAGCTAGAAGGTTTGTGGAATGGCAGTTTTTTGCCCCCGGCCGCTGACCGCAATATTTTTGGTGGTTTGAAATAAGAAGTTCAGTCAACGAGAAGGCCACCTCATGAGTGCATTCGTCGATTTTCAGAACGTCTGGCTGGCTTACAACGACGAGTTGTTGGCCAAAAACCAGTTTGCGGTGGAAGACATTTCCCTGCAAATGAAACAAGGCGAGTTCATCGCCATCGTGGGGCCCTCGGGTTGCGGCAAAAGCACCTTCATGAAGCTGGCCACAGGTTTGAAGATGCCAAGCCGTGGGCAGATTCGCATTGGTGGTCAAGCCGTCACGGGGCCACTCAAAATTAGCGGCATGGCGCTTCAAGCGCCTTCGTTGTTGCCCTGGCGCAGCACGCTGGAGAACGTGTTGCTGCCGCTGGAAATCGTCGAGCCTTATCGCTCGCAGTTCAAAGCGAAAAAAGCCGAATTTGCGGAACGTGCGCGCCGCCTGTTGCAGTCGGTGGGCCTCGGTGGTTATGAAGACAAGTTTCCTTGGCAGTTGTCGGGGGGCATGCAACAGCGGGCGTCGATTTGCCGCGCCTTGATCCACGAGCCGCAGTTGTTGTTGCTGGACGAGCCCTTCGGCGCACTCGATGCCTTCACACGCGAAGAGCTGTGGTGCACGCTGCGTGATCTGTGGACGGCGCAGCGCTTCAACGTCATCCTCGTCACCCACGACCTGCGTGAGTCGGTTTTTTTGGCCGACACCGTCTACGTGATGAGTAAAAGCCCAGGCAGATTTTTGGTCAAACGCAAAATTGACCTGCCGCGCCCACGCGACATTGAAGTCACCTACACCCCGGCCTTCACCGACATCGTGCACGAGCTCCGGGGCCACATTGGCGCCATTCGCCGACCGGCGGCCGCGCCGGCACCACTGGGAGCTGCTGCATGAAAACCAGAACCTTGCACCGCTGGGCACCTTGGATCACTTTGTCCGTGGCTTTGTTGCTGTGGCAACTTGTTTGCAGCGTCTTCAACGTGGCCGACTACATTTTCCCCAGCCCTTGGGCGATTGCCCAGTCCATGGCCGAATTCATGGGGCCGATTCCGGCTGCGGCATGGAAAACATTCTGAGTGACGATGCTGGGTTTTGCCCTGTCCATCGTCGTGGGGGTATTACTCGGCTTCTTGGTGGGCTCGTCGCCCATGGCTTATGCGGCGCTTTATCCGCTGCTGGTGGCATTCAACGCCGTGCCCAAAGCCGCCATCGTGCCCATCCTCATTGTTTGGTTTGGCATTGGCCTCGGGCCAGGCATCCTCACCGCGTTTTTGATTTCCTTCTTTCCCATCACCGTCAACATCGCCACCGGCTTGGCCACGCTGGAGCCTGAACTGGAAGACGTGTTGCGTGTGTTGGGCGCCAAACGCTGGGACGTGCTGGTGAAAGTGGGCATGCCGCGTTCGATGCCTTACTTTTATGCCTCACTCAAAGTCGCCATCACCTTGGCGTTTGTCGGCACCGTGCTCGCCGAGATGACAGCGGGCGACTCGGGCATTGGTTACCTGATGCAATCCGCCGGTTCTCAGCAGCGCCTGCCCCTGGCCTTTGCCGGTCTGGTGGTGATTGGTGCGATGGCCATGGTGATGTACGAGCTTTTTTCCTTGGTTGAAAAGCGCACCACGGGCTGGGCGCATCGTGGTTCACAAACCACTTGAAGATGTCGTTGCCGTGACTGAGGGCGGCGGTTCACCGGTGTAAACCGGTGGTGTCAGCAGACGAACCTGGTTCTGTAAGATCTTTTCGGTTAGCCTGACCAAGGTCTGTCACGGCAATGCGCCGGGGCGTCCATGTTCACTCAACCTTCAGGAGATCTCCCCATGAATCAACGCATCATCACCGCTTCGGCATTGGCTTCTTTAATGGCCCTCGGCCTGGCCAGCAATGCGGTAGCCCAGGACAAAGCCGCCAAAGAAAAGTGCTATGGCATCGCCAAAGCCGGGCAAAACGACTGCGCTAACCTGTCGGGAACCCATTCCTGTGCCGGTCAGAGCAAAGTGGACAACAGCCCCGAAGAGTGGAAGTACGTCGCCAAAGGCACCTGTGGCGCCATGAAAGGTATGACCGCGGACGAAGCCAAGAAAAAAACGATGGGCAAGTGATGACCAATGCCACCAGGCATGAACTGAATCACTGAACCATGAACACCGCACCTCCAGACGCTGCCGTCATGAGAAAACGCCGGGCCGCTCCCAAGTTGTCTCATCCCCCTCAGGGGGCCTGGCGCGCAGCGACAGGTCTGGAGGCTGTCAACCCTCGCCATGTGGGTATCGGTTGGCGACAACCGCATTACGCCGAGCTGTTGCAGCAGTTGCCGCCATTGGCTTTTTTGGAGGTGCACTCAGAGAATTTTTTTGCACCCGGCGGCGCTGCACTGGCCGTGTTGCGCCAAGCGCGTGACTCCTACGCCCTGAGTTTGCATGGGGTAGGGCTGTCACTGGGGTCGGCCTGCGGTTTGGATGCATGGCATCTGGATCGTTTGGCCGACTTGGTGGCTGCGATCGACCCGGTTCGGATCTCCGACCACGCTTCGTTCGCCCGAGCACCACTGCGTCAACAAGGCCCGGTGGTTCACGGCAACGATTTATTGCCCGTGGCCTTCACCGAAGGCGCACTGTCCATCATGGCGGCCAATGTGTCGCAAGTGCAAGACCGCTTGAAGCGTCCCATCTTGGTTGAAAACCTGTCCGCTTATCTCGCCTGGGCGGATGACGCCATCGCCGAGCCCGAGTTTTTCAATGAACTCACCAGGCGCACAGGATGCGGCCTGCTGTTGGACGTCAACAACTTGGTGGTCAACGCCCTGAATGCAGGACAAGAACCTGTGGCTGCGACTAAAAATTGGGTGAAGGCCTTGCGGCCAGGGGTGGTGGGAGAGGTTCACCTGGCCGGTTATGCCGATGGCGGTGAGCTGGTGATCGACGACCACGGCAGCCGGGTGCACGCACCCGTTTGGGCCGCCTACCGCCATGCAATGGCCGTGCTGGGTCCGCTGCCGACCTTGATTGAGTGGGATACCGATATTCCCGACTTGCAGGTTCTGCTGGAAGAGGCCGAGGTGGCTGAGGCGATCTGCGCTGAAGCGAGCGCAGCGGTGATGCTGCAAAAGGCCGCTTGATGACTGCACACGAGCTCCAGCGCGAGCAGCTGCGCCAGCAAATGCTGCTGCGCAGCCTGTGGACGGGCAGCTCGGCCAAGGGCCTGCAAGGCTGGCTCGCCCAACAACGCACCGACGGCCAAGCACGCCCCAATCAGCGTGGCTGGATGGCTTACGTCGCCAATGCCCATGCCAGTGCCGAGCGTGCTTTGGCCAGTTGTTTTCCCACGGTGCAACAACTGATGGGCGACGAATCATTTTCCGCCATGGCTCGTGCCTACTGGCATGACAGCCCACCGCAGCGCGGTGATCTGGCGTGGTTGGGCGAAGGCTTGGCCAACTTCATCCGTCGCAGCACTCAATTGGCCGCCGAGCCCTATTTGGCTGATGTCGCCCATTTGGAGTGGGCTTTGAACCGCTGCGAAGCCGCGTCCGATGTCCACGTTGATCCCACAACACTGGCCCTGTTGGGCGAGCAAGACCCGCAGCATTTGCGTTTGCAACTGGCCCCCGGCACGGCTTTGATCGCAAGTAGCCACCCCATCGTCAGCATTTGGTTGGCCCACCATCAACCGCAGGATCCTCAGAACCCGTTTGTGGCTGTGCGCGAGGCTTTCGAGCTGGGTTTGGGCGAGCATGCGGTGGTTTGGCGCCAAGGCTGGCGCGCCCGTGTGCAAGCGGTTGACAGCGACACGGCTGCTTTCTTCAGCGCTGTGCTTGGCGGTCAATCGCTCGGGCACGCCTTGAACGCAGTCGGGACCGACTGGCGTTTTGACGCCTGGTTGGAGGTGGCTGTATCCCAGGGCATGCTCAGCCGCATCGACAGAATCTAACCCTTGCTCACCCATCAAAACCAATAGGAGCCCACCCCATGGGATCGTTACGCTCGACGCTGCAAAAAGCTGCTCAACAGTTGATCGCTGCACTCGAAGCGCTGCAGCCGCTTGCGCTGCTCGGTGCACGTTTGTTTGTCGGACTGGCTTTTTTCCAGTCTGGGCTGACCAAGCTACGTGATTGGGACACCACCTTGCTTTTGTTTGTTGACGAGTACCAGGTGCCCCTGTTGTCACCAGAGGTGGCTGCTGTTGCAGGCACGGCGGGTGAACTGGTATTGCCCGTGCTTTTGGTGCTGGGATTGGGCGGTCGTTTCGCTGCAGCAGGCTTGTTTGTGGTGAATATCGTGGCGGTGATCAGTCTGATGGAGATCGCGCCCGCTGCACTACAACAACACCAGTTTTGGGGCAGTTTGCTGGTGGCGGTGTTGCTTTGGGGCCCGGGGCGGTGGTCGCTTGATCACTTGCTCAAAACCCGCTGGTTTCCCCAAGCGCCGCTGGGTTTGGGCACGCTGCGCTGAACCGCTTAGAGACGGGTCCTGAACTGGCCATCAAACGATTCAAAGAGAAAACACAAATTCATGTCTCGCAGCAAACTCATTCTCATTCTCGCGGTGCTGGGCTTGGTTGCCGCATTCTTCGTATTCGATGGTGGCCAGTACCTCAGTCTGGCTTATTTGAAGTCACGGCAGGCGGAGCTGGCGGGTTTGTATGAATCCCATCCGTGGAAAGTGGGGGGTCTCTTTTTCGGTATGTACGTTCTTGTCACGGCGCTGTCCTTGCCGGGCGCAGTCATCATGACGCTCGCCGCAGGGGCGATCTTTGGGCTTGCGACCGGCACCTTGCTCGTGTCTTTTGCGTCCAGCCTGGGGGCAACGCTGGCCTTTTTGGCCTCACGTTATGTGCTGCGTGACAGCGTGCAAGCACGCTTCGGCACGCAGCTGGCAGACATCAACAAAGGCGTGGAGAAAGAAGGCGCCTTTTACCTCTTCACCCTGCGCTTGGTACCGCTGGTGCCTTTCTTTGTGATTAATCTCTTGATGGGCCTCACACGCATGAAGGCCGGTGTGTTTTACCTTGTCAGCCAGCTCGGGATGCTGGCGGGCACCGTGGTCTATGTGAATGCGGGTACGCAATTGGCACGCATTGATTCTTTACGGGGCATTTTGTCGCCAGCCTTGCTCGGCTCCTTCGTGTTATTGGGTGTGTTTCCCCTCATCGCCAAAAAGATCATCGACACCGTCAAACAGCGCAAGGTGTATGCACCTTGGTTGGATCAAAAGCCAGCCACGTTTGACCGCAACTTGGTGGTGATCGGTGCGGGCGCGGCGGGTCTGGTGAGTTCCTATATCGCAGCGGCCGTCAAAGCCAAGGTGACTTTGGTGGAAGGCCACAAGATGGGTGGTGACTGCCTGAACTACGGCTGTGTGCCGAGCAAGGCCTTGATCAAGACGGCGAGCTTGCTTCACCACATGCAGCATTCTGAAAAATACGGCATCCAAGAAGCCAAGGCCACCGTGAACTTCGCAGACGTGATGGAACGTGTGGCCCGCGTGGTGCGTGAGGTGGAGCCGCACGACTCGGTGGAGCGATATACCAAGCTGGGCGTGGATGTGGTGCAAGGCCAGGCCATGATCGTCAACCCTTGGCGGGTGGACATCACCTTGCCGAATGGTCAGGTGCAGTCACTCAGCACGAAAAACATCATCATCGCCACCGGCGCGGCACCCTTTGTGCCGCCATTGCCTGGATTGACGGACGTGGGCTACCTGACCAGCGATACGCTCTGGGGCTTGCGCGAATTGCCCAAGCGACTGGTGGTGCTCGGTGGAGGCCCCATAGGTTGCGAACTGGCCCAGTGTTTTGCGCGGCTCGGCGCAGCGGTCACGCAAATTGAGATGGCACCGCGCATCATGGTGCGAGAAGACGAAGACGTCTCCGCGCTGGCCCAAGCGGCGTTGGTGGCCGATGGCGTGCAAGTGTTGACCGAACACAAAGCCTTGCGCTGCGAGCGAGAAGGAGAGGGCGCCAACCAACGTCGGTTCATCGTGGTGGAGGCCGGCGGCGTTGAGAAACGGATCGAGTTCGACCAGTTGCTTTGCGCTGTGGGCCGCAGTGCACGGCTGCAAGGTTTTGGTCTGGAAAAACTGGGCGTACCGGTCGGTCGCACCGTGCAGGTCAACGACTACCTGCAAACCAATTTCCCGAACATTTACGCGGCCGGTGATGTCGCTGGCCCCTTCCAGTTCACCCACACAGCAGCCCACCAAGCCTGGTATGCCAGCGTCAATGCGCTTTTCGGTAGCCTGAAAAAATTCAAGGCGGACTATTCGGTTATTCCCTGGGCCACCTTCATCGCCCCGGAAGTGGCGCGTGTCGGTTTGAATGAACAAGACGCCAAGGCCCAAGGGGTGGCCTATGAAGTCACTCGTTATGGCCTGGACGACCTCGACCGTGCGATTGCCGACAGCGCCGCACATGGATTTGTCAAGGTACTGACCGTGCCCGGCAAAGACAAAATTCTGGGTGTCACCATCGTCGGCGAACACGCAGGTGATTTGCTGGCTGAGTTTGTCCTGGCCATGAAACACGGTTTAGGTTTGAACAAGATACTGGGCACCATCCACACCTATCCAACCTGGGCAGAGGCGAACAAATACGCTGCTGGCGAGTGGAAACGGGCGCATCAACCTAAAAAGTTGCTGGAGTGGGTGGCCCGCTTTCATGCGTGGCAGCGGGGATAAGCGGCCACCACGCCCCAGGGGTAAGACAATAGCCGTCTACGAGAGCGACAGCGCAACCTTGCGCTGTCGCTTCCAATACGGTTGGACTCCTACTTGGATGGTATGAAACACCTGGTTTTGTTAGGCGGCGGCCATGCCCATGTGCATGTGCTCCAGCAACTGGCCCGCACGCCTTTGGCGGGTGTGAACGTGACCCTGGTGTCGCCCTATCAAAGGCAACTTTATTCCGGCATGGTGCCGGGTTGGTTGGCAGGCCACTACACCTTGGACGACTGCAGCATTGCCTTGTCGCCCCTGGCAGGTTTGGCCAATGTGCAGTTCTTGGAAACCTCTGCAACCGCCATTGATGCCCACACCAGGCAGGTGCAGACCAGCAGCGGTGACAACATTCCCTATGACCTCTTGAGTGTGGACACCGGCCCGGTGATGAACCGCGACGCCATTCCCGGCGCACGCGAGCACGCCCTTTTTGTTCGCCCGATGGAGCAATTTGTCCGTTTGTCCGAAAGTTTTTTCGGTCTAGCGCAGTCTCGTGTGTTGTCTGTGGTGGTGATTGGTGGCGGAGCTGCGGGCGTGGAGTTGGCTTTGGCCTTGCAGCACCGCCTGCAGACCCAAGTGCGGGTGAGTTTAGTCACTGGGGGCACGCCACCCTTGCCCAGTCATCCCGCAAAGCTACAAGCCCGTGCAATGGCGGTGCTGCGCGCCGCACGCATCACGGTGTTGCAAGAACGTTGTGTGGAAATTGCCGCCAACCAAGTGGTGCTGGCCAACGGGGCGAGATTGGCTTGTGATGCGCCCTTGGCCGTGTGGGGCAGCAGTGCGCCGTCTTGGCTGGCTGATTCGGGTTTGGCGCTGGACGACGCGGGTTTCATTCAAACCCAATCCACACTGCAAAGTACGTCCCACCCTGAGGTGTTTGCGGTCGGCGATGTGGCCAGCCGCGTTGACGCGCCGCATCCCAAAAGTGGTGTCTATGCCGTGCGCAGTGGACCACCGCTTTTCCGCAATTTGCAGTGCGCCGCCGCCGGGCAGACGCTCAAGCCCTACCAACCACAGAAAAACAGTTTGAATTTGTTGGCCTGTGGCCCCCGGTACGCGCTGGCGTCGTGGGGCAACTGGTCCGCCCAAGGTGCTTGGGTGTGGCGTTGGAAAGATTGGATAGACCGGCGCTTTGTACGGCAGTACCAGTCAATATTTCAAAGCAAATAAGGGTTTGGTGCGGCATCGGCAGCTGCGAGGAGATTCACTCGCGCGCCCTGATGGTGGCAATGATGGGCGACGGCGCGACGCCATCGCGGTTGCGCGGCATGCTGCCCGCTCGCTCAACACCGCGCAAGATGGCTTCGTCGAACGCGGTGTTGCCACTGGACTTGAGAATGCGCTGACCCAGGATCCGTCCGTCTGACGTGAGGCGAATTTCCACTTCGGCCGCTCGGTTTCCTTCTACGTTTGCGGGAAAGTCGGTGTTGTCGCGAATTCTTTTCTGAATCTGACCCGAATAGTCAGCACCGAAGTCAGACGAGGTCGGCCCCGGGGACTGCTTGTTCAC
Organism: Pseudomonadota bacterium; assembly: GCA_046049865.1. GTDB lineage: Bacteria > Pseudomonadota > Gammaproteobacteria > Burkholderiales > Burkholderiaceae_C > JANPCX01. Next base: position 11,894 of record JBJOQO010000052.1, on the reverse strand, counting down.
GTCTTTCATCATGCGGGCGAGGTTCTGCTGCCGCTGGGCCTCTTCGCGTGCGAGCTGCGTTTCTTTTTCTTTTTGTTTGGTCTCTTTGGCCTCTCTCTCCCGACGCTCTTGTTCGGCTTTTTTCTCAGCCAGTTTCTTTTCTTCTTCTTTGCGCTTTTTCTCCACCTCTTCGCGCTCTTTCTCGCGTTTGGCCTTTTCGGTGGCGATTTGCGCGTCTTGTTCGGCGCGTGAGGGCTTGGGCTCAGTCCGCGGTTCGGGTGGTTTGACCACGGGTTTTATGGGCTCGACGGGCGGTTGAGGTGGTTGAGGCGGTTCAACTGCGACAGGCGGTGCAGCGCTAGGAACCTCCGCCCACAACTCTGCCTCCACAGGCGACGGTGTACTGGCGCGCCAGCTCACCGCCAATGTCAACGCCAGAAGCAAGAGGCCGTGGGCCAACACGGTCAGCACGAGGCCCACGCTCCGTCCCGCCATCGGCTGGGGCATCAAGGGGTCGCGTGGCACGGTCGAGCTATTCATCGCAGGCATTGATCTTTAAAAGTGCCGCTTCAACCGCCAGACTTCACTGATAAACCCACACGCTGCACGCCCGCACGCTGCAAGGTATCCATCACTTTCACGACGGCCTCGTATTTGACGGTTCTATCGGCGGAAATCACGACGGGCGTCGCTGGCACCCCCGCTTGTGCTTCCTTGACGCGTGTGACCAGGGATCGGAGCGGAAATGTGGCTTGTTCCTTGCCATCGATACGCAATCGCAAAGTTTCGTCGCTGGCGACGACGATTTCCACCACCTTGTCGGGCCGCTGTTTGCTGGCACCGACGCTGGGCAAATCCACCAGCCCCGTGGTGATGAGGGGAGCGCTGACCATGAAGATGATGAGCAACACCAGCATCACGTCAATGAAGGGCACCATGTTGATCTCACTGATGGTGCGGCGGCGTGCGCCGCGACCGGATACCGCAGGCATCGTCAGTGGCCTCCCGCACTGCCAGCGCTTTGACCCACGCTGCGCTGCAGAATGTTGGAGAACTCTTCCATGAAGCTGTCAAATTTCATGGCGATGCGGTCGATGTCTCGCGCAAAGCGGTTGTAGGCAATGACAGCCGGAATAGCAGCGAAGAGGCCGATGGCGGTGGCGACCAGTGCTTCTGCAATGCCCGGGGCAACGGTGGCCAGGGTCACCTGCTGCAAATTGGACAAACCCACGAACGCATGCATGATGCCCCACACCGTTCCGAACAATCCCACATAGGGGCTGACTGAACCGACCGACGCCAAGAACGACAAATTGGCCTCGATGGTGTCCAGCTCACGTTGTTGGCTGGCGCGCATGGCGCGACGGGCACCGTCAAGCAAACTGCCGGGGTCTGTGACGCGGCGTTCGCGCAGTTTCAAAAACTCCCGCATGCCCGACGCAAAGATTCGCTCCATGGGCGAGTTTTTGCTGGTACGTTGCGCATCCGCGTACAAGTCATTGAGGTTTTTACCGGCCCAGAACTCGCGCTCAAACGCATCGTTGTCGGATTTGATTTTCGACAGACCCACGAGCTTGCCAAAAATAACCGCCCAACTGGCCAAGGAGGTCAACAGCAAACCGGCCATGACCAGTTTCACCACCAAGGTGGCTTGTAGAACGAGAGAAATGATGGAGAGGTCTTGGTTCATGCAATTTGGGATAAAAAATCGGCTGGCAAACGGCGGGGGCGCAGGCCGGTGGTGTCAACAAACCCGAGCCGCACTTCGCTTTCGCACAGAAGTACAGAGTCGCGTGTTGCTAGTTGGTTCACTGTCAGAGACAGCCTGCCCAGAATTTTTCACTCGGGTGGTGATGTGAATAAGGTCGTCGAGCCTGGACGGTTGCAGGTAGCGAACCTGAACGTTGCTCACCACAAACGCAGACCCCATCGCCCGCCAAGTTTCTTGCGAAAACCCCAATTCTCGCAGCCACTCGGTGCGAGCCCGCTCAAAGAACTTGAGGTAGTTGACGAAGAACACCACACCACCGGCGTCCGTGTCTTCCCAGTAAACGCGCAGATCAAAGTGGTGTTCTGGGCGGCTCATGGGTGTCCGAAAAAGAAGCAGGGGCTCGCCGGTCTGGCGGCCCAATACGCAGTAGCCCGGAGTGGGTCAGGGCTTGGTGACCCGCTGGTAAACCGGTCCCCAAAGCGGGTGCCCTTGCTCAGACTTGTTGAGCATGAAAGCGGGATCGGCTTGCAATGCACTGCGAAACGCCGACTCGCATTCGCGCACGCGGTTGCTGGTGCAATAAATAAACGCCAGGTGCTTGTGGGCTGCCGCCTTGTCCTTGGCAGAGGCGAGGCCCGCATTGATGGCGTTACCCAATTGAGTTTCAGCAACCGGATACTGTGCATCGTCATAGGCCCGAATACCTGCGAGCAGGGCCTTTTCGGCCGGGCGTTCAGCCACGTCCAGCAGACCCGGGGCTGGTGGGGCGGGGGGTGGCTGCACGCAAGCTGCCAATGACAAACAAATCAACAGCGAACTCACGTGCAAGCGTGACAACATGATCATGATCCAAATTTTGTTTTGACGGTCACGGGCTGGCCGGGTGTGACATTCACTGTGGCACTGTAAGGCGGAAAGTCGCCGTTGCGAATGGTAATTTGGTGTTTGCCTTCGGTCAGCGTAATTTCAGTCAGCGGCGGTGTTGTACCGACAGCGACACCATTCACTTCGACATTGCCCCAAGGACTGACCGCAATACGCACGACACCTTTGGCCAAAGGAACTGCCGCTGCTTCGCGGGCCGCCAGCTCACGCTCCCTGGCTTCTCGGGCACGTCGCTCACGCGGGGTTTCTTTGGGGGGCGCATCTTTTGCTGCGACTGTTTTGGGGGTGGTTGTGGTGGGCGCGGTCGTACCCTTGTTATCTGTTGGACCGGCTTTGGGTGTCGCCGCAGGCGGCGTCGAGACAGCCGGGGCTGCCGTGGCTACCGGTACTGCAGGTGGTGGCGTGGCTTCCGCACCAGGCTTCTTGGCTGTTGCGTCCGTTGCGACGGCGTTGACGGAGACCGGCAATGCAGCAGATGCGGCCTCGGTGGGCACGGAGGAAACAAGCGCCTCTGTAGCTGCTGGCGGCGCAGCGGTCACTGGAACGGTCACGACTGCAGGCGTTGCCACGGATGGTGGTTGTTCCGTTTTGGGCTGGCCGAGCCATATCCAAGCCCCAAGGGCCACAGCAACGCCCGTGGCTGCGGACGTTGCCGCCACCCAGGCCCAGCGCACTGCTGAGCCCACGCCATCGCGACCGAATGGCGATGTTTCCGCGCTGGCAGTGTCAGTTTCCTCGGTCCATTGTCGTAATGACCGCGACATGGACCTTGCAGAGCTGAACCGCTTCTCGGGCTCTTTTTCCATCGCCCGCATGACGATGTCCGATAAACCTTGCGGCAACTCTGGTTTGAGTACGTGAGGCGCGGTCGGCGTGTGATTCAGTACCGCTTGAGAAATTTCCTCCAGGGTCGTGCCACCAAAGGGTTTCACGTCGGTTAGCAATTCGTACAGGACCACGCCGAGTGAAAAAACGTCGGCTCGTTGGTCTGATGGTTGCTGGCGGATTTGCTCTGGCGCCATGTAGTAGGGCGAACCACCCGTGATTTCGTCCGACACATGGGTCTCGTGTTTGTGCGTGACCCTCGCAATGCCAAAGTCCAGCACTTTGGGCTGGGTGCGCCCCACCATGAAGATATTGGCCGGCTTGATGTCACGGTGCACCACGCCTTTGCTGTGCGCATAACCCAGCGCATCGGCCACACGTCGAATGATTTGCGTCGCTTGCACCGAGGTGGCGCGCCACCCCTCTTTGAGCAACTCGCGCAAGTCTTTGCCCTTGAGCAATTCCATGGCGATGTAGGCTTTGTTGTCGCTGACGCCCGCATCAAACACCGTGACGATGTGGGGGTGAGACAAACCAGCAGCCGCCCTGGCTTCATTCAAGAACAAGGCATTGAAGTCAGCACGCTGTTCTTGGGACACCTCCACGTTCAGCGTCTTGATGGCAATCAAGCGCGACAGGAGTGGGTCGTGGGCGGCATAAACGGTACCGAGACCGCCCTCACCAATCTGGTACTTCAATGCATATCGACCAATGTGGCCGATGGTGTTCAGTGGCTCGGCAGGTGTTTCGTCCAGCGGTGCAGCCGCCGACGACTGGCCCAGCATGGTCTCTGGGTCCATTTGTTGGGTCGATTCAAAGCCCGTGTTGGAGCCTTCCCAGCGTTCGCCGGGTGACAGGCTTGGCAGTCCGCTGGGCATGGAATCGGCCGCTGAACGGAGTAGATGGCGCTCTGAGGACATAGTGATTGCGAAGCTTAGACGACTGTCGCCAAGTCGTGCGGCAAATATGCGTGATTTTCCCCGCTTTTGTAACAAGCGGACACCATTGCCACCTGATCAAGGGAAGAATTTTCAGCGTGCCTGCGACAACATGCGTGCCAAGCGTGCAACGGCCTCTTCCAACTGAGTCATGCTGTTGGCAAAAGATAAACGTACAAATTGTTTGGCCAAGTGCGGCCCAAAATCGCGGCCTGGGGTGATGGCCACTTGCGTTTGCCGCAGCACCTCAAAAGCGAACTCCCAACTGCTCGCGCCCCAGCGGGGGCTGAAAGCGGAGCAATCCGCCCAGGCGTAAAACGCACCATCGGGCATCACCGGCACAGTCAAACCCAAGTCGTTCAAGGCCGGCACAAGGTAGTCGCGGCGTTTTTGAAACTCACCTTTTCGGCGTTCATATTCAGCCAAAGACTCTGGCTCAAAACAGGCCAATGCGGCGTGCTGGGCAATGGCGGAAGGACAGATGTAGAGGTTTTGAGCGAGTTTTTCGACCGCTGCAACGCTGTGTTTGGGCACCACCAACCAGCCAAGACGCCAGCCCGTCATGCTGAAGTACTTGGAAAAACTGTTGATGGAAAACAGCGAGTCCCGGTGTTGGCTCAGCGCCAAGGCAGTTTGGCCGTAGTTCGGGTCAAAGCTCAAACCCAGGTAGATCTCATCAACCAAACTGAAGCCGCCGTGTTGCCCAACGCAGTCCAAGACGCTTGCCAACTCCTGGGGAGCGACTGATGTACCCGTTGGATTGGACGGAGTGGCCAGCAGTACACCGCGTGTTCGGGGTGTCCAGGCTTGCTGCACGGCCTGTTGGGTAGGTTGGTACCGGGTGGCGGCGTTGGTCGGCAACAGCAAGGGCACGCCACCGGCAGCCGCAACAAAATGGCGGTTGCAGGGATAGCTGGGGTCGGGGAGCAAAACTTCATCGCCAGGATTGATCAAAGCCAGGCAAGCCAATTGCAAGGCGGCGGACGCGCCCGCCGTGATCACGATGCATTCAGGATCGACCGCAATGGAAAACTGACTTTGATACCAAGCGGCAATGCGCTCGCGCAGCGCCGGCAAACCCGTGGCTGGTGTGTATTGGGTATGGCCAGCGCGAAGCGCTTTTTGCGCAGCCTCCAATACCAAGGGCGGCGCGGTGAAGTCGGGTTCGCCGATGTTGAGGAAGATCATGGGCCGCCCACCTTGCTGCGGGTCGCACAGCGGGCTGTTGGCCATGGCCAAAGCGGCCTTGGCGCATTCCATCACGTAGAAGGGCTCGATGTGGTCGAGCCGCTGCGCAAGTTTCATCGCGATTGAACTTCGGCCGCCCGCCAATCGACAGCCGCTTTGTCCAAGACGCCGTTGACGTACTTGTGTCCGTCGGTACCGCCAAAACTTTTGGCCAATTCAACGGCTTCGTTGATGACCACTTTGTAGGGAATGTCCAGGCACTGCTGCAACTCAAAACCAGCGATCAACAAGATGCCGTGTTCGATCGGGGAGAGTTCGTTCAGGGGTCTATCCAAATGATTGACCAAAACCTGATCCAGTGCCGATGCGTTGTCGATGCAGCCACGCAGCACCGCGTCAAAGTGCGCGGCGTCGCACTTGTCGAATTCATCTTGTTCACGGATGTGTTGTGCCACAGTGGTCAGGTCGCTGCCCGACAAAAACCATTGGTAAAGACCTTGCAATACCAATTCTCGTGAGCGGCGGCGTGCTGAACGTGCCGGGGATCGGTCACCAGGGCCGCGTGGCTTGCGCGCGCTGTTGCCTCGGCTGCGCCGTGAGCCTGGTGTTTTCGCGGAAACGTCAGGTTTGGGGGTGATGGATTCGGGTGCGCTCACGAAAGATCTTCCATCAAGGTTGCCATTTCAATGGCCACACGGGCCGCGTCTTGGCCTTTTTCGGATGCTCGCGCCCAGGCCTGGTCCGTGTTTTCAACGGTGAGAATGGCGTTGGCCACGGGCAGCAGGTGGTCCAGTGCGACACGCGTGACGCCAGCGCCACTTTCGTTGGCCACGAGTTCAAAGTGGTAAGTTTCTCCGCGGATGATGCAGCCCAGTGCAATCAAGGCGTCGTAGTCATCGCTGTCTGCCATGCCCATCAACACCACGGGTACCTCCAGCGCCCCAGGAACTGTGACGTGTTTGATGTGCTTGGCCAAAACACCACAGCGCAGCAATTCTTCTACACAGGCTCGCGCCATGGCCTCGGTGATGGCCAAATTAAAGCGGGCTTGGACAATTCCTATCCGCAAGTCTCGGCCGTTGAGTTCTGGCGTCACGCCACGTTCTGCTTCTTGCACTGAAAATCCCTGGGAGTACTTGGTTTTTAATTGGCCACCATGAAGCCGGTGACTTCGAGGCCATAGCCGGTCATGCTGGGCATGCGGCGAGGACTGCCGAGCAGTTTCATTCGCGCGACACCCAGCTCACGAAGTATTTGTGCCCCGATGCCGTAGGTGCGCAAGTCCATTTGTCCGCGCGTGCTGGCCACGCCAGCCCCAGTGCGATCGAACTGCGCTGTCAACGCTGCGGCATCTTCTCCCGCGTTGAGTAATACCGCAACACCTTTGCCGTGGCGCTGTAATTCCGACAAGGCGCTCGGCAAGGGCCATGAGTGCCCACAAGGGCCCAGGTCGAGCAGGTCCATCACCGACAAAGGCTCATGCACCCGAACCAGCACTTCGTCGTCGCTGGCCCATTGGCCCACCGTCAGTGCCAGATGAACACCACCGGCACGGTCTTGAAACAGGCTGCTGTTGAAAGGCCCTTGCGCGGTTTGAATCGTTCGCTGGCCAATGCGGTTGATGAGACTTTCATTGCGACTGCGGTAGCCAATCAGGTCAGCGATGGTGCCAATTTTTAAGCCATGCTCTTTCGCGAAAACCTGTAAATCAGGCAAACGCGCCATGGTGCCGTCGTCTTTCATGATTTCGCAGATCACGGCAGCGGGAACCAAGCCCGCCATGGCGGCCAAATCACAGCCTGCTTCGGTGTGCCCGGCACGCATCAAGACTCCGCCGTCTTGGGCTTGCAAAGGAAAGATGTGGCCGGGTTGAACGAGATCGCTGGCTTTGGCGTGTCGCGCCACGGCCGCTTGAACCGTGCGTGCGCGGTCCGCCGCCGAGATGCCTGTGGTCACCCCTGTGGCTGCCTCAATAGAAACCGTAAAAGCCGTGCCATGTTTGGTGCCATTGCGGCTGGCCATGGGCGGCAGCTGCAGGCGTTCGCAGCGCTCGCGGGTGAGGGTGAGGCAAATCAGCCCCCGGCCAAAACGGGCCATGAAGTTGATGGCCTCGGGCGTGGCGTGTTCCGCCGCGATCACCAGGTCTCCCTCGTTTTCGCGGTCTTCTTCGTCTACGAGGATCACCATGCGGCCAGCGGCCAGTTCGGTCACCAGTTCAGGTACGGGGGAAATCAGCATGACTCGATTGTAGGAGCAGGGTGGTTCTGTGACCTGGGCACAGGGGATTCGTCAGTTCGTATTCAACGCTGCTTCATCGGCGCAGCCACGACTTCACCTTTGTTTGCCAGCGCAAGGGGATGGCACGCGCAACGGGACGCAGCCATGGCGACGATCGCAACCGGACCAGCGCGGGCAGCAACCTGCGTTTGGCCCCTTGCACCGCGCCCGCTAAACCGGGATCACCGGTGGACTGGTGAGCTCGCAAAAAATCGTCGTGCAAGTCGCCTGTGCTGGTTAAGGCCACGACCCCGTGCAGATAGTCACGGTGGTAGTCCCAGTCGCGAATCTGCTCATCCGCTGAAGAGACGGCAATTGGCAACACCGGAATGGGCTTTTTCCCCGCAACAAAGTTCTGGTCCCGGATCTGGTTGAAAAACGCCAGAAACTCGTCCGCTGTGGCGTCCCAGGGACGCAACCAACTCCAAGCACGGCCTTGCAGACGTTCGCCAAAGGCACCGAGGTTGGGTGCCACGACCGGCAAGCCAGCCTGCAGACAGGCGCTCAAGGTGTAGCTGTAAGTCTCCGGCCAAAGCGCGGGGAACCAAACCAGATCGGGCTTGAGCCAAGACAGCAGGGCAGGCAAGTCCGCCTCTTCATACTTCCCGTGCACGGTGAGTTTGGCGCGGGGCTGGGTACTTAAGTGGCGGTAGGCATAGCCCAGCAAATGAAATTCCACCGGGCTGTTGTTACGAGCGGCTTGTAGAGCGACAGTTTCCAGTAGATCGGCCCCCTTGATCGGACTGAGCGCTCCAATCACGACCACCCTCAGTGCCGCACTGGGAACCAAGGGTAGCGGTTGCGGCGAGGGCAGGGCACTCAAATCGGCGATGTCGGTGTGCTGTGCCACGCGCACATCGGCCTTGGGTACGAACTGACGAATACGACGCGCGGCGTCGCGGCTGGGCACCAGCACATGCCGAGCCCCCTGCAAGAATGGACCGTATTTGTTTCGCCAAGATTCAATGTCGACGCCCCCAGGGGCGGGCGATCGTTTGAGGCATGTTCTGCACTGGTCCAAGCCCTCTTCGCCGCAATAACGGTTGTTATGGTCTGTCAGGGAAATCTGCGGGCAGTAGCTGTAGAAATCATGGGCGGTGAAGTCGTAGGTCACGCCCAGTTGTCGGGGCAAGAGCAACATCTCGCTGTGGTGTCCAACGACGTGGTGGTAGTGAATATGAGCAACACCCAGAGTCCGCAGTGCCAGCGCCAAGTCAGCCTGTTGCTCTGGGATACGAAAGACCAATGCGTGGTTTTCAGGCGCATCCAACAGGCGCAGTCCCACACGCTCACCTGGCATCGGAACGAGCACAAAGAACACTGCGCTGTCGCTCAGATGTTCAGCTAATTCAACAGCATGCCTTTGGGTGCCTCCTGCACGGTCGTGCAAGACTGCGAGCACGGCAGCCTTGTTGGCGCTCATCGCTCTGGCAAGATCGACTTTGATTCGCGCCAATCTCGCGGGATCGTTGCCAACGAAGGCGTGCACATGCGCTTCGTAGGACGGGTGCAGGCGCCTCAAAGTCTCCATCGCCGCCAATTCCCGCTGGCTCTTGCTCGCACCAAAACTGACCCCACCAGCGTGCCTTACAAACACATCAAGCGCGTGAAGGTTGCGCCATCCGGCTGTGGATGCGCGACAGCAGAAGTCGTTTTCTTCGCCGTACCCTTTACCGAAATTTGCGGTGTCAAAGAGGCCGATTTCTTCTAACGCATCTCGACGGATGTACATACAGAACCCGACGCCCGTGGGCACGTCTACTACCTGGCCCGAGTTGACTTGGGCGAAATGTTGATCCAAGGACGCTGTGTCATGGTCAATCGGTAGCTCGTTGTCCTTACAAAATTCTGGGTAGCTGCAGATGGTTGCGTTGTTTGAGAAAGGCGTCACGGTGGCAACTTTGGTGTCGCTGTAGGCGGCCACTTGCAAACGATCTAGCCAGTTGTTGGCCACCTCTGCGTCGCTATTGAGCAAAAGAACGTCTCTGTCCTCGTGCAAAGCCATGCCGCGGTTGACGGTACCAACAAATCCAAGGTTTTCCGGGTTTTCCAAGAGGTCAATGACCTCACTGTGCTGGGCCTGGATGCTGCGCAACCAAAGCGTCACTTCGGGGTCGGGACTGGCGTCATTGATGATCACCAGCCGATAGGGCGTCTTGACCGCGCTGTTCAACACGGACAGTACGCAGCGCCGGGTATCGTCCAAGCCACGATACACAGGAACGATGACATCAACCCGGTCAAGTTTCATTTGGATGGGCTGGCTTGTCCTTTGGGATTCTTGGACAACTCGTTCATTTGCCAAATGCGGGTTGCGACCCAAGAGCTGATCGGCACGCATTTTCAAACGAACCAAGGGCCTCGTCGCTCGAAACACGGTGGAGTTTTGAATCCAGGCCAAATGCTGTGCGAGTTCGTCAAACTCTGCCAGGAGCTTGTTGTGCCCAAGCCGGAGCTTGTCGTGTTCAAGCTGCCTTTCGGTGATAGCTTCAGCGTGTTTGGATGCCGTGACCCTCTCCAGCATCTGTTGTCTTTGGAGATCATCGCGTAGATCCGCCGCTTGGTGCTCAAGGGTCTCAATCTTTGACCTCTGCGCATTGTATTTTTCAACCAGCGCTGCGTTTGCAGCTGTCGAATCTGAGACACGCCGTTGAAGGGGTTGAAGCTCAGAGGCCAACGCGAGATAGTCTGCCGACATGGGCCAGCCGAGTTCGAACTCCACAAAACACCCCGAGGCGCTGCTGCCCAGATCGGCCAGTACGTCTCGCAGTGGAAGTTCAATCCACGGGTCGTCCCCGAGCAGCAAAGAGACAACACCACCAGCAAGAGGCCAAGGCGGGCGCATCAACAAATCATTCGATGGGCACTGCAAGAGCGGCGTGACCCCGTCTTTCTCAGCGCACCACTCCCAGATTACAGCTCCAGCCGGAGTTGTCAGGGCTATCCGATGCCAGTGCAAAAAACCGGGACGATCGGCTGGATCCAAACGAATGGACGAAATCAACAACCCATCATCAGGTAGGGCAAAGGTAATCTTCTGCTTAACCCGCCCCATTTCAGCTCGGGCCAGTATCTTGCGGTCTTCGTCATATCCCTGCGGGCTGGCGCAGTAGACCTGAGCCGAGAACGATGCCCCTTTTATTTGACCTGGGGTGCTCGCGAAAGCCGGCAACGGATCGAACACGGCTCCACGCTTTGCAGGTTGAGCAGCCACAATGAACTGGTAGGTGAGGGCATCTTCTAGCGCCAGCAAATGCCGAGACACTGCGGGTGGCAGATTGACGAAATCTGATCTGAACTCAGAGTCTGGCAAGTCACGCTCGACTGTCTCTAAGGCATGAACGTCCCATCCCCACTCCCGCAAAAAACGCAGCAATGAGCGCCGCGTGAAAAATCGCAAATGGGTGTTGTCCAGTAAGCCTTCTGTTCGGTATTGGAACTCCCCGCACATCAACTCGCCAAGTAAACCGGCATAGGCAACATTGGGCACGGAGATCAGCAACTGACCGTCCGGCGCAAGTAGCTGTTGGCAGGCGTCCAATACCCGCTGCGGACTACGAAGATGCTCCAGGACATCGGCGCAAACAATGAAGTCATAGCGCTTTGCTCGGAAGATAGACAACAAGTCCGCGTTGTCCAAATCGGCCACTTCCACGCGCCCATAAAAAGGGCGCGCCAAGTCGGCCTCTGCGGGGTTGTAGGTCAAACCATCGGGCAAAGGCCAACCCAGTCCAGCCAGGTGTCGGCCCAATCCGCCTGCGCCCAGACCCAAATCCAGCACGGAGGTGTTGGGTCGAATGAGACCGGCAAGAACCGAAAGCGAGCTGCGTTCGGTGACTGAAATTTCTCGTTGGTAGACGTGGAGCAGATCGTTGTTTTCTGGCATAGAAGGGATTATGCCGGGCGGTTTTTGAGCCACCAGTTTCCGTTTCTAGCTCGCTGTGCCTTTCAACGACCGATGCGTGAGCAAGACCGTAAGCGTTCCGCAAACCCACCCTATGCAAAGGCATAGAAGGCTGCGAAGGTTGCTGTTTTGACAACAGCGAAGGGGCAGCGAATGGCAGCGGTGGGATGGCAAGACAAGATCAGGC
>JBJOQO010000051.1:0-24012 GCA_046049865.1 Pseudomonadota bacterium | reverse complement strand
GCGAAGATGTTGGGGTCGAAGATGATGTCTTCCGGCGGGAAATCCACCTCGTCCACCAGGATGCGGTAGGCCCGTTCGCAAATTTCAATCTTGCGCTGGTAGGTGTCGGCCTGGCCTTTCTCGTCAAAGGCCATCACCACGGTGGCGGCACCATAACGTTTGATGAGTTTGGCTTGGTGCTTGAAGGGCTCCACGCCCTCTTTCAGTGAGATGGAATTGACGATGCCCTTGCCCTGGATGCACTTCAAGCCCGCCTCAATCACGCTCCATTTGGAGCTGTCCACCATGATGGGGACGCGTGATATTTCCGGCTCAGACGCAATCAAGTTCAAAAAACGAACCATGGCGGCCTGGCTGTCCAACATGGCTTCGTCCATGTTGATGTCGATGATTTGTGCGCCGTTTTCCACCTGCTGGCGGGCCACGCTCAGGGCTTGCTCGAAGTCGCCGCTCAAAATCATGCGTGCAAAGGCCTTGGAGCCAGTGACGTTGGTGCGCTCGCCCACGTTCACGAACAGGCTGTTCGCGTCCAGCGAGACGGGCTCTAAGCCCGACAAGCGCAGGGGCGGCGGGGTGGCTGGAGTGGCGGGTTTTTCGGTCGCGTTCATAGGGGGCTAGGCTCGGGTTGGATCAACCGCAGCCCTCATGGTCAGCCAGCGTCACCGCGGCCAGCACCAAGAGGGCGGTCGGGTGAGCGCGGTTTCACACGGCAGGCGTCAAGGCCCGTGTACCGAGCCTGGCTACCGTCCCGTTTGGGGTGGCAGTCGCAACGCTCCTCGGTTTTTGTGGAATTGTAGAGGTGCAGGGCCGCGCGGGGGCTGATGCTGGCCAAATGCATCGACCCTAGCATCAAAGTGCCACGGTTTCATCAGACAATGCGGCTTGCTACAAAGCCGTCCTGCCCAGGCTGTCTCGTCGTTGTTCCCATGAATTGCCCATGAAGGTCATCGCTCTGCCCGCTAACGCCATCCGACTGGGCGTTCCGATTCCGGTCTCGTTGAGAGACGAGTCGGGCCGCCTGTTGTTGGCCCGGGGCTCAATCGTTGAGACCGAAAGTGCCCGGCAACAGCTGATGGCCCGTGGCGTTTATGTGGACGAAGCCGAGTCCGAGCCCTTTACCCGAGCCCTGGCCGGCAAACTCGACAGCATGGTGCGCGGCAACGCGCTTCTGGGTGAAATCGCCAACGCCACGGCCGATGGCTCCGCTTTTTATGGCACGCCCGAGAAGCCGCGCAACCCGGAAGCCGTTTGGCCCGACTTGGTGTTGCGGGCCAGCAGCTTGCTGCGTGATGCGCCCAGCAGCGACTTTTCCGCGCGTTTGCTCAAGCTGCAAGACGATGTGCTCGACCAGATCGAGCGGCATGCTGACATTTCCCTCTTGATCTTGGTGCAGCACAGCATCACGGACGCGCGCGACTACAGCGCCAAACATTCGCTGTTGGTGGCCGTGGTGTGCGAATTGGCCGCACGCCACCTCGCCCATTGGCCCGAGGGTTGCCGCTTGTCGCTGCGCTGCGCCGCCATCAGCATGAATGTGGCGATGACGGCCCTGCAAGACCAACTGTCTACCCAGCACGTAGCCCCCAACCCCAAACAGCGCGAGCAAATTGAGACCCATGCTGCACGTGGCGTGGCGCTGCTGACGGAGTCTGGCGTGTCGGACAAACTCTGGCTTGATGCCGTGGCATTGCACCACGACACCGACAGTGGCCCGCTCACTGCCATGCCCCCCGGCATGCAGTTGGCTCGTTTGCTGCAACGCGCTGACATCTTCACCGCGCGTCTGAGCCCGCGCGAGGGTCGCAAGGCGCTTTCTGCCACCGCCGCTGCGCAAGCCGCCTATTTAGATGAGAACGAGCAGGCCGACGACGCCGGCGCTGCCATCATCAAAGCCGTGGGCCTTTACCCACCGGGCACCTATGTGCGCTTGGGCAACGGTGAAGTGGCCTTGGTGCTGCGCCGGGGACGGCGTGCGAACGAACCCAAGGTGGTCAGCATCATTGGCCGTGAGGGACTGCCACTGGGCGCCCCTGCAGTGCGCGACACGCGCGTGAGCCCATTCAATGTGACGGGTAGCGTGGCACCGCACGAGGTGAAGGTGCGCATCAACATAGAGCGCATGACACGTTTGGTGTGAGGCTTTGCCCCGCCATCAAGCGGCGAGCAACTTGCTGAACACACCGTCGTGCAAGCACCGAGGCTGGTACTTGCCCACCCGCTGTGCAATCTGCGCAATGTGATCGGGCGTGGTGCCACAACACCCACCCGCGATGTTCAGAAAACCCGCCTTGGCAAACTCTTCGACCAAACGCCCGGTGACATCGGGTGTTTCATCAAAGCCCGTGTCGCTCATGGGGTTGGGCAAGCCGGCATTGGGATAGCAGCTGATGAAGGTATCACCCGCGACCTTGGACAACTCTTCAATGTAGGGGCGCATCAACGTGGCTCCCAAGGCGCAGTTCAAGCCGATGGCCAGTGGCCGGGCATGGCGCACGCTGTGCCAAAAAGCAGTCACGGTTTGCCCGGAGAGGATGCGGCCTGACGCATCGGTCACCGTGCCCGAGATGATGACGGGCAAGCGCTCCCCGGTGTTTTCCATCAACTCGTCCAACGCGAAAATGGCGGCCTTTGCATTGAGGGTGTCGAAAATCGTTTCAACCAAAAACAAATCCACACCGCCCTCTAACAAACCCTGGGCTTGTTCGTAATACGCGGCCTTGAGCACATCAAAGTTCACATTGCGTGCACCAGGATCGTTCACATCGGGGCTGATGCTGGCTGTTTTGGGGGTGGGGCCCAGTGCACCCGCGGCGAAACGTGGTTTGTCCGGTGTGTTGTATTTGTCACAGGCCAAACGAGCCAAGCGGGCCGCAGCGACATTCATCTCATGCGCTTGCGCAGCCAGGCCGTAGTCCTCTTGAGCGACCGTGGTGGCTCCAAAAGTATTGGTCTCGATGATGTCGGCACCTGCGGCCAGGTACTGCTCGTGGATTTCGCTGATGACATCGGGCCGCGTGAACTGCAGCAACTCGTTGTTGCCCTTGAGGTCACTGGGGTGGTCTTTGAACCGTTCACCCCGGTAGTCGGCCTCCAGCAATTTGTAGCGCTGAATCATGGTGCCCATGGCCCCGTCGAGCACAACGATGCGCTCTTTCATGATGGCAGGCAGGGCTTGGGCGCGGGTGTAGGTCAGGGGTTTCATGGTGCGATTGTAGAAAGGCCCGCCCACAAGGACAGGCCCGCTACCGAATACCCCCGACAACAAGTCAAGAGAAACCAATACGCCGCTGCCGACGAACCTCGGGTTTGACCCGGTGCTCTCCCTCGAGTTGGCTCAAGAACTCGTCCGCTGTGAGCTCCTCACCCAAGATTTCAACCTGACGTTTGACGGCGGCAAAGTCACCTGGCACGAGGTGCTCTAAATCACGCAGCCGCGTTTGGTGTTCTGCTGACATCAAGGTCACGTCTCCCGCCAAAGCTTCGCGCACAAACATGCGCGTGCGTTGCTCTGGGAGCAGGGGCTGGAAACGAATCTTGAAGGTGAAGCGGCGCAGCGCGGCCTCGTCCAATTCGGCGAAGAGGTTGGTGGTGCAAATGAAGGTGCCCGCGAAACGTTCCATGCCTTGCAGCATTTCATTGACTTCGCTGACCTCGTAGCTGCGTTCGGCCATTTGGCGACTGCGCAAGAAGCTGTCGGCTTCGTCGAGCAAAAGCACCGCCTCTTCGTTTTCGGCTTCGGCAAACATCTTGGCCATGTTTTGTTCGGTTTCGCCGACAAACTTGCTCATGATGTCGGAGGCTTGCCGAATCATCAAAGGCCGCTGCATGGCCTGGGCGATGTGTTCGGCCAAGGCGGTTTTGCCAGTTCCGGGCGGGCCGTAAAAACACAAACAACCGTGGCCCTTCTTTTTCAACGCCTCGACAATTTTGGGCACAGGGAAACGCGATTCGGTGTTGAGCAGGTCGAGGTCATATGACGTCACGACCAAACGGGCGCCGCGTTCTTTTTGGTTCTGGCCCAAGGCACGGTCGGCATTGCTGAGCTGGCGTTCAATCAGTGATTCGATGGCCTCATCGTTGTCGCTGGACAGCCGCGCAAACTTCACCGCAGTGCGCACCTGGGCGGGCGTCAAACCACGCCGCTCGGCCAGCCTCCCGGCGAAGCCGCTGCTCACTGGCACGCCGACCAGGGCGCGGGTGACCAAGGCCTCGCGTGCACCAGGGGGCGGGCTCTTGAGCTCCAAGTGGTACTGGAAACGGCGACGAAAGGCGGGGTCTATTTGTTCAATTCGGTTGGTCACCCAGATGACGGGCACCGGATTGGTTTCCAAAATTTGGTTCACCCAGGCTTTGCCGCTGACACTGCCACTCAAGGTGCCATCGCTGGTGTCCATGCGGGCCATGAGTTGGGCGGTATCGGTGGAAATGGGGGGAAACACATCTTCCACTTCGTCAAACAACAGGGCCACATTGCCGCTGCTCTTGAGAAACACTTGGCTGATTTGCAGCGAGCGGTAGCGGTCGCGGCCAGACAGCGAATTGCCATCGCGGTCGGCGTACTCCACCTCGTAGAGCTCCAGGCCAGCGGCTTGTGCCGCCACCTTGGCCAGCTCCGTTTTGCCCGTGCCTGGTGGGCCGTACAACAACACATTCACGCCCAGCTCTTTGCGTGCCACGGCATTGCGCAGCATGGCGGTGAGCACCTGGTGGTCTTGCGCCACGTACTGAAAATCAGACGGGGTGAGCTCGCTGCGTTTGGCGGGACGTGTGAACACAGCCATCAAATCAGACGGGCCTTCGTAATGGCGCATCAGCACGGGTGGCATTTGGTCGCTGACTTTCATCAAGTCGGCCAGGTCGGTGATGTTGTGTTCCGATATCAGGTTCTCGACCATGCCGATGCGCTCTAAGCGCGAACCCGCACGTAGCGCCTCGGCCACCTCGGTTTCGTTCACGCCTGCCACGGCGGCAATGGCCGCGTAAGCTTCTTGGGCGTTGGACACCTTGAACTCGACCAAGAGGCCGCGCAGCTCACGCTGGTAACGCGCCAATGTGCCGTAAAGTAAAAGCGCTCGCTCGGCTGGGTTGAGCTGCAACAAGCCACCCAAGGCGTCGATGTTCTTCTGAACCAGGGTGGACTCTTTTTTGAGACTGCGGTCCAGCCACTCCGCGGTTGCGCCCAGCACAGCCAGCAAGTCCTTGGGCGCATCCTTGATGTATTCGTCAAGGTAAAAGAAAAAAGTGCTTTCTTCGTAGGGGCCGCGCCACTCACCATAACGCTGCATGAAGGCTTCATGGCCCAAGGCCTCGTGACCTCGCCACTGCTCGTTGGTTTTGCAGCGCTGACCCAAAAACTCGCGTACCCGCAGCAGCACCGACTCTGGCCAAACCAAATGTTTGCCGGTGAGCGTGAGCAGGCTGTTCCAGTCGCGGCGCAAGTTGAAGCGCCCCGCGTGACGCATGGTCAAGGTGAGCACGAACTGCGAACACATGCGATCCAGCACCGGGGCCTCGTTCAAGCCCGGAGACAACCACAAGCGAGCGGTGCCCGCTTCACGGTGCACAGAAGTACGAGCCATCCATCACCTCCTGTCGCGCCACCTGCCTCGGCTGGGCGGGCGCATAACCCACGTTTGAAACCACGATACCGCAAGACGCGCCACACGGGCAAGCGTTGTCGCTGCTTGCGTGTCAATCGTCACACTCGTTGCGTTACAGCAAAAGAGTGTCTGTGCAGCTTGCCTTGCGCTTGGTGGGCGTGGGGCCTTAACTGCAAGCAAGCCGTGGGGGTTGACAGCAAGTGGGTGCAAACAAAAGAAATCGCCGAAGTCGGTTTCACCACAGTCCGCAAGGGGTGATGACTGGTGTCCTTCAGTGCGAACAGGCACTAACCCGCCACAGGCAGGGCCGGGTTCAGTGCACCACGACGGGGTGTTGCATCAACGAGGAGAAACGAGCGATGTAATCGTCGATTTCCTCATCACTGGGTTGGGTGAGGATGAGAGCATCCACCCCTTCTTTGAAGCTGTGGGCCAGTGCGCCTTCAATGAATATTTCTTTGCGTGCGAACTTGTCCACGATCTCAAAGCCGCCACGACTGAGTACCGTGTCATCTTTGAGCATCGTCATGTTCTCGTCGTAGACCGACACTGAACCAAACAAGGACGTGGGCACGTCAAACTCAACCACCACAAAACTCTCAGAGTTGTAAAGCATTTGCATGGCAAGGCTCCGGGTGAGTGAAACAGAACTTCGTCTAACAACAAACCAATGTGTCACTGAGTTGCGGGCAGTATCGCAAGTTTCAAGCTCGCCAGGGGTTGCGCGTGAGAGACAACCCCCATGAAAGCGGGGGTTCTGCTCAGTCGCGCAGCAATTCCCATCGGTTGGCGTCGTTTTCGTTTCCCAAACGAATGCGAACCGGGACGTAGTGGAGCTTTTCGTCCATCCAAATCTCAGCTGCTTGGTCGGTGGGTTTTCGCATTTCGCGCAGCAGCCGCACAGCTCTAACCTCACCAGATTTCGTTTCCACCATCTCCCAACCCACGATGCGGAAGGTCCAGACGTCAGCGTCACCGCGCTCACTGACCACCGGCAAACCGAACCGCTGGCCTTCAGCCAAACGTGACGACTCTGCCGCCAAGATGGCCGCGAGTTGGACATAAACGCTGAGTCGATCTTGAGCGCCGAGGCGCCACGCGTACCGGCGACTGGGCCCGGAGAAGCTGATCACCCCCTCCTCGCGTTGAAAGTTGGCCGCCAGCTCAGCTCGGCCTGATGTTTTTGAAGTGAAACGCTCGGGTTCCAGGCCGGTGACGTCGAAGCGGCCTTGGCTGTGTTGAACGAACGAAATGCCGAGTGCGCTACCGCTCAAGCTCAACTCATAACGACCACCCGCCGGCGCCCACGACAGTTCTGCGGAGGCGGTGAGCAAACCACGCCGAAGAACATAACTCTGCTTGAAGCCCGGTGGCAAGGCGACTCGGTAAACCGGGGCGTCGGACTCAACACCAGGCCACGCTTGCATGCTCGTGGCGTCCGCTGCCGTGGCGGTTGGTGGCTCGACCGGCGTGATCGGTTCCGGTTCGCTCGAGGCTTGCGCCACCATGGAGGCCGATGGTTCTTGTGTTGTAGCGAGAATAGGAGGTGGTGATGGGGCCGCTGGATCGTTTGTCGGATCGGGTATGGCTGGAACGGTGGGGCGCTCGCTCGGAAGCCGGCGAATCGGCGATGCGGGGCGATCCGGCGCAGGCGAAACCTCAGTCGCTCCCGGCGCTAAAGCAGGCGGCACAGCCGCTGGCAAAGTGACTTCACGAAACTGAATCAGCCGTGATGGCGGCGCATCGGGCGGGGGCTTGCCACTGGCACCCAACAACCAGCCGCTGAGAAAAGCCCAATGCAACAGCAGCACCAACAACAACGCTGCCAGCAAGGCACGCTTGCCTGAGGCAGGCCCAGAGCCCGACTGCGCCGACAATAGCGGCGTCGCTTGCATCAAGCCGTCCTCGGTCTGAAGGAGGCGATTTGCGAGCCCAACGACATTCACTTCCTCTCAAATCGATGAAACTTGCCAGCTACAAAGACGGTTCACGCGACGGCCAACTCGTGGTTGTTTCGCGCGACCTGTGTACAGCCCATTATGCGACCGGCATCGCGACCCGAATGCAGCAGTTGCTCGACGATTGGAACTTCTTGTCGCCACAGCTGGAGGATCTGTACACCACGCTCAACCACGGCAAAACACGCCATGCTTTTGCGTTTGATCCCAAGCTGTGCATGGCCCCCTTGCCTCGTGCTTTCCAGTGGGCCGACGGTTCCGCTTACATCAACCACGTGGAGCTGGTGCGCAAAGCACGCAAGGCCGACATGCCTGAGAGTTTCTACACCGATCCTTTGATGTACCAAGGCGGCAGCGACGACTTCTTAGGCCCTTGCGACGACATCGTCGTGCCGAGCGAAAAAATGGGCATCGACTTCGAGGCCGAGGTCGCCGTGATCACTGGCGATGTCGCCATGGGCGTCGAGCCCGAGGCGGCGCTTTCCAGCATCCGGCTCTTGATGTTGGCCAACGACGTCAGCCTGCGCCACCTGATTCCCAGCGAGTTGGCCAAAGGGTTTGGCTTTTTGCAAAGCAAACCTGCCACCAGCTTCAGCCCGGTGGCCGTCACGCCCGATGAATTGGGAAGCGCTTGGTCAGGCGGCCGGGTGCACCTGAGCTTACAAAGCAGCTGGAACGGCCGACGGGTGGGTTTGTGCGATGCCGGACCTGAGATGACCTTCCACTTTGGGCAGCTGATCGCTCACCTGTGCAAAACACGGCGCGTGCGTGCGGGCAGCATCATCGGCAGTGGCACGGTGAGCAACAAAGATTGGGCGCGTGGCTACTCATGCATTGCGGAAAAACGTGCCATCGAGACCATTGAGTATGGCGAGCCCCAAACCGAGTTTATGCAGTACGGCGACACCATACGCATCGAGATGAATGGGCTGGACGGACACAGTGTGTTTGGTGCCATCGATCAAGCCGTGGCGCCGCTCTGAGCGAGACGACAGGTTGCTAGCCCGCATATTTCACCAGGTCGCTCTTCTATGCCCCGCAACACTGCATGAATGCTCACTATCTTGGCTTCGAGTGCCAAATCCAATTTGGTCCGAGTGCTACACACCCGATTGAGCCGTGCTGCGGCCTGCTTTCCGCGTTGCTCCGCCAAAGCCAGAGGCTTTGGCCCTCGACAGGCACAAACAGTCCTGAAGGACTGTTTGTGTCCGGTCTCAGTCTCGCGGGCACGAGCCCGCAGCGTTGTCACGCTTGCAGGGCGCACCCAAGCCGCATGCGGCTTGAAAGCCCTGCTTCGCCCTTGCCAGCGCACCGCATCACAGCCCACTTGGGCGCGTCCCTGGTGAAATATGCGGGCTAGACAGTGAACGAGTTGCCGCGCACGCTCAAGGTGGTCACGGTCTGGCTGTTGCTGGGCCTGGTGCTCTTCCTCGGGTTTCAGTATTGGGAACATCGCCAACAGCAGACACGGTTTGTGGCTGACAACGGCGTGATTGAGATTCGCCGCGCACCCGATGGCCACTACCACTGGCCGGGCAGTATCAATGGCAAAGCGGTGGATTTTCTGATCGACACCGGCGCCACTCGCAGCGCGTTGCCCATGGATTTGGCAAGGCGTTTGAATCTGGATGTGCTGGATACCGTGCAAAGCAGCACAGCAGGTGGTGTGGTCACGGGCGAGGTGGTGCGCGCTGATGTCTCGCTCCAAGGGGGTGTGCTGGCGCAGCGTCTGCCGATGGTGGCGCTTTCCGGCTTGTCCGACCACCCCTTGCTCGGCATGGACGTGCTGGGCAAGCTGCGTTGGTCGCAGGGCCAGGGTGTGTTGCGTATTGACGCGGCCACCCCACCTTGAGCCGTCGCAGGTGCCACTTCTGGTGCCCACACGTGCACAATCAAATAGTCCTGCGACCCCTTTGCCCCACTATCTTTGGAGACACGCCATGGCCGACGCAAGCAACTTCACCAAATTGGTTCCCGGTTTTGACTTTCTGCAAGGCCTGGTGAAAAACGCGGGGGCCGCTTTGCCCAATATGGGGCAATGGGTGGCGCCCACGCTCAACCCTGAAGAACTCGAAAAACGCATTGAAGAGTTGCGTACCGTGCAGTTTTGGCTGGAACAAAACGCCCGCATGCTGGGTGCCACGATCCAGGCACTGGAAGTGCAGCGCATGACCTTGTCCACCCTCAAAACCATGAATGTGCAGATGGAAGATCTGCGTGACTCTCTGAAAATCAAAGTGCCTGGTGCAGAACTTGCCAGCCAAGCCTTGGCGGGGGGGGCTGCGGTGGCCGCTTCTGCGGTCAAAAAGGAAACCCCAGCGCGCAAGTCCAGCTCGAAAAAAGCAGACGCACTTGCAAGCGGTTTGCCAGGCGTGGACCCGATGCAGTGGTGGGGTGCACTGACCAAACAATTCACCGAATTGGCCACCACCGCCATGAAGGACACGGCCACTGACGCCGCAAAAAACTTAGGCAGCGCCATGCTCAAACAAAGTGTGGAGGCAGCGAGCGAAACGCTCAAAAAAGCGGCCACCGTGCCCGCACAGATGGCACGTTCGGCCGCGAAAACCGCTGGCCATGCCGCCAGCATGGCTGGGGCTGCGGCAGTGGGCGCAAAAAAAGCGGCCGCCGCGAGCAAGGCGGCTCGCACGGGTGCGCCGAAAGCCACCCGCAGTGCCAAACGCTGATTGCACCACCCTGACATGCCGCAGTTCGTTCACGCCCACGCCACGCATCCCGATTGGCGGGTCGCCCTTGCGCTCGTGGCCGCGCAAATCGACGCACAACGCCACGACACGGCTGGGCTGCAGGCTCCTCGCGCGCCCACCTTGGGTTGGGTCTATTTCACCGAGGCTTATGCATTTGATGCCGAGTTGTTGCTCGCCGAACTGCGTTTGCGCTGGCCTGGGGTGGCCTGGGTGGGTGGGGTGGGTGTTGGCATCTGCGCGACAGGATGCGAGTACTTCAACGAACCCGCCTTGAGCGTGATGGTGTGCGACCTGCCGACCCACCAGTTTCGTGTTTTCTCGGGTGCCAAACCTTTGGTGCGCTTCAAAACCACCACCGCCCAGGTGCATGCGGATCCACAAACCACCGACTTGGCAGAGCTGTTGTCTGAGATGGCCCAGCGCACAGAAAGCCGCTACCTTTTCGGGGGTGTCTCCAGCGGACGCGGCAGCGCCGACAGCCCGCGTGGCAGAGCCGCTCACATTGCCGACGGCGTGTTCACAGGCGGTTTGTCTGGCGTGGCCTTTGGGCCCGAGGTGGGTTTGGTCTCGCGCGTGACACAAGGCTGCCAGCCTGTGGGGCCTGCGCGGCGTATCACGCAAGCCGAACACAATTTGGTACTCTCACTGGACGACGAACCCGCCTTGGATGTGTTGCTGCGCGATTTGTCCTTGGGTGAATTGGCTGACCAAGATGCCTTGCCCCGTTTCCGGCAAACCCTGGCCGGTTTGAGTGACGCCCCATTCGATCCACAAACGCATCCCCGGTCTGGCCAGTTCGGCGCCGACACCCGAGTTCGGCACCTGGTGGGCATAGACCCGGTGCGACGCGGCGTGGCCATTGCCGACCGTGCCACCGAAGGCCAACAACTGGCGTTTTGCCGCCGCAACCCGCAAGCGGCGCAACAAGATCTGGTGCGCATCTGCACCGAAATTCGCGACGAGTTGGAACCCGAAACTTTGCCCTTGTCCGCCGCACACGCCCTGCAGGGTGCCGAGGGCCTGGCGGCTGCGGTGGCCGCCGCGCCGCGCATGGCGGGGGCGATTTACATCAGCTGCGCGGGCCGTGGCGGCCCTCATTTCGGCGCTGCCCACGCAGAACTGGCCGTGGTGCGGCGGGCCCTGGGCGATGTGCCGCTGGTGGGGTTTTTCGCGGCCGGTGAGGTGGGGCGTCACCACCTCTATGGCTACACCGGGGTTTTGACGGTGTTCACGCGTTAACGAACGGACTTCAACGGCTTGGCGTGACCATCCAAGCGTCAAGTGGGCTGTCGCAGCGCGGCGTATCTGAGCCCAACCGCCGAACATCCAGCAGCCCGACCAAGCCCAACGACGGTGGCAAGTCCCTGTGATTGAAGCGTTGCGGATTGACACTCCAGCGCTCGGCCAATTGAAAAACACGACTCTGATGCCAGACCGCATCACCCGACTCCGGATCATTAACCGCTCCGCCAGGGCCCTGATCGGTCAGCGGGGGCTCGTCATGGTTCGAGCCAAAGTCCCAAATCGTGTGGTCGACGCTGTCCACGCATGCAAAAGCCCGCGCCAATGACCCTTTCTCGTACCGCGCATATCCATGCCATCCGATGCCACTGTGGGCGCCGAAGTACTGCACCTGGGCAAACTGCTTGCTCAACAACTGGAGCAGCGATGAGGCCAAATCAGAGTCGGAGGTGCCACCAGGGTACGGCAATGCACCGGTCACCAGCACCCAGCCGTGGGTAGGCGGCGTCACAAACACCAACCCAGGTGTGCACGGCAAGGGCTGATGAACCGCCTGCAAGCCACTGCACCAATTGGCGGGCGAGGCGTAGTCGAGTTTCAAGGCTTGAGCAATCGCTTGCATGGATTGCGACCGAACGGCGACCCAGATGGCATCCGTCCCAAACGCTCGTGGCAGGTCAGGCGTGGTGTCGAGCCCCTCGGCGGGATCCGTTGCATACGCCACGACAGCGAGCGAAGGGGTGTCTTCTACAAAGTGCCAAGGCCAGGCCAGGGTGTTCCATCGAATCAGCGGCATGCCGTTGATTGTTTTCGACTTGAATCGCGCCGGATTGAAACTTCACACGAGCCCGCAGTGAAAGGTTTTCATGGTTGCTTGCGCCGAATGATGGAGGCCCGTTTGGCGTCTTCGGGGTAGTAGAACTGAATCTCACCTTTGCGCCACACCCCGAGCCACACCATGTTGCGGGTGAAGGCGTCGTGGTCGCTGCTGGAAAACGGTTTGTCATGCGTGGTGATCACACCGGGGTAAGGGCGTTCCAAGTTCTCCAGGGCGGCCTTGAGTGCGGGGCCGGACATGTCGCCTTTGGTTTGAAACAGCACACGCAGCATCAAATGAACCGCGTCATAAGACTGTGCGGCCGACATCAGCGAACCCACAGACTGGCCGTTGGCGTGGCGTTTGAGGCGCACGATGAACGATGAGCGCCGCTCGTTGGAAATGTCTTGCACGATGGTTTGGGTCATGACAGCACCTTCAATGGCACTGCCCGCTTTGTCGATGGCACTGCGAAAGGACAAGGGCCACGCGCCAAGCAGCGGGCCCGTGAACCCAGCCTCCACGCGTGCTTTGGCTAAGAGCCCAAATTGCGGCCCCACGGTGTAGCCAATCAGCGCTTCGGCGCCAGCAGCTTTGGCGGCACGCACTTCGTCCACCAGGCTCGTCACTTTCAAATCAAAACGGGCCACGTAAACAGGCTTGAGGCCTTTGTCCAACAAGAACTTCTGCACGTCTTGCGTGCCGCCCTCGCCATAACCGGTGCTGTCGGCGAGCAACGCAATTTTCGTGACCTTGCGTTTGTCCACCAACTCTTCCACCAGGATCGCGGCTTGAAGTGTGTCCCGAGCCGACAGGCGAAAAACAAAACTGTCTGCGGCAGGTGTTTTGGCTGTGAGCACCGACCCGGTAGCCACGGGAATGAGCAGCAAATGCTTCTGCGCCTCGAAAAAGTCGAGTGACTTCAGTGCCACGCCGGTATTACAAAACCCGACAGTGAAATCCACTTTGTCTTTGAGTACCAACTCCTCGGCCACACGGCGGCCGACATCGGGGTTGGCTCGATCGTCCCGCGCCAGCAACTCGATGGGGCGGCCCAAATAACCGCCCACCTCATTGATTTCTTTGACTGCCAGTTCAGCGCCCAAACGAGCGCTGCCCCCAAAGTCTTGCGAGCTGCCGCTGAAAGGGCAAATGAATCCAATGCGGATCGGATCGGTCGAGTTTTGCTTGGGGAGGGCGATGGCCGCTTTCAACGCTTGTGCCTGCGCTTGTTGTGACCCCATGTTTGCCACCCACACCACCACCGCCGTGATCAGAACTCGCTTCAACATACCTGCTCCTTACTCAAGTCACATCAGGATAGGCAGTGGCCGTCTTGTTGTCTTGCAGGGCTAGCCCGGGTTCGTGTGATGCATTCACTCCAGGGTATTCACGGGGTGTGCCTTCAGAACGAGTGTTCATGCGGGTTTGCGGGACACGGGTCGCTTCTTCAGGCGTACAGATGAATTAATTTCACGCGCGACAGCGTGGCTTCACCTAAGAATCCGCGCTCGCTTGAACCTGCGGTCAGCCAACCGGCATCAGGGTCGTGCAGCGCCCGTTTGGGTTGCCGCAATTTCTCATTCAATAGGCGCACATGTTTTCTTTCTTCGACTCGGTCCTGGGGCCGGGCAAGCGATGGCTCAGCGCTTGCATTTTGCAGACGCAGTTGGCGTGGCTCGCTGTTTTATTGACAGGTGCCACTGGACTGTGCGTGGCGGCGCTGCTGGGCGGCGCTTGGGGGACAACGACCCTGGTGTGGATGCTCGTGGCCGCAGTTTGCTTGCTCACGCTGTATTCGAGTGCGGCGTTCTATCGCCACTGGACAGAGACCTTGCAGCGCGTACTGACCGTGGTGCAAGCCGGTTCTCGGGGCGACCTCACTATCAGTGCACCGACACCAGGTGGCGATGCGCTGTGCCTGGTTGGGCAAGGCTTGGAGCGCATGAATGAAGGGCTCTCGGGCGTGGTGGGCCAGGTCAGGAGTCAAACTGTGCTCGTGGGTTTGGCAGGCAATATGTTGGCCCACAACAGCCGCGAACTGTCGACGCGCACAGAAGCCCAGGCAGCGAGCTTGCAAGAGTCGTCCGCCAGCATCCAAGAGCTCAGCAGCTCGGTGAAACACAACGCCGCCATCGCTTCGCGCATTGACCAATTGGCCCATCGTGTTCGCGGTGAAGCGGAGGCGGGTGTTCAAGCCATGGCTGTGGCAGAACAAGCCATGCGTCAGATGGCCGAGCAATCCAAACGCATGGATGAAATCACCGGCGTGATTGACGGCATTGCGTTTCAAACCAACATCCTGGCACTGAACGCCGCCGTGGAGGCAGCGCGAGCAGGAGAAGCTGGGCGGGGTTTTAGCGTGGTGGCGGCGGAAGTGCGCAGCCTGGCCCAAGGCAGCAGCGAATCTGCACGTGAAATTCGCCAGCTCATTCAGAACAGCACCGAGAACGTTGGCCTCGGGGTGACGCGCATTGCCACGGTCAGCGGCAGTTTGGCCACCGTGGTGCAGGGTATTCGGGAGCTGGCCGAAGGCGTGAGTGGCATGGCGCGCTCAGGCAGTGAACAAAGCACGGCGCTGCAAGAAATCGCCCAGGCCATCAAGGTACTGGACGACATCACCCAGCGCAACGCCGCCATGGTGGAGCAAACCCTGAACGCTGCAGAGCAGCTTAAAGAGCGTGCATCGGGTTTGCGGCAGGCCGTCTCGGGTGTTCGGCTGCGCCGTGGTAGTGCCGACGAGGCCTATGAGATGGTGCGACGAGCGCAGGCCTATGTTCAAGAAAAAGGCATGGCTGCAGCTGTAGCGGAGTTTCACAAACCCCTGGCTTCGACGCCGTTTCGGGATCGTGACCTCTACATTTTTGTTTTTGACCGCCAGGGTCGCTACCAAGTGTTTGGCTCTAGCCCGGAGCGGGTCGGTACAACGACCCACCAAACCCCTGGCTTAGACGGTGACCTGGTGATTCAGCGGGGTTTTCGGGCTGCCGATCAAGGCGGCGGCTGGATTGACTACGAAGTGGTGCACCCCTTGACCCGAGCGGTAGAGGAGAAAACCTCCTATGTAGAACCGCTGACTTCCGATACGCTCATTGGCTGTGGCGTGTTCAAACCCAAAGGAGGGTTTGTTCGTTGAAACGCCGCATGGATTCACTGCAGCATGCTAGCAAACCCGCTATGACCGCCCCTCGCATTCCGCCCATTCAGTGCCTGCTCAGCTTCGAAGCGCTGGCGCGGCTGCGTAGCGTGACCGCTGCCGCAGAGGAATTGAACGTGACCCCCAGCGCGGTGAGCCACCGCATCCGGCAGCTGGAGTCTCGTGTGGGACAAAGTTTGTTCGCGCGTGGCGACTTCAGTCTGACGGAAGCGGGCAGTCAGTACCTCGCCAAAGTGCGCCCCGCGATCAAAGCGCTGGAGCCGCCGCCCGCTTTGTCGGTGCAGCGCAGCGGCCCCGTGCGTTTGAGAATTTCTGCGCCTCCCACGTTCTCGCGGCAAATTTTGTTGCCGCGTTTGCCATTGTTTCGGCATGCCTACCCGGAAGTCGAGATCACGCTGCTGGTCTCAATCCCGTTGATCAATGTATCGGTCGAACCCGCCGACATCGACATTCGTTTCGGTCGCGGTGAGGAAGCGGGCCTGCAAAAAATGTCGCTGATGGCCGACGACATCTTCCCGGTCTGCAGCCCAGAGTATTTGCATGAAGCCGGTCCATTCGACGGTTTCGACACCGAAGATGCCATTGGTCGCGCCAAGCTCATTCGCAACCCACTGGAGCCTTGGCGCACCTGGTTCGATTTTTGTGGCCTGGCTTTGCACGAGCCGCTGGAGGGCGCGCAGTTCAACGACATTGGCCTGTCGCTCGACGCTGCTGTGGCCGGTTATGGCGTGACACTGGCCCGAGGAAAACTGGCCGTACCTTGGCTGGACAGTGGGCGTTTGATCCGCGTTTCCCCGCGCACGGTGGCCTCGCCCCACCAGCATTACCTGTGCTGGAAGTCAGGCACTTTAGACCGCTGGGAGTGTTCTGCCTTCGTCGATTGGCTCAAAGCTGCGGTACCCTAGGCGGCACAAAAAATCCATTTGACGGCACCCGGTCTAGTGGACCGGTGTTTGCAGGAGACGAGCAATGAACGCCCCTTTGATCCCGCCCCCCCAAGACGCCGCCCTGGCTGCGCAGCGCAGCGCGCGCCAAGCGGAAGTGGTGGCGGCTTTGTCCGCCGTTTTGCCGCCGCACGCTTTGCTTTGGCAAAAGGAGGACACGATCCCCTATGAGTGCGATGGCCTCACCGCCTACCGCGCTTTGCCCTTGGTGGTGGCGCTGCCCGAAACTGAAAGCCAAGTGGCGGCCACGCTCCAAGCCTGTCGTGCCTTGAACGTGCCTGTGGTGGCGCGTGGGGCGGGCACGGGCTTGAGTGGCGGTGCCATGCCCCACCCCATGGGCGTGACGATGAGCCTGGCCAAGTTCAACAAAATTTTGAAGATGGATCCCGTCTCTCGCACGGCCGTGGTGCAGTGCGGCGTGCGCAACCTGGCCATCAGCGAAGCGGCGGCACCCCACGGCTTGTATTACGCGCCTGATCCCAGCAGCCAGATCGCCTGCACCATCGGTGGCAATGTGGCAGAAAACTCAGGCGGCGTGCACTGTTTGAAATACGGCCTCACCTTGCACAACGTGCTGCGTGTGCGCGGCTTCACCGTCGAAGGTGAACCCATTGAGTTTGGCTCGCAAGCACTGGACGCTGCAGGACTGGATTTGCTCTCTGTCTTGGTGGGCAGTGAAGGCATGCTCGCGGTCATTCTGGAAGTCACCGTGAAACTCGTGCCCAAGCCCCTGTTGGCGCGCTGCATCATGGCCAGTTTTGACGATGTCCGCAAAGCCGGTGATGCGGTGGCCCAAGTGATTGCCGCAGGCATCATTCCCGCCGGTCTGGAGATGATGGACAAACCCATGACAGCCGCCGTTGAGGACTATGTGCACGCGGGGTACGACCTGAATGCCGAGGCCATCTTGCTGTGCGAGAGCGACGGCACGCCGGAGGAAGTAGAAGAAGAAATTGGCCGCATGGTGCAGGTGTTGAAAGCCAGCGGCGCCACCGCCATCACCGTCAGCGAAAACGAAGCCCAGCGATTGAAATTTTGGAGTGGCCGAAAAAACGCCTTCCCCGCCAGTGGTCGCATCAGCCCCGACTACATGTGCATGGACTCCACCATTCCACGCAAACGCCTCGCGGACATCTTGTTGGCCATTCAAGACATGGAGAAAAAGTACGGCCTGCGCTGCGCGAACGTCTTCCATGCAGGCGACGGCAATTTGCATCCCCTTATCTTGTACGACGCCAACGACGCCGACCAATTGCACCGCTGCGAACAGTTCGGTGCCGACATCCTGGAAACCAGCGTGGCAATGGGCGGTACGGTGACTGGAGAGCATGGCGTGGGGGTGGAAAAACTCTCGTCCATGTGCGTCCAGTTTTCACCCGCCGAGCGCGAGCAAATGCTGGCCATGAAACGGGCGTTTGACCCCGCCGAATTGCTCAATCCCGGCAAGGTCATCCCCAGCCTCGTGCGCTGCGCCGAGTACGGCAAGATGCATGTGCGCAAAGGGCTGCTTCCATTCCCTGAGCTGCCGAGGTTTTGATGAGCGCCGAGAACGACACTGCACTGAAACACCTCATCGACCGCGTGCTGGACGCACAGTCTCGCCAGGCGCCGCTGTGCATCCGCGGCCACGGCAGCAAGGACTTTTATGGCGAGGCCCCACAAGGTGAGCGACTCAGCACATTAGATTTAAGAGGCGTCTCCAGCTACGAACCCACCGAACTCGTGGTGACGGTGCGAGCCGGCACGCCGCTCGTGGAGTTGGAAGCAACACTCGCGGAGAAAGGCCAGTGCCTGCCCTTTGAACCGCCGCGTTTTGGCGTCACAGGCGCTGCAGGAACTGTCGGCGGCATGGTCGCAGCCGGATTGGCGGGGCCTTCACGTGCGGCGGTCGGCAGTGTGCGCGACCATGTGCTTGGCCTGACGATGCTCAATGGTCGCGGCGAGGTGCTGAGTTTTGGCGGCCAGGTGATGAAGAACGTGGCGGGTTATGACGTCTCGCGTTTGATGGCGGGCTCGCTCGGCACGCTGGGGCTGATTCTTGAAGTCTCGCTCAAAGTGCTGCCCGTGGCCACTGCCACCACCACCTTGCGTTTTGATCTGGACCAAGCCGCTGCGCTCGCTCAAATCAATGCCTGGGGCCGTGAGCCTTTGCCCATCAATGCCAGTTGCTGGATTCGAGGTCAGTTGTGGTTGCGCTTGCGGGGCGCAGCCGCAGCCGTGCAATCGGCCGCCACCGATCTCACAGCCCGCCTCGGTGGGCTCACGGTCAACGACACTGCGGCCCATGAGTTTTGGCTGGGCTTACGCGACCACAACCACGACTACTTTGCCCGCGCGCAAACTGCGGTGGCCGAGGGCGCTTGTCTTTGGCGTTTGTCATTGCCCGCGACGGCACCGGCGTTGGCCTTGCCGGGTGCCACATTGGTGGAATGGGGCGGGGCCCAGCGCTGGTTGTTGGTCGAGAAGTCATTGGCCAGTGCCTCGCCTGCTCATGTGCGGGAGGCCGCCGCCAAGCTTGGCGGCCATGCGGTGCTGTTCCGCGCCAGCGACAAAAGTGCGGGTGTTTTTTGTTCATTGCCAGCGCCGCTGGCGCGCATTCATCGCGAGTTGAAAGCATCCTTTGATCCGGCGGGGGTGTTCAACCCAGGTCGCCTGTACCCTGACCTGTAAGCCCGACCTCTGAACACGAACTATGCAAACCAATTTATCTCCCGAGTTCAAAGGCACACGCGACGGTGAAGCCGCCGAGGCCATTCTTCGCAAATGTGTGCACTGCGGCTTTTGCACCGCCACCTGCCCCACCTACCAACTGCTGGGCGACGAGTTGGACGGGCCGCGTGGCCGCATCTACTTGATGAAGCAGGTGCTTGAAGGAGCGCCTGTCACCCGCAAAACCCAAGAACACCTGGACCGCTGCCTGACCTGCCGCAACTGCGAAAGCACCTGCCCCTCGGGCGTGCAATATGGCAGCTTGGTGGAAATTGGTCGCAAGATCGTCGACGAACGTGTTGAGCGCCCCGCCGGTGAAAAAGCCGTGCGCTGGCTGCTCAAAGAAGGTCTGACCTCGCCACTCTTTGCACCTGCCATGAAGATGGGTCAACTGGTGCGCCCCCTGTTGCCCGGTTCGCTCAAAAACAAAGTGCCTGCCCCGGCGAGCAGCCACGCGCACGTGTGGCCAACTCGGGAACATGCACGCAAAGTGCTGATGCTGGCGGGTTGTGTGCAACCGGCCATGATGCCCAACATCAACAGTGCCACCGCCCGCGTGCTGGACGCTGCGGGCATTCAAACCGTGGTGGCTGACAAAGCCGGCTGCTGCGGTGCGATTCGCGCTCACCTCGGTGACCAAGAAGGGGGCTTGGCCGATATGCGCCGCAATATTGATGCTTGGTGGCCCCTCGTTGAAAGCGGCCAAATCGAGGCGATTGTGATGAACGCGTCAGGCTGCGGTGTCACCGTGAAAGAGTACGCCCATGCCTTGGCCCACGACCCCGCCTACGCAGAGAAGGCCGAACGTGTGAGTAGCCTGACCCGCGACTTGAGCGAACTTTTGCCCGATCTCGTGCCGCTCTTGAAAGACAAACTCGGCCCTCTCAAAGAACGCCAACTCGCCTTCCACCCCCCTTGCACCTTGCAACACGGCCAACAGTTGCGTGGTGGCGTGGAGAAACATTTGAATGCTTTGGGTTTTGAGGTCAGCATCGCCAGCAACGAGAGCCACCTGTGCTGCGGCTCGGCGGGCACCTACTCCGTGCTGCAACCCAAGATGGCCTATGAGTTGCGCGACCGCAAACTTGGCCATTTATCGAAGCTAGAGCCTCAAGCCATCGTCTCAGCCAACATCGGCTGCATCCAGCATTTGCAAACCGGCACCACCACGCCGGTGAAACACTGGGTGGAAGTGGTGGATGAGGCGTTGAATCGGCGGGCACCTGAGTGAGTCCAGCCACAGCGTAAGAACGCCCAGTGGCTCGGTGTGCGCCCAGCCTGCAAAATGCACGTATGGCATCCACACCCAACACACCACTCACCCATTCCCCTGCCATCCTGCGCCCAAGGGGCCGCTCGCTCGGCGACTTTGAGCCGCTGCGGCCCGCAGAACAAAAACTTCTAGAGGCCTGTCGCCAGGGTGGGATTGCCAATGTCAGCGACGGCTTACCCCATGAGGCGAGCCCAGACAACACCGTTCGTGCCGACCTGTTGCGATTTTTTGCGCTGGGTGGCGATGAGCGGGCACCTGTGCATGAGCGGGGTGTACAACTGTCGGGCGCCTTCATTGCGGAAGACTTGGACCTGAGTCGAGCAGTGCTGCCTCACCACTTGGCCTTGACGAATTGCCGCCTGGTTCGGCCCATTGCCTTGGTGGGCAGTGAGTTGAATCAAGGTTTGCAACTTTCTGGAAGCGAGGTAGCAGGCATTAACGGTGACGGTGCTGTGGTCAAGGACGACGTGTTCTTGAATCAAGGCTTCAAAGCCACTGGCACAGTTCGGCTTGTTGGTGCTCAGATTGGGGGCGATCTTGCCTGCCGTGGAGGCCAGTTTGAGCCCGCCCAGGGGGAGGCCCTGTCTGCTGACCGTGCTGTGGTCAAGGGCAGTGTGTTTTTGACTGAAGGCTTCAAAGCCACCGGCGAAGTCCGGCTTCTTGGTGTTCAGATTGGGGGCGATCTTGCCTGCCGTGGAGGCCAGTTTGAGCCCGCCCAGGGGGAGGCCCTGTCTGCTGACCGTGCTGTGGTCAAGGGCGACATGTTTTTGGATGAAGGCTTCAAAGCCACTGGCGAAGTCCGGCTTGTTGGTGCGCAGATTGGGGGCGGTCTTTACTGTCGTGGAGGCCAGTTTGAGCCCGCCCAGGGGGAGGCCCTGTCTGCTGACCGCGTTTTGGTCAAGGGCAGTGTGTTCTTGAATCAAGGCTTCAAAGCCACTGGCACAGTCCGGCTTGTTGGTGCTCAGATTGGGAGCAATCTTTCCTGCAGTGGAGGCCAGTTTGAGCCTGCCCAGGGGGAGGCCCTGATTGCTGACCGTGCTGTGGTCAAGGGCAGTGTGTTTTTGGAGGAAGGCTTCAAAGCCACTGGCGAAGTCCGGCTTCTTGGTGCGCAGATTGGGAGCAATCTTGCCTGCCGTGGAGGCCAGTTTGAGCCCACCCAGGGGAATGCCCTGTCTGCTGACGGTGCCATCGTGAAGGGTGGTTTCTTTTTTCGCAACCTGGCCAAGCCGGTGAAAGTCGTCTCACTGGCTTCAGTGGTCGTGGGCCGGTTGATCGACGACGAAAACGCCTGGGGCAGTGGCTTGGTCCTAGATGGTTTTACTTATGCGCATTTGGCGGGCGGTGCGCCGTGTTCGGCAAGGGCTCGCTTGGCTTGGCTGGAAAAACAAATCCCGGCGCATCGTGGTGCGCAAGACCAAGGCGCGGACTTCCGGCCTCAACCCTGGCGTCAATTGCAAACCGTGTTGCGTGACATGGGCCACATTGAAGATGCTCGGCAAGTGGCGATCGCGTTTGAGAACCGCTTGCGCCAAATTGGAAGAATTGGGGTGACGCCGACGGGGTGGAACCCTGTGCGGGCCGGTATTTTCCGCACGACGGCCAATGGGGCGCATTGGGCGTTCTGGGCCTTGGCGGGTTATGGCTACCGGCCCATGCGTTTGCTGATGTGGTTCGTGGTGGTGTGGTTGAGTTGCGCCGCGTTTTATTCGGCGCTTGCCCTGCCGCCACAAGGCGTGTTTGCACCCAGCGATCCGCTGGTGTTTCAACACGCCGACTACGCGGCCTGCGTGCCGAGCAGCGATGCGGCACAGACAGAATTGGCCAAAACAAAAAATGCCGCGCCCCCCACCGTGAAGGGAGCGGGCAATTGGTATTTGTGCGAAAAACTGCGCGAGGAGTACAGCACCTTCAGCCCCTTGGCCTATTCCTTGGATGTGCTGCTGCCCCTGGTGGACTTGGGCCAGGAAAAGGCTTGGGGGCCGTTGATTCCCACGCCCAGAGAGGCGTGGTACGCAGAGCTGTTCGCCGTGAGTTGGAAGCACGTTGCCCGCTGGTTGATATGGTTTGAAACCCTGTTCGGTTGGGTGGGCAGCTTGCTGTTTGTGGCCATCGTGTCGGGCTTGGCCAAGCGGCGCGACGAATAAGGAAGGCAAGAGACATTGCGCCAAAGGGGGCTTGCGACACTCACCGCGTAAGGGATAGCTGATACGCCACAAGCGTCAGTTTTCGGCGGTGGGCGCTGCGCGCAGCGCCCACACAACCCCAGCCACCAAAAGAGTCATGCCAAGTAAAGTTAGCAGACTGGGCGCGGTGCCGCGCAACAGCAAGGCGTAGGTCAAGGCCGCCAAAGTTTCAAACACAATGAGCTGGCCCGCCAAATTCGTGGGCAAACGTTGAATGGCTTCGTTCCAGCACAGCGTTCCCACCCACGAGGCCAACAAACCCGCAGCCAACATCAACAGTGCCACCGCCCGCGTGCTGGACGCTGCGGGCATTCAAACCGTGGTGGCCGATATGCGCCGCAACATTGATGCGTGGTTGCCTTTGATATCCAGTGGGCAAGTCGAGGCGATTGTGATGAACGCCTCGGGCTGCGGCATGACGGTGAAAGAGTACGGCCACGCTTTCGCCCACGACTCGGCCTACGCGGGCAGAGCCCAGCGGGTCAGTGCCTTGACCCGCGATCTCAGCGAGCTGTTGCCCGATATGGTCACCGCGCTGTTGCCTTTGTTGAAAGACAAACTGGGCACCATCCAAAAACGTCAACTGGCTTTCCACCCGCCTTGCACCTTGCAACACGGCCAGCAGTTGCGCGGGGGTGTCGAGAAGCACCTCAACGCCCTGGGTTTTCAAGTGAGCATTGCCTCCAACGAGAGCCACCTGTGCTGCGGCTCCGCTGGAACCTATTCAGTGCTCCAGCCAAAAATAGCCTACGAACTGCGAGACCGAAAACTCGGCAACCTGGCGCAACTTCAACCCGAAACGATAGTCTCGGCGAACATTGGCTGCATCCAGCATTTGCAAACCGGCACCACCACGCCGGTGAAACATTGGGTCGAGGTGGTGGATGACGCCCTGCGAACCTGAGCGGCCAGGCACCGCGCACTGTGGTGCATCGTTTGAGGCTGCTGCCGGCAGTTGCCCTCGGATGGTGCGGCGCGGGCGCTGAGGTATGCGGGCCAGGTGTACGCCCAAGCCCCAAAGCTCCAATGGCATGTAATTGGCGTAAGCAAATTTTGTCGTTCATCAACCCCAGGAGCTTGCATGTCGTACCCCGTCCGCCGTTCTGTTTGGGCCACCGCCATTCTTTGCGCCGTGGGCGCCGCCCCCGCAGTGCAAGCGCAAAGCAGTGTCACGGTGTTTGGCCTTGTTGACGCGTCGATTGGCCGCTTCCAGTTGCCGGGAGGCGCATCCATCACGGCGGTGGAAAGCGGCAAGATGACGACCAACAACTGGGGCATGCGGGGTACGGAAGACCTCGGAGGCGGCCTCAAGGCGTCGTTCTCGTTGGATGGCTTCTTCCGCGCTGACGTGGGCGCCCAAGGTCGTTTTAACGGCGACCCGATGTTCACCCGCAGCGCGTGGGTGGGCCTGATCGGGGGGG
>JBJOQO010000050.1:0-24132 GCA_046049865.1 Pseudomonadota bacterium | reverse complement strand
ACTTCTGCCGCACCGCTGGGTGCCACCTGAAACCTCCAGCGCACCGAACACTGCACCGGTCAACACCTGATCGTTGATTCGGTCAAGGTGGGTTCGCCGAACGCATACGGTGGTGCGCCCTCCACATGGTTGCAGTAATACAGGGCCCATAAATATGCTTCAGTCGGCCCCGATTTCTGTAGCGATGCGCCGACACCGTTTTCCGCCACTGGAATGGCCAGTGCTTTGTGATCGGGAAAGCTCAGGTGTTGGTCGAAAAATTCTACGCATCGTGGATTGCCGCAGCGCTGTTGAGACAGCGCCATCAAGCTCGCCCGTGATGTGGCGGGTAGCCTGCCCATCGGCTCCCCAAACAAAGTGTTGTCAGCGGTTGGCAGGCGGGTGCCCAGCGGGGCCGTGGGCGACGTCGAGGCCAAACAACCTGCCAATATCCAAGCCACCGTCAAAGCAGCAGCCAAACCCAAAGACCGAATGCCCCATGTTTTCACTCTTGGCCCCTTTTACTCATTGGCACCCCTGCCGATTGATCCCACCAAAACAGCACAGTGGAGTGTTTGTGCCCAAGCTCAGACGCCCTCGCGCCCTCCTGGGCGCTCACTCGGGCATCAGCCCGGCGCAGTCCACCACCGATTTACGGCGACTCAAGGCATCGGCCACCGAGGCCCAATACTGCTGCAGCGGCTGGTCATTGCCGTGACGCTGCAAACCGTGGTCTGCGCCAGCAAACAGGGCCAAACAAAGCCGCCGTCCCTGCGCTTGAGCCCGCGACTGAAACCGCCTCAAACCTTCCAGCGGTATGGCCTCGTCCTCCGTGCCAAATCCAAACCAAAGCGCCTGCTGCGCAGCCAACAAGGGCTGGCTGTAGCGCCATTGCAGCAGCGTGCGCCAATAGCCTAGACTGCGCCCCGCCCAAACGGTGTCGTCGGTCTTTGTGTCATCAGCCGCTTGCCGAGTGAGTTCGGCGACAAATTCCGGTGCACTTTGCCGAAGCGCTTGAAGCTGGAGCGCTTCCAAGGGATCCAGGCCTGTACTGCCCACGAGTGCCAACATAACCACCTCCGGTTGATTGGCGGCCACCATTGGCAGCAGTTCGGCACCTTCGGAGATGCCCACCAAGGCAACCGGCTGGTCAGCATGGGGCGGGTATTGCCGTAAATGCCAGGTGACAAATGCCCTCGCGTCTTGCGCCCATTGATCCAGTCTGTCGTGCCGCACAAAAATTTGACTGCACTTCGCGTTGGAGCCCATCCATCGGTTGGCGTCCACATGGCGTTTGTGCACCACCACCACCTCACCTTCGGCCAGGCCGCGGAAGTAGGCGAGGGCAATCGGTGCCAACCCATTGCAACCTGAACCAGGGATGACGTACACACGATACCTTGGCGGCTGGCTCAGGCCCCAGTCGCCGGGCCCCAGTGCAAGGTAGTGCAACTCGCCGCCATCGGGCAGCACAAAACGCGCAGGCTGCGGCGAAATAGAAACCGCCCCGGCCTTTGGCGGCAACGGGGCGGTGGAATCTGCACTGGGATTTGCACAGGCCACCAAAGTGGCCAGGCCGATCAGCGCGCCAAGACGCAGGGCGTCAAACACCTCACTTGAACACCATGGTGGGCGGCTCGGCTGGCCTGACCATCGGTGCGGCCGGTGCAGCCGTTGGTGTGTTGCCGGCGCCCGCAGCAGAACCTATGGGTGGGCTGCCCTTAGGACCGAGCTGATCCACCAACTGCGAATAAACGCTGTCGGCCAAACTCAGTGAGGTGGCGCGGATGACCTTGCCACGATTGGGCACCACCACGTCGCCGCGGTTGCTCAGAATTTTCACCTCTTGGCCATTGCCTTGGGCACTGAAGGCAGCGCTGATCTCCAAGGTTTTGGTGTTGATGACGCTGAAGTCACTCACCAAGTCCAGGCTGAACAAATACGACGCGCTGGTGCTGCCCTGCAGCGGTGAGAGTTCGTTGCGAAACTCAATGCTGGACACGGTGCCAAACAAAACATAGTCGGCGCCAGAGAACTCACCTTTTTTGATGCGGGTCACGATGTCGTGCACGCTGGGCTGACGCACGGGCTTGGCAGGCGCTTTCCCCGTTTGCATTTGGTGCAGCACTTGTTCGGCCTTGGTGGGCTGCGGCGCGCCGCCGTCAAAGGCACGGGCTTGAATCAGCTTCACGCCGCCACCTTTGAGCAAGGAGCCCTTGATGTCTGCGGTGAAATTGCGCAGCTCGCCTTGCTCAATGTAGGAGTAGCTGCCAGCCGCGTAAGTCACGTCGGCCGAGCGGTTGGCGTTATAGGAATAAGGCGTGGCATTGACATTCGACCGGGTGCGGATTTGCGCCACTTCGAAGTATTCACGGACGCGCTCCGAGTAGGCCAGGTCGGTCACCGCCACGCTGGGGGTGCGCTGCGCCAGGGCCGCCGTGCTCGCCACTAAAGTGGACAGCAGCAGGCCGATAAGAGGAAGGGTTTTGCTCATGGTGTCTCCCGTTGATGGCAAGGTGAATCAGCGTTTGCTGGTCTTGCGAATTTCTTTCTCGTCTTGCCACTCGATGGTGCCCTCTTCCACGTCGTACATCTTCAGCGTGAATTTGTAGAACACGTCTTTGGTGGTGTTGTTTTGTTTGACGATGGAGGTGAGTTCGCCTTCAATGCTGTACTTGGCGCCCTTCATGTTGCCGACCTTGGCCGTGGTGCCTTGTTTGTACAGGCCGCTTTGGTTTTGGCGCTGCAGCTCGTCCACACCAGCTTGCATCTCGGAAATGCTGCGTGTGAAACGCACCTTACCGCTTTTGACCAAGGCGGTTTGAATCGAGTTCATGACGTTGGTGGTGTCGATGTACTCGCTGGTCTTGTTGCGCACCGTCGAGATGGTGACCGTGGGGCGACCCGTGAAAATCGGCGTCTCCAAGAGAGAGCCCGTCATTTTTTCGGCGATGAGCTGCAAGTCGGTGGAGCCAAACTCATTGGTGACCAGCTCGACGGCCTTGCTGTCACCGTAGTTCACTTGGCGGTCAAAACGCACCACCGGTGAGGACACTTTTGTTTCGCAGGCTGCGAGCAGCACCGTGGCCGCCAAAATACCCAGCAGGGTGCGTGTTTGTGGGTTGATGTTCATGAATACTCCCTTATTGGTTAACTGTACTGGCCGGTATCTCAGCGCTTTTCGACGTTCATTTCCAGGCGGAAATCCACCACGTTCATACCGGGTGCGGTGCCGCGCAGGTACTGGGATTGCTCTCCGTACATCACCAGCGGTTTCCATACTTCGCCGTCACCGACTTGCATGCCCGAGGCGTCCAACCAGCGGTAACGCCAAAACACCTGGCGGTCGGCTTTTTCGGTGTTGAGCAGTTCAGTTTGCACCACCAGAATGTCGCTGCGTTTTTGAGCACGCATGTCGATGATCTTCACACCATAGGCTTCGCCGCGCAGCATCAGCTTGCTGGCCGCACTGCCAGCTTCCGGTGTAGCGGCCGGCGCAGATTGGGCGGTGGCCCATTGGCAGGCGGCAGCCAAAACAATGGTTACCAAGGTTTTTGTGGAATTCATAGAGATCCTCCTGAGTTTTGCTGTGTTTGGGTAGACAGGTGACAACGAACGAGGCGGGATGGCCGTTGACCGGGACATCACTGGGGCTTATTTCGTTTGAGTCATCACGGTGCCGGTGCTTTGGTCGCCACGCCGCCCGCAGGTTTAACACCCGATTTGGCGGCTGGTGCGGTGGGCGGCGTTGGCGCTGCAGCCGGAGCGGCGGGTTTTGCGCTCGTCGTACCACCGCCCGTGGGCACCGGCGTGACGGCTCGCGCGGGACGGGTTGCGGGTGCCGTGGTGGTGCGATTCGTGGTGCTGCGATTGGTGGTGGATATCACCCGCGTCGTTTCTGCGGGTTTGGCAGCCTCGGGCGGCGCAACAGCCGTGGCGCTGGCCGCGATTTTCCCGAAACTGGCCACGTCACCCACCACCAAGTTGTTGGTGTAAACACGAACAGGCACCAGCGCATACTGGCCGTCAATCACCACTGGTTCAGGCAGTTCACGCCCATCGATGCTGATTTTGTGGGTGCCTGGCGGCAAGTAGGCGCGCGCCACGTAAACACGCTCGGGCAGCATGCGCCACATGCGGTCATCGGCTTGTTCGGTCGTGATCGCGGCCACCGCAGTGACCAACCCACCCAGAACGCCCAGCTTCTTTTGCGCTTGGTCTTGGATCACGCCCTTGGTGATGGCGCGGGTGAAGTTGCGGACCATCATGGCGGGCATCTCATCTTTGAGTGCGCGGCGCGCCATCACATTGAAATCCACCACCGCCTGTGTTTTGACTTGGGTGTTGGCCACGCTGACGTTGTTGATGTAGGGCGAATTGGAAGGCTGGATCACCGGATAGGCCACCGACACGCTGACAATGCCGCGCCCTGTCGGAACTGGAAGGGTGAAATTGGTCGATTTTCGTGGTGGCGCCGAACCCGCCTCCACCAAGAACAACACATCCGTCATTTTTTGGCGACGACGGTGGGTGAAGCTCGTGCGCTGATCCAAACCACGCAAACCCTCTTCAAGAATGGCGGCATTGGGGTTGAGTTCAATCGCTTTGCGATAGCCGGGCGCGGCCAAGCCTGGTTCATTGAGCACTTCATACAAAAAACCCGCGAGGTAGTGGCTCAGCGCATTTTGGTAACCGTTCTTCAGGGCCAAAACGGCTGGATCTTCCAAGGTTTCTACTGGGTAGCCATTGAGTTCTTTGCCACCAACTTTGGCTCCATTTTTCTTGGCCTCCTCCTCGGCAGCGACCAACTCTTTGGCTCGCAGCTCAGCGATGATGGCTTCACGCTCGTGCGTGCGCTTGACGTCAACCCGCGCGTTGTCCCAGTCGCCAAGCGCCATGCGGTTCAAGGCCAACCGTGTGGTCAGCATGACCTTTTCGTAGTCCTGGCCTTCGTAAGCTTTCAAGCGCTCACTGATAAGGGCTGCGCCCACATTGCCCAACAGTTTTTCCGGGGATGTTTTGGCGGTTTGCTCCCAGGTTTTCACTTGCTCGTCGGCCACCGTGTAAGCAGCCGTGCTGTCGCCATAACGTTTGGCCAGACGCAACAGCTCGCCGCGCTCCAGGTTGTAGAGCAGCTCTTTTTTAGCCGAGTCGCTTGATGCGGAAGCCTCCAGCTGCTGTAGCGCTGAACTGACGCTACCAGACTCCGCCGTGGCTTGTGCTCCTCCAACCACGCTGTTGTGGCTTTGCATCGTGGCGCACCCCGCCAACAGGACCAATGAACCCGCAGCGATCGCACTTGAAATTTTTCTCACGCCCACACTCCCGTTAGTGACCTTATTCCCTGTAATTTAACCCCTGCCGCCGGAATCGCCCATCCGTCATTTGAGGGGTCGGGGGCGACAACGCCTAAACTGATGAGATGGAACCTTCTATGCTTTGTTTTATTGGCGGCGGCAATATGGCGCAGGCCTTGGTGGGCGGGCAAATTCGAGCGGGTCGCGCCGCATCGTCGATTTGCGTGGTTGATCCGAGCGCGCAGCAGCGCGAGCGGCTACAAACCGAATGGGGGGTGCAAACACTTGCGCAAGTGGATGCATCGCTGGCGCAAGCCTCTGCGGTGGTGTGGGCGGTGAAACCGCAGATGTTCGAGTCCGCTGCGAATGCTTTGGGCTCTGAACTCAAGCACGTGCTGCACATCAGTGTCATGGCGGGGATTCCATGCCGCGCCCTGGAGCGTTTCACCGGGAGCCGCCAAGTGGTGCGCACCATGCCCAATACGCCCGCTCTGGTCGGAAAAGGCATCACGGGTGTTTTTGCTGGCACCGAAGTCACCTCCGCACAGCGCCAACAGGTGAGCGATTTGATAGCGCCCACCGGCGAACAGCTTTGGGTCGACAAAGAATCTGATCTGGACGCGGTGACGGCCTTGTCTGGCTCCGGCCCCGCCTATGTGTTCTATTTCATTGAGGCCATGGTGCAGGCGGCCCAAGACATGGGGTTGTCCGCAGAACAAGGGCGCTCGTTGGCACTGTCCACGTTTGCTGGGGCAACCGCCTTGGCCCAAGCCTCTCCAGATCCGGTTCAAATCCTGCGAGAGCGGGTCACGTCCAAAGGCGGCACGACCCACGCTGCCATCAGCCACATGCAAGAGGCGGGTGTGGCATCGCTATTCGTGCAAGCGATGCTTGCCGCACAGCACCGCGCGGCGGAACTGGGCCAGGAGTTCGGCGGCTCGTCGTCCATCTGAGAACAACATCACAGCGCAAGGAGGGGCCATGCCTGCCCCAATGGTCGTTATGCAAAAGATGCATAGCGAACAGTGACAAACTCGGCCCGCTCCCACCTACAGTGCCGGTCAACGCACGACACATCGCTTCTTGCGAGCCCCCGTGCCCCTTTTTGTTGACTTGTTTGGAGCCTCGCATGAGCAATTTGTCCTACGTTTCTTCCCATCCTGACAGCCCGTGGCAGACCTATTTGTCACAGGTCGATCGTGTTTTGCCTTACCTCGGCCACTTGGCCCACTGGGGCGAAACCTTGAAGCGTCCCAAGCGCACCTTGATCGTTGACGTGCCCATCGAAATGGACGACGGCACCGTGCGCCACTTCGAGGGCTACCGTGTGCAGCACAACCTGTCGCGCGGCCCCGGCAAAGGCGGCGTGCGTTTTCACCCCGACGTCACCTTGGACGAAGTCATGGCGCTGTCGGCCTGGATGACCGTCAAATGCGCCGGCGTGGGCCTGCCCTATGGCGGTGCCAAAGGCGGCATCCGTGTCGACCCCAAACAGCTGTCACGCAAAGAACTGGAGCGCATGACGCGCCGCTACACCAGCGAAATCGGCATCATCATTGGCCCACAGCGCGACATTCCTGCGCCTGACGTCAACACCAACGGCCAAATCATGGCCTGGATGATGGACACCTATTCGATGAACACGGGTTCCACCGCCACGGGCGTGGTCACCGGCAAACCCATTCACTTGGGGGGTTCACTCGGTCGCGTCAAAGCCACTGGCCGCGGCGTGTTCGTGACAGGCCGCGAAGCCGCTAAACGCATTGGCTTGAACCTGCAAGGCGCCAAAGTGGCCGTGCAGGGCCTGGGCAATGTGGGCAGTGCCGCAGTGGAATTGTTTGTGGCCGCTGGTGCCAAACTCGTAGCCGTGCAAGACCACACCGGCACTTTGCACAATCCCAATGGTTTCGATTTCAACGAAGCCATGGCCGTGGTCAAACGCGAAGGCGGCATTGGGGGCTACAAAAACGCCGAGAAGATCGACGGCGAAGCCTTCTGGGATGTGGACTGCGACATCATGATTCCCGCCGCACTCGAAGGCCAAATCACCGCCGCCCGTGCCAACCGCCTCAAAGCCAAACTGGTGCTCGAAGGCGCCAACGGCCCCACCTTGCCTGAGGCCGACGACATCCTCGGCAGCCGCAACATTCTCGTGGTGCCCGACGTGATCTGTAATGCCGGTGGCGTGACCGTGAGTTACTTCGAGTGGGTACAAGACTTCTCCAGCTTCTTCTGGACCGAAGACGAGATCAACGTGCGCCTGGACAAAATCATGGTGGACGCCCTGAACCACATCTGGGACACCGCCGGTCGTCACAAGATCAGCCTGCGCACTGCGACGTTCGCTGTGGCGTGCGAGCGCATCTTGATTGCCCGCGAAGAACGGGGCCTGTACCCCTGATCTGCTGAACCCTGGCGGCGAACGTCTTGTTTGTCGCCTTGCCAGATCCAGCCACCGCGCCTCACCGCCGGTGGCTTTTTTACGTCTGCGC
Organism: Pseudomonadota bacterium; assembly: GCA_046049865.1. Classification (GTDB taxonomy): domain Bacteria; phylum Pseudomonadota; class Gammaproteobacteria; order Burkholderiales; family Burkholderiaceae_C; genus JANPCX01. Next base: position 16,364 of record JBJOQO010000050.1, on the reverse strand, counting down.
GATTGCTACTTCACAGCGACTTCAACGCCGCATCCACCAGCAAACCCACAAACACCGCCAACCCCAACCAGTGGTTCAACCGAAACGCCTTGAAGCAGCCCTCTCGCGTCCGATCTTTGATCAAAAGGTAGTGCCACAGCGGCATTCCCGCAGCCACCAGCAGGCCCAAGAAATAAGCCAGACCCAAGGCCAGCAGCACACCCGCTGCAGCCCAAACCAGCAAATACAGCGCATAAAAAAGCATCACCGCCGCCACATCGAAGCGGCCCAGGGTGATGGCCGAGGTGTGAATGCCGATTTTTAAATCATCGTCTCGGTCCACCATGGCGTACTCGGTGTCGTAGGCGAGCACCCAACACAAATTGCCCAGCAGGAGTAACCACGCCACCCATGGCACTTGGCCCAACACCGCCGAGAACGCCATCGGAATGCCAAAGCTAAACGCCACACCCAGCACCGCCTGCGGCATGGACAGGAATCGTTTGGTGAAGGGGTAAACAACCGCCACCGCCAGCGCCGCAAAACTCCAAAGAATCGTGGGCACATTGGTGGTCAGCACCAGTGCAAACGCCAACAAAGCCAGTGCCGCCCCCACAAGCAAAGCTTCTTTCACACCCAGTGCCCCGCTGGTGACGGGGCGCTGCGCGGTGCGTTTCACATGTTTGTCAAAGTCACAGTCGGCCACATCGTTCACCGCACAACCCGCGCTTCGCATCAGGAAGGTGCCCAGCACAAACACCGCGAGCAAGTGCCAACCGGGAAAGCCTCCTGCAGCGATCCACAAAGCAGACAGCGTGGGCCACAACAACAGGTAGGTGCCTGCGGGGCGGCTCCAGCGGATGAGGTCTAAATACAGCAGAGCACGACTGCGGTTCATATGGTTAAAGGGGGTAGCGTGTTTGCCATCGCTGGAGTTCAACGATCAATCGGTGGGATGCCTGAAGGCAACTCGCGACTCACCCCTCCAACCGTTTCTGAAACACCAGCCCCGCATGCTCACGCAGCGCGTGGAATTTGATCTTGGGCCAGTTGGCTTCGATGGCGCGCAGTTCGGGCGCGTATTCGACGAGCACCGTGGGTGCATCGACCGCGTCGTAAGCCACGCGGTGTGAGTTGGCATCCAGAAAACGTTTGAGTTCGCGTTCATCGGCCGCAGCGCCCTCGCCGGTGTCGGCGGTGACCCAACGCGCCACCTGGAATCGACTGGGCATGATTCGCGCTTTACAGGCGTATTCGTGCTCCAACCGATGGGCGACAACTTCGAACTGCAGTTGACCCACGGCGCCCAAGAGCAGCACGGTGCCGGCCACGGGGCGGAACACTTGAATCGCGCCCTCTTCACCCAGCTGCGTGAGGCCTGCTTTGAGCTGTTTGGTTTTGAGCGGATCGGCCACCTCCACCGAGCGGAACATTTCGGGGGCGAAGAAGGGCAGGCCGGTGTATTGCAGGGCTTCGCCTTCGGTCAGGGTGTCACCGAGTTGCAGCACGCCGTGGTTGGGGATGCCGATGATGTCGCCGGCATAGGCTTCATCCAACAACTCGCGGCGCTGGCTCAAGAAACTCACCACCGAATTGGGCCGCAGCTCTTTGCCCGAGCGCACCACCTTGAGCCGCATGCCGCGCTGGAAGTGGCCCGAGGCCACACGCAAAAAGGCAATGCGGTCGCGGTGGGCCGGGTCCATGTTGGCTTGAATTTTGAACACGACGCCGGTGAACTTGGCTTCATCAGGCTGCACCACACGTTGTATCGACGCGCGCTCGCCGGGCGGTGGGGCCAAGTCCACCAAGGCATCCAGCACCTCGCGCACGCCAAAGTTGTTCACGGCGGAGCCGAAGAACATGGGCGTCTGCTTACCGGTGAGGAAGGCGTCTTTGTCGAACGGCGGGGCTGCATCGGTCAGCAGTTCGATCTCGCCCTGGGCTTGCTCGTATTGCATGCCAAAACGCTCGGCGTAGGCCGGGTTGTCCAGGCCTTGCAGGATTTCGTCATCGTTGTGGTTGCGGTCCTCACCCGGGCTGAAGACGCGCATTTGTTGCTCGCGCAAATCCATCACCCCGTGAAAGGCCTTGCCCATGCCCACGGGCCAGGTGAAGGGCACCACTTCCATGCCGAGTTCGCGTTCGATCTCGTCCATCAATTCGAGCGGGTCTTTCACCTCGCGGTCCATCTTGTTCACGAAGGTGAGGATGGGGGTGTTGCGGGCGCGGCAGACCTGCAGCAGGCGGCGGGTTTGCGGCTCCACGCCGTTGGCAGCGTCGATCACCATCAAGGCAGCGTCCACGGCGGTGAGCACACGGTAGGTGTCCTCCGAGAAGTCCTGGTGGCCCGGGGTGTCCAGCAGGTTGATGACGCAGTCACGGTATTCCATCTGCATCACGCTCGACGCCACCGAGATGCCGCGCTGCTTTTCAATTTCCATCCAGTCCGAGGTGGCATGCCGCGTGGCCTTGCGAGCCTTCACTGAACCCGCGATTTGAATCGCGCCCGAAAAAAGCAGCAGCTTTTCGGTGAGCGTGGTTTTACCGGCATCGGGGTGGGAAATGATGGCGAAGGTGCGGCGGCGCTTGACTTCTTTGGCCATCACCGGGAACAGAGATTCGAGGGACATGACGGGGGCTTTTCTGCAAACGCGCCCCGAAAGTAGAGCGCGAAGATCAACCCGTGATTATCGTGGCTGTGGTGTTCGAGCGGCCACCCCACGCCCCCAATGATCAAACCGCCGTGATGAAAGGCCGCACCCGGTCCATCAATCTGTCGACGTAAACCTCTTTCTCACCCACTGGCGCGGCGTAGAACAGGGCTTGTCGCGCAGCCTCTTCACCTGCACGCGACCACATCAGCCAAGCGGCCAGGTACTGTGAGGCCAAACACCCGCCGGCGGTGGCAATGGGGCCACGGGCATGGAAGGGTTCGTCCAGCACCCGCACGCCAGCTTCGACCAACCAGGGCTTGGTGGTGAGGTCGGTGCAGGCCGGTGCGTCTGCGAGCAAACCCAACCGCGCCAACAACAAACTGCCCGAGCACTGCGCGCCTATCAGCTGGCGCACCGGATCGAGTTGCAAACGGTCGAGCACCGCGCCGCGTTTGCCTGAGTCTTCCGCAATCGCCCGGGTGTAAATGCCGCTGCCAAAAATCACCGCGTCCGCTTCGTTGGCAAACTCCAGCGGCTGCTGCGCCAGCACCGTCACGCCATTCATCGACGTGACTTGGCTGCTGGGGCTGGTGATTTCTGCTTTCCAACCCAGGTTGCCCAGGCGGTTGAGCAGCCCCAGGATGACAAAAGAATCCAACTCGTTGTAGCCGTCGAAGGTGAGGATGGCGATGCGCATGGGGCAAGGTTAGCGGCAGTGGGTCGGGAATTCAAGACCGACCACCCATGAAAGAATGCCACCCCGCCAGACCATGAACCATGCGCGTGAACCACTTCGGAGCTGCCTGTGCCCACCCCCCAACAAGTCAACGACCTGATCTCCCTGATCGACACCCAGACTGCCATCCTCGTGATCGAAACGCACGAAGAAAAACGTGTGATGGCGCTGTTTGAGCGGGTGTCCAACCTCAGCCAACGTGAGGTCTGGACCTGGTCCGCGAGCCGGGGCTTACGTGTCAGCCATGGGCTGAAGCTGTCGCTGCTGGACTTCAACAAGAACCCCACTGCCGACGCCAATGAAACCAAGGAGTTGCCAGATGCGCTGCGCCATGTGGACAGCAGCTCGGGGCCCGCGCTTTTCATTTTTCTGGACATTCATCCCTATTTGAGCAACCCCTTGGTCACCCGCGCCATCAAAGAGATTGCGCTCAAGAGCGAAAGCAAAAAACAACAGCTCGTCTTCGTCGGGCACGACATCGCCTTGCCCGATGAACTGACACCCTTTGCCAGCCGCTTCGAACTGGAGCCGATGACCATGGAAAGGGTGAAGGCGGTGTTCAAGGAAGAAATGACGCGTCACCAGGCGCACAAAGGGGAGGTGGGCGGCTCTCGCACCACACTGGAGTCTTTGCTGCGACACATGGTGGGGTTGCCGGAGAACTCGGTGCGCCACCTGGCGCGGCTGACACTGAGTGATGGTCAGATTTGCACCGCCGACCTGGCCAGGGTGCTGGCCGCCAAACAGGAAACCCTGGGCGTGGCTGAGTTGCTGGTGTTTGAACAAAAGCTGCCTGCACTCGACGAGGTGGCAGGCATGAAGGCGCTCAAACGTTGGCTGTTGCTGCGGCGTGAGCCCTTTTTGAAACCCGACGAATCCGGCCTGCCGCCGCCGCGAGGGGTGTTGCTTTTGGGTGTGCAAGGTGCGGGCAAAAGCCTGTCGGCCAAAGCCATCGCATCGTCCTGGCAGGTGCCGCTCTTCCGCATGGACTTTGGCGCGCTGTTCGACAAATACCAGGGCGAGAGCGAGCGCAAATTGCGTGAGGCCTTGAAGGTGGCCGATGCGATGTCGCCATGTGTGTTGTGGATGGATGAGATTGAAAAAGGGTTGGCCGGTGGCCAAGGTGACGGCGACACCGGCGCAGGCAAACGCATGCTGGGCACCTTGCTGACCTGGATGGCCGAACGCCGCTCCAGCGTATTTTTGGTGGCCACCGCCAACGACATCGACAGCCTGCCGCCCGAGCTGATGCGCAAAGGGCGCTTCGACGAGATTTTCTTTGTGGACCTGCCGACACCCGAGGTGCGCGAAGGCATCCTGCGCATTCACCTGGCCAAACACAAGGTGGCCTGCGACGACGCGGGCTTGAAACCCCTGGTGGAGCGCAGCGAAGGTTTTTCAGGCGCCGAGATTGAAGCCGCCGTCGTGGCCGCGCGTTACGAAGCCCATGCCCGCCAGCAAGCCCCCCAGGCCAATTTGGTGATGCTGGAGTTGCTGCGCACCAAACCGCTGTCGGTGACCCGCGCAGAGGCAGTCACAGCCTTGCGTGAGTGGGCCAAGGACCGCACGGTCAGTGCTGATTGAGCGCTGTTGCCGACGATACTCGCGCTCATTTGCAGAGCTCACCGGCGACTTTTGGCTGACCGCATCGCCGCCCCTCGCCGCAGCCAATGAGGGGCTTGCTGAGTGCGCGACGCCCCAAAGGTAGTGCATGTTGACGCAGCAGAACCGTCGTCGGTGAAGTGCGTGCGTCGCGAGGGAATTCACACCAACTTCACGTGAGCATCACGCTGTACACGGATGGGTTCGTGACAATGCGGCACCCTTGGTCCGCATTGCACTGGAGCCGCCATGCCCACTCGTCTGTCGCCGTTGCGCCCGAAATCTGTCTTCGGTGAGATTTTCGCCGCCCTGTCGGCATGGCGCAATCGCACTCTCGTAGTGGTGCTGGCGATGGGCATAGCGATAGCGGCACATGCCATGCCCCTTGCTGATCAGCAGCTGCCTTTATCAACCAATGAAATGCGAGACGCGCTTCAAGAGATTGAATTCGTGCAGGGCATGGATAAATACAAAGTGAACAGCTATGCGGTTCGCGCTGCGACCCCGCAGCGCATCCAGAGGCTGTTCAGCACGTCGCAAGTGCTCAGCATGAATGTCTACCTGCGAGAAAGTGCATTGATTTTTGCTGGGCAAGGCCCCCTGCTCAGTTTCGAAAAGCCCTCTGATGTGCTGGACAAGGTATCGACTTGGTTTGCCCGACCAGGCAGACCCGCCGGCGGGCAAGAGGCTGGCCGCCAATTCCACCTGCCACGCCTGTATGGCCCATTTGCACGTTGGGAAGGCGAGCCTGCGGCCTTCGTGTCCTTGTGGAATTGCATGCCTGAAGAGGCCTGGGTCCAACCCAACACAGACCCTTTCGCCATCGGCGAGATGGATCAAGTCATTCTCCGCCCTGGATTTCTGCAAAGCATTCAAGGGCGTGACAAAACTTTTGGTCAGTGCGTACGTGAACTCGGCATTGCGCGGGCGCGCAGCAGCGACACGCCGGCCCAATCGCCCGCCATCAAGGCAGAGTGGCGTCGATCGAGCGACCGTGGGGTTGTCGTCCTGTCCGACAAGTTCTCCAAGTTCCTGACCAAGCACGGCTGTGAGGGAACCGGTCCAAATGACTGTTTGATGGTGCTGCATCTGTGGGCCAGTTTGTCACCCGAGGATCCCCGCCTGGCCGTGGCGCTTCAGAAGCTGGATCCTGAGAAAGTACTCAGGAGCGCCTCCATCGCAGCGCGGGCGCAACCCGGCAAGAAGCGCTACGACACATTGGGCGTTCGCCAAGCCGTGCTGTTCCGCGCCAAGCTCAGCTCGGTCATCCACGCACGGCAGGCTTGGCCAGCGCAAACCTTGCCGACTCTTTTGCGCCAGATGACGCCACAGCTCAATGACCCGGTGAATGACATCGATCAAATCAGTGCATGGGCCTTGTTGCGCGAGCATGTCGGGCGCAGGGACTGGGTTCGAGCGGCTGTTCTGACTGAAATCGACCAGATTGGCGACAACGACCAGGGTTGCAAAACCCACGCAGCGTGGTTTGATCTTGATCGCCCTCGTTTGGCCGCTGCCTATGCGCTGCACCGCCTTCAACAAACGCCAGACAGGGGCTATCAACGTTGTGGTGACACTGATTGGTACAAACTCAAAACAGACAACTCTGCGGATACTGTCAAGCAGCGGCAGGCCGCTTTGGCCGTGTTGAGCAACACCCGCCTGGGCCACACCCGTGACGCAATACTCAGCGGCTTGAGCGACAACGGCGCTGATTGTTTCGCCCCGAGAACAGCAGAAACCCCGGCATGGCAAACCGCCATGTGCAGGCGTTGGGTTCACGAGCCCCAAAGCACGCCACTGACGCTGAAGAACAGCCGACTCACGTTGGACAAGGCACGTCAATTTCAGAAACTTCGGTTCGATCGACCGGCGGACCCCGAGAGCGGCAAGACCAAGGTCAATCAAGCAGACTGGCTCGTGGCCTCTGTCACGCCCGGCATGCATGCCGATGCCGTGAAAAAAATCAAGGCCCTGGCAACGGATTTGCGTCGACAGAACGCAAGCATTAGGTCCGTCACGCAATGGCGCCATCCAGGGCATAGCCGGTCGTTGTTGCAGATCGAATTCGAGGATCACAGGCAGCCTCGCATTCACGTGCTCTTGACCCCTCACTCGTTGCAACACATTCACGTGCCCAGTCGTTTCAATGGGGATGAGCGCCGCGAGCGCCAAATTGCTCGTGTTTCAGACCTGGACGCGGACGGAAATCTTGAGTTGTGGAGGGCAGAGTCCTTCGATACCTGCAAAGCCGACGACAGCGACTTGCAGCGCGAAGTAGATTGCACGGCCAAAAGCGCCGACATGGGTGAAATTGGGGGCAATGTACTGTCTTACTTCGTCCATGACCGGCGTCCAGCACTCGATGCCGACTCGGATGAAAACTGGACATCCCAGGGGCAGACTCACCCCTTTTCTCGGTCAGCGCTCGCACACGATGGCCTCGAACCGCGATGCAATGTCAAGCGGGTCTCGTTCTTGTCTGAAGCGCTTGGAATCTCTTTTGGTGGCGACAGTCGGAATGACGCAGGTGCCGTGGTCGCCCTGGATTGCAAGCCACACCCGACGCGGCCAGACCAAACCATCGTGGCACTGTTTCATGGCTGGGGACTCTCCTCCGGATTCGCCTTGGCGGTGGTCGATGTGAAACGCGAAAAAGTGTTGCGCACCTACCGAAGGGAAATGGAGGAAGACGGCAGCATTCGCCTCAGCGGCGGACTGACTTTAGACACTGCCGCCTACCAAGTCTCCTCAAAAGCTCGCGCGTTTGGCGTTCGCATGCACACTGGCTACAGCCCTCGCTACGCTGAGGGCGGTGAAAGCGACTACCTCTCGCTATTCGTGGAAGAGGGTCGGTCATTGCGGCCCGTGTTGTCGAACAGGGCGATGTACCAATGGCGCTTGCTCGGCACGGATTGCTGGCGGGATTCCGACGTACCGTGCAAGACCGAAACGACCACCACGACACTTTCGATTTCCCCCAGCAGCACCAACGGCTGGCAAGATTTGGATGTCGTCGCGACCACGCGGGACGACGACGCTTCAAAGCCCAAGGTCACCAGGTTGGTCGGCAAGCTGCGCTACAAGAACGGGCGTTACCGGTAACCCCTGAAGCGGACACCTCGCCCTTAGCAAGTCGTGGTCGCCACAGTTAGCAAGACCTTCAACAAATCTTGCGGCGCACTGACCATGGGATCGTGGCCCGTAGCGATCTCGTGCACCGTCCAACCCGGCTCGGCACGCACGCGGCGGCGTGAAGCATCGATGGTGGCCAAGGCGGGCGATGTGCAGTCGATGAAATGCCGTGGCCAGCGCTGCACCCGCTCGCGTTCAAACGCCAAGGCGGCGTCGTAACAACCACCAGGCTGCGGGGTTTGGCGGCGTTGCACCCAGGCGTGGTCGTCGCCTTGCAGGCCAAACACCTCGGGGTTGGGTGGGGTCAGTTGCCCTGACTCGGCAATCAAAGCCCGCCGGGCCGCTTGTGTGTCTGCGGCATGGCCGCTGGACCAAGCCTCACCGGGCTCGGGCACCACCGCATCCAGGTACACGAGACGAGACAAACGTTCGGTAGCCACTTGCTGCGCTACGCCCGTGATCACCATGCCGCCGTAACTGTGGCCCACGAGAACGGCGCCCTGCAGTTCTTCATGTTCGAGCAAGCCGCACACGTCTTGCACATGGGTTTGTAGGTTAATGCCTGGGGACATCAGGTGAGCACGTTCGCCCAGGCCAGTCAGGGTCAACGCAAACGCCCGGTGCCCTGCGGCTTGCAGTCCGGGAAGTACTTTCTTCCAGCACCAGCCGCCATGCCAGGCACCGTGGACGAGAACAAAATCAGCCATGGTTGGTTCTCTCACTCCTCCAACAAGCTGCGCAACATCCAAGCCGTTTGTTCGTGCACAGTCAGGCGCTGAGTGAGCAGGTCGGCGGTGGGTTCATCGCCCGCTTTGTCTACCGTGGGGAAGAGGCTGCGGGCAGTGCGCGCCACGGCTTCGTGGCCCTCTACCAAGATACGGACCATCTCCAAGGCTTTGGGCGGCGTGGTGGGCGCATCAGGCAAGGAAGCCAAGGCGGCGAATTGTTTGTAGGAACCCGGCGCTGGATGGCCCAGTGAACGAATGCGCTCTGCAATCGGGTCGACCGCATTCCACAACTCGGTGTATTGCAGCATGAACATTTGGTGCAGGGTATTGAACATGGGCCCCGTCACATTCCAGTGGAAGTTGTGGGTGTTCAGGTACAGGGTATAGGTATCAGCCAGCAAGTGGCTGAGCCCTTTGACGATGGCGGCACGGTCTTTTTCGCTGATGCCAATGTTGGGCCCGACAACAGTCAGGGCGGTTCGATTTTTGGCTTTGGCCATGGTGGGTTTCTCCTGGTGGCTGGGCATTGGTCAATAGTGAATTCTTACGTGCCCATGTTGCCACGGACGCAAGCGAGAGAAATATGCCCTCAATTCAGTTCAGTTCCGGCCTTTAGGGCAGTGGGTGATCACTAGACTTTCTGCCAGGGGCTCGCACCGCGTCGGTGCCCCACACCATCACCTAACAACCACTGAGGAGGCCCCTGGCATGAGCAGCGTTGATCGATATTTTTCAGGTTCTGTGAATTTGCCAGTGATGCCGGAGGTGGCCAGCCTGCTGATACGCACATTCGGCGACGACAACGCCTCGCTGGACGATTTGGCCCAGGTGCTGCGCAAAGACCCCGCCTTGGTGGCCAAGGTGCTGAGACTGGCTAACTCCGCGCGCTACAGCCCCGCCCACAACGTGGCCAACCTGAACGACGCGGCCGCCACATTGGGCACCGTGACCTTGCGCAATCTGGCCCTGTCTGCTTGCATGGCAAGCGCCTTTCCTTCACTGCCCGGTTTGGACCTCAAGCGCTTTTGGAAACACGGGCTGGCCTGTGCCCACTACGCGGTGCTTTTGTCCCGCGCTGCCTTGTTGGATACGGAGATCGCGTACTTGGCAGGGTTGATGCTCAGAACCGGGCAGGTGTTGATGCTGCAAGTGGATGCTAAAACCGTGCAGGAAGTTGAGGGGCTGATCACGGAGCCGGGCGCACGTTTCGGTTGGGAGCAAACGCGATTGGGTTGCACTCACAGCGAGGTCACCGCAGAACTGGCGCGGCGCTGGAAATTCCCCACCCCATTGATCTATGGTTTCCAGTGCGCCGCCGATCCCTTGTCAGCCAAACCATTTTCGGCACTCGGCGCGGTGTTGCATTTGTCAGAGGTCTTGGCTGATGCGCTGGATCAGGGGATAGCAGGCCATGAGGCGCTGAGCAAAGCGGAGCCCGATTTGGTCGCCCATGAGCATGTGGACCTGGCCTGGTTGAGCGAACATTTGCTCGACCCGGCCGCTTTGGCGCAGGAGACCGAGCTGTTGGTGAGTAGATGAAATGAAGAAGCAGCCTGGAGGAAAAAAAAGCCCCTGACCGCCTTTCTCTGACACGACCATTGCCGCGTCACGACAAACGCGCCACCCCCGGCAATTCACAGGCATAAACCGCATTGCGCAGCGCCGCAATCGCTTCGTAGCGCGTGAATGTGCGCCGCCAGGCCAGCACCACGCGGCGGGTGGGCGCCGCGCCACTGAAGGGGATGTAGCGCACATGGGGCGAGGTGGTCATGTCCAGCGGCACACTGAGCTGCGGCACCACGGTGATGCCCATGCCCGAAGCGACCATGTATTTGATGGTCTCCAGGGACGAGCCTTCGAAGGTTTTGCGGATGCCGTCGGCGTCGCTCGAGAAACGGGCGTACTCCGGGCAAACCTCCAGCACATGGTCACGAAAGCAGTGACCGGTGCCCAGCAGCAGCATGGTTTCCAACTTCAGCGCTTCTGCGCTGACCGACTTCAGCTGGGCCATGGCATGCGTGGTGGGTACGGCCACCATGAAGGGTTCGTCGTAGAGCGGCGCCACAGCCAATCCGGTGTCAGGAAAGGGCTCGGCCATGATGGCGCAGTCGAGTTCGCCTGTGCGCAGCATGTCGAGCAAACGGGCGGTGAAATTCTCCTGCAGGATGAGGGGCATTTGCGGCACGCGGGCGATGGTGTTTTTCACCAAGTCGGGCAGCAGGTAGGGGCCGATGGTGTAGATCACACCGACGCGCAGCGGGCCGGCCACCGGGTCTTTGCCGCGTTTGGCGATTTCTTTGATGGCCGCTGCTTGTTCAATGACTTGCTGGGCTTGGCGCACGATTTCTTCGCCCAAGGGCGTGACACTGACCTCGTTGGCCCCACGCTCAAAGAGTTTGACGTCCAACTCCTCTTCCAGCTTTTTGATGGCCACGCTCAATGTGGGTTGCGAGACAAAACACGCCTCCGCAGCACGACCGAAATGCCGTTCGCGGGCGACTGCCACGATGTAGCGCAACTCGGTCAGTGTCATGGCGTGGTGCCTGCTGCTGAAACTTCGGGCCGAGATCAGGGTTTGCCGGGCATGGCCGCACTGGCGGCGCCAGCCAAGCCCGAGGCGGCCATCACCTCCATCAGCTCACGCATGGCCTGGGCTGTGGCTTCTTTGTCGCCGGAGGCTTGCGCGGCTTGCAAACGTTTGCCAATGTCTTCCATGCGGCTTTGAGCTTCTTTCATTTTGGGCGCATCCAGCTTCACCGAGCCTTTGGGTGTATTGATGGTGATTTCACCCGTTGGCATGCCGCCCATGTGCATGCCGGGTTTAGGCATGAACAAAGCCGATACCGCACCGACGATGACAGCGGCCACGATGCCACAAACAACCACCACGGCGGTGTAGCCCAAGGATTTGTCTGGCGGGCATTTCATCAATACCGGCAAACCGGTGTACAGCAGGTAGATCGAATACAGCGAAGCGAGCACGCCCAATATCGCAAGCGACGGCAACAGCGAAAAAATACCCCCGACAAACGCAGCCGTGAAGCTGTAAGCCACCACCTTCAAGGCGCTGACCTGGTTTTTGCTACCGCCAAAACTCGGTGCCAGCGCGTCCACGATCAGGGCCAGTACAAACACCATCACCAGGGACAGCACATAACTGACCACCATGTTCACCAGGCCCATGCCAATGGGCAGTCGAATGCTCATGCCCATCGCGTTCATGCCGACCAGGGAGAAACCGATGAAACCCGCTACGGCGGGAATGGCCGCCAGAAACACCAAGTAGCGGCTGTAGATCGAGGCGACATCAGCGGGCTCTTGCTCAATGGTGGGCCAAGTGTCTTTGGGTTTGAGCAAGATGTCGGTGATGCGTTGAATCAGGTTCATGAAATTCCCCCTCCAAAATTTTGGGGCCACTTGGACGCTCTGCGTCCCGGTGGCGGTTTAGATGCCTTCAAGAGCAGTGCTAACCTCCGTCTCGGCGGCGATGGTTGACCGGTCCGGATTTTCCGTGGGCATGAGTTCGTGCCCGTCTTTTGAGACCTCACAGCGTACCATCCATCGCCGCCACCCGATCATCGACTGCGTGACCGCCTCTGCCCATGACCACATCGCGTTTCTCAGACCTGCTTGATCTGGACACGTTGGCACGGGCCACCGGGGTTGGGCTTGCCAAGATCGAGTCTTATGCGCGATCCAACATACAGGCCGAGGCCTACCAGTTGTTGAAAATTCCCAAACGCGGCCGACGCCGCGCCGGGCAATTTCGGCTCGTGTACAAAGCTCGCCAACAGTGGTTGGCAGACTTGCACCGCGCTGTCGCCCTGATGGTCACGGCCGCGACCCCTTTGGGCGCCCATGTGCAAGGTTTCGTTCAAGGGCGTTCGATTCGCAGCAACGCCCAACAACACTTGGGCGCAAGGTGGGTGCTGCATGGTGACATTGAGGGATTTTTTGATGCCATCACCACCGCGCAAGTGCAGCGGGGTTTTGTTGCCTTGGGAGCAGCGCCTGAGGTGGCCGACTGCTTGGCCCGGGCTTGCACCATCGACGGGCTGCTGCGCCAGGGCACGCGCTGTGCACCGGCCTTGGCCAATTTGGTCTGCCGTTCGCTGGACATGGACTTGCTGGCGCTGGCCGAGGCCCATCGCTGCATCTACACCCGTTATGCCGACGATCTGACGTTTTCAGGTGAGGAGGTACCACGCAGCGAGGCGGTGCAGGCCGTGTTACAGCAGCATGGTTTCAAACTGCGTGATGGCCACTGCCATGTGCAGCGCCGTGGACGTGCGCAGTTTGTGACGGGCTTGCACGTTGGCGATGCGCTGCAGGCGCGTTTGCCTCGGCGTTTGAAGCGGCGCCTGCGTTTGGTCTTGCACTTCGTTGAAAAGTTTGGCGTAGACGCTCATTTCGCTCAAGCCCCCCGAGGGCGGGCAGCAGGCGTTCAAGAAGCCTTGGGACTGGCTGGCATGCTGCGGTACGTGAAGTCAATTGAACCGGATTTGGCCAAAAAACTGATGCAACAGTACCGCGTCGGCAGCCAAAAGTCATTTCAGTTGCGCAGCGCCTTCAACCACGACGAGTCGAATTGATCACAAACGTGGCGCGGATTTTGTGGGCGCCCCCAAGGGATTTTTGCCGCGCGTATGCACCTCGCCCGTGGCCACGTTTTTGGCGAACCGCAAATGAATGCGCAAATGTTCAAAAGGAACCGAGGCCCGTTCATCGTGCGGTGCCGCGAGGTAGTCAGCACCTGTGCGTGCCGTCCAGCGGGCCAGCTCCTGCAGTAAACGGTGGTGGGCATCGTTGGGTGCAGCCAACGCCACACTGGCGGGTTGGGTGTTGGACGATTCCCGCGCACGCCGAGTGGCCGTCGCAAGCGCAACGTCAAACCCCGGCTCGCTGCCGCTGGCCTTGGTGAGGGCTGAGTTTTGATGGAGCAAACGGTGCAGCAGGGGTTGCACCATCATGTATTGGTGGGCTTGATCCGCAGGCAGAGCAGCCCAAGCGTCACGCGCGCTGAAATACAGGTAGGCGGAAAAGCTCAGGGTGGCCAAAGCGTTCAGCATGCGTCCGCGCGACGCTTCGTCTGCTGCCAACGTGGCGACATCTGCTTGGCGCAGGCGCTGCCTGGCTGAGGCAGGCAGCAGCGGGTCGCGTAAAACACGCTCTTTGCTGTCGGAAATCTCTTGCGCCAAGCTGACTACGTCGTCAGTGACGATGCAAACAGCCGCCACCACAGTTGCGTCGCTGTCGTGCAACCCCCACGTGGCAAAAGCCAGCTCCGTTTTCACGGGATCTGCTGCATCACGAGGCGTATTGGCGTTGATGTGCGTGTCGTTTGGCGCTGGTATCGCGGTGGTAGCCGACGGCTTGGATTGAACGCCCAGCTTGACCTGCAGGTCCCTGAGAAAACCCACCATCGAGGTGAAAATCTGTGCTTGCTCGTCTTTGGGTTTGCAGATGGACAGGTGGTCTTCTTGCAGTTGGACGGGAATTTCACCCGGCACGCTGGGGTCGCTGCTGGTGCTGTTGACCACCCGCACGCCCCAGGGAATAGAAAACCAGCGGGTTCGGTAGCGCACGGCGCGGGTTTCGCTGAAGATGCGCACACTCCAGCCGTGTTCTTCCAGCAGCCCCCGAAAAGTGGCGTTGTGGCGCTGGAGTTCGGGGTTGTGCGCCCGCAAATCGCCGACCTGTTCATTGGTACGCAAAATGTTTTTGAGCAGCCGGGCCAGGGTGGCCAACTCGGCACCGAAGTGCGGCGTGGCCACAAAAACCACGCCCTTGACCTGTTCCAGTACAGGCCGCAGGCGGGCCATGCCCGGCATGGCGGCGGTAGACAAAGCCGCCTTGATGACCAAGCCCCCCAAACTGTGTCCCACCAGCACCACGGGCTGGTCGCGCAGCAAGGGCTCGTTGAGCCATTTATCGAGCACGGCAGTGGCCTGCATTTCCAGCGGCATGGCCTCTTCGCTCCACGCTGACAGGGCCGCGTCGTAGCCCATCAGCCAGACAGGACAGTCACATTTTTCCCCCAGCCACAGGGGCCACAGCGTGGCATGGTCAGCGGGGTTGTGCATCCAGGTACTGCGCGCGTCGCCCCCCAGTCCGTGCAAAAAAATTACGTGGGGTTTGACCGCCTGCGTGCGAGGCATGTGAATTTGCTCCAGCGTGGCCATGGGGCGTGTCCTTGATTCTCGGTTCAGTGGCTGCGAATGTTAGGGATGCTCTGCACAAAGCGCCTGGCCAAGTGGCAGATCACTGAGAGCGCAGTGAATTGACCGATCCGATGCGTCAAACAACCGGATCCGTCGCTGTAGCCACCCGTTTGGGCCGTGGCAGCGTCCGATTCGCTGTGCGGCAGGCGCACTCATGCCTGCTCCGCCAGCAACTGCCTGCGCACTAGCCACAGGTTGGCCAGAGCAAACAGCGTGTGCAGTTGCGCCGTGTTCTTGGCCAAACCTCGATAGCGCACCTTGACATGCCCGAACTGGCGTTTGATCACCCGGAACGGGTGCTCCACCTTGGCCCGGATGCTGGCCTTGATCTTCTCCACCTTCGCGATCATCGCCGCCAGCGGGCTGCTCAGGTCCAGCGTCTTGCGCTTGCCTGGCCGCATGGCGATGTGCCAATTCACACCCGGTTGGGCATCAGGCCGTTTGCCAGCACCCTGGTAGCCGGCATCGGCAAACACGTCGCTCTCTTGCCCATGCAGCAAGCTGTTGGCTTCGATCACATCATTGACGTGGCCGCTCGTGCCGCGCACGGTGTGAACCAGCCCAGACTCGGCGTCCACGCCGATGTGGCACTTCATGCCGAAGTACCACTGCTGGCCTTTGCGGCTTTGCTTCATCTCGGGGTCGCGTTCTCCAGCAGCGTTCTTGGTGGAGCTGGGCGCCGCAATCAGTGTGGCGTCCACCACCGTGCCACTCTTGAGCAGCAAACCCTTGTGGCTGAGCAGATCGTTGATGGTCTGCAGAATCTGGGCTGCCAGCTTGTGCTTCTCCAGCACGTGCCGGAACCGCAAGATGGTGGACTCGTCGGGCAGCCTCTCGTCCCAGCCTTCAACACCCGCGAACTCCCGAAACAGCGGCACGTCATGCAGCGCCTCTTCCATCGCCGGGTCGCTCAGCGTGAACCACTGCTGCATGAAGTGGATGCGCAGCATGACCTCCACTGCAAATGGCGGTCGCCCTCGTTTGCCTTCGGGCATGTACGGCGCCACCAGCGCCACCACGTCCGACCACGGCACTACTCGCTCCATTTCCTCCAGAAACTCCCGCCTGCGCGTTCGTTTGCTCGTCTGTCCCAGTCCCAGGCTGTGCTGCTTCATGGCCTATATCGTCGCAATCCTTCGCCTTCCCGGCAAGCAGGTTTGCTTGGTATTTATGCAGACCTTCCCTAGACTTGCAGCAAACCTTGTTGCGCTACGTCACCCTGTACAACCACCAATTCCCTCAATCTGCCTTGAAAAGCAAAACCCCGGTTCAGTCAATGAAAGACTGGTTCTCTTCTCACCCGCATCTG
>JBJOQO010000049.1:0-24826 GCA_046049865.1 Pseudomonadota bacterium | reverse complement strand
TCTCCCGCCCTAACCGGTATCCACGCTTTTGCGTTCGCACTGGCACAAAACAACCCGTCCATGGCATCTGCCCTGTCGGCCATCCTGTCCAACCAGGGCATCTCATTGCCGACGGATGCCTATGGAGCTGGAGAAACCAATTTTGGTAACCCTGTGATCGCTGAGGTGAACCCGTTGTACCTGACCTATTCGGGCATCGGAACTACCCTGCCCAACGTGTGCTTAAGTGATGCAGCAGATCCTGAAGGAGATGGCAACAAAGCAGGAGAGTACCGCTACATTCGAATGACATTGCCTGCGGGCACGCGAACTTTCACGGTGACCCGCAGCAGCTCCACCACCAGCACCACCGATCCCGACTTTTACTTGCACAACAACGCTGGGCTGCTGACGTTTAGCGAGAGCACTGTTGCCAACAGCGAAACTGGTTCTCTGACTGTCCCGGCGGGCGACTATGTGTTGGCCATCACGAATTACAACTTCAGAACCAACACGTTCTTCAGTAGCCCATGTTTCAACGTCGTTGTGAATTGAAGCCAGAAATCAAATCAGGAGGATTTATGAAGAATTGTTTTCGAGTTTCTTTTGTTGCGACAGCCGCTCTTTTGGTGCATGCCGCCGTCTTCGCCCACGAACCCACAGCCTCGACTAAAACAACGCAGCGCAACCAGGTCAACCCGACTGCTCACAAAGTGGGAACGGTGCCCAGCATGTATAAACGTGGCATGTTGAAGACCACAAAAACCAGCATGGGCATTCGTGTGTTCTACGAGTTTGTTGGCACGGGCGTTGATTCAGCCGGTTTGCTGACGCTCAAGATCATGCGTTTGGGCGGCGGCGAAGCGGCCACCTTGGAGTTGCGTCCCGACGCCGCCATCAGCTTGCCCACTGGTTTGCCCGCGACCCCCTCGCCCTTCAATGTGGGTGCCGAGTATGTGGTGAAGGTCAAACCGACGGCAGACGGGTTGCACTACATCAACGTATTTCTTCAGTCAGGAACAGTGACCGAGGCCATGGCGATTCCAGTTCAAATTGGCAAGAACGCCAAATTGTCCAAAACTGGAAATGTGTCCGTCATGCCCGACGGACAACGCGTGATTTCGGTGCCTGCACAGTAAAAACCGCTTGTCGCCGCAGCGCCCCAAGACCCGCGAGGGTTTTGGGGCGCTACTTTTTCTCAGCACCAATCGACTACGCCTCGATTCCCCACTGATGCTTGCATTTTTTGCAGCGAACCAGCACCTCATTGCCGGTGGCATCCGATTGAACAAGCTCGAGTCGACCGTAGGTTTCGCAGACCGGGCACTGCGCCTGGTTGGCGGCAAACTCTGCGCGTGTGAGCAAGTGCAGGTAGCGGCGCAAAGCCCACAAACCAATGCCGGCGCACAGCAAGCCAGCCACCACGTCTGTCCACTGATCTTGCGGGCCACGGAAACGCCACGCCGCTTCGAAGGCAGCCAACAAACCAATGGTGCACAGAAAGGTCAACACCAAGTGCGCGTGGCTTTGCAGCAGCTGGCGCTCGTACCATTTTCGAAAACCGTGTTTAACGATGCCTTCGGCCAGTTTCATGGTGGTGTCTCCGCTTGACCGTGTGGCTGCTCCCAGCGTTCAGCAGTCATGTTGTCACAACTCGGAGTTATTTGCTCGGGACTGAAGCTCTTCCAGCTCGTGCATCGTATTGAGGTTGGCGAAAGGGGCGGTATCTTCAAATGGCACGTGTAGCGCACCCTCCTGCCTAAGCCATTGGTGCATGCTGCGCCCACCGCCGTCTAGATATGACCGCAGACTGGTTTCCAGTGAGCGGTGCAACAAAGAAAAAACCGGATGTATTTGGTGACCCTCTGCGCCGGGCGTGATCGCTGTGGCCAACGTGGGGTGAGGGACTGCTTGCATGATGGCCTTGACCATCCGCGCTACCAAATCGTTCGGCAGCAGGGGGCTGTCGCAGGGCACGGTCACCATCCAAGGCGTCGTGCACACCCTCATGGCAGCCAACACACCCGCCAAAGGGCCCTCGTAGGAAGTGGTGTCTTCGGCCCTCTCGTCATGGATCACCTGATGACCCAGTGCGCTGTAGCGCGTCAGCTCGCGGTTGGCATTGATGATGAGTGCGCCGACCTGGGGTTCTAGACGGCGCAGCGCATGAAGGACTAAGGGCTCCTCGCGAAACAAGATCCAACCTTTGTCGGCGCCACCCATGCGCTGGCCCTGCCCACCGGCCAGCACAACGCCGGTGATGTCGTGGCGTTGGATGGTCATAGGTCGCTTGTCGGCAGGACTAGCCGCCGATGTAATGCATCTCGACCTTGCCCGGCCGCTCAGAACCCTGAGACGGTGGCATCTGCGCTCGTTGCTCGGAGTAGCGGTCTTGCCTTTGCTGCCAAATCTTGGCCACTGCGCCACTGAGGGCCTGCGTGCTGGCACCGCCACGCAGCAGTTGTCGCAGGTCGTGGCCCTGGTTGGCAAACAAGCACAGGTAGAGCTGACCCTCGGTTGACAGGCGAGCGCGGTTGCAGTCTGTGCAAAAGGCCTTGGTGACGCTGGAGATAAAACCCACTTCACCCGCACCGTCGGCGTAGACGAAGCGCTCCGCCGTTTCGCCGGGCTGGCTTGAAGGCGCTGCCTGCAATGGATGCACGCTGTGCAGCCGCTCACGCACTTCTTGGGAGGGCAATACTTGGTCCATTTGCCAGCCGTTGCTGCTTCCCACGTCCATGTACTCGATGAACCTCAGCGATACGCCCGTGCCGCGAAAATGCGCTGCCATCGGCAAAATCTGAGACTCGTTCACCCCTCGTTGCACCACCATGTTGACTTTGATCGGGGCGAGGCCCACTTTTTGAGCGGCCTCGATTCCATTCAACACCGATGCCACCGGATGGTCAGCGTCGTTCATGCGGCGAAAGATCGCATCGTCCAGCGCGTCCAGGCTGACCGAAATACGCTGCAACCCTGCATCTTTGAGTGCCTGCGCTTTCTGAGCCAAGAGCGATGCGTTGGTGGTCAGGGTTAAATCAAGGGCCTGGTCTTGCGGTGCGCGCAAACCTGCCAGCATCTCCACCAGGCGCTCAATGTGTTTGCGCAGAAGCGGCTCGCCTCCAGTGAGTCGAATTTTTTGGACACCGTGGGCCACAAATACCTCGGCCAAACGCTTGATCTCTTCAAAACTCAGCAAATCACTTTGCGGCAAAAAACGGTGGTTGGGACCGAACACTTCGCGTGGCATGCAATAGGTGCAGCGAAAGTTGCAGCGGTCGGTGACCGAGATGCGCAGATCGCGCAGGGGGCGCTGGCGGGCATCTACCAAGCGGCCGTTGGGCGGCGAAACGATCCCCGTCGGGGTTTTGATCCACCCCTGTTTTCGGTGGTCTTTCAGTGGAATCACAACACGCTCACTCATGTGCGCATTGTGCCCGCCCAGGCGGACTCAGTTGTTGCCGGAGTAGGTCGATGGGTTGGGTTGCACCGCTGGTTTGGTTGTTGTCGCGCGGACAGTCGTTGTCGCAGGGGCTGTGTGCACCTGGGGTGCTCGCCTGGCACCGGTGAAACGTTGATTCCAGTACGCCACACGCATGTCCTCCACGCGGACCTGGGCACCCGCTCGCGGTGCGTGAATGAATTTGCCCTCGCCCACATAAATACCAACATGCGAGAAGGTGCGTTTTAACGTGTTGAAAAAAACCAAATCGCCGGGTTTGAGCTCCTCGCGCGCGATGGTCATGAGGTTGGTGGACTGCGCTTGTTCATCCGCACGGCGCGGCAAGACCAGGCCAATGGTTTTCTCAAAAACGTGGCGTGTGAATCCGCTGCAATCGAAACCCGTTTCTTCGGTGTTGCCACCACGCTTGTAGGGCACGCCTAAAAAATTCATGGCGGTGAGCACCATGTCAGACGCGCCGTCGCGCATTTGCTGCACCAAACTGGGCGCAGGCACTTTGGCGAAATTGGCGTTCGGATCGACCGCGTCCCCACCGTTCGCGCTGGACGTTGCAGCGGAGGCTTCGAGTAACCCTTGGTCCGCCAAGAACCGGGTCAGGGGATCGCTGGTTTCGGTTGGGGAGGCCACGGCCACATGATTCGCGAGACAAGCCAGCGACAGCAAAGCTGCGCAGACCCTCGGTTTGCTGTGTGCAATCAGGGTGCAAAGGGTGTGGGGCGTTGGCATGGCGCGCAGGATAGGCCAGTGGCGCTGGGGCGTCAATTGGAAGGCGCCCAAAGCGAAAGGCAGTTACTTTTGTATCCAGCGTCGTTGGGCCGCCAAATGGTTCGCCGCTTGAAAACTCGGGGGGCTCATTTGCCGACGCGCTTCGGGCCACAGTTTGAGCAGGAGTTCGGCCGTCGCGAGGGTGTCGGCAGCGGCTTGGTGGCGCACTGCACAGTGAATGTTGAAATGGGCCATCCATTCGTCGAGCGCACGCGCTTTGACCGCAGGATTGAGGACAGCCGCCAGCGGTTCCAGGTCAAGCCACGGGTTGGGTAGACGCAGGCCCAGGTGGGTTTTGAAAGCGCGCTCAATCAAAGTGCGGTCAAAGGCGGCGTGAAACGCAATCAAGGGCGAGTCGCCCACGTAGCGGGCAAAAGCGCGTAAGGCATCGGGTGCCACCGTGCCACTGCGCTGCATGCCGACACCAATCCCATGCAGCAGGATGTTGTTTTTGTCGATCACTGCCTCTTGATCACTCTGGCGCAGCAGCACCTCGAAGCTGTCACCTAAATCAATGCGCGGCGCGGGTGAGTCGAAGCGCACACCGATGGCGGCAATGGCCAACAGGCGGTCGCTGTGCATGTCCAGGCCACTGGACTCGACGTCGAGCACGATCCAGCGCGATTCGTCTACGCGTGATGGAGGGCGGCGCACTGCGTTCGCCAAACGAGCCCAAAAGCCGATTCCTGCCGTTGTCATCGTGTTGACGGGTAGTCGAGTTGGATGCGCTGCTGCAGCGAGCGGGCCACCCGAAGGCTCTCTTTGAGTGCCTTTTTGTCCATGTTGTTGAGCGCATCAACGGCCACTTGGTTGGCACCCGCGCCGTGGCTGGCGGCATCGAATTGCCGACGCAAGCGCAACATTTGCAAAAACTCAAACGCTGCCACCCAAGACTCGCTCTCTGCGGTCGGCACGTTCAAGGCGTTGGCCACCTGAAGCAATCGCTCGCGCGTATTGACGGCCGGGCAGCCGAGGGCCAGGGCATATAGCCTTGCCGCATCGACAAAAAGGGCCGTGCCATGGTGTTTGAGATCAATCGTCTCTACCCCTTCGATCACGCTGGTTTCAACGGCGCCCAGCCAGTTCAGGGGGGCTCGGTTGCGCAAGACGTTGTCCGCCAGCTGTTTGATGAAGCGGGGCAGTTGCGCTGGAACGCTCGACAACATGTCGCGCAGGGGTAAGGCCAGAGCCATCTGACCCGACACGGGACGCAGATCAAAGTAGATGCTGGCTCGCAGCAGATCGTCGGGTGAACCTTGTTCAATCCAGCGCGAAAAACGCTGCGTCCATTCATCGGCGGTCAAGCAGCAGTCTGGGTTGCTGGACATCACACCGCCTTGGCACAAGGGGTAGCCGCAGGCATCAAGGGCCTCATTGACCTGTTTCGCAAACTGCAACCAAAGCGCTCGGTCAACCTCGGGCTGGGTGCTGACAAAAATCAGTCCATTGTCTTGATCGGTGGCAATGGTTTGTTCGCTGCGGCCTTCTGAGCCAAAGGCCAGCCAGCACGCCTCATGCATGGCCACGCCACACTGTGGGGCCAGCCATTGAACCAAGGCGTCGGTGAGCACATCGTTGAGGTGGCTGATGAGCGCCGTGAGCTGACGTGCCGCAAGGCCTTGTCCGAGCAAGGTGCGAGCGAAACGACGGATGTCGGTGGCGGCGAGTTGGAAGTCAGCTAGATGCGCGGCCGACCGGATGCGGCTGCTTAGCTGTTTGATCGATTGTCCTTGCAGCGAAAACAAGTCGCGCTCGGAGACGATATTCACCAGTACACCGGCCTCGCACACGGGAACATGGCGAATACCATGGCGCGACATCAACAAGGCGGCGTCTTGCAAGGTGTCGTTGATGTGCAGTGTTTGCACCGGGCGGCTCATCACCTCGCGTATCGGCGTACCCAAGGGCTTTTGAGCCAAGGTCACGCGTTCCAAGATGTCATGCCGTGTCAGGATGCCCTCAGGTGCGCCGTCTGCGCTGACCACCACCACCGAGCCCACCCGCCTGCCATGCATTTGAGTTAAGGCGTTTTGCAGCGAGGTATCCGCGTTACATGACAGGGGCTTCTTTCGAGGCAGCGTGCCAAGTTTGGCTTCGAGTGACTGCTGCGCCAGGGCTTCATTGACTTGGTTGGTTTGTAGTGCTCGCTGCACGAGTTCAAAAAAATGCAGCGCTCGGCGCTGCAAAAAATCTGCGAACGGCGCGCTCTTTTCTGCCAAAGCGTGCACGTGTCGACTGGCCAGCAGCAAACAAAAACAATCAACGTTGGCGGTGTAGGTGGACGTCACGGTGCGCGAGCCCATGACGGCACCCACGGGGAATAAGTCGCCCACCTCGTAGTGCAAGCCACCCGTCATGGAGGCCAAACCGCGCCTTCCCGTGATGCTGCCTTGGCGCAGCCAGTACAAGGCCTGCACCGGCCCCATCGACGGATCCAGCAACACTTCACCGGGCGCGAAATACGCTTGCTCCGCGTGCGTCAGAAATTGGTCAACATGGTCTGCTTGCATGGCCATGAAAGGCGCGTGGCGCATCAGCTCGGTACGCAAATTGGCCATCAAGCTGGGCGAGGGTGTGCTCTCAGACATGGTGTGGTCTTGGTTTCCAAGGGTGTCTGTCATATTAGGGGAAAGCCGCAGTCCCGCAAGGGCGCCCCTGCGGTTAAATGGGGCAGTTTCCAAGACGCAAGAGTGATGCAGCGCATCCTTGACCCAACGCAAAGTCTGGGTTGAGGTGTGGTTTCAGGTTTGTCAGAGAGTTGTCAGGCACTTCGTTTGAAATCGGCAGGCAGCGCATGCCACCCTTTTCACCTCAGGCGAGGAGTCCGTTTGGTTGGCAGCGCCGTCGGCAAGAAAAAACAATATCAACGCGTGGTGGCTGCGACAGCTGCGCGACAGGAGACCTCTGTGACCACCTATGCTGACTTTTACCAGCGCTCCATCCACGAGCGCGACACTTTCTGGGCCGAACAAGCTGACTTGATCGATTGGCACCAACCGTTCCAGCAGGTGTGCGACTACAGCCAACCGCCGTTTGCCAAATGGTTTGTCGGCGGCCAGCTCAATCTGTGCCACAACGCAGTGGACCGGCACTTGCCGCATCGGGCTCAGCAAGCGGCGCTGATTGCGGTGTCGTCTGAGACAGACTCCGAAGTCGTCTACACCTTCTCCGAATTGCATGCCGAAGTGCAGCGCATGGCGGCTTGCTTGTTGGCTTTGGGCGTAAAACAAGGCGACCGCGTGTTGATCTACATGCCCATGGTGGCGCAGGCTGCTTTTGCCATGCTGGCCTGCGCGCGCATCGGTGCGATTCATTCGGTCGTGTTCGGCGGTTTTGCCAGCGGCAGCTTGGCCAGCCGCATTGACGATGCGCAGCCTGTGGTCATTGTCAGCAGCGATGCCGGCAGCCGCTCGGGCAAGGTGGTGCCGTACAAGCCGCTGCTGGACGAAGCCATTTCATTGGCGAGCCACCAACCCAACAAAGTGCTGCTGGTGAGCCGTGGCCTGAGCCCCATGACGCTGGTGCCCGAGCGCGATGTGGACTATGGCGCCTTGCGTGAGCAACACCTGGATACCGTGGTGCCCTGCGTGTGGTTGGACGCGACCGCACCCAGCTACACCCTTTACACCAGTGGCACCACAGGAAAACCCAAAGGGGTGCAGCGCGACACAGGTGGATACGCGGTGGCTTTGGCCGCCAGCATGAAGCACATTTATTGCGGCCAAGCGGGCGAAACCTACTTTTCCACCAGCGACATTGGTTGGGTGGTGGGCCACAGCTACATCATCTACGGCCCCTTGATCGCTGGCATGGCCACCATCATGTACGAAGGCTTGCCCACCCGCCCCGATGCGGGTGTTTGGTGGCGGCTGGTCGAAAAGTACAAGGTGACTGTGATGTTCAGTGCGCCGACTGCGGTGCGGGTCCTGAAAAAACAAGACCCGAAATGTTTGACGCAGTACGACCTGAGTTCGCTGCGGACACTCTTCTTGGCGGGCGAGCCGCTCGACGAACCCACGGCCCAGTGGATTGCAGCGGCCCTGGGCAAACCCATCATCGACAACTACTGGCAAACCGAAACCGGTTGGCCGATTTTGTCGCTGGCCCACGGTGTGGAGCCTGCCCAGAGCAAATGGGGCAGCCCCGGTGTGGCCATGTATGGCTACAACGTCAAGTTGCTGAATGAGGCCACCGGCGAAGAACTCAGTGGACCGAATCAAAAAGGCGTGCTCGCCATCGAAGGCCCACTGCCGCCGGGCTGCATGCAAACCGTGTGGCGCGACGATGCACGTTTCGTCAACACCTATTGGAAAAGTGTCCCCGGGCGAATGATCTACAGCACCTTTGACTGGGCGGTGCGAGATGAAGACGGTTATTACTTCATCCTGGGCCGCACCGATGACGTCATCAATGTGGCCGGTCACCGCTTGGGTACGCGCGAGATTGAAGAAAGCATCAGCAGCCATCCGGGCGTGGCTGAAGTGGCGGTGGTGGGGGTGGCCGATGCCTTGAAGGGCCAGGTGGCAATGGCTTTTGTGGTTCCCAAGGACAACGGTGTTTTGGCCAACCCATCGGCCCGCCTGGCGCTGGAGGGCGAGGTCATGAAAACCGTTGATCACCAGCTGGGCGCGGTGGCGCGCCCCGCGCGAGTTCACTTTGTCAGTTTGTTGCCCAAGACGCGCTCAGGAAAAATGCTGCGCCGCGCGATATCGGCCGTGTGCGAGCAACGTGATCCCGGCGATCTGACGACGATGGACGATCCGTCGGCTTTACAGCAGATTCGGGACCTCATGCCGACACCCATTGCGCCTTAACCGCAACCAACATACTCACACCCTCAGCACTGTCCCTTTATAGCGGGCAGGCTGATGGATTGGTGGTGGGTAGCAAGGTACGCACAAGCAGGACGGGTTCAATCACCACATTGCCTGCTGCGTCGCGCAGCACGACCGTCAAGCCTTTGAATCCGCTTGCGGCAATGTCTTTCGCTTCTATGGTCAAGGAGGCCAGCTGCGGTTCCTTTTTCGCGCCGATGGTGAAAGTGCCATAAAAGCGTGAGTCGCGAGCGCCTACCGTGCCCCATTCCCCGTCAAAGTGCAAATCCAAACAACGGTCGCGTAAATTAGCGATGTGACCCACCATGAACAGGTTGATGTCCTTGTCGCCGGTGGCCACTGAGAAATTGATCGCAGTGGTGCCAATACTGGGTGCAGTCGGCAGTGTGATGGTGTCCGCAACCCCCGCGTTTGGGGGCGGTGTCTGCGACGAACAGTTCAAAGCATTAGAAGATGGGCTGGCGCAGATGTTGCTCGGGGTGGCGCCAAAGGATTCCAACGGGGTCGATGTTTGTCCGGTTCCTGTGCCGCCCGTACCCGGGCCGCAACCTGCCAGCACAGCCAATGCCAACATGAAAGCACCAACGCGGTGGGCAGCTCGTGCAGCAAGCAGCAACAGTTGACCAGCGCTCATCAGTCTTGTCCGTCCATGGGGGTGTTGTAGAAATAAATGCCAAACCGAGCGCGCTGGTTGCGCTCGCTAGGATCAGCTTGCTGCGCATCGGCATCGAAACGTTCTTGCGCTTGGCTCATCACGGTTTCAAAGGCTTGTTTCCAAGCCAGCACCGCAGCTTTTTGCAATTGGGCCGCAGAGGCGGCGGTGATCTGATCAACAAAAATCGACTGCTCCAAAAAGTTAGCGTCGCCTTGGAGATTGGCCGTGGCAGCGGCCAGGTGATCGTGCAGGTTGTCAGCAAATAAAGAAGAGAGTTCAGCAAAACCCTCGCGCGGAATGAAGCCGTCGGCAACAAGTTCTACGCCTTCTTCTGTTTCTTTCGCCACGCCCAAACGCAGCAGTTCGTCGAGCATGGCGCGGGGCCTGATGTCTTGACTCACGCTGGCCACCAGGCTGTCAAAGCTCCCGGCTTGAGGGCCACGCGCCAAGGGGCGGGCTGGTCCTTTGTGTTTACCAGCCAAATGACGGTAGGCCGGTTCGAACATCCAGCGCGCGACCACTTCCGAGGCCAAGCTCTTGGGTTGGCGCGCGGCCACCGCCCCGGATGCCAGCGATTCGCGCAGCAATTCCCTGACGTCACGTCGGTGAACGCCAGACAGCAGGGTCAAGGCGCTGTCGGTCTTGGGCATTTGGCGCGCGTCCAGTTCTTCCTCGGCGGCTTGCAGAAATACACGTTTCAACGGGATGCAGAACGAGCGGTAGCTCACGCCGTGGCGCAGCAGCAAGCGTGCCGCCGGCTTAAAGAGCCGCAGCACGCTGGAGAGAACTAGGTTTGATCGATCAGTCACAGCCTTATTGCAACACGAAGGGCTTGACGAGAATTCATGATAAGTGGGATATTATCACACGAAGGTGATTGATCTCACCGATTCGAACAAACATCAGGAGGTCTGCGCATGAACGAAGTACCAGTTGTCGCCACACACGGTTGGCAGCGCTCATGGGGTGCGAGTCCGCTCGTTCAGTGCATGTTGGGCGGGCGGGTCGTGGCGTTGATCGCAGTGTTGGCGCTGTGTGGTTGCGGTGGCGGTGGGGCTGACGGTGGGGTTTTGGCTTCCGGCTCCAACGTGAACGTCAATCAAGACCCGTCCGAAACTTCGGTGGAGGTCCCAATCGAAAGCCGCACTGTGCAAGCCTCGGAGCCGGGGGACTTGTTGGCCTATGCCAAAACGAAGTTGGCGCAGCGGCAGCAGCTGCGTGTACAGGCAGCATCCAATAACGTTAGTTTTTCTACGACGGGTGACACGGCGTCCAGCAATGGGCCGGTGTTCAGCGCCGGTGGCACCGCTGCCCCGGTGATCGAACGTTCGGCTACCGTCGTTCAGGAGGACGGCGTTGACGAAGACGACTTCATCAAAAGCGACGGCAGCACCATCTTCACGCTTGGCAAGACACCGGGCAGCGCTGTTTTGGGCGTCCGCCGTGTTGTTTCAAATGGCAGCACCACACCCGTGGCACAGGTCAAGCTAACAACCCCGACCGAGCCCTACACCGACTACACCGGCATGTACTTGGCGGCCCAGTTTTTTCGTGTGGCCGTGCTGGGTTCGGTGCAACGTTGGGAACAGTTGAACTTCTGCGAGCCAGCTCTGAGTTGTCCCAGTGCGTCTTTGTGGCCCTTCCCCTATGTCTACCACTCCACCGTGGCGCTGGATGTGGTGAACACTGCCAATGTCGCGCAAGGTGTGTCGATCGACAAGCTGCGCATCGATGGCAACTTGGTTGGTAGTCGGTTGATTGGAAGCTCGCTCGTGCTGGTCACGCAATTCACACCGCGACTGGCCGTGGACGCGCTTCCTTGGAACGCTGCGCAGGCTGAACGTGAGGCCGCCATGAACCGCCTGACCGCGAGGGATTTGCTGCCGACCATCAGCGTCAATGGCAGTGCGGCCAGCCCCTTGGTTGAAGAGACCGACTGCTTCATCGAGCCCAAGAACGCCAGCTTTGGCTTGGACGTCACCAGCATCACGGTGATTGACCTGTCGTCTCCCACTTTGCAGCGCAGCCGCTGCTTCATTGGTGGCAGCGAGGCCCTGTACATGTCTACCTCCGCGCTGTATCTGGCGACCACCCAGTACACCGCGACACCTTTGGTGACTGCCAGTGGCACCCGCGTTTTTTATCCACCGCAAATCAGCACCGACATTCATAAATTCGCGCTGCTCAAAGGGCAAGGTGGTGGGGTGGTTTCGGTGGACTTCCGGGGCTCTGGATCGGTCATCGGGCATTTGGGTTGGAGTACCCAGCAGCGCTCCTACCGCATGAGCGAATACGACGGCCACTTGCGGGTGTTGACCTTCACCGGTCAATCGGGCTGGGGCGTGTTGAGCGATGCAAGCAGCGCTACAGCACCAGCCCCGTCGCCCGCCACGCTCACGGTGTTGCGGGAAGCCACCACGGGCAAATCATTGCAAGCTGTCGGGCGTTTGCCCAACAAAGAGCGTCCTCAGCCCATTGGGAAACCGGGCGAGCAGGTCTATGCGGTGCGTTTTATCGACGATCGAGCCTACGTGGTGACTTTCCGCCAAGTGGATCCGCTCTACATCATCGATTTGTCCAAAACGAACGACCCCAAGACCACAGGCGAGCTGACCATTGCGGGCTTTTCCGACTACCTGTTTCCCGTGGGACCAACGGGCAGCGGCTTGTTGCTTGGTGTTGGCAAAGACGCCGATGAGCGCGGCGTCACCACGGGTGTCAAGGTTGCATTGTTCGACGTGGCTGATCCCGCACAACCAACGCAGAGATCCACCGTGACCATCGGGGGTTCAGGCAGTCGATCAGCGCTGGATTCCACGCGCCATGGCATCGACTTGTTTACCCGTGGCAACCAGACGCGGGTGGTGCTGCCAGTGACGTCCGTTCAGTACGTCCCCGCCAGCGGCGGCTCTGCGTACGCCTATCTGTCGGCACTTCAACGGTTCGAAGTAGACGCGACAACCCGATCCATGAAACTCATCACCCCGTTGGCGCAAACCGCAACCTACCGTTCGGTGGGCCAGGAGCGAACCCTGCAGATGGGAGATGTGGTTCACCATTTCATGCCCGGCGCCGATGGAAGCACCTTTGTGTCCTACCCCTGGTGAGTTTGGCGCAGGGGCTTTCGGCATTGACAACATCAAGAAATCAAAATGAATCCAGTGTCCCGAGCAACTTCTGCATCACCTGCTTACACGCGCTGAGCATCACCGAGACAGGATTGAAACGACATTGAAGTCATGACGCGGGTTCTGAATGCCCTGTGTCTTTCCGCCCATCCTGCAGTGAAGGGCATGTGCTGACACGATACAAAGCCTCGGATTCTTCGTGGCTGGGCAACCGCAACTACCCACGCGCGTTGATCACGTGTCCTTCACTGCGGGATGGGCGGTGACGAAGTCCATCCATCGTCCGTTGTCAAAGCCCCCCACTCGGGTGGGTGTCTGGTCAGCCCTTCAGAGGGGGCCAAAAGCAGCACTGTCCCAACTACCGAGGGATGGCCTTGGCACGCCCCGCTTGCAACACTTCATTGCATGTTGAACGCATTGAATAAACAAGCAGGAGGTTGCCCCATGGCACGCATGAACGAAGATTTTTCCAGGCATTTGCAACAGGAGACCGTTGCACCGGATTGGTCCCTGGTACCGATCAGCGATCAGTCCCCACCACCGGCGAACAACACCGACCCTCACTGGGCCCCGCAAGGCCCCGGGTGGTTCGACTCTTCGTGGCTATTGCGCCAGGGGCTGGAGGTGACCGAGCTGTGCTCGGTCGGTTTGCTCAGAGCACTTCAGATGCAAAGTCCGCCAAACGAGAACGCTCACCGCGTGCCAGCGTGACATGGCCCGAATGTGGCCAGCCTTTGAAGCGGTCTACCGCGTAGGTGAGGCCCGAGCTGCCTTCGGTGAGGTAGGGCGTGTCGATTTGCGCCAAGTTGCCCAGGCAGACGATCTTGGTGCCGGGGCCAGCGCGTGTGATCAAGGTCTTCATTTGTTTGGGCGTCAGGTTTTGCGCTTCATCAATGATGACGAATTTGTTCAAGAACGTGCGGCCGCGCATGAAGTTCAGGCTCTTGATTTTGATTTTGCTGCGCACCAGGTCGTTGGTGGCGGCACGGCCCCATTCGCCAGCACCACTGTCGTTCTTGGCCAGCACTTCCAGGTTGTCGTCGAGCGCGCCCATCCAGGGGCCCATTTTTTCTTCTTCGGTGCCGGGCAAGAAGCCGATGTCCTCGCCGACAGGCACGGTGACGCGGGTGACGATGATTTCTGAGTAGCGGCGGTCTTCCATCACCTGCGACAAACCAGCGGCCAGCGTCATCAAGGTTTTGCCTGTGCCCGCCGTTCCAGTCAGGGTGATGAAGTCGCACTCGGGGTCCATCAGCAGGTTCAGCCCAAAGTTTTGTTCGCGGTTGCGTGCCGTGACGCCCCACACCGCATTCTTTTGGTGGGTGTATTCGCGCAGCGTGCGCAGCAGGGCAGTTTTGCCCGTGATCTCGGTCACCTTGGCATACAGCGGCGCTGCGCCGGGGGCTTCCAAGAAAACAAACTGGTTGATCAACAGCGACGGCACCAAGGGCCCACTGATGCGGTAGTAGGTGAGGCCACCTTGTTGCCAGCTTTCCATGGTTTTGCCATGGCGATCCCAAAAGTCGGCTGGCAGCGGCAGCACGCCGGTGTAAAGCAGGTCACCGTCGTCCAGGGTTTTGTCGTTGAAGTAGTCCTCTGCAGGCAAACCCAAGGCGCGGGCTTTGATGCGCATGTTGATGTCTTTGGACACCAAGATGACATCGCGCTCGGGCTGCTGCTCGCGCAGCGACTTCACGACGCCCAAAATTTGGTTGTCGGCTTTGCCTTGGGGCAAACCATCGGGCAAGGTGACGTTGACCAAATGGGTCTGGAAGAACACTTTGCCCAGGGCCTCTCGGTGGCCGGTGCGGTTCAAGGGCAAGCCATCGGTCATGCCGTTGGCATCGCGGGTGCCCATGTCTACCGCGAGGCCGTCCAGGTCGCGGCTGACTTGTCGGGCGTTGCGCGCCACTTCGGTCATGCCCTTCTTGTGGCCGTCCAGCTCTTCCAGCGTGATCATCGGCAGGTAGATGTCGTGCTCTTCGAAGCGGAACAAACTCATGGGGTCGTGCATGAGCACATTGGTGTCCAGCACAAAAAGTTTGGGTGGGCCTGAGGGTTTGGATTTGGCTGGGCGCGCTTTGGCTTGGGGCACCGGTGCTTTCGCAGTAACGCTGGTCGCAGGTGCACGCGGAGGTGCCGGCTGCGGAACCGTTTGAGGACGAGGGTCGTACAGGTTCAGCTCTGCAGACGGTTCGTTGGCGGTTGAAGAAGACGCTTGGCTCGCCGACCGTTTGGTGGGCTTGGGTGCGGCTTGCGCATCAAATTCAGCGGGGTTGAGAAGGGCGGCTCGTTTGGCTGGCGGCTTGGGCAGTGGCATGTGGGGTCAACTCGGCGGAGATGGATGAAAAAGCGAAGGCTGAAAAAGACAAAAGCCGCACAGTGGCCTGTACGGCTTTGTTGGGGAAGTGGTCAATGCACATCGCATGGGCATGAACCATTATGCACAAGCACGAAGACACATCCAATGTGCT
Source organism: Pseudomonadota bacterium (assembly GCA_046049865.1). GTDB lineage: Bacteria > Pseudomonadota > Gammaproteobacteria > Burkholderiales > Burkholderiaceae_C > JANPCX01. The sequence continues at coordinate 9,527 of JBJOQO010000049.1, read as the reverse complement.
GTCGGCCTGGTCGCCTTTGAGCGTGGCTGAAAAACAAAAAAGTCGATACAAAGATCGACTTTTTTGGGTTGGTGTGCGTGCTGATGTTCAGGCTGCTTTTTTGATCGCTTTGACGGCCTTGAGCACTTCCTCCACATGGCCGGCCACCTTCAAGCCGCGCCACTCGCCCACCAGCATGCCGGTGCCGTCAATCAAGAAGGTGCTGCGCTCGATGCCTTTGACCTTCTTGCCGTACATGATTTTGTTTTTCACCACGCCAAACATATGGCACAGCTTTTCTTCGGTGTCGGCGATCAGCTCGAAGGGCAGCTCCAGGTTTTGCTTGAATTTTTCATGCGACGCCATGTTGTCGCGCGATACGCCAAACACCACCGCACCGGCTTTCACAAAGTCTTTGTGGTGGTCGCGGAACTGCATGGCTTCCGTGGTGCAGCCGGGTGTGTTGTCTTTAGGGTAAAAGTACAAAACAATGTTTTGACCGGCAAAGGCTTGCGGTGTGAACTTCACACCGCCGGTTGCAAGCGCTTCAAAGTCCGGGAGGGGTTTGTTGAGAGCTGGCGTCATGAAGTCTTCTGTGCAGTTGGCACCCGTTGGGCGCGTAACCGCAGATTATAGCGGCTGGGCGTGACGGGCCCGGTCCGTGGGTGTCGGAAGGGCTGGTTGGCGCTCACTCGGGTGTTTGCTTTGGGCAGAGCGCGACATGTGCGTCAAAGAGCAGGGCCGCCACCACGCAGCGTCCTTCGCCCAACAGCACGTTGTAAGTGCGGCAGGCGGCTGCGGTGTCCATGGTTTCGATGCCAATGCGTGCGTTGATCAACGCGCGCTGCAACCGGGGCGCGGCAAAACGTAAGCGGCTGCCACTGCCAAAAACAATCAATTCGGGTTTTAAGGCCAGCAATTGGCCAAAGTCATCCTCACAAAGGCCGTCGAACCCGCCTGGGGCCCAGGAGATGACCTCACCCTGCCAGGGAACCACCAGGTTCTGGGTAAACGTCCGCCCGTTGATCACCACGCCCTCCAGGCTGTGGCGTGTGATGGCATTGGTGCCTTCTATGCGTTCGGCGTTGAGTTTCAAGAATGAAGCTTTTCAAGACGTTGGCTGCGCGGATGGGTCTGCCTGCGCCTAAAATTATAGTTTTTGTGCAGTGCACACCCCCCGGGCGTTTCCATGTGGGGATGCCGCCAGGAGCGCCGTGTTGAAACCCATCGTCAAATCCAGCAAGCTCGCTAACGTCTGTTACGACATCCGTGGCCCGGTGCTGGACAAAGCCCGGCAGATGGAAGAAGAGGGCCACAAAATCATCAAGCTCAACATCGGCAACATCGCCGCTTTTGGTTTGATGCCGCCCGACGAGATCGTGCAAGACATGATCCGCAACATGCCTGACGCGGCCGGCTACACCGACAGCAAAGGTTTGTTCGCGCCCCGCAAAGCCGTGGTGCATTACACCCAAGAGAAAAACATCCGTGGCGTGACGGTGGACGATGTTTACCTCGGCAATGGTGCGTCCGAGTTGATCGTCATGAGCATGAACGCCTTGCTCAACGATGGCGACGAGGTGTTGATTCCTTCGCCCGACTACCCGCTGTACACCGCAGCCGTCGCGCTGTCCGGCGGTACGCCTGTGCACTACATCTGCGACGAGCAGTCGGGTTGGTTGCCCGACATCGCCGACATGAAAAAGAAGATCACGCCCAATACCAAGGCGATTGTCGTGATCAACCCCAACAACCCCACTGGCGCGCTTTACCCGGACAGCGTGCTCCTGGAGATCGTGGAGTTGGCTCGTCAGCATCAGCTCATTGTTTTTGCCGACGAGATTTACGACAAAACGATTTACGACGGCATCACCCACACCAGCATTGCGTCGCTGGCGGACGACGTGCTCTTCGTCACCTTCAACGGCTTGTCCAAGAACTATCGCTCGTGTGGTTACCGCGCCGGGTGGATGGTGGTGTCAGGCGAAAAGCGCCATGCCAAGGACTACATCGAGGGGCTCAATATGCTGGCCTCGATGCGCTTGTGCTCCAACACGCCAGGGCAGTTGGCGATTCAAACGGCATTGGGTGGTTACCAAAGCATCAAGGACTTGGTGGCCCCCGGCGGTCGCTTGTGCCGCCAGCGTGATTTGGCCTACGAGCTGATCAGTCAAATTCCCGGTGTGAGTGTCGTCAAGCCCAAAGCCGCGCTTTACATGTTCCCCAAGTTGGACCCGCAGATGTACCCCATCGCCGACGACCAACAGTTCGCGTACGAGTTGCTCGCCGAAGAGAAGGTGCTCATCGTCCAAGGCACGGGTTTTAACTGGGCCACGCCCGACCACTTTCGCATTGTTTTCTTGCCCAATTCCGACGACCTGGCCGAGGCCATTGGCCGCATTGCCCGGTTCTTGGATGGTTACCGCAAGCGCCATGCGCGTTAGTTTTTTTCGTTAGTTTAGGCGTTCAATTTTCTTTTTGACCACGATGGAGCCCCACAGGGCAATCAGCATGAAACCCATACAAGTAGGCCTACTCGGCATTGGCACCGTTGGCAGTGGCACCTTCAATGTGCTCACCCGCAATCAAGCAGAAATTCAGCGCCGTGCTGGCCGTGGCATTGAGATCACCATGGTGGCTGACTTGGACGTGGCACGCGCCAAAACCATCGTCGGTGACGCAGCCAAGGTGGTGGCCGACGCACGCGACATCATCGCGAACCCAGAAATCGACATCGTCATCGAGTTGATCGGTGGATACGGTGTGGCCAAAACCTTGGTCATGGAAGCCATCGCCGCAGGCAAACATGTGGTCACCGCCAACAAGGCCTTACTCGCCGTGCACGGCACCGAAATTTTTGCCGCGGCAAGCGCCAAAGGCGTGATGGTGGCGTTTGAAGCCGCAGTGGCCGGTGGCATTCCCATCATCAAAGCCCTGCGTGAAGGCCTCACCGCCAACCGCATCGAATGGATCGCCGGCATCATCAATGGCACCACCAACTTCATCTTGAGCGAAATGCGCTCCAAGGGGCTGGGCTTTGACGCTGTGCTCAAAGAAGCGCATCGCCTGGGTTACGCCGAGGCCGATCCCACCTTTGACATCGAAGGTGTGGACGCCGCCCACAAAGCCACCATCATGAGTGCGATTGCTTTTGGCATTCCGGTGCAATTCGACAAAGCTTATGTTGAAGGCATCAACAAACTTCAGGCCTTGGATATCACTTATGCCGAACAACTCGGCTACCGCATCAAGCTGCTCGGTATCGCACGCCGCCGTGACACGGGCATTGAGTTGCGCGTGCATCCCACCTTGGTACCTGCAGAGCGTTTGATCGCCAGCGTGGAAGGTGCCATGAATGCCGTCATGGTGCAGGGCGACGCAGTGGGCACCACGTTGTACTACGGCAAAGGTGCCGGTTCCGAGCCCACCGCCTCTGCCGTGATTGCTGATTTGGTGGACATCACCCGCTTGCACACCGCCGACCCCGACCACCGCGTGCCCCACTTGGCTTTCCAAGCCAATGCACTGGCCTCCACGCCCATCTTGCCGATCGACAAGGTGGTCACCTCGTTCTACCTGCGCCTGCAAGTGGCCGATCAAGCCGGTGTGCTGGCCCGCATCACTGGCATCTTGGCTGAGCACAACATCTCGATTGATGCGCTGCTGCAGCGTGAGTCGGCCCAAGGCGAAACCCACACCGACGTCATCATCCTGACCCACAACACGGTCGAGGGCGAAATGAGCAAAGCCGTCGAACAGATGCAGGCTCTTCCCACGGTGCTGGCGCCCATCGTGAAAATTCGCAAAGAGGATTTGACTTAAGGTCGAATCGAAACCTCAGTGCTACCCCCATGCCCACCCTGGTGACTGCGTTGACCTTGGTGTCTTTGGTCAAACTCAGCCACCTGGGCTACAAACCGTGGGAGCTGTCTTTCTGCTTGGCGTTGATCTTGGGTGTGGTGCTCTGGGGCAGTTTGTCTTGGCCCCACTGGCTGTTCAATGTGTCGGGCATGTTTGGCGCATGCGCCGCTTGGCTCACCGGCTTGCAAGCCACTGACCACATGGGCGGTCAAGCCCTGCATTGGTTGTTGTTGATCGGTGGTTTTTGTGCGCTGGTTGGCGCACGTTTGTTTTTAGACGTGGTTTTTTACGGCAACGCTCTGTGAGCGTATTGCGGAGATTTTTGTGAAATACATCAGCACCCGAGGCGATCAAACCCAGCGCGGCTTTTGCGACATCCTGCTTGAGGGCCTGGCCCCCGATGGCGGACTGTATTTGCCCACCCACTATCCGCAAGTGGATGCCGCCACGCTGGCGAAGTGGCGAGGCCTGCCTTACGCCGATTTGGCGTTTGAAGTTTTGTCGCTCTACATCGACGACATTCCTGCCGATGACCTGCGCACCCTGGTACGCAAAACCTATACCGAACAAGTGTTTGGTACGCCCGAGATCACGCCGCTCAAGCCGCTTGAATCCGGCCTCGCATTGCAAGCCCTGTCCAACGGCCCCACCTTGGCCTTCAAAGACATGGCCATGCAGTTGCTCGGGAATTTGTTCGAGTACGAACTTGCCCGCCGTGGCCAAACACTGAACATCTTGGGCGCCACCTCGGGTGATACCGGCAGCGCGGCCGAGTACGCCATGCGCGGCAAAAAAGGCATCCAGGTTTTCATGCTCAGCCCCCATGGCCGCATGAGCGCCTTTCAGCAGGCGCAGATGTTCAGCCTGCAAGACGCCAACATCCACAACATCGCCATTGAAGGTGTGTTTGACGACTGCCAAGACATCGTCAAAGCCGTCTCCAACGACCTGGATTTCAAACGTCGCCATCAGATTGGCACCGTCAACTCCATCAACTGGGCACGGCTGCTCGCACAGGTGGTGTACTACTTCGCGGGTTACTTCCAGGCCACCAAGACCAACAACGAGCAAGTGAGTTTCGCCGTCCCCTCCGGCAACTTCGGCAACATTTGCGCAGGTCATGTGGCCCGCTCCATGGGCCTGCCCATCAAACAGCTGGTGCTGGCCACCAACGAAAACAACGTGCTCGACGAGTTCTTCCGCACCGGTACTTACCGGGTGCGGGGCAGCAGCGACACGTTTGAAACGTCCAGCCCGTCGATGGACATCTCCAAAGCCTCGAATTTCGAGCGTTTTGTATTCGACCTGCTTGGCTGCGACGGCGCTCGCGTGAAACAACTTTTCAAAACCGAGGTGGAAGAAAAAGGCTTGTTCACCTTGTCGGCAGAGGAATTCCAAGCGATCAAGAAGTTCGGATTTGTCTCCGGCACCAGCACCCATGCTGACCGCCTGGCCACCATCCAGTCCACCTGGCAACGCGCGGGCGTGATGATTGATACCCACACCGCCGACGGCCTCAAAGTGGCCTATCAGTTTGTTGAGCAAGGTGTGCCCATGCTGGTACTGGAAACCGCACTGCCCGCCAAATTCGCTGAAACCATCGTCGAAGCCATCGGCCAACAACCACCGCGCCCTGCGGGTTTGGAAGGCATTGAGAACCTGCCTAAGCGGTTTGTGGTGATGGGGGTGGATGCTGAGCTGGTGAAGGGGTTTGTTGCGGCGCGGAGTTAGAGAGCAAGTTCTTGCGTTGAAAGATGGCTTGTCATCACGCGAGCGGTGCGCCAGAAAGCAGCGCTCGAGATTCGCGGTCATGCAAATCGACCGCCAACTTGATGGACTCGTGCACCACACCCGAGCCCATTGACTCCACGTAGCGACAGGCGGCATACGCAGCAGCACGAGCCTCATAGTTGGCTATCCACTGATTCCGAATGGCGATCATGGCAGGTCGAACAGGCCAAATACCAGGGCGGGGACGCATGTGCGCGGAGACACCGATGCGCCACGGTTTGGCAGTGAGCCTGGCGCGAAAACAATTCTGGTTGGTGCACATCCGGACGTAGACGGGATCGGCGCGCACCGCAAGGAAGAAGCGCTGCACTTCCTGCGAGTTGGCGTCAAACGGTTGATGGGTTGCCAACACCCGAAAGCCAGCTGGGGTTCGGTAAATGCGAACGTTCCAGGATGGCTGTGCCGAAACAAAATTGGCGATTCGATCCCGTGCAATGCGCTGCGCGCCACCCTTTGCTGCCACAGCCGTGCGCTTGGCCAGACCTGCCAGCGGTGCGGCTGCGATCATGGATAAAAACAGCAGACCGACAGTGATGCCCCAGCTTTGCACGAGCACGCCTGTTCCCAGTGATGCCACGACCAGTACAGCAAAAGCAATAAAACCCAGCTTGAGTCCGCCTTCGGTTGAAAAGTCGATGTCCGCGAAAAGTGCATTCGGCGAGTTCAGGCAATGCGCACCATAGGCGTTGCGAGTGATGACCTGGTCACCGTGGCGCGCCAGCACTTCCTCCCGAATTGGAACGCCAGAAGCACCGTTGTAAGCAACCTTGGGTTCTCGTCTATCTAACTTCTCACCCTCGACGATTCTTTGCAGAGCCTCGTCGGCGCGTGCCTCTGCCACCGATTGCGCATCAGATTCGCTGACCATGGACCAGCCATACCTGCGAACGGTGATTTGTTTGCCATGTGTTCTGTGTTGTTTTCGGGCTTCGGCCCAATGGTTGGGAACGATCATGGTGGATGGTGGGACAGCAGGGTGTGCGAAATCATCGAGAATTCAACTCTAACGGCATCTAAGCAATACGCATGAACAGTCCTGCAAGCCACCAACCACTGATCGAGCACGCGTTTTCATGCGCCGTCAACAGTCACTGGGGAGACGGTCGTGATTTCCTTGGATGAAGTACTTGCCATCCTGAAGCAGTCGCTGATTTCCTCAGGCGCCCCGCGCACCGAGATCCTGACCGCCGCCTCCGCCCTGGGCCGCGTCCTGGCCGCTGACGTGGTCTCGCCCCTCGACGTCCCTCCCCACGATAACAGCGCCATGGACGGTTATGCCTTGCGTGTGGCCGACGTCAACGAAGTGGGCACCGTGTTGCCCGTGAGTCAGCGCATCGCGGCGGGCAGCGTGGGCGAGCCGCTGCAACCCGGCACCGCCGCACGCATCTTCACCGGCGCACCCGTTCCGCCGGGCGCGGATGCGGTGTTGATGCAAGAACAAACCGAAAGCCTGGATGGCGCCGTGCGGTTCTTGGCCGTGCCCCCCGCGGGCAATGCCATTCGACAGCGCGGTGAGGATGTAGCAGTGGGGCAGGTGGTGCTCCCGCAAGGCACACGGTTGACGCCGCAAGCGCTGGGCATGGTGGCCACCGTGGGCGCCACCACGGTATCCGTCTACCGCCAGCCGCGTGTGGGTGTGTTCTCCACAGGTGACGAGTTGGTGATGCCAGGCGAGCCGCTGCGGCCCGGTGCCATCTACAACAGCAACCGCGCCACCCTCATCGCCTGCGTGCAGGCCTTGGGCGGACGCTGCGAAGACCTCGGCCTGGTGCCGGATCGCTTGGAGGCCACCCGCGCTGCGATCCGCGAAGCGGCTAAATACTTCGACCTCATCATCACCAGCGGCGGTGTCTCGGTGGGTGAAGAGGACCACCTGAAACCTGCACTCGCAGCTGAAGGCGTGCTGCACGATTGGCAACTGGCGATCAAACCCGGCAAGCCCTTGGCGTATGGGCAAATTCAAGTGGGTGAGCACCGCTGCCATGTGATGGGCTTGCCGGGCAACCCGGTGTCCAGTTTTGTTACCTTCTTGCTGCTGGTGCGGCCGGTGTTGTTGCAACTGCAGGGTTTGTCGCCTGCTGCACCGTCAGGTTATTCCTTGCGTGCGGATTTCAATTGGCCGCGTGCAGATGGGCGTCCAGAAAAACGGCGCGAGTTTTTGCGGGTGCGCCGCAACGCCGATGGCGGGCTGGACTTGTTCCCGCACCAAGGGTCGGGCGTGCTCACGTCCACGGTCTGGGGCGATGGCCTGGTGGACAACCCACCGGGTCAAACCATTCAATCCGGCGACTTGGTGCGTTATCTGCCCTACAGCGAGTTCTTCTCGGGGCTTGCCTGATGAGTCTGCGCATACGTTATTTCGCCTCGGTGCGCGAGGCTTTGGGTGAGGGCGAAACCGTGCCGCATGTGGCCGGTGAAACCGTCGCACTGCTGCGCCAACGTTTGCGTGCCAGCAGTGCGGTTCACGCCGATGCCTTGGCCGATGGGTTAGCCCTGCGCTGCGCGTTGAACCAAACCTTGTGCAGCATGGATGCGCCGCTGCCAGACGATGCCGAAGTCGCTTTTTTCCCGCCCGTCACAGGGGGCTGACGTGACCGTGCCCATGTTGATGCCGCGTGTGCGAATCCAGCCCGAGGACTTCGACCTGAGCACCGAAGTGGCCGCCTTGCGTGCCGAGGTGGCGGGCGTCGGTGCGGTGGTGAGCTTTTTGGGCACGGTGCGCGAGCACAGCAGCGGAGACTCCATCCAGGGCATGACCTTGGAGCATTACCCCGGCATGACCGAAGCGTCGATTGAGGCCATGATCCAGGCAGCCCAAACGCGGTTCAACATCCTGGCCGCACGCATCATCCACCGCGTGGGCCCGCTGTTGCCGCAAGACCAGATTGTTTGGGTGGGTGTGGCGGCGGCGCACCGGGGTGAAGCGTTTGCGGCCTGCGAGTACCTGATGGACTACCTCAAAACCCAAGCGCCCTTTTGGAAGAAGGAACACACCGCAGACGGCGGGCGATGGGTGGATGCGCGGGCGAGTGATGACGCGGCACTGCGCAAGTGGGAGGCAAGGAAGTGATGATTGCATCACCTGCGCGCTTTTCCCCCAGACGCAATCCGCAGTAAAGAGCTTAGGCACCAACATACGGGGACAAAACATGGTCGGAACAGTGTTCTTGCGATTGCTGCTGGTATTTTTTTTGGCGGTCTGCGCAGTGGGTTTCCTGTTTGCTGCTGCGCCTTTCATAGCCGTCTCTGGGGCGTTTGTAGTATTTGATTTCGGTGGGATCATGACGGTGCTGGGGTTTGTTTTCTTCGCCCTGGTTGTATGGTCTATTTATCCCCTTTTCGCAGAAACCAAGCCCCCCAACGACACCGATATGAATGACAGACGCTGATGGCGTCGGTCTAGTATGGTTCCACCACCATGAGCCCACCCTCCTTGACTCAAATCCTTGCTGTCGCACTGGGTGCTGCTTTCGGTGCGCTGCTGCGCTGGCGGTTCTCGTATTGGTTCAACTCGTCCGGCTCGGCCTTTCCAGTGGGCACGGTGCTCGTGAACTGCGTCGGCGGTCTGCTGATCGGCATGGCCATGGTGTATTTCGAGCGCCAGCCCAATGACACTTTGCGCTTGCTCCTGGTCACCGGTTTTTTGGGTGGCCTGACGACGTTCTCGGCGTTTTCGGCTGAATCGTTGAACTTGTTGCAACGGGGCGATTGGGCCTGGGCGATGGCGCACACCTTGGCCCATGTGCTGGGCGCCCTGGGCTGCGCGGCGCTGGGCTTTCGCCTGGCCAAGCTGATTTGGACCTGACTTTGATCTAAATCAGGGCTTGCGGCCTTGCGCAACACATTGAGTGCTTGAAAAACCCCGGGTTGTGCCCCACTCTTAGGAGAACCGGAGG
>JBJOQO010000048.1:0-26190 GCA_046049865.1 Pseudomonadota bacterium | reverse complement strand
CAGATATCCCTGAGGCGGCAAACACACCATTTGCGCAGGGTTGATGCGAGACATCAATCCGAACCGCTCCAAATTGGCCCGGGTGCGGGGGTGCATGGCAAACACCAGTGGCAACTGCGCCGCAACTTCGATCAACACATCCAGCAGATGGGTCAAACTCGCAGCGTCATCCACATTGGACGGCCGATGCAAGGTCACGACCCCATAACCTTTGGGGTGGTTCAGCAGCGCGGCATCCAAACCCAAAGCGGCCAAGGTTTGCGAAGGCCCGGGTGCTTGGGCGCGGTGGCTCACCAGCGAGTCAATCATCACGTTGCCCGCAAAAACAATACGTTCCGCGGCAATGCCTTCAGCCCGCAAATTGGCATCGGCGCTGCGTTCGGTGGTGTAAAGGCGATCAGCCACCTGGTCCGTCAACACCCGGTTGATTTCCTCGGGCATTTTTCTGTCGCCGCTGCGCAGGCCAGCTTCAACATGCGCCACGGGCACGTTCTTCTTCACCGCGACCAAGGTGCACGCCAGCGTGGAGTTCACATCGCCCACCACCAACACACAAGACGGTTTGTATTCGTCCACCAAGGGCTCAAAACGTTTCATGACCTCAGCCGTCTGCACAGCATGGCTGGCTGAGCCCACCTCCAAGTTCACATCGGGGCGCGGCAAACCCAAAGCCTCAAAGAGGCGGTCACTCATGTCTTGGTCATAGTGCTGACCGGTATGCACCAGAAGGCTAGCAATCGGGGGCGTGTGATGCGCCAAGGCACGCAGAATGGGCGCCATTTTCATGAAGTTGGGGCGGGCACCCACCACGCAGAGTACGGGTCCGTTCACGGCTGACCTCCGGCCGACTTTGTCATCGCTTGGATCAGCTTTTGAATCAGCCCCAGGGTTTGCAAATTGGTTTGCTCAAGACGCGCAAGACTTTGCTCGATGCGTTCGATGCGACCCGCATTCAGTGCGACACCAATGGCTGAGACATCGAATTCGAGGTCTTTGGCCGTCGCTTCATCCAAGGACGGACTGCCTGACAAGTCGATGTCCACATCGTCGGCACCGGCTTGAGGATCGGAAAACGCTTGATAGGCCACACTGGCACCTGCCGTTCGGCGCTTTCCGCTGGATTTGGATTCCTCAGCAAACTCTTTGACGACCTCGGCGACGTCTTCGACTGACAGATGGGATTTGCCGGCCATGAAACCGAGCAACAACAGTCGATCACAAATGGCGTTGATACGGCGGGGAATACCTCGGCTGGCCTGGTGTAACTGCTCAAAAACAGCGTCGTCGAAAGTAGGCTTGTCAGTTGCCCCGGCACACTTCAGCCGATGTTCAATGTATTGGCGTGTTTCGTCCGTATCGAGCGGGCCGATGTGACAAGTGGCCGTGACCCGCTGGCGAAACTGCTCCATCTCAGGGCGCTGCAAAATATCCCGAAACTCGGGTTGACCCACCAGAAAGCTTTGCAAGAGCGACTGTTTACCGAACTGAAAGTTGGAGAGCATGCGCAACTCCTCCACCGCCCGAGCGGTCAAGTTCTGTGCTTCATCCACCACCAACAAACACCGTTTTCCCTGGCTGACTTGCCCGATAAAAAACGCTTCCAGCGTCATCAAAAGTTCAGACTTCGGAATGTCCTTGGCACGCACACCAAAAGCGGCAGCCACCATACGCAGCGTATCTTCTGCGTCGAGTTGGGTCGAGACCAAATGCCCCGCGACCACGTTGCTGCGGTTCAGGCTTTCAAGCAACCCGCGCACGATGGTGGTTTTTCCGGCGCCAATTTCACCTGTGATGACGATGAAGCCTTCATTGCGCATCACACCGTAGTCCAGGTAAGCCTTGGCGCGACGGTGCTGTTTGCTGCTGAAGTAGAAACTGGGGTCGGGATTGAGCTGAAAGGGCTTACTGCTCAATCCATAAAAGGCTTCGTACATAGGATGTGGCGTGCTGACTGTGGGGCCTGCGCTTGACGTGTCGCGTCAGAACTGCAAGCTAAATAGGCCGGTGACGGCGGACTCTTCATACGGAGCCGTTGGGCTGTCAAAGCTAGAGTGGCGGGCGCTTAGAGACAGGGTGGACTTCTGTCCCAATTTACTGGACCAGCTGAGTGAGACGAGCCGCAGTTTGTTGGACACCGAGGAGTTGTCGTCCGAATTTCTTTGCTCGGACAGCAAAAGATTCACCGTCGAGATGGGGGTGAGTCGATGTGCGACGTTGACACTGAAGGCCCGCTGTTCCACACCCGGGAAGGAGGCTAGATCCCCGCTGGGTGCATTGGTCCCATCTAGGCGACGCGAATCGTTACGGGTCAACAAAAAGGTGATGCTGCTTCGCACTCCCAAAAGACCAACCGAGAGGTCTTGGCGGCGCTGCAGCGTCAGCGCAGAAGTCAAAAAACCTCCCGCCACGGTGCTGTTGGGACTAATGCCATTGGCCAGCAAAAAATTATTCACCAGTGCTTGCCGGCGAACGGGATCAGGTTCTATCGATGCAAACTGAGCAAAATACAAGTCATAGGCACTCACCACCGTGCCAGTCGAATTGTTCAGTCCGGACGACACATCGCGACTGGCGCTATAGCGGTACACAGAACGCGGCATGCGGTGCTCAAAAGCAAGCGAGTAAGCATTGCCGAAGAGCCGTCTCTCACGTTCGCCGGAGAACTTCGTGCGTTCAGTGGGCGCCCAGTTGAAACCAAAGCCGTATGTTTTTCCATTGAGGCGCGTGCTTCCGGCCTGATTACTGGATTCGTAGCCCCCAAGCCCCGATACAGCCAGTTGAGGTGACACCGCATATGTCAGGGCACCTCTGAAGCGATCCGCTGTCGTGCGCCTTCCATCGGAAAAATCATCAACCTGGTGCTGCACACTCGTGCCCCAACCCAACGATGACAAACCGGTGATGCCATTGACTCGCAGCAAGGCCTGTTCAGATTTCGAGTCAGAGGCCGTCGATGACTCGGTGCGGCTTTCACCTGCCCGCAGCCTGAATTCGTAGTCAGCATTGCCAAAAAGTTTGCCCTTGATATACGGCGAAACGAAATAGCTGAACACCTGCGTCTGGTTGCTTGTAGACAGCGCCGGGTCTGCGGTTTGGGTTCCCAGGGCGGAAATCGATTGCTGTGACGCCGTGGCGCCCACGTCAATGAACGCCCACTCCTCAATGGCTTCAGTCGTCAAGGATGCGTTCAGGGCATGCGATACCCGATTTTTCTCGGATGCTTTGCTATAGGCATACACAGAGGGCGAATAGTCCAGCAAACCACGGATTCGGCCTCCATTGCTCTGGAGTCGCAAGCCAGGGCTGAGCTGCAAGTACACGTCCGATTGTTGATCTTTTGCCGACAGATTGACGTTGTCCGTCGCCACCAAGGAGGTGGAAATACTCGGCGTCAATGCGAACGCTCGCCCCGTCCCACCTTCGGCTCGCGCCGCAATGGTCTGCGCATGCACTTCACACGCCTGCAGCAAACCAATGCTCAGTGCCAAAGCTGCGGCTGCGGCGCGCAGATCAACCCGCAAATTGGCCTTGGGAAACAGACGAAAAACGGTGACGAAAGACATCGGCATGGTATTGATCACAGTGAGAGCGCTGGGCCACTTGACTCAGGAAGTAGCCGCTGGCTCTTGTTTTTTGTCTTTGCTGTAGCCGTAGCCATATCCGTAGCCATACCCGTAGTCGCCCGTAGCGTCTTCTGTCGCCTGATTCAGCAACATCAATTTCACCGGGCAAGCCTCAATGGTCGACAACGCATGCTGCACCTCACGTTGCAGCGTCTTCCCAGCATGCACGACCACCACGATTTGCCCCATGTGAGCAGCCAATGCACGAGACTCGGTTGTCAGCAAAAGTGGCGGCGAATCAAAAACAATGATGCGATCAGAGTACCGCTGCGCCATGTCATCCAACAATTGCCGCATGGCATCACTGGCCAACATTTCGGTAGCGCGCGCTTGCGGATGGCCGCTGGGGAGCAAAGTGAGTTTGTCGACATTCGTGCGCAACAGCACATCGGACATTTGGGCCCGACCCTGTAATAAATCGAGCAAACCGGGGCCGACCGGCAACCCAAAGGTTTTCAACAACGAAGGGCGTGCCACATCGGCATCCACCAACATCACAGAGTTATCCAGCTCAGCGGCAATGCTCATCGCGAGGTTAATTGCACTGAACGTTTTTCCTTCGCCGGGCAACGCGCTGGTGACCATGATGAGGTTGGCATGGTTGATCGTCGCAGCGCCCTTTCCCATCGCATTGCTGATCAAGGGCCGTTTGATCACACGGTACTGATCGGCCATGCGCGAGCGCTCGGCCATGGGCGTCACAAAGCCGGCCTGGTGCAAGGCAGCCAAGTTCAGATCGATGCGCTTGGACGATACCAACGCATCTCCAAACGAACGCCCCTTGGGTGCGGCCGGGACGGCGGGCGCCTTGGTTTGAACGGCGACTTCCGCAGCAACAGGCTGTGCAGTCGAAGCCGCAGCCACTGGTTGCGGCTCTTTTTGTACCGGAGCTGCTGCGGGGACCTCCGGAACATTGATACCGGCCTGCCGCAACTGCTCCAAACGCGCAGCGGCTTGTTCGATCAGGCTGCTCATAGAGAAGCTCCCACATTGCGGGTCAAGATGGTCATCACAATCATTCCAACAACAAACACGCCGACCAAACTGCCTGACGCAATACAAAACCGCAACAAACTGCCGCGCTGTTTGCGTTGGGCTGCCGGGGTCATGACCTTGGTGACCACGCCCAACAGGGGCAACTCAGTCTTGATGCGCAGGTCATTGGCCGAGAAATAAACCGGTCTCAATTGGCTCATGGCAAATGCAACAAAACCGCCCGCTGCCAACGCGGCGACCAGCGCCAAGGGGAAGAGCAACAACCGATTCGGAGAAACAGGCTTGGGAGAAACGCGTGGTGGGTCAATCAAACGAAAGTCGGCAACCCCTGAGGCACCTTCCAACTCACCCGACATGGCAGCGGCCTCGCGGCGGGACACCAAGTCTTCATAGTTTTTCTTGTGGATGGCGTAGTCACGGTTGAGCTGCGCCGCTTCGGCTTCGATTTGGGGCGAAGTTTTCATGATGCTCAGCGCCTGGCTGTAGCGAGCGGAATACTCCGACACCCGCGCACGCAGCGAAGCCACCTGAACCTCCGCCATGGCCATCACGCGATTCAATTCTTGCGCAGCCAGGCTGTTGCTTTGCCCCGGCGCAGCGCCAGTCGCGGAAGCAAGTGCCGACTTGCGCAGATCTTGCATCTCTTTTTTCTTTTGATCTTCCAAGTCTTTGATCAAGCGCCTTGTACTGACAACTTCAGGATGCTGCTCGGTGTATCGCTGCAACAACCCGTCCAAGTTGCGCTTTTGCGCTTCAATCCGCGCGTCGATCTCAGGCGTTGAAATGGACAGGGCCGATTCTTGCAACAAACTCTTGGTCAGCACATCAGCGTTCTGATTGCGCTCGGTCGCCAGCTGCGCTTTGGCTGCGTCACGAGCATTCTCTGCTTCACGCAGCTGCAGCCGCGCTGCATCCAACTGATTGCTCATCTCCGCCAAACGAGACGTGGAGTCCTTCCCATCAGCACTTTGCAAGGCCAAATTCTTGACTCGGAATTCTTTAAGACGGGCTTCCGCCTCTTCCAATTTGGTTTCGTAGCCCTTGATTTGTTCGTCCAAAAAAACTTTGGCAGATGCAGTGTCCTTGCGGCTCGCACCCAGACTCGACTCCACAAAAATGGAAACCAGTGATTGAATCACGCGCTGCGCTTTTTGCGGATCGGAGTCCCTGAAGGAGAGTGTGTAAAGGTTGTCACGCCCGGCGCTCTGGATGGCCAACGTCTTTGTCAACTCCTCGATCGTGGCCTCTTGCTGCGCCTTTGAATTGTTTTTCAGGTCCAAATCGGCCATGCGCACGAGTTTTTCCACATTCGGGCGGCTGATTAGCGTGCGGCTGAGCATCACCACTTGCTGTTCCACATTGGGTTGTACCG
Source organism: Pseudomonadota bacterium (assembly GCA_046049865.1). Taxonomy (GTDB): domain Bacteria; phylum Pseudomonadota; class Gammaproteobacteria; order Burkholderiales; family Burkholderiaceae_C; genus JANPCX01. The sequence goes on along the minus strand of JBJOQO010000048.1, from coordinate 20,199 downwards.
CCAAACCGGACATCAAGGGCTTCAAGATGGACTGCGTATCCACAAAAACCCGGGCGGAAGCTTCGTAACGATCGGGAACCCGAAGTACGACCACTACCCCAATGGCGGCAACTATCCAGGCTGCAAGAATGCCTTGCCATCTGAATTTCCACATGCCGCGAACAATCGCGGATACCTGGTTGATCAACTCTTCCATCGTTTGGCTTAGCTCAAGGGATCACTCAAAAAAAGATCGATCCAGCAAGCGCCACGAGTGCGCATTGCCAGTGACCGCGCGCGATTAGAAGAAGCTTTGCGGGATGATCAGGATGTCGCCTGGCTTCATTTCTACGTTGGCGGACACATCGCCCCGTTTGATCAAGTCGCTGACTCGAACTGAATACTGCTTAGAGCCTTCACCACTGCGCACGATGGTCGCCCTGTTGCCAGCCGCAAAATCAGTGAGGCCGCCCACCGCGATCATCACGTCCAACAAGGTCATTTTTTGCTTGTAGGGCAGGAACTGGGGTTTGGCGGCTTCCCCGACAACGCGAATCTGTTCACTGTAGGGCCCAACAAAACCAGTCACGATGACGGTTACCACCGGGTCTCGAACGTATTTACTGAGCTGCTTTTCGACCTCGCGGGCGATTTGGTTCGAATTTTTGCCTTGGGCGACCAACTCATCCACCAGTGGTGTGGACACTTTGCCATCAGGGCGGACCGGCACACTCAATGACAACTCTGGGTTACGCCAAACAATGATGTTCAAAGAGTCGCCTGGACCCACGATGTAGTTGTAATCGTCCGTGGAAGCCGAAAGCGGAGCCGGCGGGTACTTGGCCGAGCCGCAGGCGGACAACATTGCCACAGTCAGTCCCAGAAAAAGCGATTTCAATAACGTGTTCAAAGCTCACCCCTTGAGATGCAAAAATTTATCGATGTGGCCGCAGTTTGGGAAACCGTCGGATCCCGAGGACTGCTGTGAAGCGTACAAAACCCAGGCGAGGATTATGTATGCGCTAGCACTCGTTGCAACTCCGACGATCCAAGAATTTCGGAGGCCCGAAATTCACATTTCGCCAGGGATTGGACAACGCCAGCGGCTGTTTGACTATCCCTTGAGCAAGGGGCTATGTGGCAAATGCCAGGTTTAGACGAATAAATCACGTACCCATTCTCAACTTGGGCCGAATGAACCTCAACAGCAGTTGTTGAAGAGGGTTGGCATTGCCCCAAGGGCGCCACGTGGTTTTCATCTTTTGATGGTATGCATCGAAATGCATCCCCCAAGGCGCAGCCTTAAGCTGGCCACGCCGCAGCAACACCTTGAGCACCGCCGTCCCCATCACGCCGGCGCACAAATCACAAGCCATGACCGTAGACGGACCGCGTTTCTCCTGAAAGTTGACCGCCTCCGGCGCGACCAGGTAGTTGCGATTCATCATTGAAGGCGACAACCCTGCAATGAATCGGGCATATTGTTCACTGGTCGTGTGTCCCTCCACCCGAAAGTAATCTTCAAAACTCATCCCTTTGGGATCGAAATAAAGAAATGCCACACCCATACCCAAAGGCGCGGCCGTGAGTGCGGGTATGCCTTTTTCCCGGCATTTGGCAAAAACCAAACGCCTCGCAGAAAGGGCAAAAAAATCCAAACCATCCACGTAAACATCAACGTCACGCAGGAACTCGTCCACGTTTTCTTGCGTCACGCCGTCCGCCATCAAACGCAGTTGCGCCTCTGGATTGATGTCTAGTACCGTGCGTGCGACCACATCAATTTTGGTTTGACCGAAAGTCGACACAAACGCGCCCGCTTGGCGGTTCATGTTGTGGACCTCAAAGGTATCGAAATCGGCGATACACATGTTGGTGATCCCCAATCGCGCCAGCGTTGTTGCGTGCGCTCCCCCCACACCACCCAAACCAGCAATCGCAACCCGAGCGCCCCTTAGGCGCGCCTGCTCAGCCTCAGTCACCCAGCCAATATTTCGAGAGTAAGCACTCGCATAATCAAAAGTGTGGTTTCTATTCATCTGGGTGACGCTGTGGAAATGTGGTTTGGTCAGGTCAAACGTGCATCAGATCTACCAAGTCCTTGCGAATCGAGCGGCTGGTCGGCGCGTTGGAGTAACCCAACCGAGCGAAAAATACGAACTCATCCGCAGAACCCGCGCCAACCACTTGCTCAAACTCATGCGCCAATTCAAGCGCTTGATCGAACAACCGGCTCTCCGAGGAGAACTTTTCTCCCGCACGAGCGTACCAGCGGAAAATGACGGGCGTCATCTGTGGCTGAAAATGCAGTCCTTGTGCGGCGGCAGTGAGCCAGACCCGTTGCCAGGCGACGCCTGCATTGACCCAATCCAACAACGTCGATGGCTTTCGCACGGGGCGAACCAGCAAATGCGCGCCGCAAAAATAGCCGGGCAACAAATCAAGCTGGAGCCGGGGCGCAACAGTGCCCATCAAAACCCGGTTAAAGAACCGCACTCGGCCCCAACTCTTCAATACCCATTCCATCAAACGGGCGGTCGCTGCATCAACCCCTACGGCCCCTTCAGGAATTCGATCTTTGCTGTAGCGAGCCCGCCATTCAATGATGCGCTTGTGCACCGGGTATGCCTCCGGACAAGTCAAGCGAATATGGGCACTGTGCCAAAGCAGGCGTGCGACCGCCATGCGCTGCCTGGTCTCGCCTAAAAACTGCAATTGAAAGTCTGGTCCAGCAGCATCGGTCAACGCCTGTCGCTGAGCGTCGGAAAGGGGCGCGGTTTTCATCGGGCGTCGCTGCACCGTTCTGCCCTCAATGTGTGCCCAAAGCGGGTCAGGATGAATGGACGCGTCAGGGATCAATTGAACATCGTAGAGCGGTCTCCGCTCATCGGACGCATCGGCCAAGGACCAGTGCGCCCGCAAGCCACTGCCCGTGGCAGCAATACGGAGCGTTTCGAGCAATGCCCCGTGCGCAATGTAGCTGGGCCGCCCCATGTAGTCGTAAAGCACCCGATCGCGGGTGTCAAACCCGTGGATGCGCACCTTTTGATCCCCTAAAATTTCGAATCGCCACGGCTGTTCGTTGTCACCGCTGGGGGCCCAGCGTGCCAACTCAAGAATGCGCTTCATCGTGCCAAAATCCATCCGCCATGTCTCCTTCGCGCGTGCGCCTTGACCTCAGATTACGGTGTCGATGCTGTCACATTCCGAGCTGTTTCTGTCTGCAAAGACCTTACCGGGTTGTGAAAAAAACGAACGTTAACCGCCAGAAGTTGCGTCGGGAAATTTGACACCTATTGTTTCAAGGCGTACAAAAAATCGCGCAGGCAACTACGAATTTCAATAAAATCAAATACTTAGCAACTCTGGCACACCCATTGCTTATAAGATCCCGTCAGCCTGCACTTCAACGGGCTCAACACCAATCAGGAGCATTCCATGAAGTTGAATAAAGTTCTCTCCGCGCTCGCAGTTGCTGGCGCAACCGTTTTCGGTGGTGCTGCGCACGCAGTCCCCACCATCACCAACCTCGACGGCACGCTGTCGCCGTTCGGTGGCTTTGACTGGGCGTCAGGCGCTGCAGCCTGGAGCGTTGGCTTTGCTCCCGTGCCAGGCACCGTGTTCACAACCTACTATGCCGCATGGGCCGTGGCTTTGAATGAGACCGGCAGCGGAACACTCTGGACACCGCGCCTGGACACCAATGCCAACGGCGTTCCTGCCGCAGCTGGCGTGTACGAGTACACCATCTTCGCAAGTTTCACGGAAACCGTACTGGGCTGCGTACCTGGCGCCTGCACGTTCTCTACGGGCACCGGCACCTTTGACATCTATTACGACACAGCTGCAAATGCACGCCAGTCCAATGGTACGGGCTTTCAAGACGGAACCTTGATCATCTCCGGCGACATCAACGGCGCAGCCGCACCCAATGTGTTCAACAGCGTGACGGGCGGTTCACAAACTTTCGAAGGTACCGTGACCTACACCAATGCGGCTTACATTAGCCCCTTGCTTGTCGGTTCAAACCTGAGCTCGACCCTGCAACTTGGTGCTGGTTTGACCGGCTTCACTGTGCCTACTGGCTACAACGGCGTCGCTTTCGCTCCCGGCACCATCGTGTTCCAAGCTGATGCCAACCAAGCGTTCAACACCGTGCCCGAGCCAACTAGCCTGCTGATGGCAGGAATTGCCTTGGCCGCATGCGGAATCGCAACACGTCGTCGCAACAAGGCTGCTTAATTTAGGCCGATTAGCGATCACAATCAAAAAAGGGGCTTCGGCCCCTTTTTTGCTTTTTGTGACCAGTAACACACGCTCAACGGGCTGCCCTTAGGCCCCTAACTTCTGGCCCAGCATCAGATCAAGTTTTGCTCATAGCCGGCGTGCGCCATGCGCTGAAGTTGCGTCTGACCAAAATTACAACGATAATTTTTTTGTCACCGCCGCGAGGAGCGCAGAAAACAATGAATAAAAATCAGTTTCTTGAGCTGTATGCAAAGTACTGTTGGCCAATCGCCAGGAATTTCATTTCAAAAAAAATGCGTTGTAGGCAATGCCTATTGTCGGAAATGCATGGGCCACTGCTCAAGGGAGTGTGCGGCGAATGTTCGAAATATCAATCAAAAAAAACAAGTCACGCTCGAGATGAAATCAATAAGCAATCTTTTGCAGAAGATTTCGACGCACTAATCAAATCCCATACCGGCAACAAAAAATATGATGCCGCCTTGATGTTGAGCGGAGGGAAAGACAGTGCCTATGTCTTACAGCGGCTTTCAGCCGAATATCCCGATTTCAAAGTTCTGTCCATCATCGTCAACAACGGTTTCATGAGCCCGTTGGCCATATCAGGTGCCAAGGCCACTGCAGAGCGATTCCGCTCTGATTTGATTGTTGTTAATTCTCATATTGATGCCTTCTATCAAGCTTTACGCAAGGCGTTTTTAGAGCTTAAGGGCAGAGGTTGTTATGGTGTTGTTGACTACACCGACGGCAGCATGATTTTTCAGGTGGGCACCACCATCACGCAACAACTAAATATTCCCCTTTTGATCGGTGGCCTGTCATGGACGCAGGTGCAGATGATCGTTGGCATTCACAGCTTCACCTTGCAGAAGGAAAATCTGCCGCTGCAGGTTTTCCCTTTGGCTGTTTGGCAACCTTCGGAAAACGAAATCAGGGAAACCGTCAGGTCGCTCGACCTTCTTCCCAAAGGCTACGACAGCCCAATTCAAAGCAACAGTGAACTCATCACCGTCATGTCGGTGATCGATGTGATGAACCTGGGATATTGCAGCTTCGAGCCTGAATTCGCTCAGATGATTCGAGAAGGAAAAGCCGATAGAAAAACCTGGTTGTATCTGTTTGAGATGCTAGAGTTCGGCACCCGGAAGAATATTTTTAAGAATGACTTGAGGAGAATACTAGGGAAACTCGAACTGAGTGTCTCTGATATTGTTAAATCATGAAAATTGCTTACATCACGGGTGCGACAGGTTGCGTCGGAAGAAATCTAGTTGATATTCTTCTAACTGACAATTGGGAAATAGTCGCGCTTCACCGAAAATCTTCTGATTTGAGTCGCTTGAAAGGCTGCAATATAAAATTTCAAGAGGTTGACCTTCATGACTTCCACTCAGTAAATCAAGCCATACCTTTGGGTGTAGATGCCATTTTTCATGTGGCAGCCAATACCTCACATTGGTCAAAAGAAGCCGATCAACAGTGGAAAGACAATGTACTGGCCACTCGAAATTTGGCGCAGGTAGCGTTGGCAAAAAAAACAGGCAAGTTTATATTCACCTCCACCGGTGCAACGCTCGGTTTTCAAGGAATGGATGAAAATGAATCTCAAAAAATTGACCACCAATACATTCGAACCAAGAGGCTGAGTGAACTGGAAGTTTATAAACTTCAAAAGCAAGGACTTCATGTCAATGTATTGCATCCCATTATTGTTATTGGCGCCTATGACTACAACAACTACTCGACTATATTCAATGAGTTAAAAAACAGTCCTGTGAAGGTTGCTCTGCCTGGTCGCATTGCTTTTTGCCACGCCGACGACGTAGCGAGAGCCCATTTGCAGACGTTTTACAAAGGCGGCAACGGCGAAAGCTTTGTTTTGGGCGGGACATACACAACCTGGTTGGATCTTTTCCAGCGCATTTGCAAGTTGCAGAAAATTCAGGCACCGCAAAAGGCAACGCCTACTTGGCAGTTGCTGATTGCCTCGTATTTCATGGAGTTCTACGCCAAGTTTTCAGGCGTCAAGCCCAAGCTGACGCCGGAGCTGGTGCGCTTGATCGGAGACGCTCCCGACGTGGAAGAAGCGGACCAGGTCAAGGCGTTCAAGACGCTGGGCTACGAGTCCAAGTCACTGGATCGCATGCTTGAGGATTGTTATGCCTGGTTGTGCAAGGAAAAGCTGATTTAGTCGCGCGGAGTTTGCCTCAATCAACGCATCTTTCTGCCGCGATAACCCAGTGAGTTCCCACCTTAGTAATCAGGATTCAGGGTCAGCCTTGTGTCAGCCGGATCCCCCAGGAGTTACAAGCCATGCGCAAAATCTCTGCCCTTCAAATCTTGGCCTTTATATTGGCCATGGTGTTGACCCTGGGTTTGGCCCTGCCCATCAACTGGCTCTTGGTAGGGCAACTTCCGCTGGGAGATTTTCGTGGTGTCGTCATGACGCTGACGGGCGTTGTTTTTGTCTATCTGGTGGCGCTCGTGTTTTACCGGCTCTTGTTGTGGATTGTCCCGCTGCGCGCAGGCGAAATTGACCATGGATCAAAAGATGAGTTTGTCTATCACATCCATCTTCTTTTCCACCTGATGTTGTTCACCCAAATCGTCCGCACCGGCGCTCTGCCTGTGCCATTGATGCGGCCATTTTACCAAGCACTCGGTGCCAAGCTGGGTGAAAACACCCACAGCGCCGGTCTCATTCTTGATCCGCTTTTCGTTCAGTTGGGTGATTACTGCATCGTGGGGCAATATGCACTGATAGTGCCGCATGTTATTGAAGGCAGTCGTTTGGCTCACTATCCCGTCATCATTGGCAACCGCGTCACCATTGGTACGCATGCGGTGGTGCTGTCTGACGTGGTAATTGGAGACGATGCAATCGTAGCAGCCGGGGCCATCGTGTCCAAGGGCACCCGGATTGGTACGGGCGAAGTTTGGGGCGGCGTTCCGGCGCGGCGCATAGGTACCGTTTTGCATGCATCGACAAACAAGGGATGACGAATGACCGAGCCGGTAGCGATCCTCAGCAAGGTGGAGAAAACCTACCGCATGGACGCCGTTGAGGTGCCGGTGATCCGCGGCGTGGACTTTTTGGTGCGACCGGGCCACTTCACAGTGTTACTTGGACCATCTGGCAGTGGCAAGACCACGTTGCTCAATATGCTGGGCTGCATCGACCGCCCCGACACCGGCGATGTGATGGTGGCCGGTTGCGCCGTCAACACCCTCTCCGACAACGCGCTGTCGGACTTCCGCGCCAAAAACATTGGTTTTATCTTCCAAAACTTCAACCTGTTGCCGGTGCTCACAGCCTATGAAAACATTGAGTACCCCTTGCTACTGGCCGGGATGCCCAAAGAGCGTCGACACAGACGGGTGATGAAGCTGCTGGACGCTGTGGGCTTAACAGACCGTGCCAACAACCGACCCGGGCAACTCTCGGGCGGACAGCGTCAGCGCGTGGCCATTGCCCGCGCCTTGTCACGCAAACCCAAACTGGTGATTGCGGACGAGCCAACCGCCAACTTAGACAGCAAAACTGGCGCGGCGATTTTGTCGCTCATGCGGCGCATGCAAGAGCGCTACAAAATCTCCTTCATTTTCTCCTCTCACGACCGAGAAGTCATCGGCGCAGCCGACGACTTAATTTTTCTGCGCGACGGTGTCATTGAGTCCATTCGCCGGAAAAAAGTCGAGATTGACGCCGGATCTCCAAGCAGCGACTTTGCCGATACCGGAGGGCAGCCATGATGACGTGGTCACTGGCGCTGCGCAATTTACTGCGCAACCGACGCCGATCACTGGCCACGTTGCTCGCTTTGGCCATTGGCTCTACCGCCATTTTGCTATTCGGTGGCTACATCGCCAACATCCAATACAGCATGCAAACAGGTTACGTGCGCAATGGTGGTCACTTGCAGGTGCAGCACAGTGACTACTACCTCTTTGGCAGCGGCAACCCCACGGCATACGCTATCGAGGACTACGACGCCCTCATCAAAACAATTCAAAACGACGAGGTGCTCAAGAAAATGATCACCGTGGTCACACCAACCTTGCAGTTCGGTGGCATCGCGGGCAACTTTTCAGCGGGCGTATCGAAAACAGTGCTGGGCTTGGGTTTTGTGGCCCAAGACGTGAATCGGATGCGACTGTGGAACCCCTACAACCTTCCGATCCCGGGCAATCCCTTCGTGCTGGAGGGTGCCGCCAAAGACGCTGCCATCGTTGGCGTAGGCGTCGCGCGAATTTTGCAACTGTGCGAGCCCTTGCAGATAGACCACTGCCCCGAACCGCAAGCAGAGAACAGAGCCAAAGGCAAAGCCTTGCCAGACGACATCGCCTCACTTGCCGCTTTAGAAGGCGCAACAAGCACCTTAGCAAACCCCAGCAAAACCCAAATTGAGTTGCTGGCAGGACATGCCAATGGTACGCCCAATGTGGCAGCACTGAACGTAGTGAAAGCGGAAGCGCAAGGCCTCAAAGAATTTGATGAAGTGGCCGTCATCGTTCATCTCGCCAAGGCGCAGCAACTCGTCTTCGGTCGATCACCACCGAAAACGACTTCGATCATCCTTCAATTGCAACGCACCGATCAAATCCCCGTTGCCAGTGAAAGGCTGCAATGGCTGCTGTCCACGTGGAAATCCAAACAACCGCTCGCTGTGCTGGACTTCAGAACCATCAATCCGTTTTACGTTCAAACCACTCAGCTTTTTGACACCCTATACGGTTTCATCTTCGCCCTCATAGGCTCTATCGTGCTGTTCACCGTGAGCAACACCATGAATACAGCGGTGGTGGAGCGCACGGTCGAGATTGGTACGCTGCGCGCCGTGGGTCTGCGCCAGGCAGGTATTCGCTGGCTATTTGTGACTGAAGGTTTTTTGCTTGGCGTCGCTGGTGCAGTGTTGGGGTTGGGGCTGGGGTTGGTGGTGGCCTCCACAGTCAACGCATCTGGCATGACGTGGTCACCCCCCGGTATGTCGTTGCGTTTACCCCTGATTTTGCAAGTGGCAAGCGAAACCCGCATGCTCGCGGGCACCACATTGGGTTTGATATTGATTGCCGTACTCTCCGCATGGTGGCCGGCCTACAGAGCAGCACGTTTGAGCGTCGTTGACGCATTGAGGCACGCATGATGAAAGTTATTCAGTCATTGACTCGCCGAGAGCTGTTGCGGGTAACTTCGGCAATTGCTGCCACGTGCGCGGCGGGCGTGGCGCGTGCTGCCCCGGACGCCCAGGCCATCCTCGCTGCCAGCGATGCGGTGCGCAACCCCGGACAACCGTTCAAAGTCACCGTCACCCTGACTGAGTTCGACAAGGGCTTGCAAGTAGACAACAGCACTTTGCACAGCTACTCCCGAACGTTGACCACAGGCGGCCAGTTTGCCAGCCTGATTCGTTTTGCGTTGCCTGAACGGGACGCAGGCAAAGTGATGCTCAAAAATGGCAACGACCTGTGGTTCTTCGACCCCGGCAGCAACGCGAGTGTGCGTTTGTCACCGCAGCAACGGCTGCTGGGACAAGCATCCAACGGCGACGTGGTGACCGTCAACTTCGCCAAAGGCTACAAAGCCACCCTGGCCGATGAAGAAACCATCACCGATGGCGAGAGGAAATCGCGCAAGACCTACAAACTGAAACTCGAGGCGGTTGCCGAGGACGTGACCTATTCAGCGATTGATTTATGGGTGGACACCGAGACTAGTTGGCCCATCAAAGCGCTCTTTTATGCGGAGTCCGGCCGCAAGCTCAAGACGGCGTTCTATCGCCGGTTTCAGCAACAGATGGGAGCGATGCGCCCCACAGAGACGGTCATCATTGATGGTTTGAACCCACAGTCTGTCACCATCATGAAGTTCACCGATTACACTGCCCGTAACCTCCCCGTTACATGGTTTCAACGGGACTATTTGCCCCGTTTTCAGCCGGAGTGAACCTTGACTGCTCTCAAACAGATCGCAATCCCCTGTGCCTGCGTGCTGGCGTTGTCGCTCTCGTTACCCGCACGCAGCAACGACTTGGATGCGCTGGATTTGGAGGGCAAAGCGCCAGCCGAAATTCCAGCCAAAAACTCACCCACTAGGATTTTTGTCGAAGGCGCGGCGGGACGAATCTCGCAGCGGTATGGCCTGTCTGATTTGGACTCCAACCGTTTGTCCTTGGACATCAAACACCAGAGCAAATTGGGTGAGAACTGGCGCGTGGCGTTTTCCAACCGGCTCGATCACCTTCGCCCGGCAGGTAGCGGATATCCCTCCACGCTCAACAGCGTGCGTGAGGCCTATGTGGGTTGGCAAAACGAAGAAGCCACCACTTTGTTTGAGTTGGGTCGTGTGAACTGGCGCTACGGAACAGGGTATGGCTACCGCCCCACCGACATCTTTCGCGACGGCAGTTTGCGCGCCGTGACCACGGCTGATCCTTTGGCGCAGCGCGAGAACCGTTTGGGCACGGTGATGCTGCGTGGCCAGTACATCGGCAGCGCCGGAACCGTCTCCCTGGCCTACGCACCCAAGGTCGCCACCCAACCGAGCAGAGAACGATTCAGCTTTGATGCAGGCTCAACCAACAACCGTGATCGTGCGGTACTGAGCTACAGCTTCAAGTCATCAGACCGGCTCAACGGCCAGGTGTTGGTCGCCTATGACGAGATTCGCGGCACGCAGTTCGGTATCAATGGCACGGCTCTGGTCTCGGATGCCCTGGTCGCGCACGGTGAGTGGCTGCGCGGCAAGGATCAATTGCTCGTGGGCAGTGCGCCGGGGTCGGCATTGCAGCGTGACACCCGTGACCGCGCCGTGCTGGGTTTGACCTATGCCGGGCCCCACAAAATATCGCTCACTGCCGAGTACCAGTACAACGGTTTCGCCCCCACGCAAGCTCAGTGGTCTCAGTTGACCGCTTTAGGGCCGGTGGGTACAGCGAACTTTCTGCTGGAAACCCAGCGCCGCCAAGAGATCGCTTCGCGCGGTGCTTACCTTTTTTACCTCACCCAGCGCAGTTTCATTCAACAGAACCTCGACTTGACTGCGTTGTTGCGCGTCAACGCGCAAGACCACAGCCGTTTAGCTTGGGTTGAATTGCGCTACCGGGCCAGCCAATTTGATATCGCGGTTCAGTATCAAGTCACCGGTGGAGGCCTCAAAACCGAGTACGGCATTCTTCCCTACCGGCAAGCCGTGCAGTTGCTCGGCGCTTACTACTTCTGAGGACCCTCAGGCCTGTTGCTTCGCGTCAGGCCAAGCCGAGGAGATGAGAAAACTCGAAAGGGTTCCAGCGTTTTCTCATGAGACTTGTGGTTGTCGTTCGTCGAGTGTCGACGGCGCTACCGAGCGTTTAAGCAAGGCCACTACCGCCTCTTCGAACACTTCGGCGGCTGATTTTGTTTGCCCCATCTGCCGCCCCATTTTTTGTGCTGCAGCGCGGCCCACTGACGGGTCCAGCAAAAACTCGCACGCCTCGCGCACCTTGGCTTTGGTAACTCGGTCGGCCCGCAACAGAATCCCTGCGCCTGAGGCATGAATTGGCGCCATGTTCATGAACTGGTCCATGTTGCTGGTCACACCCAGCACAGGAACTCCCGCCGTTAGCGCTTGTTGAACAGACAGGCTGCCGCCGTTGCAGATGACCAAGCTGGCACGCGCCGTCGCAACATCGCCGGGAAGATATTCGGCCGCCCGAGCATTGACGGGTACGTGGTCAGGAAGCGGCGCTCCAGCGGTGGTCGCCACCACTTGCAATGGCAAACCACCCAGTGCGTCGAGCACCCGGGCCAGTATGGCCGTTGAACCCGAGCTGCCCAGACTCACATAAACCACAGCTTGGTCTTCGCGCAATTCCTGCCACCAACTGGGCAAAACCATCTGCGGCGACCACAGCAAGGGGCCCAGATAGCTGTGCCGATCTGTTCCAGTCGCAACTGGGAAAAGGCCTGGCGAGTCCGCCAACAGCAGGTGGTCGGCATCGGTGTAGATACGGCGCAAATCATGGCCGAGACTTCGCATGCCATGCTGTAGCCGAAGCTGGTTCATGGGCCTGCAGTGCCCGGCAAACGCCAGTGGTCGAAAAAAGTCAAACAGCGGTTGCGCCAAACCCAAGGGCAGTAAGCGCGTCAAGGGCAACACAGGCAAAGGGAAGCCACCCGCATAGTCTGGACTCCAATAGGCATTGGATATCGCCAAGTAGGGGAGTTTCAGCAGGCGTGCGCTGACCGAGAGCGACAGCCGGAAGTCCCCTAGCACCACATCGGGCTGCACCGCCCGGATCAGTGCGCAGTCTTGCTCGACGTAGGCGGCCAAGGTAGATCTGTCGTACACCGGTGACCCCATGGCCAGTGCGCGAACGAAACGTTCGCTGGGGATGCTGTGCAGCGGCAGATAGCGCCAGTGCCTTTCGGACGCTCCGCTTTGCACGAACCGTGCATAACGCGGATCGCAGGCGATGGTGACGTCATAACGAGACGGATCCAATCCGCCGGCCAGGCACAGAGGTCGTGCCACGTGGGCCAAGGTCACAGCCTCGGCGAACATCAAGACTTTCAGTCGCTCTGAGGGCATGCAAGATCCAGAGGTGCGCCACCGCGATGGCGAGGAAAACTCATTCTAGTGGGCCGTCAGATTGAAATGGGAGTCGAGGGACAGGCAATGCACAGGGCGATGCAAGGCGCGCATTCGCGACGCCGCAGCGACCTGTGCATAGCGTGGACAGCGACTTCAGATTTCAGTGGTACGGCCCACTGGTATCGCCAGCGTGAGGTATCCTGCGCGCCCATGATCCACGTCTTGACCGTTTGTTTGGGAAACATTTGCCGCTCGCCGATGGCGCAGGTGGTGCTGCAGCAGCATGCCAATTGTGAAGCAGGCCTGCCTGCTCTGCACGTCGAATCCGCTGGCACGTATGCGGGCATGGCCGGGCAGCGCAGCGACCCCCGGGCACGCGCGGCGCTGACACGTCGTGGTTACGACCCAGGGCAAGACCGTGCTCGCCGCATTGTGGACGGTGACTTCGAGCGTTTCAATTTAATCCTGGCGATGGACAAACAAAACCTGCAAAGCTTGCAGGCGCAGTGTCCTGAGCCTCACCAACACAAGCTGCGCCTTTTTCTCGACTACGCCACCGAGATTGAGGATGAAGAAGTACCCGATCCCTATTACGGCAGTGCCCAAGGCTTTGAGCGGGTGCTTGACTTGTGTGAGGCTGGAGCGTTGGGGCTGATTTCGACGCTACGGCAAGGGCGTGGGTTGGGCTGAACGCGGTAGACACCGAACTTCGGCCATCAACCCACTTTGCTGGGTGAGGCCGCAGCGCCAAGACTCGGATTGAGCACTGCATCACCCTCCAGCACCGAAACGAGTCCGCACAGGCGACCGACGATGCCGGCTTCTTCCTTGACGGAGAACACGTAGGGATAGAGGGAACGTTCCACAGCACATACCTCGGGCGAGCCGCCAAACTTGCCGATTTGTTCTTCTACATAAGTGAAATTCAGTCGTAGCAAGACCGCCGGCGCGTTGACACGGCGATTCTGGCGCTCAGGACCGAGTACCGTAAAACCCAGCACACGTTTGTAGTAAGCCACGTGGCGCGGATTGACTTCAATCACCAAATCTTGAAAACCGTGAATGCGGTGCGCGTAGATATAAGCCACATGGAAAAGTGAGGCCAAAGCCCGCTTGGACTTGCTGGTGGTCTCCATGGCCAGCTTGGTGAACTCACAAACCTTGCGGCCTTGGGCGCGTAAACCATCAATCTCTTGCTTGAAAAGATCGTCGGCCATCAAGCCTTGCGGGTTGTCAAATCCGATGGTCAACGTGCCTATGGTCACGTCTTCCTCATTGGCCGTCAGCGTCATCCTGTATTTGTCGTGACCGCTGCCAGGCAAACCGCTGCTGATGTAACCACGTGTCGCGTACATTTTGTTGATCAAAATGCTGGCAGAGCTGCGTTGGCCTTCGGAACCCGCGGCACGTATCTTGAGGTAATTGTTGCTCAGGGGCTCGGCAGCGCTCTCCGTCGGGCCGGAGTCACCCGACAGCAGCGACTTCAGCGCTGGCTGTGTTCGCATCGAAACGCCGATGATGGTGTTGCCCACGGTTTCTTTTCCCATATGTGTCCAGGTCTGACACTTTCCCAAGGCGGAGTTTGAACTCACTTCGCCCACTTAAATGTAACAGTTGGTTTCCGGTCGGCCGATGTGTACCGCGCCGATTGCGCTCCAATCGCTGATTGTCGCCCTTTCGCCACGACGGGCATCCCTTCACGTGAATACGGCATCATGCCCAAGCCTGTGTGACTGTGCATGACAGTCGCCTCACGGTCCCCACTTTTGGTGGAGTCAAGCAGCGCTTACTGGAGTCCCCATGTCGATCATTTCGCAATTCTTGAAGAATGCCACTGTTTTGTTCTTTGGCCTAGCCGCGTACAACATCAGTCAAGCCAATCTTGTTGACTTGATCACGAAAGCCAAACCCAGTGTGGTGATTGTTGGCACCCACAGCCCGACCGACAACCCACGCTTTAACTTGCGAGGCACTGGTTTCGTGGTGGCTGACGGAACTACCGTGATCACCAACGCCCATGTGCTGCCTGACGCGCCGTCCAACACGGACGCCCTGCGTCAGCTGGTCGTGCAGCTGCTTGGAAAACCGGGGGGCCCAGAGATGCGCGTCGCCACCGTGGTCACTGTGGACAAAAGCCGCGATCTGGCTTTGCTGCGAATAGAAGGACCCGCGGCCCCCGCCCTGACCCTGGGCCGGGCGGCTTACGTGCCCGAGGGGACGGAAGCGGCCTTCATTGGATTTCCCATCGGCGGCGCATTGGGCTACTCGCCGGTTACCCATCGCGGCATCGTTTCATCGGTCACGGCCATTGCGCCACCCATGGCCACCGCGCAGCAACTCAACCCACAAGCCATTCTTCGCTTGCGCCAGGGCAGCTACGACATCTACCAGCTGGACGCCACCGCCTACCCAGGCAACAGCGGTGGACCGCTCCTGAGCATTGAGACCGGCGAGGTGATTGGGGTGATCAATTCTGTCGTCGTACGAAGCAGCAAAGAGTCCGCGCTCAGCCAGCCTTCCGGCATCACCTATGCCATTCCAGTTCGTTTTGTGACCGAACTGCTGGAACGGCGCTGATTTGCTTTTCATCCACTAGCCCGAATAATTCACCAGGTCGCTCTTCTATGCCCCGCAACACTGCATGAATGCTCACTTTCTTGGCTTCGAGTGCCAAATCCAATTTGCACCGAGCGCTACAAACCCGATTGAACGGTACTAAGCCGTCCAGCGCCGTTAGAACTTCGATTCTGTTTTGATCACACGCTACGAATCCGTTGTAGGCGGCATGCAAATACCTCTGCTGCTGGCCTGTGCGGCGCTGGGCCTGGGCTTGGCCGCGCAACACCCACTGTGGCCCACTGCCATGGTCTCGCTGTGGTTGCTGTGGACCATGTTGCTGATCTGGCGGCCACAGATTTGGCTCTGGGCACTGCCTGCCGCACTGCCTATGGCCAATCTGTCGCCCTGGACGGGTTGGTTGGTATTCGAAGAATTCGATCTGCTGGTGTTGGCAACACTCAGTGCGCTGCTGCTGCATCAGCGGCTTTCGCACCGATCCGCACTGCGGCCTACAGCGCCTCCCCTCCAACAGCTGACCATCGTCACCGTGCTGTTGGCCCTAGGCTTGGGAAGTGCCGCATGGGGCATGCACGCGGCGGGCATTTGGCGCTTCAATCTATTCGCTTCCCACGAAGACAGCTTGTGGGCCTTGCGGGCCAGTAAGGCCATGCTGTGGGCCGTTTTATTGTGGCCTTGGCTTCGTCAAGGCCTGATGAGTGCACCACACACCACATTGAACCGAATTGGGCTTGGCATGGTGGCGGGGCTATCCGTGGTCAGCTTGGTATCCATCAATGAACGACTGGCTTACCCTGGTTTGACAGATTTTGTCAGCCACTACCGAACGACCGCCCTCTTTTGGGAAATGCACGTGGGAGGCGCAGCCATTGACGCTTACCTCGCCTTGGCCACTCCGTTTGCGGTGTGGGCGCTGTGGCGCTACCGGGGTATGGCGTGGGGCTTTTCAAGCCTGCTGGCGGTATGCGTGACCTATGCCTGTCTCACCACCTTTGCACGCGGCGTTTACTTGGCTGTGCTGGTTGGCCTCTTGGTGTGGTTGCTGGCCCGGTATGCGCAACTCACAGCGCAAGGAAAAGTGTCCCCGGGAATGCGTTGGTTGGCGCGAGCTTGTTGGGCGCTGCTGGCGCTTTGCGCCTGTGCAGGTTTGTTGTTGTTGTCGTTTGAAGCCGTAGGCACCTGGGGGGCCGTTTGGTGCGCACTGATCCTCGCGGCCGTGGCGGCTTGGCTCAAATGGCGCGCACAACATCAAGGCTGGCGGCTGCCAGCCAGCCTGGTTCTGGGCACGGTGCTGTTGATTGAGATCGCCGCGGTGTTGGGCGGTGACTCCTTCATGAACAAACGGCTGGAAGAAGGCCCGGCCGACCTGGACAGCCGAATGGCGCATTGGCAGCACGGCCTGGGTTTGCTGCAAACACCGAGGGATTGGTTGATCGGCTTCGGCGCAGGGCGGTTTCCCGCCGTCTACGCGGCCTCTGACCCGAAGCTTGATTTCTCGGGTCGACTGCGCTTGGCCAAGAACACGACCACACCGCACGCCATTCTGGAAGGACCGCGCCATCGGGACGACTTGGGCGGTCTTTTCTCAGCGACCCAGCGTGTGCCGTTGACGTCCAAGGGGCGGTACAGCGTACGCTTGAATCTGCAGGCGGCACAACCCACATCGCTCTTGCTGCGAGTCTGTGAAAAACATTTGCTGTACGACCGAAATTGCCAAAATGCGGTGGTTCGTGTGCCCGCCTCGACAGACAACTGGACCGAGCTCACAGGCGTGCTGCGCGGTCCGCGCTTGGACGCGGGCGCTTGGTGGGCACCGCGCAGCGCCGTGTTTTCGGTCGCGGTATTGGAGCCCCAAAAAAGCGTGGCCCTGCGCGGTGTAGAACTCGTCAGCCCACAGGGCCAATCCCTGCTACGCAACGGCGATTTCTCTGCTGGACTGGCCCACTGGTTTCCCCGTGCGCAGCGGTTTTACTTGCCCTGGCATACCGACAACTTGATGCTGGAGCTGCTCATCGAACGTGGCGTGCTCGGCCTGATGGCGTTCGCTGCACTGTTGGTGGCGGCCGTGCGCGGATTGATTCGGGCTTTGGCCCTGCCAGACGAACAAGGCGGTGGACTGGTTCCGGTGTTGCTGGCCAGTGTGGCCAGCGTATTGGCCGTGGGCATGGTCAGCAGCGTCTTGGATGTGCCCCGCATCGGCTTTTTGTTGTTCTTTTTCCTGATGCTCGGGTTGGCGCTGGGTGAAAAACCCTCGGCCGCCAACCCAAACACAGACCCATTGGGGCCTGTTCAGAAAACACCTGCTGCGTTATAAACAAAACAAGCGGCTCAGGTCAGCTTTGGCGTCGCTCGGACGCGAGCCTCCAACACGGCGAAACAACCCTCACGCTCAAGGCGACAAACCGTTCATGCCCAGTCCCGACACCCAACTGCCCGCTGTGGACACGCACGACGCCAAGCCCGTGCGACGCAAATGGGGCCGCGCCGCCTTGCGCCGCGCCTTCGCGCTGCTACCCCGTGCGCTGCGGTTTGCCATCTTCCGCGCCATGATCGACTGCGACCCGGCGCCCGATCAACGCCTGACGCTCAAAATCGCCGAGACCCAAGACGAACTCGAAGCCTGCTTTCGTATCCTGCACGACGCCTATGTCGGCAGCGGTTTCATGAAACCCGACCCCTCGGGCTTGCGTGTCACCGCCTACCATGCCCTGCCGACCACCACCACCTTGTGCGCCAAGTTTGATGGCCAAGTGGTGGGCACCATCTCTCTCGTACGCGAAGGTGTGTTTGGTTTCCCATTGCAATCGGCGTTTGACTTGAGCGGCGTTCGGCTCAAACAAGGCAACATCGCCGAGATTTCAGCGCTGGCGGTGCACCCCGACTTTCGCAAAACCGGCGGGACCATTTTGTTCCCGCTGATGAAGTTCATGTACGAGTACTGCACCACCTACTTCGACACCCGTCATTTGGTGATCGCCGTCAACCCCAACCGCATTGAGATGTACGAGTCGCTGCTGTTTTTTGAGCGCTTGCAAGCCAACATCATCAAAAACTACGACTTCGCCAATGGTGCACCTGCGGTCGGTGCCACGCTCGACCTCAAAATGGCACCGGGCATCTTCAAGCACTACTACGGTGGCAAGAAGCCGCGCAAAAACCTGTCGCAGTACTTCACCGAAATCAAACTGCCCCATATTGAAGCGCCAAACCGGCGTTACTTCACCACCAACGATCCGGTGATGACACCCGGCATGCTGGACTACTTTTTTAACCAGCGCACCAAAGGATTCGAGCAGCTGGATGAAAAAAAACGATTGCTCGTTCACTCCATCTACGACCTGGAGGCCTACCGCCCCGTGTTGCCCGCCGTCCCCCCATCACCCCAGGCGGCGGAGAGTTTGCGAAAACACCAGCGTTACTCGCTGAAGTGCCCAGGCCGCCTGCAGATCAAGGTGCAAGCCGAGGAAGAAACCAGCTTTGAGCTGCATGTGACGGAACTCTCACAAGACGGCTTCCAAGCCGAGTCCGACTTCGGCATGCCCATGGACATGGAAGGCACCGTGACGGTTGACCTGGGTGAAGACGAACGCGCCGTGGTGAAGGCCAAAGCGGTACGCACGCATTCCTCAGACTTCGGCCAGTTTTATGGCTTTCACGTCGAAGAAACTGATCCGGTGTGGGAGCGCTGCGTCAAGGCGCTGCAGCAGAGCCAGACGGCGAGTGATTTGAAAAAATAGTTTGGGAAAAATTGCGTTGGGTTCGGATGCCTACCGACACTTCCGCGCCCCGCTTCCTACCAACAGGCCGCCTCGGCAAATCCGGTCTGACCAGTCACAACTGCCAGGGATTAAAAACGTTCAAGCCGCCAACATTGAAATCTTTCAGATTCCGCGTTACCAAGGTCAGGTCATGGCTCAAAGCGGTGGCCGCCAGCAGGCTGTCAACGGCAGGCAATGGACGCTTAGCTTGCCCCAGCAAACGCCCCCAGCGGTCGGCGACGGCAGTGTCCATACCCAAGACGCGGCCCGTGAAAAAATTGGGCAGGTCAACTTCCAGCCAGTCGATCAAAGCTGCGCGGCGTTTTGCCTCAGACACCCCTTCGATGCCTTTACGAATTTCACCCAGCGTGAGCACACTCAAATAGAGGCTGCGGGCCGGTCGCTGCGTGAACCACTGCACCACCGCCGCATTCGGCCTCTTGCGCCGCAGCTCGGACAACACATTGGTGTCGATCAGGTAGCTCACACCAGCGCTCCTACAACTTCACAGCGCGTGTCTTGCTGGTATCGCGTTTGAACTCCACCTCGTCCAAACCCTTGAGCGGCGAGGCTTGCATGAATTCCACCAAGGACTGCTCATTCCCCGCCAATTGCTCAAACGCCTCACGGGACAACACCACCGCCACAGAACGCCCATGCAGGGTGATGTCCTGCGGGCCTTCGTTTTGCGCGCATTTCACCACCTCGGAGAGGCGGGCTTTGGCTTCTTGCATTTGCCAGGCTTGCATGGTGGACTCCTTCAAACCGACTTCGGACTAGACAGGTCTGAATATAACTCGACCAGGCACCACCCGCCACGAAACTTCAAGACAAAGCGCAAATCGCCCCTGAACAGGAAGAGCAATCGAGAACTTGGAGTGGGAACTTGTTACCAGAGCTATTGTGGTGTCGGTGTTCTTGCTGCCCGCACACTGCGTGACCCACTTACACTTGCCACGGAACTCATACCAGCGTAAGCGTTCCGCAAACCCACCCTATGCAAAGGCATAGAAGGCTGCGAAGGTTGCTGTTTTGACAACAGCGAAGGGGCAGCGAATGGCAGCGGTG
>JBJOQO010000047.1:0-26448 GCA_046049865.1 Pseudomonadota bacterium | reverse complement strand
TGACCAGGCGCCGCACCACCTCTGCGTCTATCTCTGACATATGTGTCCACCTTGTTCTACATGGACACGTAGCTTCCTCTCTCAGGTGCTCTGTGGGAAGACGTAGTTCGGTGACCGCTTACGGTTGATGCGCCTACGCCACCGAGATTTGGCATCACGTCGCACGTGAACGAGCATGCTCAGAACAAAAACGCCTTTGCACCACTTGCGTAGTACAAAGGCGCACTCAGACTGTTCTGTGCCTCAGATCACGTGACTCGAAGGTCGAGTTTCCAGAGCGAGCTGTCCTTGCGATTCGCTAATGCGTTGACACCACAGCAGCTTGCTCGCGCAGCGCGCGGCGACGTCCCACCCAGCGCAGCACCCATGGCGTGACGAGAACGGCCACGGTGATGGCGAGCAAGGTGGCTGAAGCAGGACGAGTCAAGAAGATGCCCCAGTGGCCCTCGCCGATGGACAAGGCATTACGCATCTGCGACTCGGCCAAGGGGCCCAGAATCATGCCGACCACCACAGGCGCGGTTGGAAAATCAAACCGCCGCATCACCACGCCCAAAATACCGATGGCGTACATGAGCACCAAGTCAAACGCCGACTGGCGCATGCCGTAAACACCGACCGTGGCAAAAATCAAAATACCAGCGTAGAGCGCAGGACGCGGAATTTTGAGCAGCTTCACCCACAAACCCACCAAGGGTAAGTTCAGGATGAGCAACATCACATTGCCGATGTAGAGCGAAGCAATCAAGGCCCAGACCAAGGCCCCGTTCGTGTCGAAGAGCTGTGGGCCCGGTTGAATGCCGTAATTCTGAAAAGCCCCGAGCAAAATGGCTGTGGTGTTGGACGTTGGAATACCGAGTGTGAGCAAGGGAATCAAGGTGGCTGTGATGGCCGCGTTGTTCGCCGCTTCTGGACCCGCCACACCTTCAATAGCCCCTTCGCGGCCAAACTCTTCTTTGTGTTTGGAGAGCTTTTTTTCTGTGGCGTAACTCAAGAAGGTAGGTATCTCGCTGCCTCCAGCGGGAATGGTGCCAAAGGGCACGCCGATGAAGGTCGCGCGTATCCACGCGGGCCAAGAACGTTTCCAGTCGGATTTGCTCATGTGCACACGGGTGAGTTTGTTTTGGGTGGCGACGACACGCCCTTCATAAAGCACGTTGTAGAGCGCCTCACCCACCGCAAACAAACCCACCGCGACCAGCACGACTTCCAGTCCGTCCATCAGCTCGGGGACGCCTCCGGTGAAACGTGGCGTTCCGGAGATTTGATCCAGACCCACGATGCCCATGGCCAAACCAATGAAGAGCGCTGTGAGACCTCGAAGGGTACTTTTGCCCAGCACCGCACTGACCGTGGTGAAGGCCAGCACCATGAGCATGAAGTACTCCGGCGGGCCGAGTTTGACGGCGTATTTGGCCACCACAGGCGCCAAAAAAGTGACGACGACGGTGGCGATGGTGCCGGCCACAAAAGAGCCGATGGCCGCAGTGGCCAATGCTGCACCTGCACGACCGCTCTTGGCCATTTTGTTGCCTTCCATGGCGGTCACCATGGAACCGGCCTCACCGGGCGTGTTCAGCAGTATTGACGTGGTCGAACCACCGTACATGGCACCGTAATAAATGCCGGCGAAAAAAATCATCGACGCGGTGGGGTCCACTTTGAGCGTGATCGGCAACAACATGGCCACCGCCGTGGCCGGGCCTATGCCAGGCAACACGCCCACTGCCGTGCCCAAGGTGCAACCCAAGAGCGCCCACAACAAATTGATGGGCGTTCCAGCAACGACGAAACCTTGCATCAGGCTGTTCAAAGTCTCCATCACAGCCATCCCGATTGAGTGATGCCCGGCAAATTGATGGCCAGCAGCTGGGTGAACATCCAAAAAACAGGCGCGGCAATGACCATGCCCAACACCAGATCCTTTCCGAGCAATTTCAAACTACCGCCACTGGGCTGAGAGCGCCGAAAACCCTGGGCCGCCAGGGCAAAACACAAAGCACAACTCAGAATGAAGCCCAGCGTGGTGATCAGGAATGCATTGGCCAAGATTCCTCCCGTGACCCAGGCGAATCCTGACCAATCACCGTGGGCTGCGCCCGACGGCTCGTCCATGTTTCTAAAGCCGCCTTTGAAAGATTCCCACAGCAGCCACAGACCACACAACGTCAACATGCTGCCCACCAGCAGCGGCAAGAAATTCGGCCCCACACCGCCGTAACCGGCATCAGAGGAGAGCTGAAAACTTCCTACAAAAAAGAGCACGCCCAAAACGAGCGTGCTCAGACCTACCAACTGTTGCGGACGAATCATTGCCAGGTTCAGATCATGCCGGCCTTGACCATGGTCGCACGCAGGCTTGCGAATTCATCGTCAACAAACTTCTCAAACTCCGCACCAGCCATCACTGCAGGCAGCCAGCCGTTGCGCTCGACATCCGCGGCCCAGGATTTTGTTTTGGTGGCTTTGACAATCATCTCGGTCAACACCTTACGCTGCTCAGGCGTGATGCCTGGTGCGCCGTACACACCACGCCAATTGCCTATAACAACGTCGTAGCCCTGCTCCTTGAGCGTCGGCACATCAATGCCTTTCAAGCGTGTGGCCGAGGTGACCGCAATGGCGCGCATCTTGCCGCTTTGAATGTGGGCTTGGAATTCGCCCCAGCTGCTGCCTCCGACAGTGACGTTGTTACCCAAGATGGCCGCTACCGCTTCACCGCCGCCACGGAAGGGCACATAGTTGATCTTGGCTGCATCAACGCCAGTCGCACGCGCCAACATGGCCGCCGCGATGTGCTCAGTCGATCCGCGCGAGCCGCCACCCCATTTCACACTACCAGGGTCTTTCTTCATTTGCTCCACCACGTCTTTCATGGTTTTGAGCGGAGACTCTGCGGGCAATACGAAGACGTTGTAGTCGTTCGTCAAACGTGCCAGCGGTGTGGCTTGGGTGAGGGAGACTGGCGGCTTGCCCGTGATGATGCCGCCGAGCATCACGGCGCCCATCATCATGATGGCGTTGGGGTCACCTTTGCTACCGTTGACAAACTGCGCCAGACCCAAAGCACCGGCTGCGCCGCCTTTGTTGTCGTAACTCACGGAGGAAGCCACACCCGCCTCTTGCAGGGCCTTGCCCAGCGCACGGCCGGTGCCATCCCAGCCGCCACCAGGATTGGCAGGAATCATCATCTTCACATTGGTGGCAGCCCAAGCGGCTGACGGCAGGCAGGGCACAGCCATGGCGGCCAACAAAGACTTCAAAAAGGTGTCACGACGCATCGCAGTCTCCTGGTGTTTTTGATGTCCGCATGATGCAACCAAGAGCTGTCACTTGGCTGTCCTTGTGAACAAATACGACTAGGGACAAACGCTAGGTCTGCGCCCGTCAGATGGGCCGCAAAGTCACGGGCATGCAATTGCTTTTGATCGAAGATGACGCCACGATGCAGGCGACCTTGCAGCGCACATTCGAACGCCGAGGCATTCGAACGGTTTGTTGTGGGGATGGCAGCCAAGCGGTAGCAACCTGGCAAAAGCTCCTGCCGGACGTGGTGGTGCTCGACCTCACCTTGCCCGGATTGGACGGTTTGTTGGTGCTGAGCCAGGCAAGAAAAAATGGCCTGACCGCCCCCGTGTTGATACTCACCGCCAGAGGCACCGTCGGCGACAAAATTTTGGGGCTGAACTCCGGGGCCGACGACTACCTGCCCAAACCTTTTGATCTGGACGAACTAGAGGCACGTGTGCGCGCGTTGGCACGTCGCCATGATGGCCCGCGCGCTGTCCACGGTCAGCGCTCGCTGGAGGGCACCTACTGCGGACTGCGTGTCGACCGCGACAGCCAAGCTATTTATCTGAACGAAGTGGTGCTGGAGCTTGCGCCCCGTGAGAACGCGCTGCTAAGGGCGTTGCTGGCCAAACCCGGCACGGCCATTGCCAAGGAACGTTTGTATGAAAGCGTATTTGCGGGCGAAGTCGACGTGCATTTCGATGCAATTGAGGTGGTGGTGTACCGCTTGAGAAAAAAATTGCAAGCCAGCCAAGCACAAATCGTGACGCTACGAGGCTTGGGCTATTTGCTGAAGGCACAAACCCCGTGAAGGCGCCGCGCTCCTTGCGAGCACAGTTGCTGCTGGGCATCTTGCTGCCGGTGCTGGTATTGGTGGTGTTTAACGCCGTCAGCCTCTACCAGCAGGCGCTACAGGCTGCGGACACGGCCTACGACCGCACCTTGCTGGCATCGGCCAAATCCATCGGCGAACAATTGGAGGCGTCAGGTAGCAGCAGCAGTTTGCAACTCAAAGCCACGGTGCAGTATTCGGCGCTGGAGGCGTTTGAAGCGGACAACCGCAGTCGGATTTTTTACAAAGTGTCTGGTTTTTCTGGAGAGGTCGTGTCCGGTTTTGCCGACCTGCCCGCGCCCAGGACTGGTAACAAAGCGCCTGGCCCCTATGCCGCGTTGGTCGATTTTTACGATGCGCGGTACAAAGACGAAGCCGTGCGCATGGCCGTGCTGCTGCAACCGGTGTCTGGTACCCAAGGCGTGGGCATGGCGACCATCCAGGTGGCCGAAACGCTGGAGCTGCGCAGAACCCTGGCACAGCAAATTTTGGTCGACACCGTGTGGCGACAAGCTGCTTTGATTGCCGTGATTGCGCTCGTCGTCTGGTGGGCGGTTCAATCCGCCACAAAACCGGTACGCCAGCTCAGTCAAGAAATGGGGGCGCGTGCCGCGTCGGACCTGTCGCCCATTCAAACCCAAGGCAGCCCCCGGGAGCTATGGCCCTTGCTGCTGGCCACCAACCAAGTCATGCAGCGCTTGCGGCATTTGCTCAACCACCAAAAACGTTTTGTTCGTGACGCCTCACACCAGCTGCGCACGCCGCTGGCGGTACTCAAAACTCAGGTGCAGTCAGCGCAACGCGGTGATGTGGAGCCGATGCAGGCACTGACCGAAATCAAACTCACCGTCGACCGTGCCACGCAACTGGCCAACCAGATGTTGGCCTTGGCCAAAGTCGAGCAGTTGCGCCAACAAGACGATGCGCCAGTGCTGGACTGGGCCAACATCACTCGCGCCGTCGCGTTGGACCTGGCACCACTGGTGGCGCAACAGCAAATCGACTTCGACATCGAGACCACGCCAACCTGGGTGCGCGCGCACGAATGGGCGCTGCGCGAGTTGACGCGCAACTTGCTGCACAACGCCATCATCCATACACCGGTCGGGGCATACAACAGCCCTCGCATGAGTGTGCGCGTGACGACACAAGGCAGCCAAGCCATGCTCACCGTCACCGACAGCGGCCCCGGCATCAGCCCCGAGCAGCGCCTGCGGCTGTTTCAACCCTTTGCTTCCAACGGACCGCGCCACGGATCCGGGCTGGGCTTGGCCATTTGTGGAGAGATTGTTCAAAGCCTGCAGGGGCGGATTGACTTGGACAACCTGCCAAGCGACACACAGCACGACGTTGGCGCTACCGCACCCATCACAGGTTTACAAGTGCGGGTTTTTTTACCGGCTGCTCCAATCGGTTTGGCAAGCACCGACAATCCAGCCTAATGGCTGAATCCAAAAAACTCCCCACCCCGTCCGGCGACAAAACGCCCGGGGTTCGCCTGGACAAATGGCTCTGGGCCGCACGTTTCTTCAAAACCCGCAGCCTGGCCAGCGACGAGATTGGCAAGAACCGGGTCTGGGTGAACGGCCAAGTCGCCAAAGCCTCACGTGAGGTGAAGCTGGGTGATCGCATCGAAATGCGGCAAAACCAGGTGCCCCGAACGGTCGTGGTGTTGGGTTTGAGCCCACAGCGCGGGTCGGCGAGCATTGCTGCGGGCCTTTTCGAAGAAACACCCGAGAGCGTTCAACAGCGCGAACGAGTCGCCCAGCAGCGCCGCCTGGCCCCCGAACCCGCACAAAGCCTGGAACAGGGCCGGCCCACCAAACGCGACCGCCGGGTGCTGAGCGAATGGAACCGGTGGTCGGCGAGCATCGATCCGGGCGAGTAGCCGCTGCCATTCGCGCAACGGCGGGAACGACGACCTCTCCCCGTATTGCATCACCCTCTTGAACACCCGGTTTTTGGCCATATATAGAGGCTGAAGTCAGCCATTGCCCTTATGCACACCATGACACCCCATCAAAATCCCCAAGAAAATCAAGCACTTGAGCCCAACGACGTCGCACCTGCGGCAGACCTGGCCAGCGAACTGGCTGCCCTGCAAGCCAAACACACCGACATGGCCGACGCCTTTTTGCGCGCCAAAGCCGAGGCCGAAAACACCCGCCGCCGGGCTGAAGAAGAAGTCAGCAAGGCCCGCAAATTTGCAGTGGAAGGTTTTGCAGAAAGCCTGCTGCCGGTGAAAGACAGCCTGGAAGCGGCCATTGCCATTCCCGCTGCCACGCCCGAGCAACTGCTGGAAGGGGTGCATGCCACGCTGCGCCAACTGGCCAGCGCCCTGGAGCGCAACAAGGTGGTGGAGTTGAACCCTGCAGCGGGAAGCAAGTTCGACCCCCACCAGCACCAAGCCATCAGCGTGGTGCCGCTGCCCCCAGGTGTCAGCCAAGAACCCAACACCGTGGTCACGGTGCTGCAAAAGGGTTATTCGATCAACGAGCGTGTGCTGCGGCCCGCTTTGGTCACGGTTTGTGCCCCCGCTTGAGTTTCAGCGCGCATTTGGCACACAACACCCCTTGAAGTCGGCTGAGTTATCCACAACTTCAGTCCATCAGTTTTTAGTTTTCAGGAGAAATCACCATGGCAAAAATCATCGGCATCGACCTCGGCACCACCAACTCGTGCGTATCCATCATGGAAGGCAACACCACGCGTGTGATTGAAAACAGCGAAGGTGCACGCACCACGCCGTCCATCATTGCTTACCAAGAAGACGGCGAAATTCTGGTGGGTGCTTCGGCCAAGCGCCAAGCGGTGACCAACCCACGCAATACGCTGTATGCAGTCAAGCGCCTGATCGGCCGCAAGTTCACTGAAAAAGAAGTTCAAAAAGACATCGACCTCATGCCCTACAGCATCGTCGCCGCCGACAACGGCGACGCCTGGGTGGAAGTGCGCGGCAAAAAACTCGCGCCGCCGCAAGTCAGCGCTGAAGTGCTGCGCAAAATGAAAAAGACAGCTGAGGACTACCTCGGCGAGGCAGTGACTGAAGCCGTGATCACCGTGCCGGCCTACTTCAACGACGCTCAGCGCCAGGCCACGAAAGACGCGGGCCGCATCGCGGGCCTGGATGTCAAACGCATCATCAACGAGCCCACCGCTGCCGCTCTGGCTTTTGGTTTGGATAAAACCGACAAGGGCGACCGCAAGATTGCCGTGTACGACCTCGGCGGCGGCACGTTTGACGTGTCCATCATTGAAATCGCCGATGTCGATGGCGAAAAACAATTCGAAGTGCTGTCTACCAACGGCGACACTTTCTTGGGCGGCGAAGACTTTGACCAGCGCATCATCGACTTCATCATTTCCGAGTTCAAGAAAGAACAAGGCGTGGACCTGGGCAAAGACGTGCTCGCTTTGCAGCGTCTGAAAGAAGCCGCAGAAAAAGCCAAGATTGAGCTGTCCAACAGCGCGCAAACCGACATCAACTTGCCTTATGTGACGGCCGACGCTTCGGGCCCGAAACACTTGAACATCAAACTCACCCGCTCCAAGTTGGAAGCGCTGGTGGAAGACTTGATCGAGCGCACGATTGCCCCTTGCCGCACCGCGATCAAAGACGCGGGCATTGCGGTGAGCGCCATTGACGACATCATCTTGGTCGGCGGCATGTCGCGCATGCCCAAGGTGCAAGAGAAGGTCAAAGAGTTCTTCGGCAAGGAGCCACGCAAAGACGTCAACCCCGACGAGGCTGTGGCCGTAGGCGCCGCGATTCAGGGCCAAGTGCTGGCCGGTGACCGCACCGACGTGCTCTTGCTCGACGTCACCCCACTGTCCCTGGGCATTGAAACCCTGGGCGGTGTGATGACCAAGATGATCAAGAAAAACACCACCATTCCCACCAAGTTCAGCCAAACCTTTTCCACCGCCGACGATAACCAGCCAGCCGTGACCATCAAGGTTTATCAAGGCGAGCGCGAACTTGCCACGGGCAACAAGAGCCTGGGTGAATTCAACCTGGAAGGCATTCCACCCTCACCACGCGGCACACCGCAAATTGAGGTGAGTTTTGACATCGACGCCAACGGCATCTTGCATGTAGGCGCCAAAGACAAAGGCACAGGCAAAGAAAACAAAATCACCATCAAGGCCAACTCCGGTTTGAACGAAGCCGAGATTGCGCAAATGGTGAAAGACGCTGAGCTCAATGCCGCCGAAGACAAAAAGAAGCTGGAACTCGTGCAAGCACGCAACGCCGCTGACGCCATGGCCCACAGCGTGAAGAAGAGCTTGTCTGAACACGGCGACAAAATTGACGCTGCAGAGAAAGAAAAAATCGAAGCCGCGCTCAAAGACGTTGAAGAAGCCCTCAAAGGCGAGGACCAAGCCGCCATCGAAGCCAAGACCGAGGCCTTGATGACCGCCAGCCAAAAGCTCGGTGAGAAGGTGTATGCCGATGCACAAGCCGCGCAAGCTGCTGCTGGTGCAGCGGCCGGCGCAGCACCCGATGCCGCAGCGGCCAGCAAACCTGCAGCCGACGACGTGGTGGATGCCGAGTTCACCGAGGTCAAAGAGAAAAAATAATCGAACCGGCCCAAGCAGCATGCCACTTGATCCGTCATTCCCGCGAAAGCGGGAATCCATGCGTCGGGGCATGCACTGGATTCCCGCTGAGAGTCACAACCACGCGGGAATGATGGTTTGGGGCGTTGGTTCCGCCGCGTTGAAGGTGCCAACCTCAACGCGGCTTCTTCGTTTTTTGAGTTGTAGGTGAGTTCATGGCCAAGCGCGACTATTACGAAATTTTGGGTGTTGCAAAAAACGCCTCCGAAGAAGACATCAAGAAGGCCTACCGCAAGCTGGCCATGAAGCACCACCCGGATCGACACCAGGGTGACGATGCCAAAAAAGCGGAAGAAAAATTCAAAGAAGCCAAAGAGGCTTACGAGATGCTCTCTGACGCCCAAAAACGCGCCGCCTACGACCAATACGGCCATGCGGGTGTCGATCCCAACATGGGTGGCGGATTCCGCCCCGGTGGCCCAGGCGAGGGCATGGGCGGTTTCGCTGAAGCTTTCGGGGACATTTTTGGCGACATCTTTGGCGGCCAAGGCCAGCGACGCGGTGCCAATGGTGGACAGCAGGTTTATCGCGGCAGCGACCTGTCTTACGCCATGGAAATCACGCTGGAAGAAGCGGCCGGCGGTAAAGAAACACAAATTCGCATTCCCAGCTGGGAGACCTGCGACACCTGCCACGGCACGGGCGCCAAACCCGGCACCTCACCGAAAACCTGCTCCACCTGCAATGGCTCCGGCACAGTACACATACGCCAG
This sequence comes from Pseudomonadota bacterium, assembly GCA_046049865.1. GTDB lineage: Bacteria > Pseudomonadota > Gammaproteobacteria > Burkholderiales > Burkholderiaceae_C > JANPCX01. The sequence goes on along the minus strand of JBJOQO010000047.1, from coordinate 16,992 downwards.
GGATTCTTCAGCATCCAGCAAACCTGCCCACACTGCCACGGCACCGGAAAAATCATCCCAGACCCTTGCACCACCTGCAACGGCCAAGGCAAGATCAAAAAAACCAAAACCCTGGAAGTCAAAATTCCAGCCGGCATTGGTGAAGGCATGCGCATCCGCTCAGCGGGCAATGGCGAACCCGGCACCAATGGCGGCCCGCCCGGCGACCTCTACATTGAAATTCGCGTCAAGCAGCACGAGATTTTCGAGCGCGACGGCGACGACCTGCACTGCTCGGTCCCCGTCGCCCTGACCACGGCCGCTTTGGGCGGCAGCATTGAAGTGCCCACCCTGGGCGGCAAGGCAGAAATCGATTTGCCCGAGGGCACACAGCACGGCAAGCAGTTCCGTCTCAAAGGCAAAGGCATCAAGGGCGTGCGCTCAAGTTACCCCGGCGACTTGTACTGCCACATCCAAGTTGAAACGCCGATCAAACTCACAGAGCACCAGCGCAAACTGATGAAGGAACTCGACGAATCCTTCCGCAAAGGCGAGGGCAAACATTCGCCGACAAGTAAGACCTGGTCGGACCGAGTCAAAGACTTGTTCAAGTGAGGTGACGGTCTGGTCGACCGACTCAAGTCGGTCGCCAAAAGGGCTTCACAGGCATTGCGAAGTGCCTTTCCAGATTCCAGCGCGCTCAGATCGGCGCTAGCGCTGGAGTCGATGTTTTTGTGGAGCAGGCTCGAGTTTGTCGCGGCCCGCACGGTTGCCCTTTGATTCAACCGTTACATCAACAGTTTTTATCCTTATAAATCAATAACTTACCTTAAATTTGGCCTGTATCCACTGGCAAAAAACGCCGCTGGGCCGCCCGATAGTCCGAACGGACTATCGACAAGGGATAACCCTAGAAATAGGATGAATTCGTCATCAATTCTTCGGGAGATCCCTATGTACCTCAACACCCTGTCCAGAACCGCTATTGCCGCTGCCGTTCTACTCGGCTCAGCACTGCATGCCAACGCGGCTGTCAACAACCTCGGTAACGTCTCGACCGGCGCCCCTACTTCGTTCAACGCTGCGAGCACCTCTGCTGGCCCGTTCAGCGATATTTTTAGCTTCAACGTCACCAGTACCAGCTTGATCAGCTTTAACGTCATCAACTTCCCGGTGGCGGGGCTTTTTAATACCGTCATTACCTCGGCAAGCCTGTTTTCAAACACCGATGGCCTGCTCTTCAACAGTGATGACCAGTCTGTAGGTTTTGGCTCAATTCAAAATAACTCTTCCTCATTTGTTTCTAGCGCACTAAGCGCAGGCTCATATTATTTGAATGTCACGGGTATCGCCAATGGCCCACAAGGCGGCCTTTACAACGGCGCGATCAGTGTCGCCGCCGTGCCGGAACCGGAAACTTACGCAATGTTGCTAGCGGGATTGGGCGTGATGGGTTTCATCGCACGCCGCCGCAACAAATCGGTCTAAGATCGATTGCCGGGCAAATGCCCCCAAAGGACTGTTGATTGCAGTCCTTTTTTTATTTTCAATGACAACACTGTTACTTACAAAATAAATCAGACATCGGGCCTGAGTTCAATTACTATTGTTGCAGTGCAGCATTGTTTGAAGACCAATAAAACAAGTAGTGACATTGAATCCCCTAAAAACTGGTGAATATAGTTACTAACAAGTTACATCAGAAAAGGGGCAAATACCTTTTCACATTTTGATTGGCAAAAGACCATGGCTTTCTTGCCTTCGATGTCGCCCACCGACATCCACGACTACCACCGCGTCGTTGCCCGCTCGGCCCACATACGCAGCCATTTCGATCTGTTGGTATGGCTGCAAGGTGATTTGCAGCGCTACCTGCCCCACCAACTTTTGATTGCCTCCTGGGGCAACTTTGTGGATGGGACCATCCACCACGACCTTCTGACAGCCACCCCGGGCGTGTCCGAACATGGAACAAGAGCATCGGTCCTGGGGCCCATGTTGCGAGGACTTTTCACACGCTGGGTGGCTTTCCAATACAAACCCTTCGCGCTGTCAGTGAACGAGAAGGGTTTCTTCGTCGAAAAGTATGGATCCCCGTCCCCGCTGGGCCAGGAGCTGGGTCGCGTGCGCAGTGTGCTGGTACACGGCATCAAAGACGAGCGTGGCAACCAAGACTGTCTTTATGCCGCCTTCAGCACTGATGAAGAGCGTTCCGACGCCCACAGCACGGCCTTGTCCTTGCTCATGCCGCACATCGACATGGCGTTGCGGCAAGTCGCGCAGCAGCCAGCGCAGGCCGCACCGTCGCTTCAACCCGGCACCCAGACTGGAAACGACATGCCTGGCACCAGCGCACCTGATGCCCTGTCTGAACGTGAGGCCGAAATTTTGAGTTGGGTGGCAATGGGGAAAACCAATGCAGACATCGGAATGATCTTAGGCATCAGCGAATTTACCGTCAAAAACCATCTCCAACGGGTTTTCAAGAAGCTCGACGTCAACAACCGTGCACAGGCGGTCAGTCGCCTGAATGCCTTGTTAGCCGATGTTTAAAAGCAGCTCCCACATGCCAACTGTGTCTTTTCTGAAAAGACCAGAAACACCCGCCTTGGGCAAAGACAACCTGCTGAGCCTCTTCGAAACCTCGTTGGGCCCGGTAGCACTGGTGCTGTCCCTCTGGATAGCAGCGTGGTGGGCCGATGGAGACATCAGTCCCGCAATCCTGATTCTCTCTACGCTGGTCTTTGCTTTGACCTTTCCGGGCAGGTCGAGGCTTCATTCACCCCTGTCCTCAGTGGTCGTGGACATCTTGTTGAGTTGGGCCGCCATTGCTGGGCTGTTGCTGCTTGTCGGTTGGGCCACGCGTTACATCAAAGAGTTTTCTACCGAATCTATCTCTCTATGGTTGTGGTTGGCACCACTGTCCGATTTGGCGGCTTACTTGGTTCTGCGCACCACAGCGCCTTACTTGCTCAAGCTGCAGGGCGCCCCCCAACGGGCCATCATCGTCGGCATGAACGAACAAGGCTTGGCCTTGGCCAGCCAGATGGAAGGTGCGCGCTACTCCCATATCCAACTTTGCGGGTTTGTCGACAGCCGCAATGCGGAGCGCCTCACCAAGGACAAGCCGGGTCTCCTGCTGGGAACACCGGATCAACTGCCTAGTCTGGTGAAGACCCATCAAATACGCCTGATTTACCTCTCGCTGCCCATGGCTTCTCAGCCACGCATCCTGCACATCCTGGATGAATTGAAAGACACGACAGCGTCGGTCTACTTTGTTCCTGATATGTTTGTGACCGACCTGATACAGGGCCAACAAAGCTCGGTGTTCGGCATGCCAGTCATTTCTGTGTGTGAATCGCCCTTCAAGGGCCAGGCGGGAACCATCAAACGTCTCAGTGACATTGGTTTGTCGCTGTTGATTCTGACCCTGATTTCGCCGCTGTTGCTGTTAATCGGCATGGCGGTCAAGTTCAGCTCTCCCGGGCCCATCATTTTCAAACAACGTCGTTATGGACTCGACGGCGAAGAGATCCTGATCTACAAATTCCGATCGATGACGGTCACAGAGGATGGGGCCACGATCAAACAGGCCCAGAAGAACGACCAGCGCATCACACCACTCGGCGCATTTCTGCGTCGCACCTCATTGGACGAGTTGCCGCAATTCATCAATGTATTGCAGGGAAGAATGAGCATCGTCGGCCCTCGCCCACACGCAGTGGCACACAACGAGTTGTATCGCAAGCTCATCAAGGGCTACATGGTGCGCCACAAAGTCAAACCAGGCATCACCGGCTGGGCACAGGTCAACGGCTACCGCGGCGAAACTGAAACTTTGGACAAGATGCAAGGCCGCATCGACTACGACCTCGACTACCTGAGGAACTGGTCCTTGCGCCTGGACCTGACCATTATTTTGCGCACGGTGCAGTTGGTCATCAAAGATCAGCGAGCTTACTGATGACTATTCGACACCTGCTCTTCACCACGGTCATCAGTGCCTGTTTTGCACAGACAAGCGCATGGGCCGAGGACACACTACCGCTAGAAGTGCGCGGCGCCTATGACTGGCAGCACGATAGCAATTTTTTCCGCTTGTCGGGCCAGGACAGTGGGAATCGACTGGGTGGCTTGAAAACCCGAAGTGAGAACATTGGCGTCGCAACGATCGGGTTGGGGCTGGACAAAAGCTACAGCCTTCAGCGCTTGCAGGCCAATGTCAGTGTGGTGGACTATCGTTACCAAAACAACGATTTCCTGAGCTTCACGGCAGCCAACTATGACCTCACCTGGCACTGGAGTTTGACGCCACGTTTGCGTGGAAAACTCGGCACAGAGCGCCGCGAAAGCGCCAGCAGCTACGCCGACCTGCAAAACGTCAGCCAGGCCAATCGCAGGACCACGGTCTCCAACCGCTTCGATGGCGAATACGCCATCGACGGCGCGTGGAGTGCCACCGGCGGCCTCGGCTACAGCGCCCTGAACAGTGACCAACCTTTGGTTGGAGAAGACGACTACCGCAGCCGTGGCGTTCAGGCAGGCGTACGCCGCATATTTGCGTCTGGCACAACAGTGAGTTACAGCAGCAAAAAAACACAAGGCCGGTACCTGAACCGGGAGCTGTCGTTGCTCACTGCCGTTGATGACGGGTTTGACCAATGGGACCACGGTCTGAAATTCGACTGGGCGCTGACGGGCAAAAGCACCGCAAGCCTGAACACGGTGTACATCAAGCGCAGTCATCCCAACTTTTCTCAGCGCGACTTCAGCGGGTGGACCGGCTTGGCCAGCATGGCATGGTCACCATCCAACAAAACCTCGCTGACACTGAGCCTGAGCCGGGATCTCACGGCGTACCAAACCGCCAGCACCAACTACGCCAGAAACCACCGCCTTTCCATTTCACCCACTTGGGAAATTACCAGCAAGGTGGCGCTTCGTTTTCGGCACAACCTGTCTCAAATCGATTTCCAGGGTTCGCCCAACGGGGCGATGCAGAGCGACCGCCAGGACACGCTCAACGAGTCGCAGCTCAACATGGAATGGCGCCCGACTAGACAACTCATTTTGAGCGCATCCCTTCAACGGATACGCCGTACTTCCAACCTTGCAGGCCTGGATTTCAGCAGCAACCAGGCTGCGCTCGGTGCTCAGGTCCGCTTTTAAAGGCACACGTCATGAATTTGCACATTCCCCCTTACACAACCCGCTTTGCGCTGACGGCCTCGAGTATCGCCCTGGCCCTGGCGCTCACCGCTTGCGGTAAACAAGACCCCGCCAACAACACCCAAGTGGCCGCCCAGGTCGGTGACGAGGAAATCTCGATCCATCAGATCAACCAGGTGCTCCAACGCACCAATCTTTCCAATACCCCACCACAAGCCTTGCAGACAGTCCGGCAAGGCATTCTCGAAAAACTCATCGACCAGGAACTGGCCGTCGCTCAAGCCATGGAGGCCAAGCTGCATCGATCAGCCGAGGTGGTCACTCAAATCGAGTCGGCACGCCGTGAAATTCTGGTGCGCGCTTACATGCAAAAGATCAGCAATGGCCTTCCGAAACCGAGTACAGACGAATTGAAAAAGTACTACTTGGATCACCCTGCACTGTTCGCGCAACGTCGCATCTACAACGTTCAAGAAGTGGTGGTGCCACGCTCAACAGCGGTTGAAGCCCAGCTTCGAGGTTTTGCCGCTTCGGCGCAGTCTGTCGAACAAGCCTCCAACTGGCTGAAATCGCAAGGCATCAACTTCGCCTCGGGCGGGGCCACGAGAGCCGCTGAGCAATTGCCGCTGGAGTTCCTGAACACCGTGCATGCGCTGGCCGATGGTCAATCGGTTGTGCTGGCCAACGCGCAGAGTGTCACCCTGCTGCATTTGCTGTCTTCGGAGTCTTCACCCGTCGAAGAAGCCGTGGCCATGCCTCGGATCGAAAATTTCCTGATCAACCAACGCACCACCGAAGCAGTCAACGCCCACCTGAAGTCGCTTCGTGCGTCAACCCAGATCGCTTATGTGGGCGAGTTTTCCAACCCCATGGATGCTGCACCTCCGGCGGCGGGAAAAACCAGCACCGTTCAACCTGAAACCAGCGGACAGGTCAACCCATTGAGCACCGTGGAGAAAGGCATGGCGGGCCTGAAATGATGCATCGCTACTTTGTACGCCCTCACCTGCGGTCGGCTCGCCTTTGGAGTCGTCGCGCCACCGAATCGGCCATGGCTTTGGTGCTGTTGCTCGCCAGCGCCTGGCAGCCTGCTTTGGCGCAGACCCATGCCGCCCCCACGGCTGCGGCCAACTTGTCCAGCGCCAAACCCGACTACACGCTGGGCGCTGGTGATGCCATCCGAATCCAGGTGTTTCAAAACCCGGACCTGACAATTGAAACCCGTGTCTCGGAAAACGGCAGCATTTCTTACCCACTGATCGGTTCGATCGAATTGGGCGGCTTGTCGATCGAGCGCGCGGAGAAAAAAATATCGACTGCCCTGCAACAAGGTGGATTTTTGCAGCGGCCACAGGTCAATATTGTCTTGTTGCAAATCAGAGGCAACCAGGTGGCTGTCCTTGGCCAGGTCAACCGTCCCGGGCGATTCCCTCTTGAGACCGCCAACACCCGCTTGAGTGACATGCTGGCCATGGCGGGGGGTGCCTCTCCCACGGGCGATGATGTGGCCGTGGTGGTCGGCATGCGCCAAGGCAAACTCTTCCGTCAACAGATCGACATTCCCTCCATATTCCTGGCCGAAAAACTCCAAGACAACATCGTCCTGCAAGGCGGTGACAGCATCTACGTACACCGCGCGCCGGTTTTTTACGTCTACGGCCAGGTGCAGCGCCCTGGTGCCTACCGGGTTGAACGCGGCATGACGATCATGCAGGCCCTGGCCTTGGGCGGTGGACCGACCGCGCGAGGATCTGAAAAGCGCCTGCGCTTGCATCGGACCACTGAGGGAGGTGGGCTGAACCAGATCACCCCCAAGCTAACCGATCAAGTGCTGGTCAACGATGTTCTGTACGTGGACGAGAGCATTTTCTGAACACCCCCACCATGACACTGCAACAGTTTCTTCTGATTCTGAGGGCCCGCTACAAGGCGGTTTTTCTCACCTGGCTGCTGATTGCGTCGGCCGCAGTCGGCGTCAGTCTGTGGCTACCTAAACAGTACACCGCGGGTACCGCTGTGGTCATCGACGTCAAATCACCCGATGCGGTCACCGGAGCCATGATGCAGGGCATGATCGCGCCGAGTTACATGGCCACCCAGGTGGACATCATCAACAGCGACCGGGTGGCACGCAGCGTGGTGGCCGCGTTGGGCATGAAAACAAGCGACGCCATCCGCCAACAATGGCTCGACGCCACCGACGGGCGGGGCGAGATGGTGGACTGGCTGGCCACCTTGCTGCAAAAAAGACTGGATGTCCGCCCCTCCCGTGACAGCAACGTGATCGCGATCAACTACACCGCCAACGAGCCTGAGTTCGCTGCAGCGGTGGCCAACGCCTTTGCCAAAGCCTATGTGGACGTGAACCTGGAACTGCGCATTGCCCCAGCGCGGCAGTTTGCCGTTTTTTTCGAAGAACAAACCAAAGCCGCCCGTGAACAACTGGAGGAGGCTCAAACGGCCTTGTCGGCTTACCAGCAAAGCACCGGCATCACGTCGGTGGACGAACGTCTGGACTTTGAAACCGCCAAGCTCAACGAAACCAGCAGCCAACTGACAAGCATCCAAGGCCTCACGACCGACAGCCAGAGCAAACGCGAAAGTACACAGTCCGACACGCTGGCAGAGGTGATGCAAAGCCCGCTCATCAACGGGCTCAAAGCGGACATTGCCCGGCTCGAAGCCAAGCTCACAGAGAACAATGTCAACCTCGGCCAGAACCACCCCCAAACTGAACGCACCGTTGCGGAACTCGCCACCTTGCGCGGCCAGTTAGCCGCCGAAACCCGCAAGATCACCCGGTCCATTGAAACCACCTACCAGGTCGGCAAGCAGCGCGAGGCCCAGCTCAAGAGTGCACTGGCGGCTCAGAAAGCGCGCGTTCTGGCCTTGAACAAACAACGCGATGAACTGAACGTATTGCAGCGTGATGTGGATTCGGCCAAACGCACCTTTGATCAAGTCAGTCAACGTGCCTCTCAAACCAGCCTCGAGAGTCAAACCAATCAGACCAACATTTCCATCCTCAACCCCGCCACTGCTCCGGCCGATCCATCCAAGCCCCGTGTCCTGCTGAACACGGTTGCTGGCATCTTTCTGGGCTTGTTGCTGGGCATGGCTGTGGCCCTGGGCCTGGAAGTGTTGAACCGTCGCGTGCGCAGCAGCAATGATCTGGCGCTGTCGACCGGACTGCCCGTCCTGGGAAGCATTGTGAGAACTGGAGTGACCGGATGAGCACCCCCTTGCCACGGCCAAGCGAACCCAAACTCGCTGCGCTGCGCCCCGCCAAGCGCAACATCGGAGAGATACTGGTCTCCTCAGGTCGCCTGAGCGCAGACGACGCGGAGCGCGTTCACCTGCAGCAACAGAAAAGCAACATGCCGTTTGGTCTGACGGCATTGAAACTGAAACTGCTGCGCAAGAACGATCTCGATTTCGCGTTGAGCAAACAATTCGACTATGCCTACTTTGAGCCCAATGACAAGCAGCTCAGTCCTGAGGTGGTCGCGGCTTACAAACCCTTTGGTCGAGCTGGTGAGAACTTGCGGGCGCTGCGCAGTCAGTTGATGTTGCGCTGGCTGAACGCCGACAACACCAGGAAGTCCCTGGCCATCCTCAGCCCAAGCGCCTCCGAGGGACGCAGCTTCATCGCAGCCAACTTGGCCGTGGTGTTTGCACAGCATGAGGAGAGAACACTGCTGATCGATGGCAACCTGCGCGCCGGGAGGCAGCAAAGCCTGTTCCGATTGCCCAGGGGACCGGGTCTGTCCGAGGTCCTTGCAGGACGAGCCGCCATGCAAGACTGCTTCGGCCGTGTCCCCAACCTGCCTGGACTTACCGTCCTGCCTGCCGGTACGCTGCCGCCCAATCCACAAGAGCTGCTGGGTCGCAAGGCGTTTGAGCTCCTGTTGCGCGACGCCGCGATGCAGTTCGATGTGATTCTGATCGACACCCCTGCAGCCAATCTTTGCGCCGACGCGGAAATCATCGCAGCGCGGTGCGATGCCACGCTGATGGTGGCGCGCAAAAACGTCAGCTCGCTGCCTCAAACGGCAGAGCTGGCCCAGCGACTTCAAGACGGCGGCGTGAACCTGCTCGGTTCGGTGCTGAACCAGGCGTGACGGGCTTCATCAACCACGATGTGTCGTTGCATCAGCGCAGCGCAATGGCTCGGCACTGTCGCTGGGCGTTGCGTTTTCGGGCCGACACCGCCGCCTCATTCGGACCGATGGCCGACTTTCCTGCGTCGGTACCGTTCAACAACCCAACAGCCCGCCAGGGCACCGAATACGTCCGCAGCCAGGTCATCCCAACCGGCATGGCGGCCCGGCAAGTGGCTCTGATGCCACTCATCCATGCCGCCAACCAACAGAGCGAACAAAACGGCGGCGAGCGTAAGACACCAGCCGCGAGTACCGCTGGCGTGGGCCCAAGCCACCACGACCACGGCAAAAACCGCCGCGTGCAGCAATTTGTCCCAAGGACTGGGTACCAGCCCGACCGCTTCAGGACGGGCCCCACCCCACCACAAAACCAGCGGCAGCATCAGCACCAGCAGGGCGGCCAGGCTTCGGACCGCGACCCGCCCCCAACTGGGCACCCCCCACTGCTTTGATGTCATGAACAGGCTCTCTTCATCCGCGCCGTCTATTCCCGGCTCGCTCACGCCTGGCGGACAGGCCCGCAAAGCAACGTTGCGTCTGATTTTGCCCTGGGCCGTGCTGCTGGCGGGATTGATGGCGGCTTATGTTCCGACCGTTGCGGATTTATTTCGCACTTTATGGAGCACGGAACAAAACGCACACGGTCCACTGGTGTTGGTGATGGGTTTGGGCCTGTTGTTCCACAAGGGGCGTCAGGCGGCGAAGAATGGATTGTTTGCCTATGCCACCGCGCCTACCGCAGGTGGTGCTGTGTTGCTGCTGGGCGTTGTTCTTTACACACTCGGTCGCTCCCAAACCATTTACGCGCTGGAGATCGGTTCACTGATTCCGGTGCTGATGGGCGTGGTCTTGATTTTTCTGGGTCGCCGGGTCTTGCGCCATCTGTGGTTCGGATTTTTTTTCTTGTTGTTCATGGTTCCGCTGCCAGGTTCGGTTGTGGACAGCCTGACTCAACCCTTGAAGCTGGTGGTCTCCATGGGCGCAGAACAGGCGCTGTACGCCATGGGTTACCCCATCGCTCGCACTGGCGTGGTACTGGGCATCGGTCAGTACCAGTTGCTCGTCGCTGATGCCTGCGCAGGCCTGAACTCGTTGTTCACGCTGGAAGCCTTGGGCTTGCTGTACGTGAACGTCACACGGCATGAGTCTGCACTCAGAAATTCATTGCTGGCCCTGCTAATCATTCCCATCAGCCTGGCCTCTAACATCATCCGGGTCATCATCCTGGCCCTGGTCACCTACCACCACGGAGACGCGGCGGGACAGGGCTTTGTGCATGGCCTGTCGGGCATCATCCTCTTCATCACCGCCTTGCTCCTGATCATTGGGGTGGACTCGGTATTGCGCCTGGGCGTGCACACCCGTCGGCGCAGAGGCATCAGCCCATGAACCAGCCCATGCGACAGCCCTCCCTGTCTCCCAACCTGAGCGCGATCGCGCTGATACCGGCCATCTGGGTCTGCCTTTGCCTGCTGCTGGGCGTGGTAGCCGCCCACTGGCTCAAACCACGCAACTTGGAAATTCAGTCCGCGCCCAACCTGGAAGCGACCATCCCCAAACAATTTGGAGATTGGAAAGAGCTGCCCAACCCCTATGTCCAGGTCAGCCTGTCCACCGACACCACCACTGGGTTGAACCAACCTTACGACCAGACCCTGATGCGGACTTATGTGAACAGCCAGGGACAGCAAATCATGCTTGCATTGGCCTGGGGCCAACGGCAGAGCCAAGAGGTCAAGATCCACCGGCCCGACCTTTGTTATGTGGCCCAAGGCTTCACCGTGAAAAGCCTGCAGCCCGCCCATTTCGACGGTGTGGTCGGTCCGTCCACACCGGTGACTGGAAAACACATGGTCGCTATGAATGCACATTCGGGTGAAGCCGTTGCGTATTGGATTCGTATTGGATCGGTGTACAGCGAAAGCGCCTGGGAAACCCGCAAGCACATTCTGCGCGAAGGGTTTGACGGGCGCATACCCGACGGCATCCTGGTGCGTGCCTCGCAAACCATTCGAAAGGCCGATGAAGCCGCCCCCCTCCTGCCGCAACTGGAGCAGTTCCTCGCCGAACTCTATGCCGCGACACCCGCGCACACACGCGCATTGATGGCGCGGTGAAGTCATGGACTGGTCCGTACGTGAACGGATGCCAGACACGCTCGACCAAGCGGTTTCAAGGACTGACAACCCGTTGCCAATTCGCTGCGCCACCAAACTCAAAGCTCAAGCGCTTGATTCGAAAGCACCCTCATGAATGAAAACAACCTCCTGGCATCGCCCCGCAAAAACATCTTGCTGGTGACCCACGAGTACCTGCCCTACCCAGGCGGCGTTGCACGCTACTGCGCCAGTGTGGCCGAGGCTGCCGTGCGCATCGGCCACCGCGTGACGGTATTGGCGCCTACGCACGGTGAACAGCCGTCAGCCACGCAAGCGATCACTGAATCGGTCCGGATGAAACGTTTCGAAGGCCATATTTTTCATTTCCGCGACTTGAGCCGATTGAAGCAAGCCATAGAGCAGGCCCTGGCGCAGGAACACTACGACTTGATTCACGCCGCCGATTGGCCTGCGGTCATCGCAGTGGGCAAGTTGCGCCCTGCGTCAGATTGCATCGCAAGCCTGCATGGAACAGACATCCTGGTGATGAAACATTCACTGCGGGCCCGCTTGACGGGTGTGTCCAAAGCCTTGCAGCACTACCAGCACTTTTATTGCAACAGCCGCTACACCCAGTCCTTGCTTGAGACCCACTTCCCCAAACTGTCCAGCCGCTCCAGCGTCACACCCTTGGGTGTTGACGACCATTGGTTCGATGCGCCGTCGTCGGCTGCCTGCACGAACTTCAATCAACGCATTGGCCGACAGCCCAACGACCAAGTGGTGCTCACCGTTGCCCGGCTGGAAAGTCGCAAAGGCCAGTTGACCACCATTGAAGCCTTGGGTGCTCTGCCCGCGGCGCAGCGTCAGGTACTGCGTTATGCCTGCGTCGGCAAGGAAGTGGAAGACGGTTATGCGCAGAAACTCAAACAAGCGGCACGGCACCACGGCGTGACGCTGGTTTTGACGGGCCGCATACCAGACGAAGAGTTGAAAGCAGCATATGGAACGGCCGATGTGTTCGCACTGACGGGCGTTGAGCAGCCGCGCAGCGTGGAAGGCTTCGGTCTGGTGTTGTTGGAAGCCGCAGCACAAGGCTTGCCTGCCGTGGTCACCCAGGTGCAGGCCATTCCCGAGGTTGTGGCCCCTGGCATCACCGGTTGGATCGCACAGCACGTGGCGTCATTGCCCGACTGTTTTGCACACGCGCTTGGCGCTGGCGGCTTGGCGTTGCGCCAGCAATGCATAACCCGCGCTCGGCAGTTCACCTGGGATCGGTGCGCCGCTGGCACCTACAGCGCAATTGGCACATGAATTCCTTTTTCGCCCATGCTTTTCTCGGGTCCCATGAAATGGGTTGCGCGTTGACAAAACGGGCCTTGGGAGTGCCGTGCAATGCACGGTTTGAACTTCGTTACAGCGCCGACGAGCAGGACTGCCGGGATTGCCCATGAAGAGCCGCAGCCTGCGTGCACGCGTATCGGTTCTGCTGACCGGGCATCTCGGCGTCGTCTTCCTGCAAGCCGTGCAATTTCTTTTGTTGGCACGCATCCTGGGCGTGGAGGAGTTTGGTCGCGTGGCGGCTGTCTCAGCCATGATCACCGTGGCGGGTCCACTGTCTGGTTTCAGCTACGGCAATGTGATGCTGATGCATGTCTCACGAGACCTCAGCACCGCACCACTTTTTTATGGCAACGCCGTCTTCTCAACCCTTAGCCTGGGGGCCGTCCTGGTTGCGCTGTTGCTGCTCATCAGCCCATTCATCGGCCATAGCGATGTCAACCTGTGGTTGGTCTTTTGGATGACCACAGGTGAATTGGTCGCCGTGCGCATCTGCATGGTTTCTGCTCAGCTCTACCAAGCCACCGACAAGGTTCGTCAGACAAGCCTGATCAACATCACCGCCAGCTGTTGTCGGCTCGTGGCCATCACCCCTTTGTTTTGGATGGCGCGCCCATCGGCCGAAACCTGGGCGATGACAGCGGCCCTTCTCCTCACTTTGTTGGCATGCACCGTGTTTTATTTTTCCGTCCGGCATGCGGGTGGTTTTCGAACCCACTGGGGAACATTGTGGAAAGACAGGTCCAACGCTTTCCACTTCACGATGAGCATATTTGCCAAAGCCGCCTACACCGACGTCGACAAAATCTTCCTCGGCGCTTTTCACTCGCCAACCGTGCTCGGTGCCTACAGCAGTGCTTACCGCCTGGTGGTGATGGCCTACATGCCGATTCGAGCACTGCTGGAGGGCGTGGCCTCACGTTTTTTCAAAGTGGGCGCGCAAGGAGGGCAGGGCACCTATGCACTGGCCAAACGGCTGCACAAATACACCCTGCCGTGCGGAATTGTCACGGGCATCGGCATGTATCTTTTCGCGCCGTGGCTGCCCTGGGTCTTGGGCGAAAGTTACCGAGGTGCTGTGGTGGTTCTTCAAACCCTGTGTTTTCTTCCACCCATTCAAGCGACCCACTCCGTGTTTTCTGACGCGCTGACAGGTGCCGGATTCCAAAAACTCCGCACGCAGCTGCAATTCATCGTTCTGGCGATATACGTGGCGCTGGGCTGGGTTTTGATTCCCGACCACGGGTGGATGGGCGCGGCCTGGACCTGCTTGCTGTCGGAATCGCTGCTGGCCGTGATGGTGTTCACAGCCGCCAAAATCAAATCAAAAACATTATAAAAAAATGAAGATAGCGATTCTCAATACATTTTTCTTTCCGGACGAACCAGGTGGCGCGGAGAAATCTGTACGCCTACTCGCCGAATCTCTCGTCACGGCCGGCCACGAAGTGACCGTCATTTGCCTTTCTGACGAAAAAATCAGTCAGCGCTTGGGCCATATTAAAGTCGAGAAGCTGCCCATCAGAAACATTTATAAGCAATCATCTCAGAATTCAAAATCCTTTTTAGAGAAAATTATCTGGCACACCAAGGACGTTAACAATTTTTCAGCAGGACGTGATGTCAGGCATATTCTTAACGCTATTAAGCCGGATGTCTTGCACACCAACAATTTAGGCGGCTTTTCCGTCTCTGTCTGGCAGGAAGCTCGCACACTGGGCATTCCCGTGGTGCACACCACGAGAGACTTCTACCTCATGTGCCCGCAAACAACCATGCAAAAGGGATCCAACAGTTGCAACAAATCTTGCTTGAGTTGTCTGCCATTTTCAATGCCAAAAATGAAGCCGAGTCAAGGCATTCGGCATGTCGTTGGAATCAGTCAATACATTCTAAAAAAACACTTGGACAATGGTTTTTTCAGAGATGTTCCAGCCACCGTGATCTACAACTCTTTCGAGGCTCCGCCTTGTGATTTCAAACCCATCGATCGTCACCTAACCCTTGGTTATATTGGAAGAATCGCTCCAACAAAAGGAGTTGAATTACTTATCGAAAGTTTTAGAAAACTAGTCAATAAACAAAGTAATTTAAAACTACACGTCGCAGGAACAGGCCGGCTTGATTATGTCAATCAATTAAAACAACAGGCCAGCGACCTGCCTGTCGAATTCCTGGGTCATGTGGCGCCGGAAGATTTTTTTCCGAGAATCGACGTGACGACCGTGCCGTCCATTTGGAATGAGCCGCTTGGCCGTGTCGTGATCGAATCCCTCGCCTATGGAAAACCTGTTGTTGCCAATTCGGCTGGCGGAATCCCAGAACTCATGGCCCCGGAAATCGGCGAGTTGTGCCATGAATTTACGCCCGACCACTTCTTGCGCGCCATGGAATCGTTGATCCAAAGAATCAATTCAAACCATCGAAACCTGTACGACGCAGCGCTCGAGAAAAGCGTGCAATTCATACCAAAAAGAATTGCAGATTCCTACATCGACGTGTTCAAAAAATCATGCGCATAAGAATTAAGTCCGACGCTGAACGTCATGTTT
The DNA here is from genome assembly GCA_046049865.1 of Pseudomonadota bacterium. GTDB lineage: Bacteria > Pseudomonadota > Gammaproteobacteria > Burkholderiales > Burkholderiaceae_C > JANPCX01. Next base: position 1,686 of record JBJOQO010000047.1, on the reverse strand, counting down.
TTGTGGTCGCAGTTCGCATTGAGTGAAGCCCGAGTGCCATGCAACCCACTCTCTTTTTCCCCATTTTTCTGCTGATGACTGTGGTCGCTTTGACCAGCGTTCAGCGGTGGGCGTGGATGATGGGGTTTTCGGCCTTTTTTCAAGCGGCCAGCCCCATTGCCATCGTCGGCGGCGGCAGATATGTGGGCATCGCGCCCGTGTACTGCCTGATGTTCATCGGCCTGTGGCATGTGTACGGCAGCTATTACAACGGTTACCGCGTGGCGAACGCAGGCATCAAAGACGCACCGCGCTCGCTGTCGCCGCTGTGGCTCACACTGTTTGTACTGATTGGCGTCACCGGAGCCATCTTCCTGCCTCGGCTTTTGCAGGGCATGGTCCTGGTGCTGCCGCCACGCGGCGGTCTGGACTCGGGCTTCACCGTGCCGCTGGTGCCCACGAGCGGCAACTACATCCAGTCCTTTTATTTGCTGTGCATCCTGGGGCTGTTCATGATGGTGAGGCACCTGACACTGCGAAAAGTGGTGTCGGCGGAGTGTTTCATCCGTGGCATCGTTGCCGGCTTGGTCTTGGCCGTGGCTGTGGGTTACTACCAATTCATTGCCTTCTATTTGGGCCTGCCATGGCCGGGGGAAATCATCAACTCGAATGCGGGCCTGGGTCAGTTGCCAGATCAAACGGCATTCGGTGTCAAACGGATTTCTTCCTTGTTCATGGAGCCCAGCACCATGTCCCAGCATCTGCTGGGGGGCATCGGCGTGCTGGTATTTGGGCTTCAGCGCAAGCTGCTGGGTCTTTTCCTGCTCGGTGTGATTTTGCTGTCGACATCGTCGTTGGCCTACTTCGGACTGTTGGGGCTTTCGGCCGTCTGGTTGCTGACCAGCCGGTACACCCAAAACGGTGGAAAGCTCTCGCTGACGTTGGTGCTGGTTGCCATCGTGGGAGCAGGCGTCAGCATTGATTTCGCGTTGATGTCCGGCCAGATCACGCAGAGCATGTTGTTCGAAAAAATGGACAGCGGCTCTGGCCAGGCGCGGCTCAATGCGGATGCCCTGGCCGTCACCTCGTTCATCCAGTCCTTCGGTCTGGGCTCAGGTGTGGGTAGCGCGCGTGCATCCAGTCTTCCGGCATCCTTGGCCGCCACCGTTGGCTTACCTGGGTTGCTGCTGTTTGCTGCTTTCCTATGGTCCTCAATCGCAAGCGTCTACCGTCAGCGGTCGGACCAGGAACGGGCCATTTTCTTCGGCATGGTGGGCCTGCTGATCGCCTGGCTGTTGGCGGCACCGGACATCAACATCGCTTTCTTCTGGATACTCGCCGGCCTGGCCAGCGGCAGTGCCGACTTGTCACCGCAGCAGCTGCCCCCTGCAACCTTGCGCAGCAAAGCCGAAAGGTCGCCCATATGAAAAAGATGGGGGCCCTCTTGGGGACTTTTCTGGTGTTTTATGTCACGGCTGCGTCGGCAACGGATGGCGCTTGCAAAAACCCCCAGTTCTACATGGGCGCAGGCACGCACATGGGACAAAACAAGCTCGACCTTGCCAGAGCAAACATTTTCTTCAAGTACACCCGGATCAACTCGTTCAGGGACGAGTTCTACTGGCACCGATTGGAAACGAACCCGGGAGTGATCAAGATTCCCGCCAACCTGGCAGACCTGGACAAAGCCGTTGGGAACCACTCCGT
>JBJOQO010000046.1:0-27099 GCA_046049865.1 Pseudomonadota bacterium | reverse complement strand
AAAAAAATTGCGGCCATCGTGGCCAAACAGCTGGCGCGCCTGCTCGCAGAACAAGGCACCCGACCCGACGCGGTGACCCTGAGCATGGGGCGCTACGCGGCCACGGATGACAACACGCCTGGACAAGGCCTGGTGCAAATCGACGGCAGCGAGGGCGCGTCGGTGAAGTTCGCCACCTGTTGCCATCCCATCCCTGGCGACAGCATTCAAGGCTATTTGGGTCGCGGTGAAGGCCTCTTGATCCACCGGACCGAATGCAGCGTTGGAAAACGCTTGTTTGTGCGTGACCAAGAACACTTCATGGCGGTGGAGTGGGCAGAGCAACCCGTTCGAGCCTTCGAAGCGGGCATCTCGCTTTTGGTACAAAACGGCAAAGGCGTCCTGGCGAAGGTGGCTGCAGCGGTGGCCCACGCCGAAGCAGACATTGCGCACATCGAAATGGGGAACGATCCTCGTGCGGAGTCAACAGAGATCAAAGTATTGGTGAGTGTGCGCGACCGACTCCATTTGGCCGAGGTCATGCGCATCCTCAAACGCACGGAACCCGTGGTGCGGGTCGCACGTCAGAAGTCTTGACGCTGGGTTCAGCCCTGTACCGAGGCCGCTGATGGCGCAGGGTAGGTGACATCCAACACCTCAATTCGCTGCGGGCCTTTGGGCGTTTGTACGGCCACCTCGTCGCCCACGTACGCTTTGAGCAAAGCGCGCGCGACGGGCGAAATCCAGCTCACTTCGCCCACGCTGCTGTCGGCTTCGTCGATGCCCATGATCGTCAATAGGGTCTCAACGCCGTCTTCGTTTGCATAACGAACTGTTGCACCGAAAAAAATCTGCGATTTGCCGTGGTGCACCGAAGGATCAACCACCTCGGCCACGTCCAAACGTTTGGTTAAGAAACGAATGCGGCGGTCTATTTCCCGTAAGCGCTTTTTGCCATAGAGGTAGTCGCCGTTCTCCGAGCGGTCGCCATTTTTAGCAGCCCAAGAGACCACTTCCACCACCTTGGGACGATCGATATCCAGCAAGGTCAGCAACTCCGATCGGAGCCGCGTATATCCCGCAGGCGTGATGTAGTTTTTGGTGCCTGGCGGGATGGGAGGCAACGCGGTGTCGCCGTCTTCGTCGTCACCACCGTCGGATTCTTTGGTAAACGCCTTACTCATGAATGCCCCAAGCGGTGACACGCTGCTGCGTCGAACGCACAAAGAAAAACAGCCTAGAGCACAAGTCTCTAAGCTGAGTTTCTAGAATCGAAATTCTGGTGCGGCTGGCAGGAATCGAACCCACGACCCCTTGGTTCGTAGCCAAGTACTCTATCCAGCTGAGCTACAGCCGCGAAGCTTCGCATTCTAGCATAGGTTTTCCATCGGTTCACTGAGCACACATCGCGGCGGATCGATAACAGCTCGCGGCAAGGGCTTGGTCAGCGTTTTGTTCAGCCAGACGCGCCAGAGCGACCCAAGCACGGCGACGGGACGCACCGTCGAAGGATTCATCACGCGCGGCTTGTTCCAACTTCTGGCGGGCTTTGCCCCAGAGTTGACGCTCCGCGAAACCGCTGCCAACAGCCAAGGCCACCGCGCTGTCTCTGGGGTAGTTCTGCGCGGAACGTTCGAGTGTCGGAAGCCAATCACCCTCCAGGCCTGCGATGCAAGCGACCAAACCGTGCGACAGCGCGGTCCGATCTTCTTCGCTGCATTTGTCCAAGGCGTCCCAGTAAGGTCGCAGCCAAGTTCGCCCGTCCAGCGGATTTCCCAGTTGCGCGGCGCGAGAGGCGGCTCTCGATGCGACAAATGCATCACGACGATCAGCGGGATCGAACTGCGCCCAAACTTGGCGCAGTTGATCCATGTCGTGGGCGGTGTCTAAGGACTCAAAAGCCAGTGACCGCAACAAGCCAACTGCGGCCACTTTGGAAAACCCCTGGTGTTTGGCCAACAACCTGGCGGTCTTGAGCGCTTCCGCAGGATGCTGACCCAAACGTGTCGCCTGCAATTTCAGGCGCAGCGCATGGGTGCGGCGTGCAATGCCTGCGGGCAAAGCGGCGAGCAGCGTGAGGGCGCGTGGGGCATCTCGATCGTCCAGCGCCCACTCGGCCGCCAACAAATGTGCCCCTTCTTCAGCGGACTTGGCCGAACCGGTGCGCCGCGCCAGCAGCAATGCCCGCTCAAGGTGGCTGTCGCGCCGAACACGGTCTTGCAACCGATGAGCACTGCCTGCATAAAGCAAATGGGCGAGTACGGCAAATTCATTGTCCTGGGTGAGGTCCGGTGTATCGGCCTGAATGGCCAAGGCCCGCTGGGCGGATTTTTCGGCGCGCGCATATCGGCCCCCAAAGTATTGGGCCAGGGCCTCACGCAGGGCCAACTGTGCGCTGCGGTCGCGCCGAGCTAAGCGCCACTGGCGCGCGCGTTGCGGGAGGGTGGTCAAGCTGCGAAGCGCCTGGATCACGGTCACCAAGGCCACACAGGTTCCGAGCAACAGCAGCAGAAACAAATTCAGCGACATGTCGAGCCGCCAGGTGCCCCAATAGAAAGAGGCTAAACCGTCGTTGGTACCCAAGGCGGTGGCGGCCACGACCGCAACAACAAACAGCAACAAAAGCCAAATGACGGAACGCATGGAGGGGTCGTTCAGATCAGATCAAGGGCGCGTTTCATCGCGCCGAACCTGCGGCGCTCAAGGCGGCGAGGGTGTTGTCGGGGCGGGGAATCACCACTTGGCGTGACTGCGCCGCCACCCCGCGAACGACGTCTGCAGCGGCCGCCGTGCGGCGATTCTGCCGATCGAAATACCGGTCCAAGGACAGCAAAACGAGCTGCAAATCCGACTGCGCGGTTTCAAACTGGCGGCTGAGCAGCGCCAGGCGTGCGTTCAGCAACCTCAGCTTTAAGTTTTCGCGCAAAAAGAAAGCTTGTTCCGGCGCCAGCAACATGGCGTCCGGGTGGTCAATGCGGGTGACCCTCACCAAGGATTTGACTTCCGCAACAACATGATCAACAGCACGGCCCCACCCCTCGGACCATCCCGACGGAGAAGTCCAATCGATGGGTGCAGCCGACTTGGTCGATCCGTCTGGGCGCGAGTCTTTGGACGATGAATTGGCTGGCTGGCGAAACTCTGGGCGCGACAGCAGGGGGAGGTCGTCCACCAAACGCACGACTTCGTCGAGTTTGATACTGAGCAGCGATACATCTGCCACCGACACGGCCTTAACTTTGTCCAAATCACGGGCGATGGCACGCCGAACGCCTTCCAGGCGAGGCTGGTTATAACGAGACAGTCGCTCGTCGGATTGTTTGAGTACAGCCACCAAAGGTTCTGCGCTGCCGGTGATGGCGGATTGCTGCAGCGCGACTCGGATGCCAGCCTCAATGTCCACGAGAACGTTTTCGTCTCGCGACCGCGACAAAGACTGGATCAACTCTTCCACTTGCCCTCGCTGCACCGCCACTTCAGCAACACGAGCCTCGAGCAACGCCACCTTGGCCGCAGCTTCCAGAACCTTGTCATTGGCTTGTTTGGCCAAAATTTGTGACTGTTCGGTCTCCCGCCGGATGGCCTCTTGTCGGCCCACCAAGGTTTGCTCCAAGGAGGCTCCGCGCTGCTGAGCCTTCCACGCCAAACTGAGACTCAAGAGCGACACCACAGCAAACAACACACCGAAAATCCAGGCCCAAGGCAGACCCCAGCCGGTCATCGCGTCCATCTTCGGTGGCGCGCCATCGGCGACCGCTGCGGCCACAGGGCCGAGGGCCTCGGTGGCAGGATCGGGAGATGGTGAGGGTTTGGGTTCTGAATTCACTGCGAGCGTGTCGGCGGCGTTATGGACAGGTGACTGGACGCACCATGGATGCCGAGCGATTGTATGCAGCCCAACACCGCCTCAAAATTTGCGCGACTGGTGATCACTTGAGAAAAACCGGCGTCAATGGCGGCTTGGGCTATTCGAGGATGGGTGGCCAGGGCTCGGCTTTGTCCCCAACACGGCGATGGAAAGCGACTGAGCAACTGGCTCACTGCCTCGGAACTGCTGAAGAACCACAGGTGGTCGCCCGGACTGCTCAGCGCTTGCCCGACAAGCTGCACAAGGTGGGGCGTCCATTGGGGCGGCCCACGGCGGTAGACCAGCAAGTGGTCGACTCGCGCACCTGCTTGTTTGAACTGTTGCGCCAACCAATCGCGCCCCCCTTCTCCCGCCACCACCAGCACGGGTGCGTGACGCCAGTCGTGTGGCTGAAGTTGCTGCCACAAAGCCTCGCTGTCAAACTGAGGCGCGTCAAAAGCCGGCTCGATGATGCATGCCGTTGGCACGCCAAAAGAACGCAGCGAAGCGCTCGTTCCCGGCCCCGGTGAGGCCGCCAGCACGTGGGGTGGCCAAACGCCTCTAGAAGCCGTTGCAAAAAAATGCTCGGCGGCATTCGGGCTGACAAACATCACAAGCTTGTACTCAGCCAGACCCGCCCAGGCGGCTGTCAGGTGCGGCTCGTTGGGCAGGGGAACAATGTCAATCAAGGGCAAAGCCACTGCGTCGACACCTTGTTCATTGAGATTTTTCACCCAAGTGTTGGCCTGGGCCAATGGCCGCGTGACCAGCACACGGGGTGATGCACCGGCGCAAGAGGGCTGCATCACTCAGGAAGCAACCACAGAGGACAAATAACGCGCCGCACCCAGCCCATGCAACTGACTCACCACCTGGGCCCCGAGGGTGGTTGCCGCGTCCAGGTCACGCACATCGGCCTGCGCACAGGCACGCAGCAAAGGCCATGTCGACGATTGCGCCGTGGATTCATCCGCACCCAGCACCGCAGTGAGGCTCAAGCGACCATCCTCCATCCAGACCGCATGCGCAGCCAAAGGCATGCTGCAACTGCCGCCCAAGCCGCGCGAGACCGCGCGTTCTGCCTGCGTGGCCAACCAAGTCGGTTGATGCAACAAGCTGGCGACTTGCGTCTGCACTTCCAGGTTGTCCGATCGCACTTCGAGGCCGAGAGCGCCTTGACCAGCACAAGGCAGCATGTCGTCCAGCTCAAACACGGCCCGGATTCGCTCAGCCAAACCCAGACGCTTCAAACCGGCGGCGGCGAGCACAATTCCAGCGTACTGGCCCTCATCCAATTTGCGCAACCGGGTGTCCAAGTTGCCACGCAGCGGTTCAATGCGCAAATCTGGCCGCAGAGCGCGCAACTGCACCACACGACGCAGACTGGATGTACCCACCAAAGCACCTTCAGGCAGATCGCGCCAGCTCGAATACTGGTTGGAGACCCATGCATCGCGTGGGTCTTCGCGTTCCAAAATGGCGGCCAGCAGGAAACCCTCGGGCAGATCCATGGGCAAATCTTTGAGCGAGTGGACCGCGAGCTGGGCACGGTCCTGCTCCAAGGCCACTTCCAGTTCTTTGACAAACAAGCCCTTGCCACCCACTTTGGCCAAGCTGCGGTCCAAAATTTGATCGCCTCGGGTCGTCATGCCGAGCAGTTGAACCGACAATCCCAAACGTTCCACGAGCAGGTCCCGAACATGCTCTGCCTGCCACAAGGCCAGGCGACTTTCGCGGGTGGCAATGATCAATGGTGAATTCATGCGGGCATGCTAGCAGCCCCAAGTTGGCGGTACAGAAGTTGAGTCCTTCATGGGTCTCGGCGGTCGCCGACAAAAAGGTAACCTTCGAAGAACAATGCCCCTAAAATTTGTAACCTAGTTACATACCTCGCAGCGCAACACCCCAAAAAGCCATGCCACTCCAAGCCGCCCCCGTGACACGCCCTCGTCCTGCCTCCGCACGAAGCACCAAAGCCGACGCGACTGAAAAAAACCAACCTTTGGTGGAAGACATTCGCCTCTTGGGACGCATCTTGGGTGATGTGATTCGCGAGCAAGAAGGCAAGGCCGCTTTCGAACTCATTGAGCGGGTGCGTCAGTTGTCAGTGGCATATCGTTTGAAGAGTGATGCGCAAGCAGGACGTGCATTGGATCGTTTGCTCAAAAACCTCAGCAACGATCAAACGGTGAGTGTGATTCGCGCTTTCAGCTATTTTTCGCACCTGGCCAATATTGCGGAAGACCAACACCACGTGCGCAGACGCAGCCACCACGCCCAGCATGGGCATCTGCAAGAAGGCTCGTTGGCCATGAGTTTCGAGCGATTGGCACGCGCCGATGTGCGAAGCAATGACATCGCCAAGATGCTGGGCAAGGCGTACATCTCGCCCGTGCTCACCGCCCACCCCACCGAAGTGCAGCGCAAAAGCATCCTGGATGCAGAGCGGGCCATCGCCGAACTGCTGGAACAACGTGACGCATTACAAACACCCAATGAGCGTGCGGACAACGAATCTTTGTTGTGTGCCCGGGTGACTCAGTTGTGGCAGACCCGCATGTTGCGCACCGCCAAACTCACGGTGGCGGATGAAATTGAGAACGCCCTGTCCTACTACCGCTCCACCTTCTTGCGCCAAATCCCGCGCATCTACAAAGAAGTGGAGACCGCCCTTCCCGGCCATGCGGTAGGCAATTTTTTTCGCATGGGCAACTGGATTGGTGGAGACCGCGACGGCAACCCCTTCGTCACCGCGGACACCTTGCACATGGCCCTGGCCCGGCAGTCGGAAACCGCACTGCGCTTTTATCTGACCGAGGTGCATGAACTCGGCGCGGAGCTGTCCATATCGGCGACGCTGTCACCGGTGTCCAAAGCCATGCAGCAGTTGGCCGAATCGTCACCCGACCAGAACCCACACCGCCAAGACGAGCCCTACCGCCGGGCTTTGATTGGTGTCTATGCCCGATTGGCCGCGACCTTGCAGACGCTGACGGGCACAGAAGCGCTGCGCCACGCGGTGGCACCGCAGAACCCCTATGCCAGCGCCCAAGAATTTTTAGCGGATTTGCAGGTGGTCGAAGCGTCGCTGCACACGCACCATGCCCAGGCACTGATCGAGCCGCGCCTTCGCCCCCTCATGCGCGCAGTGCAGGTGTTCGGCTTTCATTTGGCCACAGTGGACTTGCGTCAAAGCTCGGACAAACACGAAGCGGTGGTGGCCGAGCTGCTGCACATCGCTCGCCTTCACGCCGACTACAGCGCGCTCGACGAAACCCAACGCCGCGGCCTGCTGCTGAAGGTTCTGAGCGACGCTCGCCCGCTGCGTGTGCGCGCTGCCAATTACAGCGAACACACCCAAAGCGAACTGGCCATTTTTGAAGCGGCGGCCCAGTCGCTGCAGCGTTTTGGCCGCGAGGCCATTCGCCACTACATCATTTCGCACACCGAAGATGTCAGTGACCTGCTGGAAGTGATGGTGCTGCTCAAAGAAGCGGGGCTGCTAAGAGGCAACCTGGAAGATGGGTCGGCAATCACCGACCTCATCGTTGTTCCCCTTTTTGAAACCATCGAAGACCTGCGCCACGCGGCGCCCATCATGCAGCAGTTTTATGCCCTGCCGGGTGTCACGCAAATGATGAAAAACTCTGGTGGCGAGCAAGACATCATGCTCGGCTACAGCGACAGCAACAAAGACGGTGGCACCTTCACCAGCAACTGGGAGCTGTACCGCGCCGAAATCGCATTGGCTGATTTTTTTGCAGAGCTGAAAAAGAAGCACAGCATCACGCCGCGTTTATTCCACGGTCGTGGCGGTACGGTGGGCCGAGGCGGTGGACCCAGCTACCAGGCCATCTTGGCGCAACCGCCAGGCACGGTGAACGGGCAAATTCGATTGACCGAACAAGGCGAAGTGATTGCGTCCAAATACGCGCATCCAGAGATTGGGCGCCGCAATCTTGAAACCCTGGTCGCCGCCACGCTGGAGGCCACTTTGTTGCACCCAACCAAGAGTGCGCCCAAGGGCTTTTTGGAAGCCGCCTCCGCCATCAGCGACGCGAGTTTTGCCGCCTACCGAAAACTGGTCTACGAAACCCCAGGTTTCACCGACTATTTTTTCAGCGCCACACCGATACGCGAAATTGCCGAGCTGAACATTGGTTCGCGCCCGGCATCCCGCAAGGCCACACGCGCCATCGAAGACTTACGAGCCATTCCCTGGGGCTTCAGTTGGGGCCAATGCCGCGTGGCGCTGCCAGGCTGGTGCGGGTTTGGATCTGCGATTGAGCAGTTCTTGGGCAAGGAAGCCAAAGTCCGCAAAGAACGCCTTTTGCTTCTACAGCGCATGTACAAACAATGGCCCTTCTTTCGCACGCTCTTGTCTAACCTGGACATGGTGCTGGCCAAGAGCGACCTGGCCATCGCTGCACGTTATGTGGACTTGGTGGAAGACAAAAAACTGGGCAAACGAATTTTCGGATTGATAGAGGCCGAATGGCAGCGCACCAACGACGCCTTGACGCTCATCACCGGTGAGAAAAAACGCCTCGCCTCCAACCCATCACTGGCGCGTTCCATCGCCCACCGTTTCCCTTACCTCGACCCCTTGAATCACTTGCAGGTGGAACTGATGCGCCGCTACCGAGAGCATGCTGCGTCTGGGGTTGACGACGCAGGCAGCGAGCGTGTCAAACGCGGAATACACATCTCGATCAACGGGATTGCTGCGGGGCTGCGCAATACGGGCTAATTGACCGGCTGGTTGGTTTTTCAACTGACCATGGTGACGAGCGGCAGGTCGTGGATTTGGGCCAGCGCATCGAGCTGCACGCGTGTGCGCTCAACAAAAAACTGCGTCATTGCCGCTTGCGTGCTGGATGCGCCCATGAGCGTGTGTTCGTCCGGGTCCAAACCCACCAAGGCACACAGGGTCCGTGCAAAATGCGGCTCCAGCGCGGCCACAGCCACACGCCCGTCTCGGCAAGCGTAGACGCGGTAGCCCGAGTGACCGCCAGCCAAAGGCCCGGCCTCGTTCATCAGGCCCACCGTGCGGGGCCAGGCCGCCCACGCGGCGGCATCGTCCAAGGCGACCTCCACCCACACACCGTGGCCGAGCCGCTGCCTTTGCAAAAGCGACTGAAGAACCGCTTCGCTCACCGCCAATGCACCCCCCATGTCGGCGAACAAACTGCGCGGCAAACTCAATCCTTCAATGAGGTCGTGCGACCCCATATAGGTCAAGTCATGTCCAGGCAATTGCGTTTTTTCGCCCGCCCCACCCACCACCGCGACCTGGCACAAGTTTGGGAATTGCGGGTGAATGGACGACCAGTCCAATCCCAAGCGCTGCAACGCAGCGGGTCGAAACGAAGTTAACAAAACATCTGCCTGTGCCAACTCCGTCACCAACTGTGCCTGCCCTTCATCGGATTTGAGATCCAAGGTCATCACCCGTACACCCTTGTGCATTTGCGCATAGGCCAGCGCACTGTACCCGCGCAACGGATCGCCTGCAGGTGGCTCCACTTTGACGCAGATCGCACCCATCGCTTGGCAACGCATCACTGCCGCTGGGCCTGGCAGGTTCAGGGCCAGGCTCAAGATCTTGACGCCGTCGAGGCAATCAATTGGTGTGGTCTGTTGATTTTCCATATCTACCATCGCGGCGATCCCAATCAGGTCATCATGGTTGAAGAATAGCTGCGTCCAGCAGCGACGATACAGACTGGACTAAGGAAGAAACGGTGATGAAGTGCGAGGTTCAGTGCCTACAATCGCAGCGCCTATGACATCAGCCAGCGCATCCTCAACCACGTCAGCACCATCAACGACGAACGGACGACTGGGTATGGGGGTCGCGCTTGCCATCATTGGTGCCATTCTTTTCTCGATTAAAGCCATCATCGTGAAGTTGGCCTTTCGGCACGGGATCGACTACATGACGGTGGTTTTCTATCGCATGTTGTTTGCGTTTCCATTGTTTGTTTTGTTAGCTTGGTGGAGTGGCCGGGGGCAGTCGTCGTTGAACCGCAAAGACTACTTGTCGATCTTGTTCTTGGGATTTTTTGGTGGCTACCTGACCTGCGTTTTGGATTTCGCCGGGCTGCAGTACATCACCGCCAGCTTGGAACGCTTGATCGTTTATCTCACCCCTACGCTGGTGCTGTTGATCAATGTATTTGTTCTCAAGCGGCCTTTTGTTTGGGGCCACGCTTGGGCATTGGCCGCTAGCTACTTGGGTGTTGTTCTGGTGCTTGGCAATGAGATGCGGTTAACTGGAGAGAACGTGCCTCTGGGTGCAGCATTGGTGTTCGCCAGCGCCATCACCTACGCCATCTACTTGAGCCACAGTGGCGAGGTTGTCCGCAGGCTGGGTGCCAAACGGTTGGCCGGCTGGGCCACTTCCATTGCTTGCTTGTTTTCCTTCGTTCATTTTTTCGCAACAAATCCGGTGTCATCTTTGGTCGTTCCCCAGGAGGTGCTGTGGTTGTCTTTGATTAACGGCGTTTTTTGCACGTTCGCACCCATTGTCATGGTCATGGTGGCGATCAGCAGAATTGGCGCCCCATTAGCTGCGCAGTGCGGCATGGCAGGCCCGGTGGCTACCGTGGCATTGGGCGTGCTTTTGCTGGGCGAGCCCTTCACGGTGTGGGAGATGTGCGGAACCGCATTGGTGTTGCTCGGAATCTGGTTGCTGGCACGAGCGCGGCAACAAGAACAGGCCAAGTAAAAGTAATTCCTTCAGAATCCCCTGAGAATCATGGCCGAACCAGAGTTAATAAGCCTCGCGCAGTGCCCATCTACCGCTTGGCGCAATGGTGGAGGCTCGATGCGTTTGGTAGCGACTCATCCAATTGAAGGTGGAGCGGATGACTTCGACTGGCGCATCAGTGTGGCCGAAGTGGCACAAGACTCGCCGTTCTCAGCATTTCCTGGATACGACCGCTGCATAGCATTGCTCGGTGGAAATGGCATGGTATTGGTATCAGCCGAAGATGGTCTAAATCATCGCCTGGAAACCCCGCTGCAACCTTTCTACTTTGCGGGTGAAGCGCGGATTCACGCTCGACTGATTGACGGTCCGTTGCACAACTTGAGCGTGCTGGCGCGACGGGGCCGCCATTGCATCACGCTCGCACCGTTGTTTGCACCGACGCGTCTGTCATTGGCAGCTCGCAATGCGCCGCTCGTCATTCAGTGTTTGTCAGGTGAGCTGCAAATCGAGTTGCAGAACCAAAAGTCCTTGTATCTTCGCAGCGGGGAACTGGTTTTGTGGCGCGTCAATTCACCACGTATCCGCCTCATCAATGTTTCTGAGCACTCGCAAGGCCTCATGGTGGGACTTGACGCACCATCCACTTGACTCAAACCCTATCCGCCGCCAGCGCCTCTCTCACCGCAGCCACCTGTCGGCGCGAAACAGCAAGCCATTCATCCAGCGGGGCAACACGAACGGCCCATGTTTCACCACCGTCTTCATCCGTTTCGCCCGCAATCACTCGGCGCTCCAAAGCTCTGACGGCATGTTTGGCAACCAAGGCATTGCGGTGCACCCGAATAAATTTGGGGCCGACACGTTTTTCCAGGTCGCTCAGACTGTCGTCGAGCACATGGCTGTGCTGTGCGGTGCGAAGAGTGACGTACTTGAGCTCGGCTTTGAAGTAGAGCGCTTCGCTCACCGGCACGCGCACGATGCGACCCCGATCACTGACCACGATCACGGGCTCGACTTCGTTGGCAACAGGCACGCCATCTGTGGCTGAGGACGAAGTCAACAAGGTAGATTCGTTCTGCGTCACCGTCACGGAGAGTCGCTGCGCCGCACGCCGCAAAGCGGCCTGCAACCGGTCGCGGCGCACGGGTTTGGTGAGGTAGTCGACCGCTTCAACCTCAAATGCATGGAGCGCATGTTCGGGGTGGGCCGTGATGAATATCACCACCGGCTTGCTGTCATTCGAGTCCGCGTGATGACCCTGGGCCGAGGTTTGCAAACCTTGCTGCTGGCGCAACTCGGCGGCAAATTGCATGCCGTTCAAACCGGGCATGGCAATGTCCAACAGCACGACGTCGCACTGGTGTTCGGTCATCCAGACGCGGGCAGCCATCGCGGTAGGGGATTCGGCCACCACCAGGGATTTGGGATCGTCTATTTCAGCGATCAAGCTGCGCAACCGCGTCCTGGCCAGCGTCTCGTCATCAACCAGCAGTACGCGCAGAGTAGGGCTTGTCATGTATTTTCTTTCGCGGCTTCCCGACCCGGCGGTAGCGTGATCTGCACGCGGAAAACACCCTCGTGCAAGCGAGTTTCAAAATGGCAAGCAACGTCGTGCATCAAGCGCAAACGCTCCTTCACGTTGTGCAGTGCCATGCCGTGGCCAGGCCGAGGCGGTGCGTTGGGCACGGTGTTGACAATGGACAGTTGTACACGCCCACTCATCACTCGGGTACGGATTCGCAGCACGCCGCCCTCTTCACCTGGCTCCACGCCGTGCTGCACTGCGTTTTCCACCAGCGGTTGCAACAACAAGGGTGGAACGCGAGCCGCGCCAGCAGCGGGGTCTAGCTCCCATTGCACTTTGAGCCTGTCACCAAAACGAATTTGTTCAATGGCCAGGTAACGCCTAGCCAAGTCGATTTCGCCTTCCAGGGTGGTGGACTCGCCAACTTCACTGAGCGCGACACGGAACAACTCAGACAGGTCCTCCAACACGTCCTCGGCGCGCTTGGGATCCAAGCGCACCAGGGCCAGGGCAGTATTGAGCGTATTGAACAAAAAATGAGGGCGTATGCGCGATTGCAACTCCGCCAGCCGCGCTGTCGCTTGCGCAGGAAAACGTGCTTGCTCGCGCCACTGCAACCACAAGGTGATGCACACGGCCAATGCCGCACCCGCGAGCATCGGTGCCAATACGGCTGGCAGGGCCTGATTCGCACCCGCCGCGGCATCCCAAACCACCAAACCCGACCATTGAGCCAGTGCCCAGGACATTCGCGCGGCGAAAGCACCGAGAGAGCCGGCCAGCAACCACTGTTGAACCACATGAAGTCGAATGAAAAGGCGCTTGAATAGGCAGGCCATCACCAGCCACAACAGCACGCCAGGCAACACGACACCGGCAGCCAAGCTGAACGATTCGAGCCAAGCCACGGCGGTGGTGCTGCTGAACAACAGGCCCAGGGCCACCACACCGTGCACAAAAACCACCGCTCGCAGCACCACGCCGACATGGCACACATCGAAGGCATCTGCCACCCGTTCGGGCAGTTTCGAGCCACGGGCTCCGGGCTCCAGCCACATGGAGTCCTGGGTTGTAGGCATCAATGAGCTGGTGTCAGTCCCCGCGGCAAGTTCGCGTCCAGGGGGAAGGTGCTTGGGGGTTGGCATGCAGGGCTCGATAGAATGAAACCAATTTCAGAGGGAGTCCGTTCGTTCGCATTGTCGCCAAGACTGACAGATCCTGAAAACCCTCTTTCCAGCACCCCGCCCGCCCTGCATGGCGCACCCCTTCACTTTTCCAGCCTTCATTCATGTCTTCTGACCAACTCGACAAAAAATCCCAGGCCTGGTCGGCTTTGTTCTCTGAGCCCATGAGCGAGCTGGTCAAGCGCTACACCTCCAGCGTATTTTTCGACAAGCGACTTTGGAAGGCGGACATCACAGGCAGCCTGGCCCATGCAGAAATGCTGTGCCACCAAAAGGTGATCAGCGCAGAGGACCATGCCAAGATTCAAAGTGGCATGGCCCAGATCACCCGTGAAATTGAAAGTGGCGAGTTCGAATGGAAACTCGATCTGGAGGATGTCCACCTCAACATTGAAGCCCGGCTGACGCAACTGGTCGGTGACGCAGGCAAACGCCTGCATACTGGCCGCTCGCGCAATGACCAAGTGGCCACCGATGTGCGGCTGTGGCTGCGAGATGAAATCACAGCCATCGGTGGCTTGCTCGCAGCCTTGCAGCGCGCCTTGGTGGAAGTGGCCGATAAGAACGTTGACGTGATCTTGCCGGGCTTTACCCACCTGCAAGTGGCCCAGCCTGTGAGCTTTGGTCACCACCTGCTGGCTTACGTGGAAATGTTCTCGCGCGATGCAGAACGTTTTGACGACGTGTTCAAACGCACCAACCGCCTGCCCTTGGGCGCCGCCGCGTTGGCCGGCACCAGCTATCCCCTGGACAGAGAACGTGTCGCCGCGAGTTTGGGCATGAACGGTGTCTGCCAAAACAGCCTGGACGCTGTGAGCGACCGCGACTTCGCCATTGAATTTGCAGCTGCCGCCAGCCTGTGCATGGTGCATTTCTCAAGGCTGTCCGAAGAGCTGGTGCTGTGGATGAGCCAGAACTTTGGTTTCATTGATTTGGCGGACCGCTTCTGCACCGGCTCAAGCATCATGCCGCAGAAGAAAAATCCCGATGTGCCTGAACTGGCACGTGGCAAAACTGGCCGTGTGGTCGGCCACCTGATGGGTTTGATCACCCTCATGAAAGGCCAGCCTCTGGCCTATAACAAAGACAACCAAGAAGACAAAGAGCCGCTGTTTGATACGGTGGACACGCTAAAGGACACCTTGCGCATCTTCATTGAGCTGGTCGCAGGCATCACCGTCAAACCCGAAGCCATGGAGCGCGCCGCGCTCAAAGGCTATGCCACCGCCACAGACTTGGCCGACTACTTGGTCAAAAAAGGCCTGCCGTTCCGCGATGCCCACGAAACCGTGGCCCATGCGGTCAAGGTGGCCATTGCGCGCGGCGTGGATTTGGCCGAATTGCCGCTGGCGGAACTGAAGGCCTTCAACGCCTCGATTGAAGCTGACGTATTCGAGGTGCTGACCCTTCGCGGCTCGCTGAACGCGCGGCAGGTGCTCGGAGGGACCGCGCCAGCCCAGGTTCGCGCGCAGGTGGCGCGGCACCGGGCACGGCTGGGCTAGTTTCTGTTAGCCGCTTCATTCAACGACAGCCTATAAAGCCATACCGGCTTGCCCGCGTGCGCGTCCAAGCGCGAGGTTGGCGCTCGCCCCGCCACCTCAAACTCCAAACTGACCAGCCAGGCGCCGGGCCGCATCTCAGACAACGCTTTGTCCATGGCCCGGGCCATGCTCTCTGGGCGCTGGAAGAGGTAGACCATGTCGTAGGGTGACCAATCCGCTGCCCAGATGTCACCGCGCTCAACCTCGACCTTGGCTGCGGCCACTTTGCAGCGCACAGCGCAAAGCACTCTCAGCAAATAGCTCCACTCCAGGCCAACGACGTGGGCAGACGGAAACTCCCTGCGCAGCGCCAAGAGGCCATCGCCCAAACCGCAACCAGCATCCAAGATGCGCACGCTGGATGGCAGCGCGACGGCGTTGGACAGCCCTGTCAATGCATCGCGCGGTGTGGGAAACAGCGGCGCATCACGCCAACTGCGCAGGGGGTAGAGCGCGAGCAGCAAGAGCAAGGGCAACAACCACACCCAAGCAGGCCACCCAGCCGCAAAACCGGACGCTGCAACAGACACTGGAAAGCCCAAAACAATCATCCCCTGTCGCCAGCGCGAGAACCCACGCATGGCAGCGAAGCTTGCAGCCGAAAGTCCGCCACAGCAGGCGACCAAAAAGGCGACCAGGGGGGGAAGACCCCAATGTCCGAGTGCCAAGAACAAGGCCCAGGCCAAGGCCCAAACAAATAGCGCAGGCAAGGGCCAGATCATGGTTTGACCTGCACCGGTTGAGTCGGCTGCGCCAGTGATTGAATCAAGGCCCGCATGGCCTCCTGGTAGCGCTCTGGCGCATCACTGAACAACCGGCTGTGTGAGCCACCTTCAAACTCAAGCCATCGCACTTGAGGTGGAGCCGCGTCGCGCAAACGCCGACCCAGTTGCACTGGAACCGTTTTATCTGCCGTTCCATGCAGCATCCAAATCGGCGCATCCACCCGGTTGATTTTGGATAAAGAATCAAACTCCAAAGTGGTCAGCGAAGCGGCAAGACTGCCCCAGAAGCCCGCTTCGGCGGCCACATCGGAGATGCGTGTAAACGTGGATTCCAAAATGAGCGCGCCGTAGTCTTGTCCCACCCGCAATTGACTGGCTAATGTCGCCGCCACAGCGCCGCCCATGGAGTGGCCGTAGATCACGCGGCGGCCAGGGTTGGGGGCGCGTTTTTTGAGCTCATGCCACGCCATGAGCACATCGGCATTGATGCTGGCCTCGGACGGCACGATGCGGCTGCTGTCGCCCCAGCCTCTGTAGTCCACCGCCAGAACCGCAAAACCGGCTTGCCTCAACGCATTTATTTTTGGCAGGTTTTGGTAGAGGTTGCGAAAGGTGCCGTGCAAGTAGAGCAAGACAGGGGCCTGTGGATCGGCCTGGGGCAGCCACCACACCGCCAAGGTTTGCTCGGGTGGTGCTTTGTCAATGTCTGGGGTGGTGGAAACAACCTTCAGAAGAAAACGTTCATCTGCGACGCGAAAATTCGGCTCAGCTGCAGCAACCACGGCAGGCTGACTTGGGGTTGGACGCAAAGCAAGCTGGCGTTGTTTGGCATCAAGCCAAGCGCATCCGCCCAAGGAAAAGACGGTCCAGGCCAACAGCACCCCGCGAACGAGGGTAGCGAAACTGCAATACCTCAAATCCAGTGTGGTGTTGCATGCGTTCTGGAACATAAAAACGCGCCTTTGGGGGCATGGCGGCGTTGCAAATCCGCGAGATACCAATGGGTATCGCTGTGGCTTGCGCCTTGCCCTGACCCCAAACGCATCGTTTTTATTTGTTCCAGAAAGCATGCAACACCACACTAAAATCCCGCCCATGAAAAAACTCACTGCTTGGCCCACTAGGGCCTTTTTTGTTGCCTGGGTGCTGGCTCTTGGGGCTGCTACGTCACCCATCTGCGCACAAGCGCAAAACAAGTCTTGGTTCTCTGCGCCAAACTTTTCCGGTGAAAGTCATTGGCGTTTTGTACTTTCACCCTACAGCCTTCATTGGCGACCGAGTGATGAACATCAATCCGTTTATGCCATAGGTGCCGAACAGCAATACGACAACGGCTGGCTGTACGGTGGATCTTACTTCCGTAACTCTTTCGGTCAGCCCAGCGGATACCTGTACTTGGGTAAACGTTATGACAACGTTTGGAAGGACACGCCGCTGTTTTTGCAATGGTCTGCGGGTTTGCTCTACGGTTACCGCGGCAAGTACGAGAACAAGGTCCCGTTCAACCATAATGGTTTTTCGCCTGGCGCGCTGGTATCTGTGGGCTGGCAATTCACGCGCACCACGTCAGTCCAACTCAATGCCTTGGGTGACGCAGGCGTGATGTTCCAGTTTTCTTATGACTGGCGCTGAACCGGCTGCGTTGATCGCGTCGGCCTTCAGCAGTTTCATCAAGTGATTCGTTTTGCAGCATGAGGGTGACTCTGCATCACAACGATTGCTAACAATTTATTGCTGAATTAGCCCAATCTGGTCCTGGCCCAGCAAACCGTCTCCTACACTGCGCAGCCACAAGCTGTCACGAATGTTGGGGGTGGTTTGCGCACAAATTGGAATCACAAGTTTAGAAAGTCCGCCCTGACCTGGGGCAGCGCCGCCCGTCTGGCAGGCCAATGGGTGCTGCTGCCTTGCTACTTGGGTCTCGCCACGACGGGTTGGTGTCAAACACAACGTCCTGAAAACCAAATTCGGTCGCCCGTTGCGAAAAGCGGCATTGTGCAATTGCGCATAGTGGGTGGGTTGGACGGAGTCAATCAGTACCGTCGCCATGAGCAACCGTTCTGGACCAAAACACTGGCTGAAAAGTCAAACGGTAGAGTTCAAGCCGAAATCGTACCCTTCGACCGCGCAGGGATACGGGCTTCGGAGTCTTTGCGTTTGCTACAGCTTGGCGTACTGCCATTTGGGACAGCCCTGCTGAGCAGCATCGCTGCCGTCGCGCCCGAACTCAGTGCTCCGGATTTGGCAGGTCTCAACCCTGACATCACGTCGGTTCGGCGGGCGGTCGATACCTTCCGTCCCATCCTCGAAAGAACCCTTAGACAAGGTTACGGCGTGGAGTTGTTAGCGGTCTACGCCTACCCCGCACAGGTCATCTACTGCAAAAATCCCTTTATTGGGCTGTCGGATCTCAAAGGCCGAAAGGTGCGCACCTCGAGTAGCTCCCAAGCCGACCTCATAGAAGCCCTGGGTGCAGTGCCCGTGGTGACCAGTTTTGCCGAACTCATGCCCTATGTGCGCAGCGGCACCATCGACTGCGCCATCACGGGCACCATGTCAGGTAACACCATCGGCCTGCATGAAATCACCTCTCATTTGCACACGCTGCCGCTGAACTGGGGTTTGTCTGTGTTCGCAGCAAACGGTGCCGCGTGGAACGGCTTGCCAGCCGATGTCCGTGCGCTGCTCAAAGAAGAACTGCCCAAGCTGGAGGCCGCCATATGGGCTGAATCGGAGCGAGAAACCCAAGAGGGCATAGCCTGCAACACTGGACAGCCCAGCGGTTGCAGCGCCGCCAGGCGTGGCAAGATGGTGCCCGTGCCTATGACAGCCCAGGATGAACAATTGCGCCGTGATGTTTTTTCAAACAGCGTATTGACCCGCTGGATACAACGCTGCGGCGCCTTGTGCGCACGTACCTGGGAGCAGTCACTGGGCCCTGCAACCGGGATCAATCCAAAAACCAACTGACATGGGTCTGCCCCGCTGGATACCCACCGCGATTTGGCTTGTGGCAGCCGCTTTCGGGCTGGGTGTCATGGGCGCGGCGCAGTCGTTGATTTCCTCTGGCCGAAAAGAGGCCCTGCTGCAAGGCCGAAACCAGACTGAACGGGCTTTGGCGGGCGCCGAGGCAGCATTGAACCGCACCTTGCTGTCGGTGGATGTGATGCTGGCGGGAGTGGAGGAACTGGTGCGACCAGCAACTTCAGCCGATGGAAAAGTCGACGCCGCACAGGCCCAAGTGTTGCTGGTCGGACTGGTCAAACGAAATCTGCTGGTTCGAGACATTGTGCTGCTCGGCCCCGATGGTGTCGTCGTGGCGGGTGCACAAGCGCACGACCTCACCCTGGCGAAACAAAATCAGCCCGATCCGCGCTGGGCACCCGGGTATATCAGCCAGGTGTGGACCCAGAGCAGCCCAGGTCTGGTCATCGGCCCCGCAGTACGAAGTCCGTTCACCACAGAAACCGTTGTACATCTGGGCCGCCCCTACATCACGAACAACGGAAGCCGCGGGCTCGTGGTGGCGGAGGTTCCCCTGCAACTGGTGGCCAGTGTGCTCGCCCCGGGGGCCACAGTCGATGGCATGCAGATCACACTGGAACGAGTCGATGGTCAGCTGCTGGCCAGTGTGCCGCCGAGCGATATCACCGGTGCTTTGAGTTTGTCACCACCACTTTCCGTGGATCAAGCCGATGGCCAAGCGCGGTTGGGCCAGGGGCGCACGAACCCAAGCGAGGCGCTGATCGCCGTCCGGTCTAGTATGTATCGCAGCGTTCTGCTGTCCACCAGCGTCCCGATGCAAGACGTGTTGCAACGTTGGCAGGACGATAAACGCAAGACCATCGTCGTCACTTTGGTGTTCCTCAGCATGATTTTGCTGTCCGCCAGTTTTGTTCACTGGCATTGGGCCAAACTGAGCCGGGCTCGGCAAGAAACCGTGCGATCCAAAGCACTCTTGGATCAAGCGCTAGCTTCGATGAGTGACGGCTTCTTGTTGTGCGACGCACAGGACCGAGTACTGGCGTGGAATCAACGATACGTCACCATATTTCCGTGGCTCCACAAACTTATTCATCGCGGGACGGCGTTCGAGAGCCTGGTACGACACTCGGCGCAGCACTACCTTTCTGACGCCAACCCGAGCGAACGTGAGGCATGGGTCACCCGCAGAATGCAAGCCCACCTCAGCGAGCACGGTGACTTTGAACAAGACATTGGCAATGGCATGGTGGTGCATGCCATCGAAACGAGAATGCCTGACGGCGGCGTGGTGAGCGTATTCCGGGACATCACTGCATCAGAACGTGAGCTGGCCCGAGCCAAAGCGGCAGCTGAAGCCGCCAACGAGTCGAAAACCCTGTTCCTGGCAGCCATGAGCCACGAGATACGCACGCCGCTCAATGCCGTGCTGGGCATGAACGGTTTGTTGCTGAACACCCCTTTGACCGAAGAGCAGCGCCGTTATGTCGAGTTGATTCGCAGCTCAGGGCAAATGCTTCTGGCAGTGATCAACGACGTGCTGGACATCTCCAAAATTGAAGCGGCGCGCATGGAGCTGGAGATTGCAGAGTTCAGCCCCAGCCTGATCATCGATGAGGTGGTGTCCCTGCTGTCAGTGCGGGCTCAGGCCAAAGGACTCCAGTTTCTCACTCACTTCAGCCCCGATCTGCCCAGCGCGCTGCGCGGTGACGCCAGCCGCTTGCGGCAGATACTCTTCAACCTGATCGGGAATGCCTTGAAGTTCACCGAACAGGGCCAAGTTGAGGTGACCGTCAATCAACACGCGATGAATGATGGACGTTTCATGTTCTGCGTGGCGGTGAAAGACAGTGGCATCGGCATATCGCCGAACGCCCTACCCACTTTGTTTGACCGATTTACCCAAGCCGACAGCAGCACCGCACGCCGTTACGGCGGCAGCGGCCTGGGCCTGGCCATCAGCAAGGAATTGGCCGAACTGATGGGGGGAACTTTGCATGTGCAAAGTGAGTTCGGCGTGGGCAGTACCTTCGAGTTGCGTGTTCCGCTCGCCGCTGGCGACCGCAGGAAATTGGTGCACCAAGACCCCGGCAGCGATGTCGCTGAACGCGCGGCGCGAAGTTTGCGAATTTTGGTGGCCGAAGACAACGGTGTGAATCAAATTCTGATCAAAGCCATTTTGGAACAGATGGGGCACTACAGCGACGTCGTCGCCAACGGCATTGAGGCCGTGCGCCAAGTACAGCAGGCGCAATATGACCTGGTGCTGATGGACATACAGATGCCTGAAATGGACGGCCAGGCCGCAACCCACGCCATACGGGCGCTGGGTGGCTTGTACGCCAGCCTTCCGATCATTGCCATGACGGCCAACGCCATGGTTCAAGACCGCAATGCCTACCTCGGCGCGGGCATGACCGACTACGTGTCCAAGCCCATTGTCGTTCGGCAGCTTGCGCAAGCCATTGAGAAAGCTAGTTCAGCAATACACTGAACTAGTGTCCTGTCCTGCAGATACCTGCAAAAAGTAAAACCGATGGATTTCGGGTCAGGGCAAGGCGCAAAGCGCAGCGATACCCGTAGGTATCGCGAGGATTTGCAACGCCGCCCTGGCCTGAAAGACGCGGTTTTATTTGCAGGTATCTGCAGGACAGGACACCAGGAGCTTGCTTCTATACCCTGGTCTGCTGGGGAATCAAAAGCCCAAGCTCGCCAGCAGATCGTCCACTTCGCCTTGATTGCTGACGACGTCGGTGCGGCCTTCGGGATTGACCACGGGGCCGTTGAGCACCGATGGATCAACCATCTTGGCTTGTTCCGGCGGAGCAGCCTGAACAAGCAACTTGACCAAACTGTCTTCCAAGTCGGTGGCCAACGAAACCACTTTGGCGACCACTTGACCCGTGAGGTCGTGAAAGTCTTGCGCCATCATGATG
Source organism: Pseudomonadota bacterium (assembly GCA_046049865.1). Lineage (GTDB taxonomy): Bacteria > Pseudomonadota > Gammaproteobacteria > Burkholderiales > Burkholderiaceae_C > JANPCX01. The sequence continues at coordinate 5,665 of JBJOQO010000046.1, read as the reverse complement.
TCAGTGAGGTGCTGATCAATACGAGCCGTGGCTGCTTCAACGTCACTCACAAAATTCATCACAGCGCCTGTGGCAACGGCTTTGACGGGATCGGCCATCAAGGCTTCGGCCATGCGGCGGGTCTCTGAGGCAATGGTGTTGTGTTCAACCTTGGCTTGGTCGACAGAGTTGAGCACTTTGTTGGCCGCGTCGCCCGTCTTTTTGGCGATATAGCTCAAGCGACTGCGTGCGTCGGGCAAACCATCTGCCGCGTTTTGCAGTTTGGGCATGACACCGAGTTGGGTCAGTGTGTCGTGCAGCTGGCGCGTGATCAAACCCAGTTGTTGAAACACTTCGGGCGAGGCGGCTGCCGCAGCGGCTTGCGCCGCTTGCGGCGTCAAGGTGGAGAGGTCTTCCATTTTCATTTTGATCCCCTTGAAGGCTTAGGCCGTGGCCGCCAGCTTTTGCATGATCTTCTGAACCTTCTCTTCCAAGGTGGCCTTGGTGAAGGGCTTGACGATGTAGCCTGCAGCGCCATCTTGGGCCGCACGCACGATGTCCTCTTTGCGCGCTTCAGCGGTCACCATCAACACCGGAAGGTGCTTGAGGGCGTCGTCTTTTTTGATAGCGGACAACAAATCAAAACCCGTCATGTTGGGCATGTTGATGTCGCTCACGACAAACTCAAACTTACCGTTCTTCAGCATCGTCAGCGCCACTGCGCCGTCTTCGGCCTCTTCGGCATTGTTGTAGCCGATCTCTTTGAGCAGGCCGCGCACGATGCGCCGCATGGTCGAGAAGTCGTCGACGATCAGGAATTTCATGTCGGTAGAGATGGTCATGGTGGAGTCCTCGCGGGTTGGCGCCGAAATGTTTGCTGAGTTGTTTATCGGGTGCTGGTGGCAGAAGTTGAGCCTGAAATGGGGGGTGTTTGCGGGTTATTCATGGGCGGCACGGCAACAGCCCCTCCGGCGCTGTCTGTCGCAACCCCAATCGGCTCATTGGCGGGGGTCGGCTGGTTGCCAAAGAGCCTGTCCTCCGCATCACGATTCATCACAATGATGCTGATGCGGCGGTTCACCGGGCTGCGCGGATCGCTCGGGTCGATCAAATTGCTGGAAGCCAAACCTTGCACACGCAGCACCCGGGTATCTGGCAAGCCCCCGGCAATCAATTCCCGCCGCGAGGCATTCGCACGATCGCTGGAAAGCTCCCAGTTACTGTAGCCACGTTCGCCTGCGCTGAAGGGCTGTGCATCAGTGTGGCCCTCGAGAGTCAGGCGGTTGGGCACCTCGGCCAATACAACGCCAATGTCACGCAACAAGTCACGCATGTAAGGTTTCACGACCGCACTGCCACTGTCGAACATGGGCCTGTTGTTTTCGTCAACGATTTGAATGCGCAGACCATCGCGAGTCATGTCCAGTCGAATTTGTGACAGCAGCGCCTCCGATTTTGGATTCGCCGCCAGTGCAGCCTTCACTTTTTCTTTCAACGCTTCCAGTTTCGCGGTTTCTCCCCGCGCTTGGTTCTCTTTCAGGGCTTGCAGGTTCAACGAGCTGCGCGGCGCTTGCACGTCACCGCGTTTGACCTGACCCGAACTGCGAGTCAGGTCGGTACCGCCACCTTTGATGATGCTGGAGGAGTCACCGGATCCACTGCCCCCGCCCATTGCCACTTTCAGCGGAGACGCAAAGTAGTCGGCAATGCCTTTTTTGTCACCGTCTGTGGTCGAGCCCAGCAACCACATCAGCAGGAAAAACGCCATCATCGCCGTCACAAAGTCGGCATAGGCAATTTTCCAAGCACCGCCATGCGCCGCATGCCCGCCCTTTTTGACGCGCTTGATGATGATGGGCTGGAGTTTTTTGGCATCACCAGCCATATGCAGCCCCCAAGACGCCTAGTACGGCGTCGCCCCCCCAAGGGGGAGTGCGTGCCGCTTGGGACGGCCCGGCGCTGGCCCGCAGCTCGCTCCGATCGCCGAGCAAGCGTGCAGCAAGCGCAGCGATGCGACCCATCAAGCAACGCCCAAGGATCCGGCTTTGCCGGTCCGATGGGTGGGCCTTGCAGGCCGCGCCGGGCGGGGACGCCCGGCCCTTCGCCAGGCACATCTCGTCCACAGGACGAGATGTGTCCGGGCTCAGCCCCTCGGGGGGTGGAGGCGGAAAAGCATTCCCCGCCTGCGCGGGGAATGCCCGCCGGAGCGCCAACTGGCTTGCAAGCCAGTTGGCAGGAGCGACGGCGACTGGGGGGCCAACAACCATGCTCACTTCTTCCCTTTGACGTGGCCTTCTAGCTCGGAGAAGGTAGGGCGATCTGGCGAATACAGCACCTTTCGTCCAAACTCCACTGCGACTTGCGGCGCATAACCTTGCATGCTGGCCAACAAAGTGGTCTTGATGCATTGCAGCTCTTTGCCGCTCTCATCAATGATTTGTTCCATCAATCCGGCCAGCGGCTCAAAGATGGCGTAGGCCAACAAAATACCAAGGAAGGTTCCGACCAAAGCGGAGCCAATCATGCCTCCCAAGATGGCTGGCGGCTGGCCCACCGAGCCCATGGTGTTCACCACGCCCAGCACCGCGGCCACGATGCCGAAGGCGGGCAAGGCACCGGCCAAGCGTGCAATGGCTGCTGCCGGCGCATGGGCTTCGTGGTGGTGGGTTTCAATTTCGCTGTCCATCAAAGCCTCAATTTCGTGGGCGTTCAGGTTGCCCGACACCATCATGCGCAAATAATCCGTGATGAACTCCGCCACGTGGTGGTCGTTGCCCACGGCCGGGTACTTTTGAAATAGCGCTGAACTGTGCGGATCTTCCACGTCTTTTTCAATCGACATCAAACCCTCTTTGCGGGCTTTTTGAAGAATGTCGTAGAGCAAGGCCAACAACTCCATATAGCGTGCTTTGTTGTATTTGGAGCCCTTGAAGCAGCCTTTCAAACCAGCCAAGGTAGCCCTCAATACCTTGGGCTGGTTGGTGACGATGAAGGCACCTACGGCACCGCCCATGATGGCCATCATTTCTGTCGGCAACGCCTTGATGATCACCTGCATATTGCCGCCATGGACGATGTAGGCGCCAAAGATGCAAGCCAGTGCAAGACCCCAACCAATCAAGACAAACATGGTGTTCGATGTTCCGTGACACGACCCGGCAGGTGTTGCTTGAGTCTGATACCGCCTTTATCGGCCCCAGACAAGACCACTTGAGTGTGCTTGCTAACCCCGCTCAGCAATCAGTCGAACAAAGCCTCCTTCCCCGCCTTTTCGTCAATACAAACGCAAAACACAAAAAAAGGCGGGTCCCGAAGGACCCGCATCAAAAGCACATCGAAGTGCCAGGAGGAGACAAGCAAGAGAAAACCACTTTCGCAAGAAACAACCACTGGGTTAGAACCGGAAGAAGTCGCTTTACGAGATGTGTTTCGGCCCTTCCCGCCGAAACTTAAATTTTTCCTTCACGATCTTTGTGAAAAGTGACACGGATGACAGCGTTAGTTTTTAGTGAGTTCAATCAATGCATCTGAATGCCGCCTTGGGCTTTGCCCTTGCCAGCACGGGCCGGTGGGCAGCACAGGCCACAAACATAGTGTTTGGCGATTTCGTGCGGGTGGGTCACGAAGTGACCTCCGCATTTGGAGCACTTGGTCATGGTGAGCATGCCGTTGTCCACGAACTTCACCAGGCGCCAGGCGCGGGTAACGGAGAGCTGCGCCTCTAACCCTTGGGCCGTGGTTTGTTCCTGATACAGCTGGTAAGCCTTGATGACGGTGTCAATCTCGTCCATCTCGGCCACTTTGTTCAGGTACTCGTGAATGTTCAGGAACAAAGACGAATGAATGTTGGGCTGCCACGTCATGAACCAGTCGGTTGAGAACGGCAACTGGCCTTTGCTGGGCGACTTGCCCGAGACTTCCCTGTACAGCCGGAGCAAGCGCTCGTAGGACAAGTCGGTTTCTGACTCCAAAACCTGCAGCCGCGCCCCCAAAGTGATCAACATGACGGCACGGTCAATTTGTTTGGCCTCAGACAGAATACTTTTGATGCGCATTTTTATCTCCTGGCAGGGTGGCTGTGGTGCGAGCGTGCGCTTGTCAGGCGGCTTCTTGGTGACGGCCTGCCAACAAAATGCTGGCGTGCAGGCGGTTGGTGATGTCGTTGGCAGCGCCCTTGCCGTGGTTGGTGAGCAAACCCCACACCAAATCGTCGTCCATGCGGAAGCGGCACAGCAGGGTGTTGCCAGCCGCCACTTTCATCATCTGGGCCGGTGTCAGCAAACCGATCATGGCGGCGCTTTCTTCGGTGATGCCCAAACGGTAGAGCGCCTGCTCGCGGTCAGAGCGAATCAGGCTTTGAGCCAGCATCAGGTAAGACAGATTAGCTTCACGAATTTCGGTGAGGATTTGGTCGGCGTTCATGGTGGTGCCCTTTTGAAGTGGTGGTGATCTGCTTGGGTTTTCTAATTTGTCACGTCGGGTTTGTGTCAACGTGAAACGGATTGTGAAGAGCTGAACTGAACCACAACATCGGCCTATCTCTGTCACTTGAGTCCAGTTTCTTCCATGCGGTGTGTCAGGCAAACTCCTACAAAGATGGGGTTTGGGCATTCACGGCGTTTGCCTGCTGCTGTCTGCTAGAGGATCGTTTTGCGCTGCACCGCGCCGGGTCTCGGCCCGGCTGCCGAGTAACTTCTTTTGCTGGTGCAAAAGATGTCACCAAGAAAACACCTGAACACCAGCCTATTTGGGAAGAGGTGGTTTGGCTCTGGAGCGCAGTCGTGGGGTCTGGGTTCGGAAATTAGCCACTGGCATTCGGGCGACGTTTTCGGTTGGTCTATTCGAGGCAGTACCCCGTGCCACAGTAGGCTGGTTCTCTTCGTCATTCCCGTCTTCGCAGGAACGACGATGTAGGTGGGCAATGGGTGATGGAGGAACAAGCCTTTAACGTCGCCGTGAATGCTTGTTGCCCCTACCCGAACAACCCGTTGTAACCGGGTCAAGTGTTTGAGCCAACGCCGCTCAAATAGGCTGGTGTTGAGGTGCTTCTTTGCCTACTTTCTTGCACCAGCAAGAAAGTAGGTCGCCTGCCGGGGCGAATTCCCGGCGCAGTGCGACGCAAAACGATCCTGCGTGAGAAAGCAGTCAGCAGTCATTAGCGAGCCTGCGGCCCAGCGGCCAGCCCTCAAGTCCAGCCCATGGGTGTCGGTGAACCAGGCCTGTCGGCAAGCGCCCGCCGCAGTGCTCAAAAAAATTTCTCAAGTTCCGTTCAAGCCAGTCCGATAAGGATTCCAACGGGGACGAGAAATCGAAACCGGGGCCCGGCACAAAGGGTTGATGTGACACCGAGGCGATGGCCTAAAAACCCCCTCACCGCCAACAACAACCCGATGCACCGGACGATGCCCGACTCGATCGGGATGTTGCAGAAAGTGCCTCAACCACACCGTCTGCAACATCTCGGCGATGAGGGTAAAGCTGACCCAAGCCGCAAGGCCCACGCCAGTCGATACCGCGCCGGCACAGTAGCCGGAAGTCTCATCCACCGAAAAGGAAATCACCATGCCACAAATCATCAACACCAACTTGTCGTCGTTGACCGCTCAGCGCAATTCCAACAAGAGCCAGAACGACCTGTCCACCGCCATCAACCGCTTGTCGTCGGGCCTGCGCATCAACAGCGCCA
>JBJOQO010000045.1:0-27114 GCA_046049865.1 Pseudomonadota bacterium | reverse complement strand
CGCCCTGCGGGCTCAAACATCTGCGCTTCTTTTTCCGCCTCCCGCTGCGCTGCTCAGCTCGTCTCAGGGGGCCCGAAGAGCGAATACCTTTCGGCTCGCTGCGCATCGCCTTGGTTGAAATAGTGGAGATCACTGCGATGTTTGGCGCGGCCAAACAAGCCGTCCGCTGGTGTTGGCTCTTGGGGTCCCCGTGGGAGGCGTCGAGCAGCGCAGGGCAAGACGGGAAAAGAAGTTCAGATGTTTGAGCCCGCAGGGCGAGTTTCTGAACTTCCCGGCTTGGCCGAGCAGCGCAGAGCAGCCCCGCAGGGGCCGCCGGATTCGGGGTCGCCTTTCTTTTGGTGACTTTTCTTTGGCGAAGCAAAGAAAAGTTACTCGGCTGTCGGGCCGACGTCCCGACGCGGTATACCGAACAAGCAATAACCGGTGAGAACAACATGATGAACCGTTGCGGCCTTACGCCAAGGCCCCCCCGCAGCTGCTTCCTTGCCCTGCGGTACACCCCCAGCAATGGTCAGCCACCGAAATCGGTCGGCCATTCAAGTCGTCGCTCAACAAGTGACGCAAATGCGGCACTGGCGCTTTCAAAGAAGCGCCGCGCAAAGGCAGTCCCAGTTGCTGGTTGAAATCGCAATCAAACAACTCACCCGTCCAACCCACGGAGACCAAGCTGCGACACATCACGCTGTCCAGGTTCTCATCGCGGTGGGCACCTTGCAACAAGGTCATGTAGTTGTTGAACTGTCCCTTGGATACCAAGGTGCTGCCGAAACGCTGAATCGGCATATTGGCCAACGCGTAAAGCCGGGTGAAGGTGATGCCAAACTGCTCGCCCAAAAAGTGGCGGTAGTCTGCCTCCAGCTTCACTTGGTTGGGCGGCAGGCTCGGGCCTTGCGGGTTGTAGACCAGGCTCAGCGGCAGTTGCTCTGTCTTGCCATAACCCAGCGCATTGAGCTGCTGCAGGCCGCGAATGCTTTTGGCAAAAACACCGTCGCCGCGTTGGCGGTCCACGTTGTCCTCCAAATAACAAGGCAAGGAGGCCACCACTTCCACACCCTGCTCGGCCAAAAACGTGGCCAGGGTTTCATGGCCAGGTTCAAACAAGATGGTGAGGTTGCAGCGGTCAATCACATGCACGCCCAAAGCGCGCGCCTCGCGCACCACGTAACGGAAGTGGGCATTGATCTCGGGTGCGCCACCCGTCAAATCCAAAGTCAGCTTGGGACTGCTGGTTTTCAGGTGCGCCAACACCTGCAGCACCAAATCAACTGTGGGCAGGTCCATTTGTTCGGTGCGCTGCGGGCTGGCGTTGACGTGGCAGTGCAGGCAAGACTGGTTACAGGTGTAGCCCAAATTAACTTGCAGCGTCTCGACGCGACGACGCCGCAGCGCGGGGAAAGTGGTTTGCGCCAACAAAGGCATCATCGCGTGCATGCAGTAGGGCTCCAAGCAAAATGGGGGTCTGCAACACCTGTCGTGTCGCGCTGCCGCTACCTTACATCAGCGCGAACAAAATTGTTTTGGAGACCCTTTGTGAACCCTGAATCCATCGCAAGCTCCCGCATCGGCGTCATTGGCGGCAGCGGCCTGTACCGCATTGAGGGGCTGGAAGATGCCCGAGAAATCAATGTCCAAACGCCCTATGGCCCACCGTCCGACGCCTTCATGGCGGGAACACTCCAGGGCGTGCCCGTGGTCTTTTTGGCGCGCCACGGTCGCCACCACAGCATCACACCGAGTGAGATTCCTTTTTTGGCCAACTTTTGGGCCTTCAAGTCGCTGGGCGTGCGTTACTTGGTGTCGCTGTCGGCCGTCGGTTCGTTGAAAGAAGACATGGCACCGCTCGACGCCGTGCTGCCCGACCAGTTCATCGACCTCACCCGAGCGCGCCCACGCACTTTTTTTGGCAACGGCATCGTCGCCCATGCGGCGATGGGGCAACCCGTGTGCCCTGCCCTGCACCAGGTGCTGGGCGATGCCGCTGAATCGATTTACGGCTTGGGCAAGTTCGGCCAAGGCCGCTTGCACCGGGGGGGCAGTTATGTGTGCATCGAAGGCCCGCAGTTCTCCACGCTGGCTGAAAGCAAGCTCTACCGAAGTTGGGGTGCCGACATCATCGGCATGACCAACATGCCCGAAGCCAGATTGGCCCGCGAAGCAGAAATCGCCTACGCCACCGTGGGTTTGGTCACCGACTACGACTGCTGGCACGAGAGTTTCGGCCACGTGACCGCCGACATGGCCATTGCCAACCTCACGCAAAACGCGAGTAACGCCCAGGCTTTGGTGCGCGAGGTGGTTCGGCGACTGCACGCAACGCCGCCGCCATCCATCGCCCACAACGCCCTCGACAGCGCCTTGATCACCCCCGCCGCAGCGATGCCCACTGAGGCCAAACAGCGTTTGCAGCTTTTGATGCAGCGGGTGTTGGCAGCGCGCGGGGGCTAAAGCGGTTGTACGCCCTGATCGGCATACAAATGCCGCTGAAACCCGTTGAACACCTGCCGCACCTGGTCGGGCTGGCCCAGCTCTGCGAACGCATCGTTCAGGGCGTGGTTGTATTTGAGTTTGAGCAAGGGTGAGAGCTTGTCGGAATCCAGCTCTTCCACGCCTTGTTTCACATACTGGGCCAGCACGAAATCAACAAACGCCTGCTGCTTTTGGGTGAACTCGCTTGCGCTGGCTTGGTGAGCGGCGCTGGCTCGCGCTTGGCGCGACACCGGGGCGCAAGCAAACGCCACATAAGCCAGCACATCGAATAAATCGCAGTGCTCGGCTTCGATCACGCGCTGCATTTCCTGCAAGGGTTCTTTGCCAAAACCCTTTTCGGCCAGACCTTGCAGCAAAGCCTTGCGGGTGTCGGGCGCACTCCAAATGTGCCGCAGCGTCTCTTCGTCTTTGAAAAATTCCGGCAACACCCCAAAGAGTTCTTCCAAAAACTGCGCGGCTGACATCGGCTGCCCACTGGCGCTCCAGTAACTGGTGGCCATCATGCTTTGAATGCGACGCGCTTTGCCGTCGGCCAACACCACACTGACCTTGGCGGGCCTGTCTGGTCGTAACGACGCAGCGGGCTCAGGCTCTTGTGCGTACAGCACCGTCGCTGGGCGCTCGGCTCGGGTGGCCACGGGCTCGGGCGGCAGCGGCTCGCCATCCCATTCCGGGTCACTGAAGTGGTGGTGGGCCTTCACGAAGTCAAACACGGTGAAGTAGTCCTTCCCGTCATACAGCCGGGTGCCTCGGCCTATGATTTGTTTGAACTCAATCATGGAATTCACCGGGCGCAACAACACAATGTTGCGCACATTGCGCGCATCCACCCCAGTCGAGAGTTTTTGCGACGTGGTCAGCACCGTGGGAATGGTTTTTTCGTTGTCTTGAAAGTCGCGCAGGTACTGTTCACCCATCGCGCCATCGTCGGCCGTCACGCGCACGCAGTAGAGCGGGTTGGTGCTGGACTTCATTTGGTTGATGAGGTCGCGCACCACCAGCGCATGGGTTTGCGTGGCACAAAACACCAGGGTCTTCTCACGCTGGTCGATCAGCCCCATCAAAAGTTTCACGCGGTAGGCCTCGCGTTCGGGAATTTCAATCACCCGGTTGAAGTCTTTTTCTTCATAACGCCTGCCCGGCTCCACCTCGCCTTGCACCACCTGGTCGTCTGGCGTGTACACATACTCATCCAAGGTGGTGGCAATTTGTTTGACCTTGAACGGCGTCAAGAAACCGTCGTTGATGCCCTCTTTCAGCGAATAGCTGAACACCGGGTCGCCGAAATAGGCATAGGTGTCAGCGTTGTCGGCGCGTTTGGGCGTGGCCGTCAGCCCCAATTGAACGGCGGGCGCGAAGTAGTTCAAGATGCCGCGCCAGCTGCTCTCGTCACGCGCACCGCCCCGGTGGCATTCGTCGATGACGATGAAGTCAAAAAAATCGGGCGGGTAGTCACCAAAGTAAGGCGAGGGCTCGCCGTCTTGCGGCGGGCCACTCATGAAGGTTTGGAAGATGGTGAAAAAAATGCTGCCGTTTTTGGGCACGCGTTTTTTCTTTTTGATTTCGTCGGGCGCAATGCGCACCAGGGCATCGTCGGGGAAGGCCGAAAACGCGTTGTAGGCCTGGTCGGCCAAGATGTTGCGGTCGGCCAAAAACAAAATGCGCGGGCGGCGTGTGCCTTGTTCCGGGGGTGTTTGGCCGCCGCGCCAGTCGGTCAAATTCCAGCGGCTTTGGAAAAGTTTCCACGCCAGTTGAAACGCCACAAAAGTTTTGCCGGTGCCTGTGGCCAGGGTCAGCAAAATGCGCTCGCGCCCTTGTGCCACGGCTTGTAAGGTGCGGTCAATTGCAATGTCTTGGTAGTAGCGGCTTTGCCAACTGCCGCCCCGGTCTTCAAACGGCACAGCCGCAAAACGCGCACGCCAGGCGGCCTCGGTGGCGGCGGTTTGTGCAAAAAGGGCGGCCCACAAGTCCTCGGGGCTGGGGAAGGCGGGCACATCGCCCTCCGCACCCGTGGCCATGTCCACCGCATAAATCGCCTGCCCGTTCGTGGCGTAAGCGTGGCGCAGCGCCAGCTTGGCCGCATACCGTTTGGCCTGGGCCAGCCCTTCGGTATGCGGCTTGTCCCAGGCCTTGGCCTCCACCACCGCCAGCGGGGTGTTGCGGTACACCAGCACGTAGTCGGCAATGTCGGCCACGCCCCGTTTCACAGCCCCCACGCCACCTTGCAAGCGCCCCAAGGTGATGCAGTGCTCGTGCAGCACGCGGCTGCCCTCCACCACCCCCCAGCCTGCGGCCTTCAAGGCGGGGTCAATGTGATCGGCGCGGGTTTGTGCTTCGTTCATTCATGCCTCAAAAGGACTTGCGCTTAAGAAACAAACCCGATTCAAGCCCAAAAGTCAGGTAACGGGTCAAGACTGCTCCCTCAGAGAGCTGTGCGGCTGACATATACAACTGGTGACAGCCCGTCACCACTTCACTGCCCTCCTTGCCCAGGCAGCGTCAAAACCCGATCAAGAAATTCGCCGCCTCCAAGGCAGCGCCAAGCTGTTGATTTGGTTAACAAAATTCCGAAACCCCGTTTCATTACCCCTCCCGGAATCAAAACCCGATCAAGAAACCTCAGGCCCAGTGCGGCACGTAGCCGGCGCGCGGGTGGTCCGGGTCGGCCACCCGGATCAGGCCCGCTTCCAGCGTGTTGTTGATCACCGCCGTCGCCTGGGCTGCGTTTTTTGAGGCAATGCCAAGGCGGGCGCACAGGCTGGCGTTTTTCATCTTGTCACCGCTCAGAAACTTCAGCACCGCATGAAAGTAGCGGGGCGGGATTTTCATGGCTGATCCTTTGCTTCAACAAGGGCCACAACAGCTTCTGTAGCATGTGCTTCAGGTTCAACTGTTGGAGGCACCTTCTCTTCAAGCGGCTTCGGCATCGAGAAAAACTGAAAACCCTTGCCCTTCAGTTCCGCTAAAAATTCCTGGTTTCGCGCTTTGAGCTCGGTTTCTGACCACGCCTGATAGATCAGCATCCAGTGCTTGTCTTTGTCACGTCGGTCGGCAGCTTTCAGTTCATTTGCCCGTTTCTTAACTGCCGACTCCAGTTTCGAACGCCCACGCAGCTTGGCATATTCGAGCAGCAACACATTGGTGATGCAGTCATCCAGCTTCACCACTTCTTTGAGCTGATCGTCCTTCAGGCCAATAACAAAGTCGTATTTGAGCGCCAGAAAGAGGGCGTGTGCTATCGCGTCCGGGTACAGCTTCCGCAGCCCAAGCGAAACCAATGCGGTCGCAAACTTGGCGATCGCTTCCTTCAGATCGGCATGCCAGTACGGCGTGAAAACGTAGTCGTCCAGCATCGGCGCAAGGTACGGATAAGCCAGTGCAAGGTTCATTGCCTCCTGGGCGTACATCCGTTTGGCGCGCAAACTGAGCCTGCGCGGGGGCGGTTCATCGCTGTTTTCGGGGTTGCTCTTGCTGTGTGACTTCGCCAGCACCTTGATGGCGTAATTCAGCGGGGTCGATTTCCCGATGGCTTGCGCGCAGGTCAGCGCACGGTCGAGAAAAGACCTGATCTCCGAGAAACTAAGTTCCTGCCCCTTCGGCAATGGGTGCCGATTCAAAACAAGCACCCAATTCGCTTCGCTCGGGCATGGCAAAGGCAGGATCTTCGTCTTTTTCTCGTTCAGAGACATTTCGTAGCCGCGTAGCGCCAAGCCTAAGTCCTTGATGAAGCGCTCCGCCTCTTCGAAACTTGCAGCGTAGAAGCGGTAGTCGTCCACATGCCGCTTGATCTTGTGATGGCCTTTCGCCTGCAAGTCAGCATCAATCTTTGTGAGGATGATTTCGGAGATGATGTTCGAAGCGTGCGGGCCAATCAGCAAACCGTTCGTTTGCTGGTCGCGGGTGTTCTGCGTGCATTTATCCAGCAGGTTGCCGGGCAGCTTGGTCGGGCTACTGGTCTTCTTTGACGCAGCTTTTCCGTCCAAGGCCCAAGGAATCGAGTGGGTGTAGATGCTAGGGAAGCAAGTGGCAATATCGGCCTCCGCCACATACTGCGCGCCAGACATCCACCTCTGCTCGTCCTCTTCCAAACGGTAGCGTTCGTTTCCCTTGTAGTTCATCTCGAAGATGCGGCCATCGCCAATGTGTCGCACATGAATGCGGCTGAACACCGGCGTGGGTTGGTTGCAGTGCGTGGCAATGGCTTGCCAGTGTTTGGCGATGGCCAGCGCCTGAACGGCATAGGCTTCCGGATGCGGCACGCCCATGTGTCGCGGAATGTTGCTATCCCGCATGGCCTCGTAGCGCATGAAGTCGTGAGCGCATTTGGAGATGGCGAGTTTCAGCTTCGAGTCATCCGCTTCGTCCAGCAAGCCGCCCATTTTTCCGCCAACGAGCTCGGTCAGTCCGGCAGTGCCAAAGCAAGGTGGAATTTTCTCGGCGAACAGGCCGTGATCCAGAAGCCCCTTCAGCACATCATCTGGGCTCAGCTTCTCCTTCGTCGAGTAGAACCACTCGATTTCTATATCTTCGAGTATTTCTTCGAGAGCTTTCGGGCCAAGATTTTTCGCCGCCGCCATCATTTTTTCCTAAAGCTTGCCGCTGAAAGCCTGATGCAGCAATGATCGCTTCAACTCGTCGAGCGCTTCGAGCTTTCGCTGGTAGATCGCTTCGAGGTTTTGGGTTTCCGCTTCAATTGCCAACAGTTTCTCGATGATGTTTTCTCGCTCGCTCTCAGGCGGTAACGGGATAGGCATCGCCCGAAGATCGTTGATAGACAAATTTGGTTGCATCAGCGTATTGACGCGGTCTTTCACATAGTTCATCACAATTGATGTGGATAGGTACGCAAACAGATAAGAAGCCGAAGCCTTTTCAGATTTCGGCAGCAAAGCGGCAACCCGCTGATTTACCAAAGCGCAATCGTATGAAGGCGGAACAATCCCAACCTTTAGACCATCCGCAATGATCGTCCGCGTCAGCGCAATGACCAGACTGCCGGCAGGGGCTGCAACAGATGCGAATTGTTGAGAGAAGTCAGCGGGCAAACCGCTATCGCAGGTTTCCACGAACTCCCGCACACCAACGTTCGTGATCTTGATGCTCTTTGTCGGGCCGCGCGAGGAGAAATCGCCACTTTTGAAGGCGTAGCCATTCAGGATTGAGGCAACTTCGCACAGCGGCTTCTCCACCCACCCCTCACCCCGCTGGCTGAAGACGGTTTGCAGATGGCTGTCGAAGAGAGCGCGGGCGTTTTGGCGATTCTTCTCGGCGTTGGCCTTGGCGGTGGCGATGCCCTCGAAGGCTTCGTCGAGGATGGCGACGATGCGGCGCTGCTCGAACATCGGTGCCAATGGCACTTGAATCTGTCCAAGTCGTGCCCTGCTGATACGCTTTCTCGTCGTACCCGTCGCCTCCCGTTCGACTGCCGAAAGATAGTCACCTGTCTGCGAGTAGTACACGAAGAACTCAGGAAGCAACTTGATTTGGTCAAAGCGCACTATGGTGCAATCAACTGCGGTGATCATTCGCTCGCCTGTCTCGGGAACCATGCAAGCCCTACCTGCAGGGTCGGGCAACCGCGAAATCAAGCAGTCTCCAGCAAATATCTCGGTGCAACGCAATCGAGCGAACGTTTCCCGCGAGATGAAACGCGCCTTCTCGGCGCGATCCTTGAATTCGCCCTCACCGACGTTGCCTGTCTGGATCAAGCGAACACCCGTCGGTGACTGATCCTTGCTCTCGATCCAGTCACCGTCGCCAAAGACGGTGCACACGGAAGAAAGTGGGCTGGTTTTCCACTTTGACATCACACCACCAGTTCGCGAATCACCGCCAACACATCCGCACTCTCCGCATCCAGCGCCGCGATCTCATCCAGAATTTCTTGCGGCGAGCGCAGGGCGGCTTCATCACCACCCGTGGGGTTCTTGACCGACAAATCAAACGTGGCCGCGTCCAGGCCCGCCACGTCCACCGACCAACTCTGCGCAGAATCGGCAAACGTTTTCTGCCGCTCAATGAAGTCCGCCATGTCGCCATCGTTCAGCGGGTTGGTTTTGCCCATGTTGCGACCGGGGTTCAATTGATAGAACCAAACCTTACGCGTCGGCGCGCCTTTCTCGAAAAACAGCACCACGGTTTTCACGCCTGCGCCTTGGAAGGTGCCGCCGGGGCAGTCGAGCACGGTGTGCAGGTTGCAGCTTTCCAGCAGCAGCTTGCGCAGGCTGGTGCTGGCGTTGTCGGTGTTGCTCAAGAAAGTGTTTTTGATGACGATGGCGGCGCGGCCACCGGCTTTGAGGCTTTTGATGAAGTGCTGCAAAAAGAGAAAGGCGGTTTCCCCGGTTTTGATGGGGAAGTTTTGCTGCACCTCTTTGCGCTCTTTGCCGCCGAAGGGCGGGTTGGCGAGGATGACGTCGTAGCGGTCACGCTCTTGAATGTCGTTGATGTTTTCGCCCAGGGTGTTGGTGTGCACGACGTTGGGCGCTTCAATGCCGTGCAGGATCATGTTCATGATGGCGATCACATAGGCCAGGCTTTTTTTCTCCTTGCCGTAGAAGGTGCGGGTTTGAAGCGTTTTCAGGTCGTCGGCCTTGCTGGCTTGGGGCAGCAGGTGGTCGAAGGCTTCGCATAAAAACCCCGCTGAACCGCAGGCACCGTCATAAATGCGCTCGCCAATTTTCGGTTGCAGCACCTGGATCATGGCGCGGATGAGTGGGCGCGGGGTGTAGTACTCGCCGCCGTTGCGCCCGGCGTTGCCCATGTTTTTGATCTTGGCCTCGTACAGGTGTGACAGCTCGTGTTTTTCGGTTTGCGAGCGAAAGCGCAGCTCGTCCACCAGGTCAATCACATCGCGCAGGTTGTAGCCGCTTTGGATTTTGTTTTTGATCTCGCTGAACACCTCGCCTATCTTGTATTCAATGGTGTTCGGGCCGCTGGCGCGTTGTTTGAAACCGGCGAGGTAGGGAAAGAGTTGGGTGTTCACAAAATCGCGCAGGTCGTCGCCCGTCATGGCGGCGTTGTGGTCGATTTGGCCTTGTTCAGTTTTGGGTGTGGCCCAGGCTTCCCAGCGGTAGGGGGCTTCCAGAATGAAGCTGGTGCGTTTGCCTTCGAGCGCAGCCTCGGCTTGTTTGTCGTGGTCGAGCGCGTCGAGGTATTTCAAAAAGAGCAACCACGAGGACTGTTCGGTGTAGTCCAACTCACTCGTGCAACCGGCGTCTTTGTGCAGGATGTCGTCGATGTTTTTGAAAGTCTGCTCAAACATGGGGTGGTTTTTTATTCTTGGTGGGTGACCCGCCGAGGGCCAAATGGGGCCGCAGAAGTGTAGCGACGGCTGGTGCAGCGGATCAGGAACCGTGGTCTTGCAGCACCCAACCCGCCGCCCGCTCGGCAATCATCAAAGTCGGTGAGTTGGTATTGCCGCTGGTGATGGTGGGCATGATGCTGGCATCGGCCACGCGCAAGCCGGACACACCGTGCACGCGCAAGCGGGCGTCGACCACGGCGGTGGGGTCGCTGGCCGGGCCCATCTTCGCGGTGCCCACGGGGTGGAAGATGGTGGTGCCGATGTCGCCTGCGGCTTGCACCAGTTCTTCATCGTTTTGCAGATGGGCACCGGGTTTGAGTTCGGTCGGCTGGTAAGGTGCCAAAGCCGCTTGAGCAACGATGCGCCGCGTGACGCGCAGCGCTTGCGCGGCGATGGTTCGGTCGTCTTGGGTGGACAAATAGTTCGGCGCGATGCGGGGCGCGTCCTCCAGGCGCGGCGAACGAATGTGCACCTCGCCACGGCTCGTGGGGTTCAGGTGGCAGACGCTGGCGGTGAAGGCGTTGAAACGGTGCAGCGGTTCGCCAAAGGCGTCGAGCGACAGTGGCTGCACGTGGTACTGCAAATTGGCATGGAGCTGATCCGAACTGCTGCGGGTGAAAGCACCCAGCTGGCTTGGCGCCATGCTCATGGGGCCACGGCGGCGCAGCAGGTAGTCCAGCCCAATCATTCCCTTGCCCCACCACGACTGCGACATCGTATTGAGGGTGCGCACGCCCTGCACTTGAAAGCAGCTTCGGATTTGCAGATGGTCTTGCAGATTGCGCCCCACGCCCGAAAGCGGATGGCGGGGCACCACGCCATGGGTGTGCAGCAACGGGGCATCGCCGATGCCTGAGCGTTGCAACACCATGGGCGTGCCGATGGCGCCAGCGCACAGGATGACCTCGCGGGTCGCATGGGCCTCTATGGCCTCACCGCCCCCGCGCGGCTGCACCCTCACGCCGTGTGCACGCCAGGGGGTGTCGCCTCCAGGCGCAAGCAATACCTGGTCGATCTCTGCGCCCGTCCACACCTGCAGGTTGTCGCGGTCCAGGGCGGGGCGCAAAAAACCTTTGCTGGCGTTCCAGCGGATGCCGCTGCGCTGGTTCACCTCGAAGTAACCCACGCCTTCGTTGTCGCCCCGGTTGAAGTCACTCGAAGCCGGGATGTCGGCTTGCACTGCGGCTTGGGCGAAGGCGTCCAGAATGTCCCAGCGCAAACGCTGGCGTTCGACACGCCACTCACCCCCAGCACGGGCGCCCAGGGGGTCGTGGCCAGGGGCGGCATGAAATGCGTCCGCGCCGCCATGAAAGTCTTCATGCGCCATGAAAGCGGGCAGGCATTGATCCCAACCCCAACCCTCATTGCCCAGTGCGGCCCAGTGGTCGTAGTCGCGGGCTTGGCCGCGCATGTAAATCATGCCGTTGATGCTGGAGCTGCCGCCCAGCACCTTGCCGCGTGGATAACGCAAGGCGCGTCCGTTCAGGTTCGCCTCGGCCTCCGTGCGGTAGAGCCAATCGGTACGCGGGTTGCCGATGCAGTGCAGGTAACCCACGGGAATGTGTATCCACAGGTAATCGTCTTTGCCACCGGCTTCGATCAACAGCACGCGTTTGGTTTTATCAAAGCTCAAGCGGTTGGCCATGAGGCAACCTGCAGTACCGGCCCCGCAAACGATGTAGTCGTAGGTGGGCGTGCTCATGGCTGTCCGATGAAATGCGGCTCAACGAGCTAAGACAGGAAAGAGCAGCTTGAGACCATCGGTGAGCAGCTCCACCGCCAAAGCGGCCAAGATCAAACCCATCAAACGCGTCATGATGTTGATGCCGGTGGAGCCCAAAACTTTGGCGATTTTTCCAGACGCAGAAAATGCCGCCACTGTGGCCAAAGCCACCACCACGCCATAACCCACCAGCACCGCCAGTTGCCACACATGGCCCTGGGTTTTTTCGGCGTAAATCACCATGGTGGAGATGGTGGCCGGACCGGTCAGCAAAGGGATGGTCAAGGGCACCACCGCAATGCTGGCACCCGCATCCACTTTGTGCGAGCCCTCGGTGACATCTTCTTTGCGCCCTTCTGCCGGTTGTGCATTGAGCATTTGCAGCGATGAGATCAACAGCAAAATGCCGCCGCCCACTTGGAACGACGGCAGGGAAATGCCAAAAAACTCAATGATTTTCAGACCGGCCAGTGCACTGATCGACACCACCAAAAAAGCCGTGAATGCGCTCACCTTGATCGTTCGCCGCCGCTGTGCCGGCGTGAAGTTGCTGGTGAAGTGAATAAAGAAGGGCACCACGCCAATCGGGTTGACGATGGCCAAGAGGGCAATCAGGGGTTTGTAAATATCCATGGCTCATTGTGGGGCGCGGGCCACCGAATGTGCTGCGGCCATTTGGCGCAATACCGCCAAACCTTTCACCACCCTCGTGCCATACCAACTGAGCGCCTCGCCATCGACCAAACGCACTGTGGCCTGGGGACAGAGCTTTTGCACCTCGGCAACATGCTCGGAACCAAAGGCGTAGGGCTCTGAGCTGAGCAACACCTGCTGCACGTCGGCCAACCACGCCTCGGTTCCGAGCACTGCGGGATAACGCGTCGAGCCACTCACTCCACCCTGCACCTCAGGCAGCGTCTGCCAATTCACCAGAGCCAGCATGCGAGAGATGTAGGTGTCCCGCGCCACCGTCATCCATGGGTCTCGCCAGATCAGGTAGAGCACTTGCTGAGCCTGGTAGTGATGGGCTTCGATGGGGGCCAAGTGCGCCTGGATCTGCGCTTTCCAGCGCTCGGCACGCGTGGCCAGCGCGCTGGACCATGCGCCGATGGGCATGGCCGCGACGATTTGGTCGATGAGGCCGAGGTTGTCTTGCGCGCAGCCCGGATGGGTCACGACCACATGGGGCACAAACGCCCTCAGCGCTTCGACGGTGGGACGCTCGTTCTCGTCCACATTCACAAGGACATGGCTGGGCGCCAGGCGCCTGAGTTTCTGCAAATTCACCGTTTTGGTGCCACCGACTTTAGGAATATCCACCACTGCACCTGCAGGGTGAATGCAATACCCCGTGCGAGCCACCAGCCAAGGTTTCAAACCCAATTCCACCAACAACTCGGTGAGGCTGGGCACCAAACTGGCGATTCTCAATGTTGAAGTGGACTTGGCTTGCACAGCGCATTGTGGACTGTGAGTTTGGCCCTGGGCGGCTTGGTGCGCCCACTGCGGCATCCGAGATAACCCCAGGTCGCCAAACGCAGCTTGCTTGCAAAACAACACTTTCTAGGTAATGACTGTGATAACTCTTTGCGCAGGCCCGAAAAATCAATTGATAATGGGAATTCTGTGTCCGGCAGCCGCACCTTTGCTTGAATGGGTCAGGACGGGTTGATGCTCCACATGGTTTTCTTGGATCAATAGGAAAGAAAGGTGCTCTGCATGGGCAACAAACTCTACGTGGGCAACTTGGCCTACGGTATTCGTGATGAAGACCTTCAGCAAAATTTTGCGGCTTTCGGGACCGTGGCTTCGGCCAAGGTCATGATGGACCGTGAAACGGGTCGTTCTAAGGGCTTCGGCTTTGTAGAAATGAGCTCTGATGCAGAAGCCCAAGCTGCCATTGCTGGCATGAACGGCAAAGACCTGGAAGGTCGCGCTGTGGTGGTCAACGAGGCTCGTCCGCGCGAAGAGCGTCCGGGCGGCTTTGGTGGTGGTGGCGGTCGTTCCGGCGGCGGCGGCTTCGGTGGTGGCGGTGGCCGCTCCGGTGGCGGCGGTTATGGCGGCGGCGGCGGTGGTGGCGGCTACGGCGGTGGTGGCGGTGGCCGCTCCGGTGGTGGTGGCTACGGCGGTGGTGGTGGCGGTCGCTCTGGCGGCGGTGGCTACGGCGGCGGTGGCGGCGGTCGCTCCGGCGGCGGCGGTTACTGAACCACCTGAACCCCAGTTAAAAACAAAAGCGGTGGCGCATCAGCCCACCGCTTTTTTATTGGCCGGTCGCAAAAAAGCCAGGTGCAGCCTAGATCCGGCAGTTGAACGCGCCCGAGTTGGAAGAATTGTCGCAGCCAGCGATGTCAGCGCCCATGCGGTGTTGTCCGTGCATGAAAGCGGTCAACTGCCGGATCTAGCTCAGTATTTTTCCGCTCGTATCACCGATACATCTGCGAAAAACAAGGTCAGGCCGAAGTTGGGGGCATAGGTGCTCACCACATGTCGCGCAATGTTGTCCGCCACATCGGCGTCACAAATCACTTTCATCTCGATGGTGCGGTCGGCCTCCCAGGCCCCTTCGCGCTCACCGGTGTGCCCTGCCCCACGAACGTCGTACACGGTGTAGCCGTGGGCGCCCAGGCGTTTGACGTCTTGGCCCAGGGGTTTCTCAAGTGCTGCCTCGGCAATGATGACCAAGAGTTTTTTCGGGTGTTTATTGAAGTCGCTCATGTCGTTAGGGCTTTCGCCAATTCGATGTACAGCGGAATGCCGATCACGATGTTGAACGGAAACGTGATGCCCAGCGCCGCAGTGATGGACAGCGCCGCGTTGGCTTGCGGCACGGCAATGCGCATGGCCGTGGGTGCGGCAATGTAGCTGGCGCTGGCCGCGAGAATGGCCACGATGGCCACGCCCCCGGTCGACAGGCCCAGAGCCACACCGACGAAGGCGCCCGCCAGTGCCAAGATCGGCGGTGCGCCCAATCCCACCACCAGCACGGCGGCGCCAAATCGTTTGACTTCACCGAGGCGTCCGCCCGCCACCAAACCCAGCTCCAACAAAAAGAGGGCCAGCACGCCTTTGAACGGATCCATGAACACAGCC
Source organism: Pseudomonadota bacterium (assembly GCA_046049865.1). Lineage (GTDB taxonomy): Bacteria > Pseudomonadota > Gammaproteobacteria > Burkholderiales > Burkholderiaceae_C > JANPCX01. The sequence goes on along the minus strand of JBJOQO010000045.1, from coordinate 12,511 downwards.
TTGATCGGCGCGCTGCCCTCGACGCCAGCGATGGCTCCAATTGCGATCCCGCCAAGCAACAGCACCATGCTTTTGCCGCAGAGCACATCGTGGGCCAGGGTTTGCCAGCGAAAGGGGCTGGCGGTTTGTTGCTTGTCACGTGCCTCTTGCTGTGTGGCCCAACGGGCTAACAAGATGCCAGCCGCCAGGCCAGGAACTTCCATCACGGCCACCCACAACGCGGCATGGCTTTCATATGGAATACCTTGGCGGGTCAAAGCGGCCGTGCCGACCGCAAAGGTGACCACGCTCACTGAGCCGTAGTGGGCTGCCAGGCTGGCACTGTCCGCGCCGCTCATTTTGAGCAGGCGCAACACCGGAAACAGCACGAAGGGAATGGCAAAACCCAGTGCCATGGTGGCCAGGACTTGGGGCGCCAAAGCCAGCACCGGTTGTTTGCTCAACTCGATGCCGCCTTTGAGGCCGATGGCCAGCAGCAAATAAATGGAGAGGGTTTCATACAGCGCTTCTGGCAAGCGCAGGTCACTGCGCAGCAAGCGGGCCAACACACCCAGGACAAAAAATAGAACGACGACATCAATCATGGGGCAGCATGTTGCCATAGCCATCCACCAGACCGCACCTTGTCCTCCGGGCAAATCAGGGTATGAGCGACGCCGACGCTCTGTCGAAAGTCATAGGAAACGCTCCAGAATGCGCCGCGAGTGGCGGTCCAGCGCCGTTCTATCCGCAATCACAAAATGGATGCCCTGGCTGTCGGCGATGAGCAAACGCCCTGCAGTCAAACGGCGAATGTCCTCTTCACCTTTGAGCACCAACTGCGTCGCACCCCGGTCGGTGTCCACATCCCAGACGCTGGGCGTGGAATAAGTAGATACCTTTTTGATGCGCTGAATCACAGGCATGAACTCGCGCATGGCCAGCTCCGCTTCAATCAGGCAGCGCACCTCGGGTGCCAGTTGATCCAAGTGGGCAATCCAAGCCCGCTCTTTGCCGTCGGCCCCCACCAGTGAAACGCCCTCCAGCGGCGCGGCAATGGGGAACGCACGAACGGGTGTGATACCGACGTGGGATTTGCCCAACTCGTCGGTCAAGACGAGCCGACCGAAGGAATCGCAGTGCAGTTGGAGTTGGAGTGGGAGCGTGCTCATGCTTGTCCTGCTGGATGGGCTACCGCAATGGCAGCCACGGCGAGGTGGTTGTTGTCACCTTCTTCGGTGTCCACTTGTCTGGCCTGGGCCTCATAGAGTCTGAAGTAAGCACCTTGCTGGGCCATCAACTCATCGTGCGGCCCCACCTCCACCACCTGCCCGCGATCCATCACCACCAAACGGTTGGCCTTACGCAGGGTGGACAAACGGTGAGCGATGGCGATGGTGGTTCGGCCCTTGACCAGGTTGTCCAGCGCCTTCTGAATTTCTTTTTCGGTTTCGGTGTCCACCGAAGACGTGGCTTCGTCCAAGATCAAGATGCGTGGGTCAATCAACAAGGCACGCGCAATCGAAATTCGCTGGCGCTCACCGCCAGACAGTCCCTGACCGCGCTCACCCACCATGGAGTCATACCCTTGCGACAAACGCAAGATGAAGTCGTGGGCATGGGCGGCGCGGGCGGCTGCGACAATTTCTTCACGCGTGGCTTCGGGTTTGCCGTAGGCGATGTTCTCGGCAATGGTGCCAAAAAACAAGAACGGCTCTTGCAGCACCAAACCAATGTGGCGGCGGTAGTCGGCCACTTTGATGCGCCGAATGTCGGTGCCGTCCACGCGGATAGAGCCATCCGTCACGTCGTAAAAACGGCAAATCAAGTTCACCAAGGTGCTCTTGCCCGAGCCGCTGTGACCCACCAAACCAATCATCTCGCCTGGTTGAATGTCCAGCGACAAGCCACGAATGATGGCGCGGCTGCCATAACGAAAACCAATGTCGCGCAGTTGCATGCCGCCTCGCATTTTGTCCACCTTCACTGGGTCAGCGGGTTCGGGCACGTTGGACACGTGATCCAAGATGTCAAAAATGCGTTTGGCACCAGCCGCCGTTTTTTGCGTGACGGAGACAAATCGGCTCATGGAATCGAGTCGCCCATAAAAACGCCCGCTGGCGGTGATGAAGGCAATCAACACGCCCACGGTAATGCTGTCGTGTGCGACCAACCAAATTCCGAACGCCCAGACCACCAGCAAGCCAATTTCAGTCAGCAAAGAGACTGTTGGGGTGAACAGCGACCAAGTGCGGTTGAGTTTGTCGTTGGCCTCGAGGTTCAGGCGGTTGGCATGCCGAAACCGGGTGGCTTCATGGGTTTCCTGGGCGAACGCTTTGACCACACGGATACCGGGAATGCTGTCGGCCAACACATTGGTGACTTCGCCCCACACTCGGCCGATTTTTTCGAACCCGGTGCGCAGCCGGTCTCGCACACGCTGAATCATCCAGGCGATGAATGGCAAAGGCAGCAACGTCACCAAAGCCAGCCACGGGTTGATGGAAAAGAGGATGGCCGCCGTCATCAAAATCATGATGACGTCGGTGGCGAAGTCCATGGCGTGCAGGGACAGGTAAACCGAGATGTTGTCGGTTTCTGAACCGATGCGGGCGATCAAATCACCGGTGCGTTTGCCACCGAAATAGTCGAGTGACAGCTTGAGCAAATGCTCAAAGGTGGTGGTTCTGAGGTCGGACGAAATTCTTTCAGAAATAAGGGCCAAAAGGTAAGTGCGCGCCCACCCCAAACCCCAGGCCAAGAGGGCGGACACCAGCAAACCGGACAACAGCAACACCGCCAAATTCGGGTCGATGGGTTGGCCGCTTTGGTAAGGCACGAGCACATCGTCGAGCAGCGGAATCGTCAGGTAAGTGGGCACCAAGGTCGCTGCGGTGGACGCCAAGGTCAGCAAAAAGCCAAGAATCAGCTTGCCGCGGTAAGGCTTGGCAAACTGCCCCAAACGCAGCAGCACCCAAGTAGAAGGCGGCGAGTGCAGCTCGCGGCTGCAAACTGGACAGGCCTCGCTGTCCAGCGGCAAACTGGCCTGGCAGCTGGGGCAATTCAAAACCTCCTCACCACCGGAGGTCGTGGGTTTTGGTGCCTGCCCGAGTCGCTCAACCGCCAGTTCAAACTGCGCCATCCAGCGCTGCACCGCCACATTGCGCCCGAGGCTGAAAGACCAGCGCGCGAGCAATCCAGTGGCGTCAACCAGGTCCAAACTGCCAACGCCTGCGTGATCCCGCAGTTTCAGCGCCATGCCGGGCACCAACGGCCAATCCTTGACCTGCCCCCCCGGCAAGCAGGCCAACACACGCTGGTTGGTCACAAAAAGTTGGGTGCTTGCGAAAAACAACTGCTCGGACAAGTCAACCGATAACTGGGCTAGAACGTTTTCGCCTTCATGCAGCTGCGAAGACAACGCTGCCTGCGCGGGGTCGACAGGGGCCCTGGTGGCAATATCGACAGGATTTGAGTGCATCGGCTTCCAGGGGAAAAGATGATTTTGACAGCCAAAGACGGCTGTAAAGACATAAAACAGCGCGGATCAGACCGGGGATTCTCACTGAAACGGAACGAGCCATCCCTGCGTTGACCTGAAAGCCTCATCCGCCCAACGTCGCCACCATTGATTTCACTACCGCAGATCAGGGCCGATAAAGTCGTTTTTGGTTTGCGCACACCCTCTTAAATGCAAAAATTCGACGACATTCATCTGCAGCGCATCAACTTCTTGCGTGGCCCCAATGTTTGGACCTACCGGCCTGTGCTGGAGGTGTGGCTGGATTTGGGCGCACTGGAAGATTTTCCCTCCAATTTGATTCCCGGCCTGACCGACCGTTTGCTGGCCGCCCTGCCCGCACTGGGCGAACACCACTGCGGGGTTGGCGAAAAAGGGGGGTTTTTGCAGCGCCTGCAAGAAGGCACCTGGGCGGGCCACATTTTGGAACATGTGGTCATTGAGCTGTTGAATCTGGCTGACATGCCCACCGGTTTTGGCCAAACACGCAGCACCTCCAAGCGGGGCGTTTACCGCATGGTGTTTCGCGCACGCGACGAACAGGTTGCGCGGCTGGCGCTGGAAGAAGGACACCGACTGTTGATGTGCGCCATCAACACGCTGCCATTCGACACCGCTGCTGCCGTGCAACGCCTGCGCGATCGGGTCGAGGCGTGTTACCTCGGCCCCAGCACCGCCAGCATCGTTGCCGCAGCCGCAGACCGTCACATTCCCCACATGCGACTCAATGGCGGCAATTTGGTGCAACTGGGCTACGGTGCCAGGCAGCGCCGCATCTGGACTGCCGAAACCGACCTCACGAGCGCCATCGCTGAAGGCATTGCCCGCGAAAAAGACCTGACCAAAAGTTTGCTCAAAGCCTGTGGCGTTCCGGTGCCTGAAGGCGTGGTGGTGGAAACACCGCAAGCAGCCTGGGAGGCGGCACAAGATTTGGGCCTGCCCGTTGTCGTCAAACCCACCGATGGAAACCATGGCCGAGGCGTGAGCCTGGATCTCTGCCTTGAAGCCGACATCAAAGCAGCGTTTGGGGTTGCCGACAAAGAAGGCAGCGAAGTGATGGTGGAGCGTTTCATTCCCGGCCATGAGCACCGCTTGCTGGTGGTGGGCGGCAAGATGGTTGCGGCGGCGCGGGGTGAAACCGTGTCGGTGCTGGGCGATGGGCAAGCCACCGTGCAGCAACTGATTGACCTGCAAATCAACACCGACCCCCGTCGCGGTGACACCGAAGATTTCCCGCTGGGCCGCGTCCGCCCAGAGGAAGACGGCGCCGTGATGCTGGACCTGCGCCGCCAAGGGCTGACGCCGCAAAGTGTGCCGGCAGCGGGACGGCAAGTCCTGATACAGCGCAACGGCAACGTCGCCATCGACTGCACCGACGACGTTCACCCCGAAGTGGCGCATGCAGTGTCGCTGGCAGCCCGCATGGTCGGGCTGGACATTGCAGGCATTGATGTCGTGGCCCAAGACATCTCGCGCCCCTTGCAAGACCAAGGCGGCGCAGTGGTCGAAGTCAATGCGGGCCCTGGCCTGCTGATGCACTTAAAGCCAGCTGAAGGTCAACCGCGTCCGGTCGGTCGTGCCATCGTGGATCACTTGTTTGCCCCCACACTGGCGGACAACGGCGAACACCCCGGTCGCATTCCTATTGTTGGCGTGGCGGGCACACAAGATACGAATGTGATCTCGCGGTTGGTGGCTTGGCTGATGAACCTGGCGGGTCACCACGTCGGCTTGGCCTGCCGGGACGGTTTGTTTCTCAACCGCCGCCGCGTGGAGCGCGGCTCAAGCGCCCACTTTGAAGCCGGCCGCCGTTTGCTGATCAACCGTTCGGTGGATGCCGCCGTGTTTGAAAACAGCGCCGAATCTATTTTGCGTGACGGTCTGGCCTATGACCGCTGCATGGTCGGCGTGGTCACCGACTTGCATCTGCCCGAGCAAGACCGTGCCGTCCTGGCCCACTTCGACGTGCTGGATGCCGACCAGCTCTTCAAAGTGCTGCGCACCCAAATTGATGTGGTGCTGTCCGATGGCACAGCAGTGCTCAATGGCGCCGATGCGCAAGTGGCTGAGTTGGCTCGGCTTTGCGATGGTGGTGTGATTTTTTACGGCCTGAGTGACGAGCTGCCCGCCTTGCTCGACCAGCGCACTCAAGGCGGACGGGTGGTGTTCCAGCGTGGTGCCCATGTGGTGCTGGCCAGCGGCCCAGACGAGCTGCTGCTGACCGATTTAGCGCAGCGTGCCGCCGGCAAAAACAACTCCGAAACACCGCCCCTGCCCCTGGAAGTTTTGCTGGCCTCGGTGGCCACGGTGTGGGCGCTGGGCATGGCACCGGATCTCATCGCCGCCGGCATCGACACCTTCCGCGCCAACACCAGCGATCCGTTGGTAGACATGGGTTTTGTCACAACAAATAACAAAAGCATCCCATCTGGTGCCTCGCGTCAGTCGTCCTGAACGTCGGCTCGCACGTTAGAAGCCCACACCGATTCAACGATTCTCCGGAAAACTCAGCCATGGAACTCTCACGCATTCGCGCTCTTCGTGGTCCCAACCTGTGGGGGCGCCACACCGCCATTGAAAGCATCGTGACTTGTTCCGAGTCCGAGCGTTGCATTGCCACACGCCCTGGTTTTGAAGCCGCCGTGCGCGCGCTGTTCCCCGCGGTCGGCGCACTGCGGGCCAGTGGTGCGAACAGCCCCATCTCCTTTGCCCACGTGCTGGAAAGCGCGGCCTTGGCGCTGCAGGCCCAAGCGGGTTGTCCTGTGACTTTCAGCCGCACCTCGGCGACCAGCGAGCCTGGTGTGTATCAAGTGGTGGTGGAGTACAGCGAAGAAGAAGTGGGCAGGCTGGCGGTTGATCTGGCACAGAACCTCATTGAAGCAGCGGCCAAGGGTCTGTCGTTTGATATCGACCGCGCCGTGGCCAGCTTGCGCGAGTTGGACGAAGACACCCGCCTTGGCCCCAGCACCGGCTCCATCGTGGACGCCGCCGTGGCGCGTGGCATTCCCTACCGTCGCCTGACGCAAGGCAGCATGGTGCAGTTCGGCTGGGGCTCCAAACAGCGCCGCATCCAAGCCGCCGAGCTGGATGCCACCAGCGCCGTGGCCGAGTCCATTGCGCAAGACAAAGACCTCACCAAAACCCTGCTGCGCGCAGCGGGTGTTCCGGTTCCTTGGGGCCGTCCCGTCACATCTGTGGACGATGCCTGGGCTGTGGCCGAAGAGATTGGTATGCCTGTGGTCGTGAAGCCGCTAGACGGCAACCAAGGCAAAGGCGTGACGGTCAACATCAACCAGCGCGACCAAATGGAAGCGGCCTACCGCACCGCCTCCGAATACGGCCAGGTGATGGTGGAGCGTTATTTGCCCGGCCACGATTTCCGCTTGTTGGTGGTCGGCGACAAGGTGGTGGCCGCAGCGCGGCGCGATCCACCCCATGTGACTGGGGACGGCCAACACACCGTGCGTGAGCTGGTCGACCGAGTCAACGCGGACCCACGCCGTGGTGATGGGCACGCCACCTCACTCACCAAGATTCGTTTTGACGACATCGCCTTGGCACGTTTGGCCCTGCAAGGCTTGAACGCGCAAAGCGTGCCAGAAAAAGGCCAGCGTGTCGTGCTGCGTAACAACGCCAACTTGAGCACCGGCGGCACCGCCTCTGATGTGACCGACGATGTGCACCCCGACATGGCCGCGCGCGCTGTCGCCGCCGCTCAAATGGTGGGCCTGCACATTTGCGGCGTGGACGTGGTCTGCGAAACCATGCTCAAGCCGCTGGAAGACCAAGGCGGCGGCGTGGTGGAAGTCAATGCCGCACCGGGCCTGCGCATGCACCTCTCGCCCTCTTTTGGCAAAGGCCGCGCGGTGGGTGAAGCCATTGTGAGAAATTTGTACCCAGTCGGTCAAGATGGCCGCATTCCCATCGTTGCGGTTACCGGCACCAACGGCAAAACCACCACCACCAGGCTCACCACCCACTTGCTCGCCACCAGCGGGTTGGGTGTGGGCATGACTTTGACCGATGGCGTCTATGTCAACGGCCGCCAAATTGACAGCGGCGATTGCAGTGGCCCCAAGAGCGCACGCAATGTTTTGATGCACCCTGATGTCGACGCGGCCGTGTTTGAAACGGCGCGAGGCGGCATCCTGCGCGAGGGCCTGGGTTACGACCGCTGCCAAGTGGCCGTCGTCACCAACCTCGGTGCGGGCGACCATCTTGGGATGAACCACATCCACACGGTGGAAGACCTGGCCTTGGTCAAACGTGTCATCGTGCAAAACGTAGCCGCAGGTGGTTACGGTGTGCTCAATGCCGCCGACCCCCATGTCGCCGCGATGGCCGCTGTGTGCCCGGGCAAGGTGATTTACTTTGCGGCCGACCGCCACCACCCCATCATGGCCACCCACCGCGCCCAAGGCCACCGCACGGTTTATGTGGATGGCGATGCCATCGTGGTGTCTGAAGGCGCATGGCGTGAGCGTTTGCCCATGCGTGATATCCCGCTCACCCGCAATGGCAGCATTCCTTTCCAAGTGGAAAACGTGATGGCCGCTATTGCTGCTGCGTGGGCCGTGGGCCTGCACTGGGACGACATTCGCCGAGGTTTGGCGAGTTTCGTGAACGACGCGAGCACCGCGCCATGCCGTTTCAACGTGATGGACTACCAAGGTGCCACCGTGATCGCCGACTACGGCCACAACCCCGACGCCATGCGTGCCCTGGTGGCTGCCATTGAGGCCATGCCCGCCAAACGGCGCAGCGTGGTCATCAGCGGCGCCGGCGATCGCCGCGACGAAGACATCCGCGAACAAACCGCGATTCTCGGCGCCGCATTCGACCACGTGGTGCTGTTTGAAGATGCCTGCCAACGTGGCCGTGCAGACGGTGAGGTGGTGCGTCTGCTGCGCCAAGGGCTCAAAGGTGCCTCACGCACACGCAAGGTTCAATCCATCCAAGGTGAATTCTTGGCCATTGATGAAGCGTTGAAACAACTTGAACCCGGCGACCTGTGTTTGGTGTTGGTGGATCAGGTGGAAGCAGCCTTGGCTCACTTGAACAAACGAATCGCACAGCCCCTGACCGAACTGCTGGACGCCACAGCCTGACCTTACTCGTTGCGTCTTTTTTTGCGGGCTCGGCCTGAGAGCAATCGATCGAAGACCGCATTGGGCAAGAGGCGCATCAGCTTGGCAACCACGCCCATTTGCCAAGGAATGACGCGGTAGCTGTCGCCAGCTTCGATGGCATCAAACGCGCGATCTGCGAAGGTATGGGCAGGCATCAAAAACGGCATGCTGTAGCTGTTTTGCTGCGTCAAAGGCGTGGCGATGTAACCCGGCACCACAGTCACCACTTTCACATCAAACGGTCGGCATTCACCGCGCAAGCTTTCGCAGTAACTGATGACGCCCGCTTTGCTCGCGCAATAGGCACCGTGTCCGGGCAGACCGCGTATCCCCGCCACACTGGCCATGCCGACCAAGGTGCCGCTGCGGCGTGCCAACATGCCACGGATAAAGGGATGGAAAGTGGCTGCCAAGCCGATGTTGTTGGTCTCGAAGGTTTCACGCATCACCGCCAGGTCGTCGAACTCGGCGCTGTCCATGCCCACGCTGATGCCGGCGTTGGCGATGACGACATCGGGTAGTCCTTGGGCGGCCATGCAATCACGGCCAGCGGCCACGATGCTGTTGACATCACGCACGTCGGCGGCATAAACCGCCCAGCGCTCGCTGGCCCAGCCTTGCTGCCGCGCCCACAGGGTCAGCTCCGCGCCGCGGCGCGCCACCAGGGCCAGGCGGTAACCTGCCTGGTGATAACGCTGGGCCAGCGCCTGACCGATGCCACTGGAAGCCCCGGTGATGAATACCAGGCGCGCGGCAGTCATGGTTTGCGCTCTGCGGCTGTGAATTTGGGCGTTTGCACAGGCTGGGCAAATGTCGCCTTGACCCGACCGTTCACAGACACGACCCGGTTGAGGTTGTCATACGCCAAACTGTCACCCGTGATTTGTGTGCCGCCACGTTGCAACACCACGGGCAGGTGAGACCGCACCTCTTCCGTGTTGAGGAAGGCGTGTAAAAAATCGCTGGTAAACACGGCGGCCTCTTCGCTGCCCTGCACATCTCGCTCAACGCTCGCATCACCACGGAGTTGAACCTCAGAGCCATCCCCGTTGCTCACAGCCTGTTTGGCGACAGCCCGGGTGACGGTGCCGCTCGGGCCGATGGCACGCAAACGTACTTGGTCGATTTCTAACGTGTCATCGTCGGGGTAGTGGCGCAGGATGTCGCCTTCAATCTGGGCTTTGAGCCGTCCATCTTTCGCGAAACGGTGCACGCTGAACTGGTGCATGGTGTAGTCGGGCTCATGGCGCAATGCTTTGGCAGGCCCTTCGGGCAAAAGCAGCGGGGTGTTTTTTACCAACCACCAGGTGCCCAGTGCCAATACGCCCATCAGCAGAAGCGGGAGGTAAGTGGTCAGGGGTTGAACCAACCGTCGCAGCCAGGCGTGAGGACTGTGCGGCACGACCGCCGCAGCGTTGAGCGCGGCCAGTGCCGCCCGCGTCATGGCGCACCACCATCGAGTGTGGTGAGGTGGCCGCGCAGCAAGTCCGCATAGCGGCCTGCTGCCGTCAACAGCAAATCGCAGCACTCCCGTGCAGCACCCTCACCACCATGGGCTTGGGTGACGTGGTGCGCACGGCCGCGAACTTCGATATGGGCATTGGCGGGTGCACAGGCAAAAGCGGCGCGGGCAAAAAGAGGCAGGTCGGGCCAGTCATCGCCCATGACAGCGACTTCGGTCCAGGACAGATTCAGGCGCTGCAGCAAGGGCTCGGCCGCGGCCAGTTTGTCTGCCGCGCCAAACACCGCATGAGACAAACCCAGATCCGTCACGCGGCGACGCACCGCAGGTGAGTCACGCCCCGTGATGATCAATGGCGTGATGCCGCCCTGGGCCAGCAGCTTCAGACCATGGCCATCCAAGCTGTGGAATGCCTTGAACGATTCGCCCGACTCACTGATATAGAGACGGCCATCGGTGAGCACGCCATCCACATCAAAAATGGCGGCACGCAAGCCCATGCCATGGCCTTGCGCTTTGAGCAACAGTTCTGGAGGAAAACTCAAGGCCGGCATCATGGTCAGATCACCTTGGCGCGCATCAGGTCGTTCGAGTTCAGTGCACCCACCAGCTGTTGCTGTGCGTTGACCACGAGCACACTGGTGATGCGGTGTTGCTCCATCATGGCGGCAGCATCGACCGCGAGTGCATCGTCACGCACCAAACGTGGCGTTTTGTACATGACCTGCTCTGCGGTCAGCGCCCGCAGATCGGTGCCGCGCTCCACCAATCGACGCAAATCTCCATCGGTGAAGATGCCGAGCACAGCATCTTGATCGTCGGCAATGGCGGTGGCGCCGAGGCCTTTGCGTGTCATCTCTCGCATCATCTCAATCAAGGGTGTGCTCGCTGGAACGCGTGGCACGGCATCACCGCTGCGCATCACATCGCGCACATGGGTCAGCAGCCGCCGTCCGAGGCTGCCGCCGGGATGCGACCGCGCAAAGTCTTCCGCCTTGAATCCACGCGCATCCAACAAAACCACCGCCAACGCATCACCCACTGCCATTTGTGCCGTGGTGCTGGCCGTGGGAGCCAACTTCAGGGGACAGGCCTCTTGGTCCACGGCGCAAGAGATCACCCAATCGGCATGGCGCGCCAATGAAGACTCGTTTTGACCCGTCATGGCCACCACCAAGACCCGCAGGCGTTTGAGTGCGGGCAACACCGCCATCAATTCGTCGCTTTCGCCGGAATTGGAAATGGCCAACACCACATCTCCTGGCGTGACCATGCCCAGGTCGCCGTGGCTGGCCTCGGCAGGGTGCACGAACATCGCTGGCGTACCGGTCGAAGCCAAGGTGGCCGCGATTTTTCGGCCCACATGGCCACTCTTGCCCATGCCCATCACCACCACACGGCCTTGGCATTCCAGCATGGCGCGAGCCGCATGCGCAAAGGACTCGCCTTGCCGGGCTTTCAAGCCGAGCAGGGCTCGCGCTTCGATGTCAAAGGTATCGCGCGCCATTTGCAAGGCTCGCTCGGCGTTGAATGCGGGAGGGGTTGTCACGGGAGGGGGCGAATGCAAGCGTCGTTTAGGATCGGACGATTGTATGTAGGCAAGCGGGCCCTGGCCTGCAATTTGCATCCCGAATTTCTTTATGGCCAGTACCCTCGAATTGGTTTTGCTTTACCTGGTCGCCGCCGTGGCAGGTGTGGTGCTGTGCCGTTTGGCCAAACTGCCACCGATGTTGGGCTACCTGGCGGTGGGCGTGCTCATCGGCCCGAATGCATTGGCCCTGGCCAAGGACTCCGCCGGCGTGCAGTACCTGGCCGAGTTTGGTGTGGTGTTCCTGATGTTTGTCATCGGGCTCGAGTTCAACCTGCCCAAACTGCGCAGCATGCGCCAACTGGTGTTTGGTTTGGGGCTGCTGCAAGTGCTGCTCACCATATTGGGCACCGTGGCGGGCCACTACCTGCTGAGTTGGGCATTTTCTTTTTCTGACCGCCCTTGGGAGTTGTCTTGGCAAGGCTCCTTGGTATTGGCCGGGGCGATGGCCATGTCCAGCACCGCCATCGTTGTTAAGATGATGGCCGAACGTTTGGAGCTGGACAGCGAACATGGCCGCCGCGTGATGGGCGTGCTGCTGTTCCAGGACTTGGCCGTGGTGCCGCTCTTGGTGCTGATACCCGCGCTGAATTCCAGCGGCGCCGACATGGCGGCCTCACTCGGTTGGGCGGGCTTGAAAGCGGCAGCGCTGCTCACGGTGTTGCTGGTCGGTGGTCAAAAAGTGATGCGCTGGTGGCTCACCATGGTGGCCAAACGCAAAAGCGAGGAACTCTTTGTCCTCAACCTGTTGCTCATCACCTTGGGACTGGCTTGGCTGACCGAGCACGCCGGCTTATCGCTTGCACTGGGGACCTTCGTCGCCAGCATGCTGG